>NZ_JAHAWC010000006.1:0-259777 GCF_018383635.1 Enterobacter sp. 120016 | reverse complement strand
AGTCCAGGGCATAGCGAGTCTCCTCTTCTATGCCAGTTATAACTGTTACCCATGTATCCGGTCTAAAGTGTTACCCATGTTTCCGGTTCATACCGTAGCGCCACCGGGCGAAATCCGCACTGATTAGAAGTTATAACCTACAACCAGGTAGCCACCCCAACCTGTTGATTTAGAAGTGAAGTCACCCTCACCCCAGTTCACGGTATCTCCACCTTTCCACTGGCCGCCATTATGGAAATAACGCGCGACTACGGAGTAGTGCCAGTGATCGTAGTTCAGAGCCAGAACGTGGCTGGACGCGATAGAGTTGCTGGTACGGTTCTTGTCATCACCCAGATCTGAGCCCCAGTCGAAGTTGGTGAAGCCGATATAGGTCAGTTGGCCACCCCAAACCTGAGTGATTGGCACAAAGTATTTCACTTTGAAACGGTAGCCATCCCACTCGTTTTCGTTAGAAGCGCCATAGTTCTGCCACTGATATTTAGCATACACGTTCAGCGAGAGGCCCATTGGCAGACCTGTATCGATGTCTGTACCAAGACCCATGTACCAGGTGCTCTGACGGCTGCCTTTGTTATCACCCATATCGTAGATATAGTTGTTCGCGAAGTACCACTCTTTGAACGGACCAAAGCTCAGGTCAGTGCCCGTCAGTTTATCGATAGAGAAACGCGGTTCGATTTCCATGAACAGCGGGGAACCGTCGGACCAGATACCTTTATCGTTACCGTTACCCCAGTCAAAGGTCTTAGGAATATCGATGTAGCCGTAGAAATCAAACCAGTCTTTTTTAGCAAACGCTTCGTATTCCAGATAAACGTCGTTGTTCAGCTTCGGAGAAAAGCGCGTATGGTAGCTGCCAACCACGTTAACGCTCTGGTGCCACCAGTCGGAGAGGTATTGTGGTTTATCGTTTTCCGCTGCGTTAACAGTGAAAGAGGAGGAGAGTGCCAGTACAGCGCCAGCTGCGAGTAATGTTTTTTTCATAATCATGCCACTGATTGAAATTCCCTTCCGGGAGTGAAAAATGCGCGATTTGCGTATCAAAATATTTCGTGTTTCTGCGGAGCCTATTATAGGAATCCTTGCTCACAAAAATATGTGTTGTTTCACATATCTCTCACATGCGTAATCGATTGCGTTCACGTTTGCGTACTTTAAACGGCCGGGATTGTAGCGGCAATCATTTATGTTGCCAATCCATACGAAATGTAAATGTTAGCGGAGTGACATTGCACTCCGCTAAAAGAGGGGTTACTGCGCGGCGGGCTGGATATCGTGAATGCGGATGAAACCTAACTGATCCGGAGTGAGTCCGTTAAGCTGCAGCGGAATGTCAACATCGCTTGGAGCCAGCACGCTGGCCGGTGCGGTGAACAGCTGACTGTTAATATTCACCTCCTGGTAGCTCTCAGTGGTGCCCTGGATCTGCCCCCATTCGACGGTGCCGCTGAAGGCTGGCAACGGATCGTTGGACTCGCCCTGAATGCGTAATGTTGCGCGAGTACCATTTGCATTCGCCGCCACGTTCACCAGTGACATTTTCAGCGTGCCAATCTGGCTATTGAGCCGCGCGGGCGTATTCGCTCCCGGCAGGAGATAAACCCCGCTGCTGGATTTGGCATTCAGCGCGTTTTGCTGGGTGATCTTCACCGTTTCTTTATTCAGTTTGTCCAGCGCCGTATTGAGCGTATTCACGCTCTGTTTCATCTGGCGGACTTCGGTTTGCTGTGCACAGGCGCTAAGGGTGAAGAGGCTCCCCACCAGCAAAATTTTCAGGTAACGTCTTGTCATTGCGTTTATTTCCTTGAAATAACGGATCGTCCTAATGGTAGCCATCATCATCGTGTCAGACATAGATCCTTTGTCTCAAAAAGCTCTTCCTTTGTTGTCAGGCCAGATCAGGGTAAAATGAAAATCAGTTAACCGGATAACAGGGATACCGTATGCATTGCCCATTCTGCTCCGCTGTGGATACCAAAGTCATCGACTCTCGTCTTGTGGGCGAAGGGTCATCCGTACGCCGTCGTCGGCAGTGTCTGGTGTGCAACGAGCGTTTCACGACCTTTGAGGTTGCAGAGCTGGTAATGCCGCGCGTGGTAAAAAGTAACGACGTGCGCGAGCCGTTTAACGAAGAGAAACTGCGCAGCGGGATGCTGAAGGCCCTCGAGAAACGTCCCGTCAGCGCGGACGACGTTGAGATGGCGTTAAACCACATAAAATCTTACCTTCGTGGTTTGGGCGAGCGTGAAGTGCCGAGCAAAATGATCGGCAACCTGGTGATGGAGCAGCTGAAAAAGCTCGATAAGGTCGCCTATATCCGCTTCGCCTCGGTCTACCGCAGCTTCGAAGACATCAAAGAGTTTGGCGAAGAGATCGCCCGCTTACAGGATTAAGCTCATGCAGGATGAGATTTACATGGCGCGAGCCATGAAGCTGGCGCAGCGCGGTCGTTTTACTACCCATCCCAACCCGAACGTCGGGTGCGTTATCGTTAAAGATGGCGAGATCGTGGGGGAGGGCTTTCACTATCGTGCCGGCGAGCCGCATGCCGAGGTTCATGCGCTGCGCATGGCCGGTGAGAAGGCGCGCGGTGCCACAGCCTACGTCACGCTGGAGCCCTGCAGCCATCACGGGCGCACGCCGCCGTGCTGCGAAGCGCTGATCGCGGCAGGCGTTTCACGCGTGGTCGCATCGATGCAGGACCCGAATCCGCAGGTGGCGGGACGCGGCCTGTATCGCCTGCAGCAGGAAGGCATTGACGTCAGCCATGGGCTGATGATGCAGGACGCGGAAGCGATCAACAAAGGCTTTCTGAAGCGCATGCGCACGGGGTTCCCGTATATTCAGCTCAAGCTGGGTGCCTCGCTGGACGGTCGTACGGCGATGGCAAACGGCGAAAGCCAGTGGGTAACCTCGCCGCAGGCAAGGCGCGATGTGCAACGTCTGCGCGCGCAAAGCCATGCTATCCTCACCAGCAGTGAAACCGTTCTGGCTGACGATCCGGCCATGACCGTGCGCTGGGACGAACTGAATGCCGATACCCAGGCGCTTTACCCGCAGGAGAACCTGCGTCAGCCGCTGCGTATTGTCATTGATAGCCACAACCGGGTGACGCCGGAGCACCGCATCGTCCAGCAGCCCGGTGAAACCTGGATTGCCCGCACTAAAGAAGATACGCGCGAATGGCCGGAAGGCGTGCGCAGCATGATGGTGCCGGAGCATAACGGTCATCTGGATCTGGTTGTGCTGATGATGCTGCTCGGCAAGCAGCAGGTGAACAGCATCTGGGTCGAAGCGGGGCCAACGCTCGCCGGCGCGCTCTTACAGGCCGGACTGGTGGATGAACTGATTGTTTACGTTGCGCCTAAACTGTTAGGTCACGACGCGCGCGGCCTGTTTGTGCTGACCGGCCTTGAAAAACTGGCCGACGCACCGCAACTCAAATTTAGCGAGATTCGTCCGGTAGGTCCGGATGTCTGCCTCCATTTAACGACAGCGTAATTGCTCCTGAAATAGGGAAGCAGTGCGCAAAGTATTATGATAAAATCCGCCCCCCTGCGGGGCCAAATGAACCCGTAAAGGAAGAGTATGAACATTATTGAAGCTGCTGTAGCTACCCCGGACGCTCGCGTCGCCATCACCATTGCGCGTTTCAACAACTTCATCAACGACAGCCTGCTGGAAGGTGCGATTGACGCCCTGAAACGCATCGGCCAGGTTAAAGATGACAACATTACCGTTGTTTGGGTTCCAGGCGCTTACGAACTGCCACTGGCGGCGGGCGCGCTGGCGAAAACCGGTAAATACGACGCGGTGATTGCGCTGGGTACCGTTATTCGTGGCGGCACTGCGCACTTCGAATACGTTGCGGGCGGTGCAAGCAACGGTCTGGCACACGTTGCGCAGGATGCTGAAATTCCTGTCGCGTTCGGCGTGCTGACCACCGAAAGTATTGAACAAGCCATCGAACGTGCTGGCACCAAAGCCGGTAACAAAGGTGCAGAAGCTGCACTGACCGCGCTTGAAATGATCAATGTATTGAAAGCCATCAAGGCCTGATTTTTTTGTAAGGGGAATTCCGTGAAACCTGCTGCTCGTCGCCGCGCCCGTGAATGTGCCGTCCAGGCACTTTACTCCTGGCAGTTGTCCCAGAACGACATCGCTGATGTTGAATACCAGTTCCTGTCAGAACAGGACGTGAAAGACGTTGACGTTCTGTACTTCCGTGAACTGCTGTCGGGAGTGGCGACTAATAGCGCGTATCTCGATGGTCTGATGAAGCCTTACCTGTCCCGTCTGCTCGAAGAGCTGGGCCAGGTAGAAAAAGCAGTGTTGCGTATCGCGCTGTTTGAGCTGTCTAAACGTGATGATGTGCCGTACAAAGTGGCCATCAACGAAGCGATCGAACTGGCGAAAACCTTCGGCGCTGAAGATAGCCACAAGTTTGTAAACGGCGTACTTGATAAAGCAGCACCTGCGATCCGTCCCCACAAAAAGTGATCCGCAAACCGGAGTCCTGCATTGCCTGACGGGCAGTGCGGCTCCGGTTTTTTCTTTTATTTGCTGAGGCATAACGTATGGCATGCGGCGAATTCTCCCTGATTGCCCGTTATTTCGACCGTGTCAGAACCTCTCGTCTTGATGTTGAAACCGGCATTGGCGATGACTGTGCACTTCTCAATATTCCCGAAAAACAGACGCTGGCAATCAGCACCGACACCCTGGTGTGCGGACGTCATTTCTTACCGGATATCGATCCTGCCGATCTGGCGTATAAAGCGCTGGCGGTTAACGTCAGCGATCTGGCGGCGATGGGTGCCGATCCCGCGTGGCTGACGCTGGCCCTGACTCTGCCAGAGGTGGACGAAGCCTGGCTGGAAGCCTTTAGCGACGCGCTGTTTGAACAGCTGAATTATTACGATATGCAGCTGATTGGCGGTGATACTACTGCCGGGCCGCTGTCGATGACGCTGGCGATCCACGGCTACGTGCCGCTTGGCCGCGCGCTGAAGCGCTCAGGCGCAAAACCCGGCGACTGGATCTACGTGACCGGTACGCCGGGCGACAGCGCGGCTGGGCTGGCGATCCTTCAGGACCGTTTAACGGTTGAAGATGCTGACGATGCGGCGTATCTGGTGAAACGCCACCTGAGGCCAACGCCGCGTATTTTGCACGGCCAGGCGCTGCGCGAGCGGGCAAGCTCGGCTATCGATCTCTCTGACGGTCTCATCTCCGATCTCGGCCATATCCTGAAGGCCAGCGGCGTGGGTGCGCGCGTTGACCTGGATCTCTTCCCGCTGTCTGAGCAGCTGCTTCGCCATGTTGAACCTGAGCAGGCCCTGCGTTGGGCGCTCTCCGGCGGTGAAGACTACGAACTGTGCTTCACGGTGCCTGAGCTCAACCGTGGAACGCTAGACGTGGCGTTAGCGCATCTCGGCGCGAAATTTACCTGCATCGGTCAGATTATGCCGGAGAGCGAAGGGCTGAAGTTTGTGAAAGACGGTGTGCCCGTTACGCTGGACTGGAAAGGGTACGATCACTTCGCGTGAGTTTGTGCGCTCTGTATTGCCGGGTGGCGGCTTCGCCTTACCCGGCCTACGTGGGTAGGGCTTACTTGAACCCCACTACCGGATGCTGCTGATACGGCGTCTCCAGCTCGGCAACCTGCTCCGGCGTCAGCGTGATATCTACCGCATTCAGCAGCTCATCCAGCTGTTCTTCCCGCGACGTTCCAATAATCGGCGACGCGACCCCGCGCTTGCCCAGCAGCCACGCCAGCGCTACCTGGGCGCGGGTGGCACCGGTATCGTCGGCAATTCCGGCTAAGCGTTCGGCAATCAACGCATCGCTGGCTTCTGTACCGGAATAAAGATTTTTTCCCACTTCATCCGATACCAGGCGAGCCGTGGTTTCCCCCCACGGGCGGGTCAGGCGGCCGCGCGCCAGCGGGCTCCACGGGATCACCGCCACACCCTCCTGATGGCACAGCGGCAGCATCTCGCGCTCTTCTTCACGATAGATCAGATTGTAGTGATCCTGCATGGTGACAAAGCGCGCCCAGCCGTGCTGCGCCTGGAGATCCAGCGCCTGGGCAAACTGCGACGCGTGCATAGACGACGCGCCGATGTAGCGTGCTTTACCGGCTTTGACCACGTCGTTCAGCGCTTCAAGCGTCTCCTCGACTGGCGTGTTGTAATCCCAGCGGTGAATCTGCAGCAGGTCGACGTAATCCATGTTCAGGCGTCTGAGGCTGTCATCAATGGAGCGCATGATCTGCGCGCGCGAAAGGCCCTCAGCCAGGTCGCCCACCGGATAGTAGACCTTGGTGGCGACGACGATGTCATCACGACGGGCAAAATCGCGCAGGGCGCGGCCGACAATCTCTTCGCTGCTGCCGTCGGAGTAGCTGTTGGCGGTGTCAAAGAAGTTAATGCCGCCCTCGATGGCGCGTTTGATGATTGGACGACTGCTCTCTTCCGGCAGCGTCCAGGCGTGATTACCCCGGTCGGGCTCGCCAAAGGTCATGCATCCCAGACAAAGTCGGGAAACCTTAAGGTCCGTTTTTCCTAATGTTGTGTATTGCACGGTTCCGCTCCTGCTGTTTAAACACCAGGTTTAAGCATAGCAGGAGCGGAAAGGGGGGAAGGGGTCAGTCCAGCCAGGCGCGGATTTTGGCTTCGATACCGGCGGCGTCCAGGCCAATAGCCGCACGGGCTTCATCCTGGGTACCCTGAGGAATGAAATGATCCGGCAGGCCGAGGTTCAGCACCGGCACGGCTTTACGATTTGCCATCAGTACCTCGTTCACGCCGCTGCCCGCGCCGCCCATGATGGCGTTTTCTTCCAGCGTGACCAGCACGTCATGCGTCTCAGCCATACTCAGGATCAGAGCGTCGTCGAGCGGCTTCACAAAGCGCATGTCCACCAGGGTGGCATTCAGCGCTTCAGCCGCTTTCGCCGCCTCTGGCATCAGCGTGCCGAAGTTGAGGATCGCCACTTTTTCACCGCGACGCTTCACCAGACCTTTACCGATCGGCAGTTTTTCCAGCGGCTGGAGCTCAACGCCTACCGCATTGCCGCGCGGGTAGCGAACGGCGCTTGGGCCATCCTGATAGTGGTAGCCGGTAAACAGCATCTGACGACATTCGTTCTCGTCGCTTGGCGTCATGACAACCATATCCGGAATACAGCGCAGGAACGACAGGTCAAACGCGCCCTGGTGCGTCTGGCCGTCGGCACCGACGATGCCTGCACGATCGATAGCAAACAGTACAGGCAGCTTCTGAATCGCCACGTCGTGGATCACCTGATCGTAGGCGCGCTGCAGGAAGGTGGAATAGATAGCGACAACCGGCTTGTAGCCGCCAATTGCCAGGCCCGCTGCAAACGTCACCGCATGCTGCTCGGCAATGGCAACGTCAAAATACTGGTCAGGGTATTTTCTGGAGAAATCCACCATGCCGGAGCCTTCACGCATGGCAGGCGTCACCGCCATCAGCTTGTTGTCTTTCGCTGCGGTTTCGCACAGCCAGTCGCCGAAGATTTTTGAATAGCTCGGCATGCCGCCGCTGCTTTTTGGCAGACAGCCGCTGGACGGGTCAAATTTCGGTACCGCGTGGAAGGTGATCGGATCTTTTTCCGCCGGTTCGTAGCCACGCCCTTTTTTGGTCATGATGTGCAGGAACTGCGGGCCTTTCAGGTCGCGCATGTTCTTGAGCGTGGTCACCAGACCCAGCACGTCATGGCCGTCAACCGGGCCAATATAGTTAAAGCCCAGCTCTTCAAACAGGGTGCCCGGCACGACCATGCCTTTGATGTGTTCTTCGGTACGCTTGAGCAGCTCTTTAATCGGCGGTACGCCGGAGAAGACTTTCTTGCCGCCTTCACGCAGTGAGGAGTAAAGCTTGCCGGAGAGCAGCTGGGCCAGATGGTTGTTCAGCGCGCCGACGTTCTCGGAGATCGACATTTCGTTATCGTTAAGGATAACCAGCATGTCCGGCTTGATATCGCCCGCGTGGTTCATGGCTTCGAAGGCCATCCCTGCGGTGATGGCACCGTCGCCAATCACGCAGACGGTGCGGCGCTGCTTGTTCTCTTTTTCGGCGGCAACGGCAATACCGATGCCCGCTGAAATGGAGGTAGAGGAGTGGCCGACGCTCAGCACGTCGTACTCGCTCTCACCGCGCCACGGGAACGGGTGCAGGCCGCCTTTCTGGCGAATGGTGCCAATTTTATCGCGACGTCCGGTCAGAATTTTGTGCGGATAAGCCTGGTGGCCCACGTCCCAGATGAGCTGATCGAACGGCGTGTTATAGACGTAATGCAGCGCCACGGTCAGCTCAACCGTGCCAAGCCCGGAGGCGAAATGGCCGCTGGAGCGGCTAACGCTGTCGAGCAGGTAGCGACGCAGCTCGTCGCACAGCTTCGGCAGGCTCTCTTTCGGCAGCAGACGTAACTCCTGGGTGGAGTCAACTAACGCCAGTGTCGGGTATTTGGCAATATCAAAACTCATCAAAGGCTCATCGAGATATATAGTTTATTTATCACGCTGGATTATATAGTCCGCTAGCGCTTCCAGTGCCGAGGTATCCAGCGATTGCGCGGCCAGTTCATTTAGCGACTGGCGGGCATCGTCAATCAGATCCCGGGCTTTACGTTGGGCTTGCTCAAGGCCCAGCAGGGCGGGGTAGGTACTTTTGCCAAGCTGCTGGTCCGCACCCTGACGTTTACCCAATGTTGCAGTATCGCCCACCACATCCAGAATGTCATCCTGAACCTGGAACGCAAGACCGATACTTTCTGCGTATCTGTCCAGAATCGGCAGGGCTTTGCGCCCTTGTTCACCCGCGCTCAGCGCGCCCAGGCGAACCGCTGAACGAATCAACGCCCCGGTTTTATGGCGGTGAATACGCTCCAGCTGTTCCAGATTAACCTGACGTCCTTCCGCTTCAAGATCCAGCGCCTGTCCGCCGCACATGCCGGCCACGCCGCTGGCCATGGCCAGCTCGGAGATCATCGCCAGGCGGTCGCGGTCGGCCACCTCCGCCATCGGCGCGTCGCTCAGAATCGAGAACGCCAGCGTTTGCAGGGCATCACCCGCCAGAATGGCATTCGCCTCGCCAAACTTGATATGGCAGGTGGGTTGACCCCGACGCAAATCGTCGTCGTCCATGGCAGGGAGATCGTCGTGGATCAGCGAGTAGGCATGGATGCACTCCACGGCGGCTGCCGGGGCGTCCAGCGTGTTATCGCTGATACCAAACATATTGCCCGTGGCGTACACCAGGAACGGGCGCAGGCGCTTTCCACCCAAGAGTGCGCCATAGTGCATGGCTTCAACCAGTGGAGTGTTCTGAAAAGGTTGTGGCGCAATAAAACGGCGCAGGGCGTCGTTGGCGCGTACGACACGCGCCTGAAGCTCGTTGGAAAAATCCATTTACTCGGCGTCCGGTGTAAAAGGCGTGGTTTTCGCGTCTTCGCTGTCGGAAAGCAGGATCTGCACGCGCTGCTCGGCCTGCTGCAGTTTGACCTGCCCCTGGCGCGCCAGCTGCACGCCACGCTCGAATTCGTTGAGCGCCTCTTCCAGCGGGAGATCGCCGCTCTCAAGACGGGTAACGATTTGCTCCAGTTCATTCAGCGCAGTTTCGAAACTGGCCGGTGCGTCGTTCTTCTTCGGCATAGTGAATTGACTCTTATATTCTCAGCCCCGACATGGTAACGGACTCAGGGCAATTATCAAATAACGCGCAATGTGCACAGGAGCGGCGCGATGGTGGTATACTTGCGCGCCTGGATGCAGCCACGGGTGTGGGCTGCTGTACTCTTTCCATTACAAGCCTTAATACGCTTGCCTAAGAAACATTGCCGCCATGAAGTTTATCATTAAATTGTTCCCTGAAATCACCATCAAAAGCCAATCTGTGCGTTTGCGCTTTATTAAAATTCTCACCGGGAACATTCGTAACGTATTAAAGCACTACGACGAAACCCTCGCCGTGGTGCGCCACTGGGACCACGTTGAGGTCCGTGCGAAAGACGAAAACAAACGTCAGGATATTCGCGACGCGCTGACCCGTATACCGGGGATCCACCATATCCTGGAAGTGGAAGATGTTCCGTTCAGCGATATGCACGACATCTTCGAGAAAGCGCTGGTCCAGTACCGCGATCAGATCGAAGGCAAAACCTTCTGCGTGCGCGTGAAGCGTCGCGGCAAGCACGAGTTCAGCTCCATTGAAGTGGAACGTTACGTTGGAGGCGGTTTGAACCAGCACGTTGAAACGGCGCGCGTACGTCTGACCAACCCGGACGTGACCGTCAATCTGGAGATCGAAAACGATCGCCTGCTGCTGGTGAAAGGTCGCTATGAAGGTATCGGCGGCTTCCCTATTGGTACCCAGGAAGACGTATTGTCCCTGATCTCCGGAGGCTTCGACTCCGGCGTCTCCAGCTATATGCTGATGCGCCGCGGCTGCCGTGTGCACTACTGCTTCTTCAACCTGGGCGGCGCGGCGCATGAAATCGGCGTTCGTCAGGTGGCGCATTACCTGTGGAACCGCTTCGGCAGCTCCCACCGCGTGCGTTTTGTGGCGATCAACTTCGAACCTGTGGTCGGCGAAATCCTTGAGAAAGTAGACGACGGCCAGATGGGCGTGGTGCTGAAGCGCATGATGGTGCGCGCGGCGTCCAAAGTGGCGGAACGCTACGGCGTGCAGGCGCTGGTCACCGGCGAAGCGCTGGGCCAGGTCTCCAGCCAGACGCTGACCAACCTGCGTCTGATCGACAACGTGTCTGATACGCTGATCCTGCGTCCGCTGATCTCCCACGACAAAGAGCACATCATCGATCTGGCGCGTGAAATCGGCACCGAAGATTTTGCCCGCACCATGCCGGAATACTGCGGCGTGATCTCAAAAAGCCCAACGGTGAAAGCGGTGAAGGCGAAGATCGAAGCGGAAGAAGAGAACTTCGATTTTGCCATTCTGGACAAAGTGGTGGAGGAAGCCTCCAACATTGATATCCGTGAGATTGCCCAGCAGACCGAGCAGGAAGTCGTTGAAGTTGAAACCGTCAGCGGTTTTGGTGCCAGCGATGTGATTGTGGATATTCGTTCGATTGATGAGCAGGATGCCAGCCCGCTGAACGTCGAAGGCGTTGAGGTGGTTTCTCTGCCGTTCTACAAGCTGAGCACGAAATTTGGCGATCTCGACAAGAGCAAAACCTATCTGCTGTGGTGCGAGCGCGGGGTGATGAGCCGCCTGCAGGCGCTGTATCTGCGCGAGCAGGGCTTTGCGAATGTGAAGGTGTATCGCCCGTAGTTTCTAGCCGGGGAGTGCGGCCTGATGCCCTCACCCCGGCCCTCTCCCACAGGGAGAGGGAGAACACCTATTCGTAATAATTATAAATCCCCGCCGGCATCACCAGCGACGATGCCACTTCGTACGCCTTCTCGCGCCCGACCAGCAGGTCAATAATCTTTAAGCCAAAATCGATCGCGGTGCCGGGCCCCTGGCTGGTCAGCAGGTTGACGCGCGGGTCCCAGACGACGCGTTTATCCACCCAATGCTCTTCCGGGATCGTATCCTTAAGCCCCGGGAAGCCGGTCATGTTGCCGATGGGGAAGATATCGTGCGGAATCAGAACCGTTCCGGCGGCGGCACAGATTGCCGCGACGATGCGGCCGGATAAATGAAACTGACGCACGGTCTCGACCAGCAGCGGGCTGTCGCGAAAACATTCCGCGCCTTTCAAGCCGCCGGGCAGCACGATGATGTCGTAATCTCCATCAGCCACCTGAACAAGGGGGGCATCCGCGAGGATTTTCACCCCGCGCGAGCAGGTGATTGCCAGACTGCCGTCGCTGGCGACGCTGGCGGTGGTAACCTTAATGCCGCCGCGCACCATCAAATCAATGGTGGTGACCGCTTCCATCTCTTCGCTACCAGGGGCGAGGCAGATCAGGGCTGACGCGCTCATATTCACTCTCCTTACGTTTAACCAGGTCATACAGACGGGCGTTTTCCGGCACGGCGATGCCGTGCGCGCGGGCGCGTTTTAGCAGATAGCCAGTGATGTAGTCGATCTCCGTGTGGCGTAATGCCCGAACATCCTGCAGCATCGAGGAGATGTTTTCTGCCGTGCTCTCAATGACCTGCTCGACGTAGCAGTGCAAATCGTCTGCCGAGGTATGCAGGCCTTCCCGCTCAACGACCGCCGCGACTTCCGCGCACAAAATCGCAACGTCCTGCGGATGATTTTTCAGCTCCCCGTTCGGGCAGTCCCACAGCGCCGTCAGCGGATTGATCACGCAGTTCACCGCAAGCTTACGCCACAGTTGAGGGCGAATGTTGTTGTGCCAGGCCACGTCCGGCAGCACCTTTTGAAGCACATCGGCCAGATAGCTATAGTCGCCATCCTGCGTTCTGGCCGGGCCGATATGCGTTACGCCGCTGGCGACATGCACGATGATGTTGCCGTCGCGACGTGCAGCGTGCGTGGTTGTCGCCATCAGCAGGGGCTGCGGGACGCTTTTCAGCTCATCAAGGGTCCCCATGCCGTTATGCAGCAGCAGTATGGGCGAAGTGGGGGGGAGCTGCGCGGCCAGCGTTTTTACCGCGTCTGAGACCTGCCACGCTTTGAGCGTCACCAGTAAAAGGTCGCTTTGCGCCAGGAAGTCAGGATCGTTCGCGGTGAGGGATTCGTTAAAGATGCTTCCGTCTTCACCAATCAGGTTTACACTGCAATAGGGCTGGGGCACGCGCAGCCAGCCCTGAACCTCATGTCCGTGCTTGCACAGCGCGGTCAGCCACAGCTGACCAAGCGCTCCGCATCCGAGCACCGTAATTTTCATTGTTCCTCCTCACCTGCAACTGCGCCAGGTGTTACAGCTTAATTATACAGCTAAGCTTCTGTTGAGTTATGCCTCGTAGCGGGTATTATGCAACGCAACAAAAGTGAAGGGAGAAGAAAAGATGCCATCTTTCGATATTGTTTCCGAAGTTGATATCCAGGAAGTTCGCAACGGCGTTGAGAACGCAACCCGCGAAGTTGAGTCACGTTTCGATTTTCGTGGCGTTGAGGCGTCGTTTGAGCTGAACGACGCAAATAAGACCATTAAGGTGCTGAGCGAGTCTGATTTCCAGGTGAATCAGCTGCTCGACATTCTGCGCGCCAAGCTGTTAAAGCGCGGCATTGAAGGGACGTCTCTGGACGTGCCGGAAGAGTTTGTGCACAGCGGTAAGAACTGGTTTGTTGAAGCCAAGCTTAAGCAGGGCATTGAGAGCGCGGTGCAGAAGAAGATCGTTAAGCTCATTAAAGACAGCAAGCTGAAGGTGCAGGCGCAGATCCAGGGCGAAGAGATTCGCGTGACGGGTAAATCCCGTGACGACCTGCAGGGCGTGATGGCGCTGATCCGCGGCGGCGATCTGGGACAGCCGTTCCAGTTTAAAAACTTCCGCGATTAATATAAAAAAGCCCGGTATAACCGGGCTTTTTTTTACGCTTTGAGCGCCTGCTCGACTTCGAAGCGGTTGGTCATTTTACTGTCTATTTTGACGTAAGCGCTGCGCTCTTCCGGGACGATGAGCACATCCGTCACGCCCTCTTTGGCTTCCAGACGCTGTTTCAGCGCATCGCTAATCTCCACATCATCCGGAATTTCTACGCGCAGGCTGCTCACGTAGCGCGGCTCTTTCATGGTGCTGGCGACCAGCAGCCAGACTGTCGCCAATAGCGCACCGGCGAGAAACACGGTTTGTGAATCAAACAGGCCGTCCACCCAGCCGCCGAGCGAGCCGCCGATCGCCACGCCGAGAAACTGGCTGGTGGAGTAGATACCCATCGCCGTACCTTTATACCCGGCGGGGGACTCTTTGCTGATCAGCGACGGGAGCAGCGCTTCCATCAGGTTAAAGGCCAGGAAGAACAGCTGTACGCCGGCAATCAGCTCCCAGAAGTGCGGACCGGCACCCCAGAGCACAATTTCGGCAATCAGCAGCAACGCCACGCAGCCCACGAAGACGCGCTTCATTTTGCGCTTCACTTCGGCGTAGATGATGAACGGCACGACGGAGACAAACGAAATCAGCATCGTGACCAGATAGATTTTCCAGTGCTCAGCCGCCGGGAAACCCGCCGCGGCAAGCTGGCCGGGCAGGGCGACAAAGGTCGACATCAGCAGGATGTGCAGGCACATAATGCCAAAATTCAGCTTCAGCAGGCGCGGCTCGACAATCACTTTGCTGAAGCAGCCTTTTACCATCCCCGATTCACGGTTCAGAACGTGGTTTTTGCTGTCCGGCACGACCCACAGGGTTAAGGCAATACCGATGGTCGCCAGCACGGCAATCATCCAGAACAGGGCGTGCAGACCCAACGTGTGGGTAATGATGGGGCCCAGCACCATCGCAATCGCAAACGTCACGCCAAAGCTCACGCCGATGAACGCCATCGCTTTGGTGCGGTTTTGCTCGCGGGTTAAGTCTGACAGCAGCGCCATCACCGCGGCGGCAATCGCGCCGGAGCCCTGCAGGGCGCGGCCGAGAATAATCCCCCAGATGGAGTGGGAGAGGGCGGCGATAATGCTTCCGAGCACAAAGACCAGCAGCCCGCCGACGATCAGCGGCTTTCGACCTACCCGGTCAGAGAGCAGGCCAAACGGGATCTGGAATACCGCCTGCGCCAGGCCGTAGATGCCGATCGCGAGCCCAATCAGCGCCTCGCTGGCCCCCTGCAGCGCCATACCGTACGTGGTCAGAACAGGCAGGACCATAAACATGCCAAGCATCCGTAGCGAGAAGACAGTCCCTAAGCCCCAGGTCGCGCGTAGCTCGCCTGGCGTCATTTTATAATCGTTCATTACCACCTCAGTTCAAAAGCAGGCCATAGTGTAGTGCGGGGAAGGGGCGGGGTAAATAAAGGGTTATTTAACAAATATTACATGCATTATTAATAAATTCAGTGAATAAAAAAGGGTGCCGAAGCACCCCTTTATTCACCTGTTTTGGCTTACCAGACGTAAGTCAGCAGGTTGTGTGAATCTGGCACCATGAAGTCCACGGACATCATCACGGACAGCGAGGTGATGGCCACAATCGAGAACACAAACAGTTTGCGCGCCCAGACTTTGTCATCTTCCACTTTGTAACCGCGCAGCGCCATACCGAGCCACCAGACGCTCACCGCAGCGGCTACCGCCAGATATTTGTATCCGGCGTAACCACCCAGAGAGAGCATCAGCGTTGCTACAGCAAAGGCGATGATGTACAGCGTGATGTGGTTCTTGGCAACCGAAATGCCTTTCACGACCGGCAGAACCGGGATGTTCGCTGCCTGATAATCCTTAAAGCGGAAAATCGCGATGGCATAGGAGTGCGGCATCTGCCACAGGCTAAAGATAGCCAGCAGGATCAGCGCACCGCTGTCGAACTCGTTCGTGACCGCGCAGTAGCCAATCACCGGCGGCGCAGCGCCGGAGAGAGAACCAATCAGCGTGCCGTAGACGGAGTGGCGTTTCATATACAGGCTGTAGACGCCCACATACACCACGAACCCCATCACCCCCAGCCAGCAGGCCAGCGGGTTAGCACCAAACCACAGCAGCATAAAGCCAGCAATACCCAGCAAGGTGGCGTACACCAGCGAGACGGAAGGGGCGATCAGGCCTTTCACCAGCACCCGATTTTTGGTCCTTTCCATCTTCTTGTCGATATCCATGTCGATGTAGTTGTTAAATACACAACCGGACGCAACAACCAGTGACACACCGACCAGCGTGTAGATAAAGAGGGTGTAATCGATGCTGCCCTTAGAGGCCAGCAGGAACCCTCCGATCACGGAGATCAGGTTGCCAAAGATGATGCCTGGTTTCGTTACTTGCAGGTATTGCTTAAACATACTCGCCGCTCTTAGTGAACCATCATGTTGTAGTTGAGGTTCCACATAATCCAGATGGAACCGACTACCAGGATAGCGATGATAATCACGGTAAAGATAAAGGCGGTCATATTCCAGCCTTCATCGGACTTGGTGTTCATGTGCAGGAAGCAAACCAGATGCACCAGAATCTGAATCACCGCGGTCACCAGGATTGCACCCAGAATAACCGGTTTAGACGCAGAACCGCTCATCACCATCCAGAACGGGATCACCGTCAGGATGATCGACAGGATGAAACCTGTCATGTAGGTTTTTACGCTACCGTGGGAAGCGCCATGATCGTTTGAATGACTCATTACATCGCCCCCATCAGATATACAACAGAGAACACACAGATCCACACCACGTCCAGGAAGTGCCAGAACAGGCTCAGGCACATGATACGGGTACGGTTAGTACTGGTCAGGCCGCGACGGGATACCTGGAACATCAGTACCGCCATCCAGATCAGACCAGAGGTAACGTGCAGACCGTGGGTACCGACCAGCGCGAAGAACGCGGACAGGAAGCCACTGCGATCCGGACCGAAACCTTCCAGAATCAGGTGATGGAATTCATAGATTTCCATCCCGATAAATCCAGCACCAAACAGCCAGGTCAACGCCAGCCAGGAAACAACCTGGCTCTTGTTGTTTTTGTACATGGCGATAGCCGCCATGCCGTAGGTGATGGAGCTGAATAACAGCAGTGCGGTTTCAACCAGAACGAACGGCAGTTCAAAGATGTCCTTGCCAGCCGGGCCGCCCGCCGTGCCGTTCACCAGAACGGCATAGGTCGCGAACAGACAGCAGAACAGAATGCAGTCGCTCATCAGGTAGATCCAGAAACCGAAGACTTTGGTCGGTCCTGTATCGTGGTGCGCATGTTCATGCGCGTGGGCAGTTGAGTGCGCCAGAGTATCAGTTGCCATTTTTCAGCCCCGCTTTAGAAATCTCGTCGAAATGCTGATTTTCCAGCTTCTCAACTTCACGGACTGGTACGTAGTAGTCCACGTCCTCGTCAAAGCTCTTCACAATCCAGCTGATTACGATGCCGGCGAAGCCAACAATCGCCATCCACCAGATGTGCCAGATCATTGCGAAACCAAATACCGTTGCGAAGGCGGCAATAACAATGCCCGCACCGCTGTTTTTCGGCATGTGGATCTCTTCGTAATGAGCAGGTTGCTTGTACGCTTCACCTTTCTCTTTCATTTCCCAGAATGCGTCGCGTTCATGAACCTGCGGCACGATGGCAAAGTTATAGAAAGGAGGTGGAGAAGAGGTTGCCCACTCCAGCGTACGGCCACCCCATGGGTCACCGGTCAGGTCACGGTTCTGGTCGCGGTCGCGAATAGACACGTAGAACTGAATCAGCTGAGACGCGATACCACAGGCAATCAGCACGGCGCCGCCCGCTGCAACCATCAGCATTGGGTGGAACTGCGGATCGATCTGCTGGCTCAGACGACGGGTCATACCCATGAAGCCCAGCACGTACAGCGGCATAAATGCGACGAAGAAGCCGATGATCCAGAACCAGAACGCGCGTTTACCCCATTTTTCGTTCAGCGTGAAGCCGAACGCTTTTGGCCACCAGTAGGTTACGCCAGCGAAGCAGCCGAAGACCACGCCACCGATGATAACGTTATGGAAGTGCGCAATCAGGAACAGACTGTTGTGCAGAACGAAGTCAGCACCTGGTACCGCCAGCAGTACGCCGGTCATCCCACCTACGGAGAAGGTCACGATGAAGCCGATGGTCCACAGCATCGCTGAGTGGAACACGATACGGCCCTGATACATGGTGAACAGCCAGTTGAAGATCTTCACCCCGGTAGGGATGGCGATAATCATAGTGGTGATACCGAAGAAGGCGTTTACGTTTGCACCCGCACCCATGGTGAAGAAGTGGTGCAGCCAAACGATGAACGACAGAACGGTAATACACACGGTTGCCCACACCAGAGAGGTGTAACCAAACAGACGTTTACGCGAGAAGGTAGCCGCGATTTCGGAGAACACACCGAACACAGGCAGAACCAGAATGTACACTTCCGGGTGACCCCAGGCCCAAATCAGGTTGATGTACATCATCATGTTGCCACCCATATCATTCGTGAAGAAATGGGTGCCCAGGTAGCGGTCCAGGGTCAGCAGCGCGACGGTGACGGTCAGAATTGGGAAGGAGGCAATAATCAGGATGTTGGCGCACAGAGATGCCCAGGTAAATACCGGCATCTTGAACATGGTCATGCCAGGGGCACGCATCTTGATAATGGTCACGAAGAAGTTGATACCGGTCAGGGTAGTACCGACACCGGAGAGCTGAAGCGCCCAAATCCAGTAGTCGACGCCAACGCCCGGACTGTACTCAATTCCTGACAGCGGCGGGTAAGCCAGCCAGCCGGTCTGCGCGAATTCGCCCACACCCAGTGACAGGTTAACCAGGATAACGCCGACAACCGTGAACCAGAAGCTCAGGTTGTTCAGGAACGGGAACGCCACGTCGCGCGCGCCGATTTGCAGCGGAACGACAACGTTCATCAGACCGATAACCAGCGGCATCGCCACGAAGAAGATCATGATAACGCCGTGGGCGGTAAAGATCTGATCGTAGTGGTGCGGCGGCAGGAAGCCAGCCTCACCCGCAGAAGCGAGAGCCTGCTGGCTACGCATCA
Organism: Enterobacter sp. 120016; assembly: GCF_018383635.1. NCBI lineage: Bacteria > Pseudomonadati > Pseudomonadota > Gammaproteobacteria > Enterobacterales > Enterobacteriaceae > Enterobacter > Enterobacter sp. 120016. Next base: position 241,179 of record NZ_JAHAWC010000006.1, on the reverse strand, counting down.
TGATCGCATCCGCAAAGCCACGAATTAACATGACGATACCGACGATGCAGTACATGATACCGAGTTTTTTGTGGTCAACCGAAGTCAGCCACTCGTTCCACAGGTAGCTCCACTTACCGAAGTAAGTGATCAGGGCCAGTAAGGCCGCGCCACCAATGATAATTGCAGCCACCGTAATCACGATAATCGGTTCGTGATACGGCACTGCATCCAGTGTCAATTTTCCGAACATTTTCTTCCTCGGCCCCTTAGTGAGCGGTTTCCGCGTGGCTCATGTCCATGCCTTCCATACCTTCATGCGCGCTGTGCTCGCCTTCAGGCTGGGTCATGTCCATGCTCTTACCGTGATCCATAAATTTGCCAACAACCTCTTTGAACAAATCGGGTTTCACGTTAGAGAAGTACTCCACCTTGTTGTATTCGCTAGGTGCAGCCACTTTATCGAACGCCGCCATGTCAGACATGGTGTTTGGAGACTGCTTCGCCTTTTCAACCCATTGGTCGAAAGCGGCACGGTCCGGCGTCGCAATAGCTTTGAACTTCATACCTGAGAAGCCCGGGCCGCTATAGCTGGCGGAGATACCATCATAGGTGCCTGCTTCATTCGCGATCAGGTGCAGGTTAGTCTGCATACCGGCCATCGCGTAAATCTGGCTACCCAGACGTGGGATGAAGAAGGAGTTCATTACGGAGTTGGAGGTCACTTTGAACTGAACCGGAGTGTTCGCCGGGAAGGCGATTTCATTCACGGTAGCAATACCCTGCTCTGGATAGATGAAGAACCATTTCCAGTCCATGGAGACCACTTCAATGGTAATAGGTTTCTCATCGTGAACCAGCGGTTTGCTTGGCTCAAGTGCGTGAGTGGTTTTCCAGGTCAGTACGGCAAGGAACAGGATGATCAGAATAGGTACCGTCCAGACCACAGCTTCCACTTTATTGGAGTGTGACCAGTTAGGGCTATACTTCGCATCTTTATTGCTCGCACGATACTTCCAGGCGAAACCAACAGCCATCAAAATGGCAGGAATAACCACAATCAACATCAGGCCAAAAGCCGTCAATATCAGTGAACGTTGTTCCAGTCCAATCTGTCCTTTGGGGTCTAGTAGTGCAGAATCGCAGCCACTGAGTAATACAGTGCCCGCGAATAATGACAACCATCCCAAACTTTTATTGTATTTCCCGAGTCTCATTTAACGACCTCAATTCCACGGAGTCTGGTGGCGTTTAAAGTGTGCGGGCATTTTACGGGAAGGTTACATTACTGTAAACATCATTAGGCCTGTGTCAGGAAGGTGTTACCGGGTTCTGCCGCACGTGTCACAAGTGTTGCAAATTATGTCGGTTTTTATGAGCGAAGCCGCATGGCGTGGGCTTTATAACGAAAGGACCCCCAAGCATACCCTAAAAGGGACAATTGGTATAACCATTGTTGAAAATAAACAAAAAATTAACAATTAATTATCAATAAAAAGACATCTAAAAAACGAAAAATCAAACTCTCGCATGCTGAATCGTTTAATGAAAAATAGCGTTTTGGAATGGGAGCCAATAATTTCCAAATCCTATCCCGCACAAAACAACAAATATTTTTTTTAGCGGCTGGTGGCTATTTCGCCGTTATAATTTCGCTTAGTGATTACAACGGGAAATAACCTTTCGCATTTTTCTTCAGGTCATCTGCGTTTTACGCAACGCCATGAAATCGAGCAGACCCCCGGTCAGGATCCCGGCGATAGCCAGCAGGGCGCCTGCGTCCAGCAGAAGGGCTTCGAAGGGGAGTGCCAGTGACGTGCTGGCATTAATAATGAGCACCACCAGCCAGAGTGCGAGAGCCGCGCAGCCCACCATTAACAGACGTAACGCAAATCGGTAGGCGCGGTGATATTCGGTGCGCGGCATAAAGTGTTCTGTCCGCTGGGTATATTCCAGCGTCTGACGGCAGACCAGCAGCAATAAAATTCCCGGCACGGCAGCCACGACCGAGAAGAGATAAAATGTTGGCCAGCCGTGGGCTTCCACGAACCAGCCGGCAATCGGGCCAACGTACACCCGGCCAACGGCGGAGAGCGCCGAGAGCAGCGCGAACTGGGTAGCGGAAAACGACTTGTTGCACAGGGTCATCAGTAGGGCGACAAACGCCGCTGTGCCCATACCGCCGCAGAGGTTTTCGAAGAACACCGCCGCGGCCATGCTGATCGTATGTTTGTCGGTAATCGACAGCAGCCAGTAGCCTGCGTTAGAGGCACCCTGAAGGATGCCAAAAATCAGCAGCGCGCGAAACAGCGTCAGGCGCTGCATCAGTACGCCGCCATAAAGCGCGCCGACGATGGTCGCAAACAGCCCCAGCGTTTTATTCACCACGCCGACTTCACCGGCGTCAAAACCGACGCCCCGGATCAGGAAGGTGGTGGTCAGGCTCATGGCAAAGGCATCGCCCAGCTTATAAAGGACGATAAGCAACAGGATCAGCCAGGCGTTGTTGCGGCCAAAGAAGTCGCGAAGCGGTTCGGCGACGGCCTGCTCCAGCGAGCGGGGAACCGGGATGACGTCACTCGGTTCGGGCGCGAACAGCGTCGCGATAATGCAGGGGATCAGCAGGGCGGCCATCAGCCAGTACATGCCCTGCCAGCCGAGGTAACGGTCGGCGAGCCACAGCGCCAGCCCGCCGGAGACCAGCATCCCGAGGCGATAGCCCAGCACGCTGATTGCCGCACCGGCGCCGCGCTCTTCCGCAGGTAACACGTCCGTCTTCCAGGCATCGAACACGATATCCTGAGAGGCGGAGCAGAAGGCAATCACTACCGCAAGCGCCGCCATCCAGCGAAGCTGCGTGGTGGGTTCAAGAAAACCCATCGCCGCAATGGCCAGCAGCAGCAGGATCTGCGTCATCACTAACCAGCCGCGTCGACGCCCGAGGAAAGGCGGCGTATAGCGATCCATGACCGGAGACCACAGGAACTTAAAGACATAGGCCTGGCCCACAAGCGAGAAGAAACCAATCGTTTTAAGATCGATGTTCTCAACCGTCATCCATGCCTGAAGCGTGCCGGAAGTGAGTGCGAGGGGTAAACCCGAGGCGAAGCCGAGGATCAGCAGGATAGCTGATTTCGGTTGCTGGAAAATGCGTAAGTAATGGCTGGACATGTTCTTATAAAACTGACCCGGTGTTACACCGGGTCAGCGAGCGGGATTAACGCGCGTTCTGCTTGATGAAGTCGTGAATGCTGGTGTCCTGCGCCATATCGGCGATGGTGTCGGTCAGCACGCTATTAACGGCGTTAGCAATGTTCTGGTTAGAGGCCTGGAACGCACCTTCAACAGAGTAGCTGGCGCGGTAGTTTTTGGTCATCTTGTTGCCATTCTTCGCGGTAGCAATGATGGCGATATCCGCTTTGGTCGCGATGTTGTAGCGCACGTTGCCCTGAGACACGTCAGCGTACAGGTTGTTCACGATGATCTGCAGATCGACCGCGCCGCTTGGGCCAATCATGTAGCCGCGAGCGGTCATCTGTTTCTCCAGCACTTCCTGGAGCAGGAAGCGCAGGTCGCGGGATGCGGTGAGGGTAACCTGCTGGTTGTCGCGGGTCACTTTTGCCAGCGCCTGGTCCTGACGCTGATCGGCACCGTTAATGCTCACGGTGACGCCCATCAGGCTTGGGTCCTGCTGAGGCAGGGTGATTTTTGGTGAGACATCAATAGTGGTAGGCGGAGTAGCGCAGCCTGCCAGCATAAAAAGGGCTACCAACGGAAAGAAGAGTTTTTTTAACATTTTCGGGTTCTCAACGAATCGTAAGCATATAAAGAGAAAAATTGCCGCCATCATAACATCGCCAACGGCGAGGGGAAGTGGTCAACGCATGTAAATTCATCGCCTTGTCCGAAAACTGACCAGTTCACCGTTTTTCCCAATCCGTGTATGACAAAACGTATGAGTCTCACAGTGAACTTCATTCGTTTGAATGAGAAAATCAGACGAAAGCTAAATATTTGTTGTCAAGGTGTAATGGAAACGGTAAAAGCGGCTAACATTTAAAGGGGTGGGTGACATCCTGGCGTTGTCGGAGGAGTAATTTCATGATGATACGTGAGCATATAGAAGATAAATTAAGGGCAGCGTTCAACCCTGTGTTCCTCGAAGTCGTCGACGAAAGCTATCGTCATAACGTGCCGGCAGGTTCTGAAAGCCACTTTAAAGTGGTTCTGGTTAGCGATCGCTTCACGGGAGAACGTTTCCTGAATCGACACCGCTTGATCTACAGCACCTTGACGGAAGAGCTCTCCACGACCGTGCATGCGCTGGCACTGCATACCTACACCATTAAGGAATGGGAAGGCTTGCAGGATACGGTTTTCGCATCGCCGCCCTGTCGCGGTGCAGGCACTATCGCCTGATAAATCGGATTTGCAACGGCTGGAGCTTTTCCAGTATGTTGCTTACAGATTTCCTCAAAACGGCCTCCGGGCCGTTTTGTTTTGTCTGAGTTTTGAGCGGATGGTGCGATTTTAAGGCTAAAAATAGCCTTAAAGTGTGAAAAAAGCCGCAGCAACATGCCCCAACCGTTCTCGACTCACCTAAGTGATGCCGCTATAATGCCGCGTCTTATTGAATGTCTTCGGGATGATTCTGGCGACAGGGAATGTGAATCTGCACTAAGAGAGCATCCCGGTATAACAGACAGATTCAGAGTTGACCGAGCACTGTGATTTTTTTGAGGTAACAAGATGCAAGTTTCAGTTGAAACCACTCAAGGCCTTGGCCGCCGTGTAACGATTACTATCGCTGCTGACAGCATCGAAACTGCTGTGAAAAGCGAGCTGGTCAACGTAGCAAAAAAAGTACGTATTGACGGCTTCCGCAAGGGCAAAGTACCAATGAATGTTGTTGCTCAGCGTTATGGCGCTTCCGTGCGTCAGGATGTGCTGGGTGAACTGATGAGCCGTAACTTTATTGATGCGATCATCAAAGAAAAAATCAATCCGGCCGGCGCGCCGAACTACGTTCCAGGCGAATACAAACTGGGCGAAGACTTCACCTACTCCGTAGAGTTCGAAGTGTACCCGGAAGTTGAGCTGAAAGGTCTGGAATCTATCGAAGTTGAAAAACCAGTTGTTTCCGTGACTGACGAAGACGTTGACGGCATGCTGGATACCCTGCGCAAGCAGCAGGCGAACTGGAAAGAGAAAGAAGGCGCTGTTGACGCTGAAGACCGTGTCACCATCGACTTCACCGGTTCTGTAGACGGCGAAGAGTTCGAAGGCGGCAAAGCGTCTGACTTCGTACTGGCTATGGGCCAGGGTCGTATGATCCCAGGCTTCGAAGACGGTATCAAAGGCCACAAGGCTGGCGAAGAGTTCACCATCGACGTGACCTTCCCGGAAGAGTACCACGCTGAAAACCTGAAAGGGAAAGCAGCGAAGTTCGCTATCAACCTGAAGAAAGTTGAAGAGCGCGAACTGCCAGAACTGACTGAAGAATTCATCAAGCGTTTCGGCGTGGAAGATGGTTCCGTAGCGGGTCTGCGTACCGAAGTGCGTAAGAACATGGAACGCGAACTGAACGGCGCGGTGCGTAACCGTGTGAAATCTCAGGCGATCGAAGGTCTGGTGAAAGCCAACGAAATCGACGTTCCAGCTGCTCTGATCGACAGCGAAATCGACGTTCTGCGCCGTCAGGCTGCACAGCGTTTCGGTGGCAACCAGCAGCAAGCGATGGAACTGCCACGCGAGCTGTTCGAAGAGCAAGCGAAACGCCGCGTTGTTGTTGGCCTGCTGCTGGGCGAAGTGATTCGTACCCACGAGCTGAAAGCTGACGAAGAGCGTGTGAAAGGCCTGATCGAAGAGATGGCTTCTGCATACGAAGATCCATCAGAAGTTGTTGAGTTCTACGGTAAGAACAAAGAGCTGATGGACAACATGCGCAACGTTGCCCTGGAAGAGCAGGCTGTTGAAGCGGTACTGGCGAAAGCGAAAGTGACCGAAAAAGCGACCTCTTTCAACGAACTGATGAACCAGCAGGCGTAATTTCGCCCCAAAGGTTTAAAGTTTGAACAGAAAACCCGTTGCCTTGCGGCAGCGGGTTTTTTTTATCACAGCGATAGCCCAGGAAGAGTGCTAAAACGCCCTTTCGGTGTTAGCGTAACAACAAAAGGTTGTTATGCTTGAAATAGGGCACTGTAAACCCCATAAGTACGTAATCACGATGAATGAGACTGGCTGATAATCCGTCCGTAAGGTTACAATCAGTACAGCAGGTGTTTTCAATTTTGATCCAGGAGACGGAAATGTCATACAGTGGCGAACGAGATAACTTTGCACCCCATATGGCTCTGGTGCCAATGGTTATTGAACAGACCTCACGTGGTGAGCGTTCTTTTGATATCTATTCCCGTCTGCTCAAGGAACGCGTTATCTTTCTGACCGGCCAGGTGGAAGACCACATGGCTAACCTGATCGTGGCGCAGATGCTGTTTCTGGAAGCGGAAAACCCGGAAAAAGACATTTACCTGTACATCAACTCCCCGGGTGGCGTGATTACAGCAGGGATGTCCATTTATGACACCATGCAATTCATCAAGCCAGATGTAAGCACTATCTGTATGGGTCAGGCTGCATCGATGGGCGCGTTCCTGTTAACAGCAGGGGCGAAAGGTAAGCGTTTCTGCTTGCCAAATTCCCGCGTGATGATTCACCAGCCGCTGGGCGGTTACCAGGGGCAGGCGACGGATATCGAAATCCACGCCCGCGAAATTCTGAAAGTAAAAGCGCGCATGAATGAACTTATGGCGCAGCATACGGGTCAACCACTCGAGCAGATCGAGCGCGATACCGAGCGCGATCGCTTCCTCTCTGCTCCAGAGGCAGTTGAGTACGGCTTAGTCGACTCCGTGTTGACCCATCGTAATTGATGCCCGCGACGCGAGTGTGCCGCTATACTAAGGTAGGGCGGCACGCTGCTTATTGCAGCTTGCGTCTTAGAATGGCATTTGCGTCGTCATGTGCGGCACAAAGAACTTAAAAAGAGGTTTGGACTCATGACAGATAAACGCAAAGATGGTTCGGGCAAACTGCTGTACTGCTCTTTTTGCGGCAAAAGCCAGCATGAAGTGCGTAAACTGATTGCCGGGCCGTCCGTGTATATCTGCGACGAATGTGTCGATTTATGTAACGACATCATTCGCGAAGAGATTAAAGAAGTCGCACCGCACCGTGAGCGCAGCGCGCTGCCAACGCCGCATGAAATTCGTCATCACCTTGACGACTACGTCATCGGACAGGAGCAGGCCAAGAAAGTGCTGGCGGTAGCGGTCTATAACCACTACAAACGTCTGCGTAACGGCGACACCAGCAATGGCGTAGAACTGGGTAAAAGTAACATTCTGCTTATCGGCCCAACCGGTTCCGGTAAAACGCTGCTGGCTGAAACCCTGGCGCGCCTGCTTGATGTTCCGTTCACGATGGCGGATGCCACCACCCTGACCGAGGCCGGTTATGTGGGTGAGGACGTCGAAAACATCATCCAGAAACTGCTGCAGAAGTGCGATTACGACGTACAGAAAGCCCAGCGCGGGATTGTTTACATCGATGAGATCGACAAGATCTCCCGTAAATCAGACAACCCGTCCATTACCCGTGACGTATCGGGTGAAGGCGTACAGCAGGCACTGCTGAAGCTGATCGAAGGTACGGTTGCCGCGGTTCCGCCACAGGGTGGTCGTAAACATCCGCAGCAGGAGTTCCTGCAGGTTGATACCTCCAAGATCCTGTTCATCTGTGGTGGTGCGTTTGCTGGTCTGGACAAAGTGATCTCCCACCGTGTTGAAACCGGCTCCGGCATTGGTTTTGGCGCAACGGTGAAAGCAACGTCTGAAAAACCGAACGAAGGCGAACTGCTGTCTCAGGTTGAACCGGAAGATCTGATCAAATTCGGTCTGATCCCTGAATTCATCGGCCGTCTGCCGGTTGTGGCAACGCTGAACGAGCTGAGCGAAGACGCGCTGATCCAGATCCTGAAAGAGCCGAAAAATGCGCTGACCAAGCAGTATCAGGCGCTGTTCAATCTGGAAGGCGTTGATCTGGAATTCCGCGACGAAGCGCTGGATGCCATTGCCAAGAAAGCGATGATCCGTAAAACCGGTGCCCGTGGTCTGCGTTCAATTGTTGAAGCGGCACTGCTCGACACCATGTACGATCTGCCATCGATGGAAGACGTTGAAAAAGTGGTGATTGACGAGTCCGTCATTAGCGGCCAAACCAAGCCGCTGCTGATTTACGGCAAACCGGAAGCACAGCAGGCATCTGGCGAATAATTCACCAAATCATACAAGCAGTTAATCAAAAAGGGGGGATTTTATCTCCCCTTTACTTTTTCCGTATTCATAGCGTTGAATGTGTGGCAAACATCCCCATATACTGGATACATGTTAATGGTTATGTGAAGCACAGCGACATGACCAGCTTACCTGGCGGACACTAACTAAGAGAGAGCTCTATGAATCCTGAGCGTTCTGAACGCATTGAAATCCCCGTATTGCCGTTGCGCGATGTGGTGGTTTATCCGCACATGGTCATACCCTTATTTGTAGGGCGGGAAAAATCTATCCGTTGCCTCGAAGCCGCCATGGATCATGATAAAAAAATCATGCTGGTGGCGCAGAAAGAAGCATCAACGGATGAGCCGGGTGTAAACGATCTTTTCACCGTCGGGACCGTGGCCTCTATTTTGCAGATGCTGAAGCTGCCTGACGGCACCGTGAAGGTGCTGGTAGAAGGCCTGCAGCGTGCGCGTATTACCACTCTGTCAGACGATGGCGAGCACTTCTCTGCGAAGGCAGAGTACCTTGATTCGCCTGAGCTTGATGAGCGCGAGCAGGAAGTGCTGGTGCGCACCGCGATTAGCCAGTTTGAAGGCTATATCAAGCTGAACAAGAAAATCCCACCAGAAGTGCTGACGTCGCTGAACAGCATCGACGATCCTGCGCGTCTGGCGGACACCATCGCTGCACATATGCCGCTGAAGCTGGCTGACAAACAGTCCGTGCTGGAAATGTCCGACGTTAACGAACGTCTGGAATACCTGATGGCGATGATGGAGTCTGAAATCGATCTGCTGCAGGTTGAGAAGCGTATTCGCAACCGCGTGAAAAAGCAGATGGAGAAATCTCAGCGTGAGTACTATCTGAATGAGCAAATGAAGGCCATTCAGAAAGAACTGGGCGAGATGGACGATGCGCCGGACGAAAACGAAGCGCTGAAGCGTAAGATCGACGCGGCGAAGATGCCGAAAGAGGCGAAAGAGAAAGCCGAAGCAGAACTGCAGAAGCTGAAAATGATGTCTCCAATGTCGGCTGAAGCGACCGTTGTACGCGGCTACATTGAGTGGATGGTGCAGGTTCCGTGGAACGCCCGCAGCAAGGTCAAAAAAGACCTGCGTCAGGCGCAGGAAATCCTGGATACCGACCACTACGGCCTGGAACGCGTGAAAGATCGCATTCTTGAGTACCTCGCGGTACAAAGCCGTGTAAACAAAATCAAAGGCCCAATTCTGTGCCTGGTAGGACCGCCGGGGGTGGGTAAAACCTCTCTGGGTCAGTCCATCGCCAAAGCGACCGGACGCAAGTATATCCGTATGGCGCTGGGTGGCGTACGCGATGAAGCGGAAATCCGCGGTCACCGCCGTACCTACATCGGTTCTATGCCGGGTAAACTGATCCAGAAGATGGCGAAGGTGGGGGTTAAAAACCCGCTGTTCCTGCTTGATGAGATCGACAAGATGTCGTCGGACATGCGTGGCGACCCTGCGTCTGCACTGCTGGAAGTGCTTGATCCAGAACAGAACGTGGCGTTCAGCGATCACTACCTGGAAGTGGACTACGACCTGAGCGATGTGATGTTCGTGGCGACCTCCAACTCCATGAACATTCCGGCCCCGCTGCTGGACCGTATGGAAGTGATCCGTCTCTCCGGTTATACCGAAGATGAGAAGCTGAACATCGCTAAGCAGCACCTGCTGCCGAAACAGATTGAGCGTAACGCGCTGAAAGCCAACGAGCTGACCGTCGAGGACAGCGCGATTATCGGCATCATTCGCTACTACACCCGTGAAGCGGGCGTGCGTAGCCTTGAGCGTGAAATCTCCAAACTGTGTCGTAAAGCGGTGAAACAGCTGCTGCTGGATAAGAGCCTGAAACACATTGTGATTAACGGCGACAATCTGCATGCGTACCTGGGCGTTCAGCGCTTTGACTACGGTCGCGCGGACAACGAAAACCGCGTTGGTCAGGTGACTGGCCTGGCATGGACGGAAGTGGGCGGCGATCTGCTGACCATCGAAACCGCCTGTGTGCCGGGCAAAGGCAAGCTGACCTACACCGGCTCGCTGGGTGAAGTGATGCAGGAATCCATCCAGGCGGCGCTGACCGTGGTGCGCGCGCGCGCGGAGAAACTGGGTATCAACACTGATTTCTACGAAAAACGCGACATCCACGTGCACGTTCCGGAAGGGGCGACGCCGAAAGATGGCCCAAGCGCGGGTATTGCCATGTGTACCGCTCTGGTTTCCTGCCTGACAGGGAACCCGGTGCGTGCCGATGTGGCTATGACCGGTGAAATCACGCTGCGTGGCCAGGTTCTGCCGATTGGTGGTTTAAAAGAAAAACTGCTGGCGGCACACCGCGGGGGGATCAAAACCGTATTGATCCCTTACGAAAATAAACGCGATCTGGAAGAGATTCCGGACAACGTGATTGCCGATCTGCAGATCCATCCTGTGAAGCGAATTGAGGAAGTTCTCAGTCTCGCATTGCAGAATGAACCCTCCGGAATGCAGGTTGTAACCGCAAAATAGTGACCTCGCGCAAAGAGCGTCAATAAAAACAAGGCTGGTAAGTCATTTCGCACTTGCCAGCCTTTTTTTGTATAGCTAATTTAGATTGCTGATTAGGTCAGCCATCAACAACGGGTGTTGTAAGGTCATGGCAGGCCTGATATAACTGCTGCGCGGTCGCGTTGTGAAGGATTCAGGCGCGATATAAATTATAAAGAGAGGAAGAGAACAGTGAATAAATCTCAACTGATTGACAAAATTGCTGCTGGTGCTGATATTTCTAAAGCTGCAGCTGGACGTGCGTTAGATGCATTAATTGCTTCTGTTACTGAATCTCTGCAGGCTGGGGACGACGTTGCACTGGTAGGCTTCGGTACTTTTGCTGTTAAAGAGCGTGCTGCCCGTACTGGCCGCAACCCTCAGACCGGTAAAGAGATCACCATTGCTGCTGCTAAAGTGCCGGGTTTCCGTGCAGGTAAAGCGCTGAAAGACGCAGTAAACTGATTGCTTTCCCGTTTCAGGGAAGCCGGAAAGTACAAGGGCGCATCATTTGATGTGCCTTTTTTGTTTGTCCAGACCTGATTTGTGCGAGTTTATGCGAGTTGTGGGCTGACAATCGCCCCGTTTTCTTGTCACAATACGCCTTCACGCGCGACGGGCAGGATTTTCCGTCAGCGTCAGGTAACCAGTCACCTACAGCGGAGTGTTGTTACACCATGATGGACAGCTTACGCACGGCTGCTAACAGTCTCGTGCTCAAGATTATTTTCGGTATCATTATCGTGTCGTTCATATTGACCGGCGTGAGCAGTTACCTTATTGGCGGTGGCGCAAACTATGCCGCAAAAGTGAATGGCCAGGAAATCAGCCGTGGTCAGTTCGAGAATGCTTTTGCCGGTGAACGTAACCGTATGCAGCAACAGCTGGGCGACCAATTCTCTGAACTGGCAGCGAACGAAGGGTACATGAAGACCCTGCGCCAACAGACACTGAACCGTCTCATCGACGAAGCGCTGCTCGATCAGTACGCCAAAAAACTGGGCCTTGGCATCAGTGATGAGCAGGTGAAAAAAGCCATCTTCTCCACCCAGGCCTTCCAGTCTAACGGTAAATTCGACAACGCGCGTTACAACAGTATCGTCAACCAGATGGGGATGACGGCCGATCAGTACGCTCAGGCGCTGCGTAACCAGCTGACCACCCAGCAGCTCATCAATGCCGTTGTGGGCACCGATTTCATGCTCAAAGGTGAAACGGACGAACTGGCCGCGCTGGTGGCGCAGCAGCGCGTTGTACGCGAAGCGACCATTGATGTGAACGCCCTGGCGGCGAAACAGCAGGTGAGCGACGCTGACGTTAACGCTTACTACGAGCAGAACAAGAATTCCTTTGTTTCTCCAGAGCAGTTCCGCGTGAGCTACATCAAGCTGGATGCAGCCGCGCTGCAGGAAACTGCGTCTGATGCGGAAATCCAGTCTTACTACGACCAGCATCAGGATCAGTTTACTCAGCCGCAGCGTAACCGCTACAGCGTGATTCAGACGAAGACCGAGGCTGATGCTAAAGCGGCGCTGGATGAGCTGAACAAAGGCGCTGATTTCGCGACCGTTGCGAAAGCGAAATCCACCGACATTATCTCTGCGAAAAACGGCGGTGATATGGGCTGGCTTGAAGACGCGACCACGCCGGACGAGCTGAAAAACGCCGGTCTGAAAGAGAAAGGCCAGCTTTCAGGCGTCATTAAGTCTTCCGTTGGTTTCCTGGTTGTGCGTCTGGACGACATCACCGCGGCGAAAACCAAGCCGCTGGCTGACGTTCGCGAAGATATCGCGGCGAAAGTGAAACAGGAAAAAGCGCTGGATGCCTACTACGCGCTGCAGCAGAAGGTGAGCGATGCTGCTAGCAACGATAACGAATCTCTGGCTGGTGCAGAGCAGGCGGCGGGTGTGAAGGCGGTTGAGACGGGCTGGTTTGGTCGTGACAACCTGCCGGAAGAGCTGAACTTCAAACCGGTTTCTGATGCTATCTTCAACGGCGGTCTGGTGGGCGAGAACGGCACGCCGGGCAGTAACTCTGACATCATTACCGTCGACGGCGATCGTGCGTTTGTGTTGCGCGTCAGCGAGCACAAGCCAGAAGCGGTCAAACCGCTGGCGGAAGTGAAGGATCAGGTTGTCGCTCAGGTTAAGCACAACAAAGCGGAACAGCAGGCGAAACTGGATGCTGAGAAGATTCTGTCCGATCTGAAAGCGGGTAAAGAAGACGCGCTGAAAGCGGCTGGCCTGAGCTTCGGTGAAGCGAAAACGCTGAGCCGTACCGGGCAGGACCCAATCAGCCAGGCCGCGTTTGGTCTGACTCTGCCTGCGAAGGACAAGCCAAGCTTCGGTACCACCACCGATACGCAGGGCAACGTCGTTCTGCTGGCGCTGGATGAAGTGAAAGCCGGTACCCTGCCAGAAGCGCAGAAGAAAGCGATGGTTCAGGGGATTACCCAGAACAATGCTCAGATTGCCTTCGAAGCCATGATGAGCAACCTGCGTAAAGAAGCCAAAATCAAGCTGGGTGATGTGATGACTCAGCAGCAGTAATTACGTGTCTGCTCGCAGATTTTCGTAACGCTCTGCAAAAACTAAAGGCCGCTTTCGCGGCCTTTTCCATATCTGCAATCTGCTGTTTGTACCGAGTTTATCTGGCGGCTATCGTGACCTGGCTGTCAACAAACAAGGAGATAACAGCATGAAATGTGGAATCAAAGCACTGTTAATTACGCTGGCTATTGCCACCACCGGGATGAGCGCGGGCGCGCTGGCGGCGACGCCCGCCGCCAAAGCACAGGCTACGCAGAGCAAGTCCGATGCGGCAGCGCCGGTGCAAGGGCAAACCAAAGCGGCTGACGCCGGTAAAAATGCGGATGATGACGGTACGCGGGTCAGTATCAATTCGGCCTCTGCGGAAGATCTGGCTCGCGCGATGAATGGTGTCGGCTTGAAAAAAGCGCAGGCCATCGTCAGCTATCGCGAAGAGTATGGTCCTTTCAAGACAGTCGACGATCTCAAACAGGTGCCGGGCATGGGCAGCGCGCTGGTTGAGCGCAACCTCTCACACCTGACGTTGTAATTACGCAATTTCTTGCACTGCGGCAAAATTTTGCCAGGATAAAGAGGTCATACCAGTTATGACCTCTCATCCTAAAATAACAGTAAAGGCTATTGCGCTATGCAGACAAAAATCAAAGTACGCGGTTTTCATCTCGACGTTTACCAGCATGTGAATAACGCTCGCTATCTTGAGTTTCTTGAAGAAGCGCGCTGGGACGGGCTGGAAAACAGCGAAAGCTTTCAGTGGCTGACCGCGCACAACATCGCGTTCGTGGTCGTCAATATCAACATCAACTACCGCCGTCCGGCCGTGCTGGGCGATGTACTCACGGTGACCAGCCAGGTGCAACAGATCAATGGCAAAAGCGGGGTGTTAAGCCAGGTGGTGACGCTTGATCCAGAAGGGCAGGTAGTGGCTGATGCGCTGATCACCTTTGTCTGTATCGATCTGAAAACGCAGAAAGCGCTGCCGCTGGAAGGGGAGCTGCGGGAAAAGCTGGAGTTGATGATCGCTTAGAAAGTTTGTCTTTTATAAAAGACAAAAGGATTTTTCAGGGATAGAATTATGGACAGGGACTACGTTGTTGAACGTTACCGGACCCGTGACGGGAAAGTACCGTTTGAGGAGTGGGTTGCCAGAATGAATCGAAAGGATCCGGATATGGTTTTCCGGATCCTTATGCGGATTAACCGTGCGATAAAACTTAATTTTGGCGATTACAGGTATCTCAGGGAAGGTGTTTGGGAGATGCGAGTCGACAGTGGCCCCGGCTACAGAATCTATTTTTCAGTAGAGAATCGGCAGGTTTTATTGTTACTGATAGGTGGTGACAAAAAGAGCCAAAAAGCAGATATCAAACTGGCAATAGATTACTGGAAAGATCATCAAACAAAAGGACATTCCAATGAGCGCCGCTGAACGAAAATATTCGAGCTCCGTTAGCCACCATGATGCTGTTGTGAAAATGCTGCGAGAGAATCCTTCCTACGCTCAGCGTTATCTCCAGACAGCCCTGGAAGAGATCTATGAAGACCAGGGGATCCCTGCCTATCTCATTGCACTCCGTCAGGTCATCGAAGCGCGAGGCGGTATCGGAGAAATTTCTACCAAAGCAGGTCTGTCCCGTCAGCAGCTATACCGAACCTTATCAGACAACGGCAACCCAACGCTGACAACGCTGATGAAAGTCACCCGTGCTGCCGGTGTGAAACTGTTCGACAGCACGGTCAAGTAGCCTTATTTAAGCCCGGTCTTTTTCTGCATTGCGGCCATCACGCCAACTTTATCGGCGAGATAATGGTTCAGCCCGTTAGCGCGAAGATTACAGGCCGCGCACTGGCCGCAACCGTCGCCTTTGATACCGTTATAGCAGGTGAGCGTTTCGCTGCGAACAAGGTCCAGCTTGCCCCAGTAGTCCGCCAGCGCCCAGGTTTCGGCTTTATCCAGCCACATGAGCGGGGTTTCAAAGCGCGTCTCTTTCGCCATTCCCAGATTGACGGCGTGGTTTAACGCTTTCACGAACTCATCGCGACAGTCCGGGTAGCCGGAGAAGTCGGTCTCGCACACGCCCGTGATCACCGCTTCGGCCTTTACCTGGTAGGCGTAGATCGCCGTCAGGGTCAGGAAGAGGATATTACGGCCCGGCACGAAGGTATTCGGAATGCCGCTGGCATCGGGTTCGTAGTCAGGTACCGGGATACTGTCCCGGGTGAGGCTGCTCACGGCCAGTTCATTTAACAGCGTAACGTCCAGCACCTTGTGCGCGCGTGCGCCCAGTTTCAGGGCAAGTTCACGGGCAACGTCGATTTCAGCGCGGTGACGCTGACCATAATCGAAAGTGACACAGTGAACTTCATCGTACTGATGAAGGGCCTGGACCAGGCAGGTAGTAGAGTCTTGTCCTCCGCTGAACACGACGACGGCACGTTTCATAAATCATCTCGACTGTTACGGTAAAAGCGTTATGTTACCGTTTGACCACGACGGCGACCAGCTTCTTCACGATTTAGGGGCGGGCAGCCAGGCTTCGGTAAAGTCAAACCAGCCGCGGGTGTTGAGACTTATACCGTTGACCCCCGGCGGGGCGCTGACCTGGTATTGATAATTGAACAGCGGCGTTATCACCGCCTTTTCCATGAGCCGGGAGAAAATGGCCCTTAGCCCGGCACGTCTGGCCTGTTCGTCGGCCTGGGTCTGTACCGCATCCAGGGTGGCCTGCAGATGAGCATATTGCGGTGCGCTAAGCACGTGTGGCCAGAGGGCATCACAGCGCAGCCACTGTTCAAGCGTATATTCCGGCGCTTCGCCAATCAGCCTGTCGCCCATCATGATGTCCGCTTCCGCCAGTTGGTGGCACCCGTCCCAGGTTTTCGCATCGTAAAAGATCGCCGTAAGCTCGCAGTCGTGTTTTGCAAGGTACTCTTTTAGCTGGCGCGCCATCGTGTGTAACTCAACCGGTAAATGATAAATCAGGGTTAATTTCTTCGGCAGAGGGACATGTGTTAAATCCGACCACTGAGGGATCGCCCAGCCGGGGAGCAACTCCTCTGTCGGGGTAATCAGCCCTTCATTGAGCGGAAGCGTATGCAGAAGCGTCGAGAGATGAATGATGTTGATGAGTCGCCGAGCCTGCATTTCGCTCAGGCGCGGGCTTTGCTTCAGGGTGAGATAACAAAAGCCCAGGCTGGTGCTGTTCGTCACCAGGCGCAGACTCTCCAGTTCATCCGGCTCGCCAATGGCGATCTGCACCGGATGGCGACAGCTGGTCCCTAACCCATAGTCAAACAGCGACGGTGTGATCCAGTACTCAATAGCCTTAAGCAGCGGATGGCTGAGATGGTACTGTTCGTGGCTTTCCAGACGAACCAGATCCGGCTCATACACGCTGACTCTGAAGGGGCCGCTGCCCGTCATGGGCTGTTCGGGATGTGCGAGCCGACTACAGTAGGTGGCCAGGCGGTGCGCCAGCCAGTAATCCGGCTGGTGCAGCGTAAAGGTCAGACACTGAGGATGGGTAACGTCAACGCGAAGAACGCTCTGGAACAGTTTACGCAGGGCAGGCAAGGCGAAAAGCGCATCCAGGCTTTGCTGAAGCTGTCCGGTTTCGATTTTATCGCCGTTATGCCAGTGCAGAGTGGAGCGAATGTAGAAATGCCAGCGCAAACCGTCCTTCGACACTTCCCAGTGATGAGCGAGATCGCCCGTGGGTTCACTGCTGTTGCCGTGAAAACGCGTTAAACCTGAGAAAACCTGTCCCGCCAGATGCTGCTCCGCCCGGCCAGGTAAAAAACCGGGCTGAAGCGGATCCAGCGAGCGGTAATAGGGGATGCGCAGCGTCGGCGTGTCGTTTTGCCACTGCCCGCCCAAAAACGGATGCAGCAACGATCGTAATTCTGCGGGGGCAAGCTGGGCCAGTTCCAGCGCGTTATGCTGCTGCCCGCTCTTTAGCGCCTCCTCCATCATCGCATTGCGCAGTGACTCCGGCGCGACATGGAACGTCAGCTCACCCCGCTTACCGCGGCCAGACTGCGCTCGCCAGCTCAGCCAGCCCGCCTCCTGGGCCTGACGCAGCAGCGTTCGGACATGCCGCTCGCTGCAAAAACAGCGGGCGGCAAGCTCGCCGATGGTGACCTGCTGCGTTGCACCCAGGGAAGGCTGCCACAGGCGGTGATACTGGTTGAGTCGATTGAGCTGGCGCATAAGAAACCCGGAACAATAATTATCATCTATTCACTATTACTTCCGTATATCTCACACGATACTGATGCACAAGTTAACCGCATCACATTTCGGGAGTAATCATGGCTCGGCTCGCTGCATTTGATATGGACGGTACGCTGTTAATGCCGGATCACCGTTTAGGGGAGAAAACCCTGAACACGCTGAAGCGCCTGCACGAGCGTAATGTCACCCTGACGTTTGCCACCGGGCGTCATGTGCTGGAAATGCGCCATTTGCTGGGGGCGTTTTCACTCGACGCTTTTCTGATCACCGGCAACGGGACGCGCATTCACTCCGTAGAAGGCGATGTGCTACACCGACAGGATCTTAACCCGGAAGTGGCGGATATCGTGCTGCACAGCACCTGGGACACGCAGGCCAGCGTCCACGTCTTTAACGATCGGGGCTGGTTTACCGGAAGCGAAATCCCGGAATTATTGCACGCGCATGTTTACAGCGGCTTTAAATACCAGCTTATCGATCTGCGTCGGATCCCCGCCCATGCGGTAACTAAGATCTGCTTCTGCGGCGATCATGACGATCTGTGCCGCTTAAGGATTCAACTGAATGAGGCGCTGGGCGACCGGGCGCACCTGACCTTCTCGGCGGTGGATTGTCTGGAAGTGCTGCCGGTGGGCTGTAACAAAGGTTCCGCTCTGGCGGTACTGAGCGACCACCTGGGCTTAACGCTGCAGGAGTGCATGGCGTTTGGTGACGCCATGAACGACCGCGAAATGCTGGGTAGCGTGGGTCGCGGTCTGATCATGGGGAATGCGATGGCGCAGCTGAAAGCAGAACTTCCCCATCTGCCGGTTATTGGCCACTGCCGCAATGAAGCAGTGTCCCATTTTTTGACGCATTGGCTGGACAACAACAACCTCCCGTATTCCCCCGAATAGTGAGACCCTTCCAGCAAGCCAGACTTCGGTCTGGCTTTTTTTTATTTCACAAGCTGTGCAATCTGCGCTTTCCACGGGGCGATATCGCCGATGTTGGCCTGTACCCACTCCGCGTTGTAGTAGGTATCAAGATAACGCTCGCCGCTGTCGCACAGCAGCGTGACGATGGAGCCGGTGCGGCCCTCTTCGCGTATACGTGCGGCAAGCTGCAGTGCGCCCCACATGTTGGTACCCGTCGATGCGCCCACTTTGCGGCCCAGTTGCGTCTCCAGCCAGTGCGCCGTTGCCACGCTGGCGGCATCCGGCACGCGCATCATCTCATCCACAACGTCGGGGATGAAAGAGGGCTCCACGCGCGGGCGGCCAATCCCTTCAATTTTACTGCCCACCGGGCTGCGCAGACCGGCATCGCGGTTTTGCCAGTAGTCGAGAAACACGGAGTTCTGCGGGTCAACCACCATCAGTTGGGTATCGTAGCCCTGACAGCGGATGTAGCGCCCAATCGTGGCTGACGTGCCGCCGGTACCGGCGCTCATGACGATGTACGATGGAACCGGATGCGGTTCGTGGGTCATCTGGCGGAAAATACTGTCGGCAATGTTGTTATTGCCGCGCCAGTCCGTCGCGCGCTCGGCGAAGGTGAACTGGTCCATATAGTGGCCGTTCAGCTCGCGGGCCAGCATTTCGGAGGCGGCGTAGATTTCGCAGGCGCTTTCCACAAAGTGGCAGCGACCGCCGTAAAATTCGATCTGCTCGATTTTGCGTTTTGCGGTGCAGGACGGCATCACCGCGATAAACGGCAGGCCCAGCAGGCGGGCAAAATAGGCTTCGGACACCGCCGTTGAACCGGATGAGGATTCTATGATGGTGGTGCCTTCTTTGATCCAGCCGTTACATAAACCGTATAAAAACAGCGAGCGCGCCAGGCGATGCTTCAGGCTACCGGTAGGATGGGTGCTTTCGTCTTTCAGATAGAGCTGAATGCCGTCAAATCCCGGCAGGGAAAGGCGAATCAGGTGCGTATCCGCCGAGCGCTGATAGTCGGCATTGATTTCGCTGATCGCATGTTTAACCCAGGTGCTATTCATCGTCGTTATCCGTTTGTCATTTTGTGCCTAGCATAGCGAAAAGCACAGAAAAAATTGTTGCTATCTGGCCTTTAAAATAGAATGAAGGGAGAAAATTTTTCTCTGCGAGGTGGGTATGCTAGATAAAATTGACCGCAAGCTCCTTTCATTGCTGCAAAATGACTGTACCCTCTCTTTGCAGGCGCTGGCAGATGCCGTTAATCTGACCACCACCCCGTGCTGGAAGCGCCTTAAGAAGCTGGAAGATGACGGCATTCTTCTGGGGCGCGTCGCGCTGTTAGATCCCGAAAAGCTGGGGCTCGGGCTGACGGCATTTGTGCTGATAAAAACCCAGCATCACAGCAGCGACTGGTATTGCCGCTTCGTCACCCAGGTGTCGGAGATGCCCGAGGTGCTCGGTTTCTGGCGAATGGCCGGAGAGTACGATTACCTGATGCGCGTCCAGGTGGCCGACATGAAGCGCTATGATGATTTCTACAAGCGGCTGGTGAACAGCGTACCGGGTTTGTCGGACGTCACCTCAAGCTTCGCCATGGAACAGATTAAATACACCACAGCATTACCTATTGAATAACTTCGTAAAATACCTTCAGGAACAAACCGCGTGCGATTATTTGCCCAACTAAGCTGGTACTTTCGTCGGGAGTGGCAACGCTACCTCGGCGCAGTATTCCTGCTTATTATCATTGCCATCCTGCAGCTGATCCCGCCGAAAGTGGTGGGATACGTCGTGGATGGCGTCACCGAACAGCATTACACCACCGCACGGGTGTTGATGTGGGTCGGCACGCTGGTGCTGACGGCCGTCATTGTTTATCTGCTGCGCTACGTCTGGCGCGTGCTGCTGTTCGGTGCGTCCTATCAGCTGGCCGTTGAGCTGCGTGAAGATTTTTACCGCCAGCTGAGCCGACAGCATCCCGAATTTTATCTGCGCCATCGCACCGGGGATCTCATCGCCCGTGCGACTAACGACGTCGATCGCGTGGTCTTTGCCGCCGGGGAAGGGGTGCTGACGCTGGTGGACTCGCTGGTGATGGGCTGTGCGGTGCTGATCGTGATGTCCACGCAGATCAGCTGGCAGTTGACCCTGCTCGCCCTGCTGCCGATGCCGATCATGGCGCTGGCGATCAATCGCTATGGCGAACAGCTGCACGAGCGCTTTAAGCTGGCGCAGGCGGCGTTTTCGTCTCTGAACGATCGCACCCAGGAGAGCATGACCAGCATCCGCATGATCAAAGCGTTTGGCCTGGAAGACCGACAGTCTGCGCTGTTTGCCGCCGATGCGGCAGACACGGGAGCGAAGAACATGCGCGTCGCGCGTATCGACGCCCGGTTTGACCCGACGATTTATATCGCGATTGGCATGGCAAACCTGCTGGCGATTGGCGGCGGAAGCTGGATGGTGGTGCAGGGCTCGTTGACCCTGGGGCAATTGACCAGCTTTGCGATGTATCTGGGGCTCATGATCTGGCCGATGCTGGCGCTGGCCTGGATGTTTAACATCGTTGAGCGCGGCAGCGCCGCCTATAGCCGCATTCGCGCCATGCTGGCCGAAGCGCCGGTGGTCATTGACGGTAGCGAAGCCGTACCGGAAGGGCGCGGCGTCATGACCGTCGACGTCCGGCAGTTTATCTATCCGCATACGGAGCATCCGGTACTGGAAAACGTCAGCTTTACCCTGCAGCCAGGGCAGATGCTGGGCATCTGCGGCCCGACGGGATCCGGCAAAAGTACCGTGCTCTCTCTGCTTCAGCGCCACTTTGACGTCACCGAGGGCGATATCCGCTTCCACAATATTCCCCTGACCAGACTGCTGCTGGATGAGTGGCGCGGTCGCCTGGCGGTCGTCAGCCAGACGCCGTTCTTATTTTCGGACACGGTGGCGAACAACATTGCCCTGGGACGCCCTGCGGCGACGCAGGAAGAGATTGAACATGTGGCGCGTTTGGCCAGCGTACATGATGACATTTTGCGTCTGCCGCAGGGTTACGAAACGGAAGTCGGGGAACGCGGCGTCATGCTGTCCGGGGGGCAAAAGCAGCGTATCTCCATTGCCCGCGCCCTGCTGCTGAATGCTGAAATCCTGATCCTGGATGATGCGCTTTCCGCCGTGGACGGCCGTACCGAGCATCAAATTCTGCATAACCTGCGCCAGTGGGGCGACGGACGCACGGTCATTATCAGCGCCCACCGTTTGTCAGCGCTCACTGAGGCCAGCGAAATTCTGGTATTGCAGCACGGGCACATTGCCCAGCGTGGACAGCATGAAACGCTTGCCGAGCAGCCGGGCTGGTATCGAGATATGTACCGCTATCAACAGCTTGAGGCGGCGCTGGACGATGCGCCGGAGCAGAATGAGGAGGCCGCCAATGCGTAAGCTTGGAACGATGTGGCCGACGCTCAAACGTCTGCTGGCCTACGGCTCGCCGTGGCGTAAACCGCTCTCCGTGGCCGTGCTTTTACTCTGGATTGCGGCGATTGCTGAGGTGAGCGGTCCGCTCCTCATCAGCTATTTTATCGACAACATGGTCGCCAAAAGCTATCTGCCGCTGGGGCTGGTGGCGGGCTTAGGCGTGGCCTACGTTGGCTTACAGCTGACGGCAGCAGGGTTGCACTATGCTCAGTCGCTGCTGTTTAACCGTGCAGCCGTGGGCGTTGTTCAGCAGCTGCGTACGGATGTGATGGACGCGGCGCTTCGCCAGCCGCTCAGCGAGTTTGATATCCAGCCGGTCGGGCAGGTGATTTCGCGCGTGACCAACGATACCGAGGTGATCCGCGATCTGTACGTCACCGTGGTGGCAACCGTACTGCGCAGCGCAGCGCTGATTGGCGCGATGCTGGTCGCGATGTTCAGCCTCAACTGGCGGATGGCGCTGGTGGCGATCGCTATCTTCCCGGCGGTGCTGATCGTGATGGTGATCTATCAGCGCTACAGCACGCCGATTGTGCGTCGGGTGCGCGCTTACCTGGCCGACATCAACGATGGCTTCAACGAAGTGATCAACGGCATGAGCGTCATTCAGCAGTTCCGCCAGCAGGCGCGCTTTGGCGAGCGTATGGGCGAAGCCAGCCGTTCGCACTATATGGCGCGTATGCAGACGCTGCGCCTCGACGGTTTCCTGCTGCGTCCGCTGCTGAGCCTTTTCTCTGCGCTGGTGCTTTGCGGGCTGCTGATGCTCTTTGGCCTGAGCTCAAACGGTACGATTGAAGTGGGCGTGCTGTACGCCTTTATTAGCTATCTGGGACGCCTTAACGAGCCGCTGATCGAGCTCACCACCCAGCAATCGATGCTGCAACAGGCGGTAGTTGCCGGTGAACGCGTGTTTGAGCTGATGGACAGGCCGCGCCAGGCCTACGGCAATGACGAGCGACCTCTGCAAAGCGGGACTATCGCCTTTGATAACGTCTCGTTTGCCTATCGCGAAGACCGGCTGGTGTTGCAGGACATCACGCTTGACGTTCCATCACGCGGTTTCGTGGCGCTGGTGGGGCATACCGGCAGCGGTAAGAGCACGCTTGCCAGCCTGTTGATGGGCTATTATCCGGTCACGCAAGGTGAAATCCGCCTCGACGGACGCCCGCTCGCGTCTCTTAGCCATACGGTGTTACGCAAAGGCGTTGCGATGGTGCAGCAGGATCCGGTCGTGCTGGCCGATACCTTCTACGCCAACGTGACCCTGGGGCGAGACTACACCCAGGAGCAGGTCTGGGACGTGCTGGAAAAAGTGCAGCTGGCAGAGCTGGCGCGCGGGTTTAGCGAGGGGATCAATACCAAACTGGGCGAGCAGGGGAACAATCTCTCCGTCGGGCAAAAGCAGCTCCTGGCGCTGGCGCGGGTGCTGATTGAAACGCCGCAGATACTGATTCTGGATGAAGCGACCGCCAGTATTGACTCCGGCACCGAGCAGGCCATCCAGCAGGCGCTGGACGCGGTACGCGACCATACGACGCTGGTGGTGATTGCCCACCGTCTTTCCACCATCGTCGATGCCGATACCATTCTGGTGCTACATCGCGGACAGGCCGTTGAACGCGGTACGCACCGTGAACTGCTGGAAGCAAAAGGGCGCTACTGGCAGATGTACCAGCTGCAGCTGGCGGGCGAAGAGCTGGCGGCCAGCGTGCGCGATGAAGAGTCGCTTAGCGCCTGATGCACTAAAATGAGGCGTTGCTCTAACAGTCATTCCTGTTGGTGCAAAACTGAAACGCACCCTGCACCGGCATGGTGCGTTTTTTTTCACCTGCGCGTTTAACAGAACCGTGTAACGCTCATCGCGCCGCTGTTCCCCCTCGTTTTCATTTCTGGCACACCCCTTGCAATACCTTCTGCGTAAGCTACGGCCATTACCGAATTCTGACTGGAGGGGATCTATGAAGCTGGTTACGGTTGTAATCAAACCATTCAAACTCGAAGACGTGCGTGAAGCGTTGTCTTCAATGGGTATTCAGGGACTGACTGTCACCGAAGTGAAAGGCTTTGGTCGTCAGAAGGGTCATGCCGAGCTTTATCGCGGGGCGGAATACAGCGTTAACTTCCTGCCAAAAGTAAAAATTGATGTCGCAATTGCTGACGATCAGCTTGATGAAGTTATTGATGTCATTAGCAAAGCGGCCTATACCGGCAAAATTGGCGACGGCAAAATTTTCGTTGCCGAACTGCAGCGCGTCATTCGCATTCGTACCGGCGAATCTGACGAAGCGGCTCTGTAAGTAACTCCTGGCACACAGTGATAGGGATCGAGAAAATGAAGATAGCAACACTCAAAACGGGTCTGGGTTCGCTGGCACTGCTGCCGGGCCTGGCGCTGGCTGCTACCCCTGCGGTGGTCGACAAAGCCGATAACGCCTTTATGATGATCAGCACCGCGCTGGTGCTGTTCATGTCCATTCCGGGCATTGCGCTGTTCTACGGCGGCCTGATCCGTGGCAAAAACGTTCTCTCCATGCTGACGCAGGTTGCCGTGACGTTCGCACTGGTCTGCGTGCTGTGGGTGGTTTACGGTTACTCGCTGGCGTTCGGCACGGGCAACGCGTTCTTTGGTAACTTCGACTGGGTGATGCTGAAAAATATTGAGCTGACCGCGCTGATGGGCAGTTTCTATCAGTATATCCACGTTGCGTTCCAGGGCTCCTTCGCCTGTATTACCGTCGGGCTGATTGTGGGCGCGCTCGCCGAGCGTATTCGTTTCTCTGCCGTCCTGATCTTCGTGGTGGTCTGGCTGACGCTCTCCTATGTGCCGATTGCGCACATGGTCTGGGGTGGTGGTCTGCTGGCAACGCACGGTGCGCTGGACTTCGCGGGCGGTACCGTTGTACACATCAACGCCGCGGTAGCGGGTCTGGTTGGCGCATACCTGATTGGAAAACGCGTGGGCTTTGGTAAAGAAGCGTTTAAACCGCACAACCTGCCGATGGTCTTTACCGGTACGGCTATCCTCTACTTTGGCTGGTTTGGCTTCAACGCCGGCTCAGCGAGTGCAGCAAACGAAATCGCCGCGCTGGCCTTCGTGAACACCGTTGTGGCCACGGCGGGTGCAATCCTCTCCTGGGTGTTTGGCGAGTGGGCGGTACGCGGTAAACCTTCTCTGCTGGGGGCCTGTTCGGGTGCCATTGCCGGTCTGGTTGGCATCACCCCGGCGTGTGGTTATGTCGGCGTAGGCGGCGCGCTGCTGGTCGGCCTGGTGTCAGGTCTGGCGGGTCTGTGGGGCGTTACCGCACTGAAACGCGTGCTGCGCGTTGACGACCCATGCGATGTGTTTGGCGTGCACGGCGTGTGCGGCATCGTCGGCTGTATCATGACCGGTATCTTCGCTGCCAAATCGCTGGGCGGTGTAGGTTACGCTGAAGGCGTCACCATGGTTCATCAGCTGCTGGTACAGCTGGAAAGTATTGCTCTCACCGTTGTATGGTCTGCCGTTGTCGCTTTCATTGGCTACAAACTGGCGGACATGACGGTCGGTCTGCGTGTCCCTGAAGAGCAGGAACGCGAAGGTCTGGACGTCAACAGCCACGGCGAGAATGCGTATAACGCGTAATAAACAGCAAAACGGCAACCTTAGGTTGCCGTTTTTAGTGTGTATTCCCTCTCCCCGTGGGAGAGGGTCAGGGTGAGGGCATCAGGCCGCACAAGGTAAAAGCAAAACGGCAACCTTAGGTTGCCGTTTTTAATGTGTATTCCCTCTCCCTGTGGGAGAGGGTCAGGGTGAGGGCATCAGGCCGCACAAGGTAAAAGCAAAACGGCAACCTATGGTTGCCGTTTTTAATGTGTATTCCCTCTCCCCGTGGGAGAGGGTCAGGGTGAGGGCATCAGGCCGCACAACATCAACCTCTGTTACGCATCACCCCTTCCTGCACCGTAGAAGCCACCAGCACGCCGTCCTGGGTATAAAACTCCCCGCGCACAAACCCGCGAGCGCTTGACGCTGACGTACTCTCCACGCTGTAGAGCAGCCACTCATTCATGTTGAAGGGACGGTGGAACCACATGGAGTGATCGATCGTCGCGACCTGCATCCCTTTTTCAAGGAACCCGACGCCGTGCGGCTGCAGCGCCACCGGCAGGAAGTTGAAATCTGACGCATAGCCCAGCAGATACTGATGAACGCGGAAGTCCTCAGCCACGGTGCCGTTAGCTCGGATCCAGACCTGGCGCTTCGGCTCGGCGGGGTGACCTTTCATCGGGTTATGGAACTCTACCGGGCGGATCTCCAGCGGTTTATCGCAGAGAAACTTCTCTTTGACCTGCGGCGGAAGCAGATGCGCCAGCGCACGGGCAATGTCGGTCTCTGATTTGAGATCGTCTGGCGCGGGTGCCGGCGGCATCACTTTTTGATGCTCGTAGCCGGGTTCCGGCGCCTGGAAAGAGGCGGTCATGTAAAAGATCGGCTTGCCGTTCTGAATGGCCGCTACGCGGCGAGCGCTGAAGCTGTTGCCGTCTCTCAGGACCTCAACGTCATACACGATTGGTTTCGCGCTATCGCCAGGGCGTAAGAAATAGCTGTGGAACGAATGCACCAGACGGTCTGCCGGGACAGTCTCCTTTGCAGCGTACAGCGCTTGTCCAACGACTTGCCCCCCGAAGACCTGGCGTAAGCCGAGATCTTCGCTCTGTCCGCGAAAGAGTCCTTCCTCAATTTTTTCCAGATTCAGTAATGTCAGCAGATTGTTCAGTGCCTGACTCATAGTTGTCCTCAATAAACGCCGTAGCGAAAGATAGGCAGAGTATAACGCAGAAATGAAAGTGGTCCGATGGGTAGAATAATCTGAATATCGGCACGTTTTCAGGCATAAATCGGTGATCTGTGCCACACTTAAATACGTTATGTGATTGAAACGACATCGGATGGGATCGATCCCGCTGGTGCATTGATAAGGAGACTTCGATGAAACTCGTGCCCATGCTAAGTGGTGTAGCTATTGCGGTGGCGTTGTCCGCCTGTGCCGGTAAGAGCGCCCAGGTGCCAGTGCCAGCAGCAGACCCGAACGGGATTAATACCCTTTCGCAGCAATCCATTCAGCAGCCTAACGTTTCCGGTACCATCTGGATTAAACAGAAAGTTGCGCTGCCGCCGGATGCGGTATTAACCGTGACGCTGTCTGATGCTTCTCTGGCCGACGCGCCGTCGAAAGTCGTGGCTCAGCGCGCCGTTCGTACTGAAGGCAAGCAGGCGCCGTTTAGCTTCGTGTTGCCGTATAACCCGTCGGACGTGCAGCCTAACGCCCGTATCCTGCTGAGCGCAGCGGTAACCATCAACGGTAAGCTGGTCTTTATCACCGATACGGTCCAGGAAGCGATTAACAACGGCGGGACTAAAGTCGACCTGAACCTGGTGCCGGTGCAGCAGACCGAAGTACCGGTCGCACCGCAGACCAATCAGCCGTCCCTGCCAACCCCACCGACTCAGATGTAATGTTTGCATTGCCCCTCTCCTCCGGGAGAGGGGTCAATATACCCAGCGAAATTTCTGCAAATCGATCTGACCCGACCCTGACACCTGCACCCCTTCTGAAAGTAACGCCTGACGCTGACGCTGGAGATCCGGCCCGGTGAGCGAAATGACGCCATGACGATTCACCACCCGATGCCAGGGCAACGTACTTCCTTCCGGAAGCCGTTTCAGGACGCCGCCAACCTGTCGCGCCGCGCGCGGGGAACCCGCCAGACGTGCGATATCACCATAGGTGGTGACGTAGCCTTCCGGGATTGAGGCCACGATTTGCCATACGCGCTGTGGAAAGGAGTCGTGTTCGTCCATACCTTCACCTGTGGGGAGTTTCTGGAAAGCTATGGTAAACGAAGATCTTCATGATTGCTGCGCCTGTTTGCGCAAGAAACCAGCATCCGGTTCCTGGTCGCTTGCAATTGGGCCTTAGCACAGGGATAATGCGCCAGCGCGTTGGTTATCAACGCTCTCAATGGGGGCTCTGTTGGTTCTCCCGCAACGCTACTCTGTTCACCAGGTCAGGTCCGGAAGGAAGCAGCCAGGGCAGACGACGTGTGTGCCGGGATGTAGCTGGCAGGGCCCCCACCCATTTCTGCCCTCATAGAATCTTCCAGCTTCACCTCTCCACTTGAATCGCTATTCCACAATAAGATTGTGCCTATATCGTGTAATATATATTTCATTGTACTGAAATATTATTGTCATAAACCTGTAATAATAGACTGTCATTTTATAATTGGACGGTTATTTTCTTCCATAACTCAAAAAAATATATATCTGGATAACATTGTTAACTTCGTGTATTAAATAAAGTACTTGTTCCGAAGGGAAGTGACAAACATGGCTACAGCGGTATTAAACGTTAAGATTGATGACGCGCTAAAAGAAAGGCTTCGCCACTATGCGGAAGTCAATAACGAGAATTTAAGCGTGACGACAGAGAAACTGCTGCTGCTGGCGTTCGAAGCAGTAGAAGAGGCGGGAGTATCGGAAGAGGATATTGATAATCAGCATACGGAAGAAGAGAGTGTTTCTCCTTTTACTCCTAAAGAAATCAAAGCTCTACGTAAACTTCTGAAGAAGAGAAAATGAAACAACAACTGTCAACTGCCAGTGACTACAAAGAGGCCTGCGATCTGTTGCGTTCAGGCTACGTGAAGCATGTACGTCTTGGCTGGAATGTCGGAAGTGATGAGTTCTTTCGTATTGCGTCTGACTGGTGTGATACCGGCGCAAAAATAAAGAAAGACGGTGAAAGCTTCGTTATTTCACTGAAAGGTTTTCCTATTCCTGCTCAGCATTAAATTCTGACCGGTGAAAACTGCTGACTGCCTTCGTGACAGTCAGCAGTTTTTATTTTTTATGATCTGCTTCAAAAATTTTAATATTAGATCACGCTGCGTTTTAACGATGGCACGTTTTTATTCAGGGCGAGCCATAGCGGTTTGATCCTCAGCAACGCCTGCTCAAGCTCTGTCGATTCGAGCGAGAAGGGCATCCGTAAATAGCGGTCAAACGCGCCAGATAAACCAAACCGCGTACCGGTCCCCAGGTTGATTCCCAGAATCTCCGCCCGCGCGGCAAGCTGTGTCGCCAGCATGCCCGGGAGCTCTATCCAGTAAGAGAGCCCGCCTTCCGCTTCATGAAATTTCCAGTCCGGGAAATGTTCGCGCAACAGTTCACCGCATCGATCGCGTCGTTCCGCCAGCATCTTCCGGCGCGAGGGCAGAAACGTCTCGCTGTTGTTAATGAGCCACTCCATCGCCAGCTGTTCCAGCAGCGGCGAGCCTAAATCCAGGGTATCCCGCGTCTGGGCAAGCGTGGCGATAGTGCGCGAGGAGGCGCGGATCCAGCCGAGGCGCAGCCCTCCCCAGAAGCTTTTTCCGGCAGAGCCTAAGGTGATGACGGTGGCCTGCGGGTTAAAGGCGGCCAGCGGAGGCGGGGGAGGCGCATCAAACCAGAGATCCACCATCGTTTCATCCACCACCAGCGCCGTGCGGGTTTGGGCCGCGATATCCGTGATGGCCCGACGGGTGGCGATATCCATACAGCGCCCGGTGGGGTTATGAAAATCAGGCATCAGATACGCCAGGCGCGGCGCCGTCTGGGCAAGCGTTGCCGCGAAGCCATCCGTATCCCAGCCGGTTTCCGGCAGCGATACCCCCACGGGCCGACACTGCGCGCCCTGAATAGCGGCAATCGCCAGCGGATAGGTGGGGTGATCGACCACGACGCGGTCCCCCGGCCCGGTCATCATCCGCAGGACCAGCGCAAAGCCGCTGACGGCGCCATTGACCACCATCACTTCGTCTGCGCGGGTGGGAAGACCCCGCGCGGTATAGCGCGCAGCGATGGCCTCCCGCAGCGTCGGCAGCCCTAGCTGATCGTAGCCCGTCAGCGAGAGATGCTGCGTAATGGCCGTGAGCGCATGGGCATAGGCCTGATGGATCTCCGGCCCGGCATTGAGAGCGGCAGTGGAGAGATCCAGTGCGGCACTTGCCGCTGAAAGGGTGGGAACGGCGCGCGTATCCGGAAGGAGCACGCGTGACCCGCTGCCGTGGCGGCTTTCAAGATAACCCTCTTCTCGCAGGTGGGCGAGGGCGCTGCTGATGGTGGTCCGGCTCACGTCCAGCGCGGAGGCCAGCTCACGCTCGCCCGGGAGACGCGTATTCAAAGCCAGACGCCCATCAAGGATTAACAGACGCAGCGCGTCGGCCAGCTGTCGCCAGAGCGGGGTGCGGGATGAGGCTTGCTGCCAGTGGCCTAAAAGGCGTACCAGAGACTGGCTTCCGAAGCGACGTGATGACATATGCAGTCCACTATTTGAAAACTGGACATTAATCATAGTGCCATTTTAGGTCAGGATGAAAGCCTGGTTCACTGGAGAAGATAAAAATGGTACGTCGTCTGCTACAACTCTATGTCGGTTTAGGACTGTATGGCCTTTCCACCGCGATGTTTATTCGTTCCGATTTGGGTGTCGATCCCTGGGATGTTTTTCACCTTGGGGTGGGGATGCAGCTGGGGATGACTATCGGGACGGTAATTATTTTAGTCGGTGCTGCGGTGCTGCTGCTGTGGATCCCGCTGCGTCAGATGCCGGGCCTTGGCACGATCAGTAACGTGATTTGTATCGGTCTGGCCGCGGACGCCAGCATGGCGCTTATCCCGGAACTGGATTCGTTACCCGTTCGAATCGCTTTCCTGGTGTCGGGCATCGTGATGAACGCGATTGCGACCAGCATGTACATCGGTGCCGGTTTCGGGCCCGGCCCGCGCGACGGCCTGATGACCGGCATTCATGCCCGTCTGGGGTGGTCCATTCGCAGCGTGCGCACCTCAATTGAAGTCTCCGTCCTGCTGATTGGGTGCGTGCTTGGCGGCACGTTTGGGGTGGGAACCGTACTGTATGCCCTGACCATTGGCCCGCTTATTCAGCTCTGTCTGCCCTGGTTCCGCCAGAAGCCGCGCATTGAGGAAATACCCCAGCCGGAGCGGGTTGTTTAATTTTGCGAAGCGCTCACATGTTTTAACGGCGTCGCTGTGCCAGAATAGGGGCACGATAAACGCGATGCCAGAATGCATGAAAGCTATCACTCTCTATGATGTCGCCCTCCTTGCGGGGGTTTCTTATCAAACCGTTTCCCGCGTCATTAACAACGCGGAACATGTGTCTGCCCGCACGCGAGAAAAGGTGCAGCTGGCGATGGCGGAGCTGCACTACGTTCCAAACCTTCGGGCACAGCAGCTGGCGGGTAAACGCACCCGTACGCTGGGCCTCATCACTACCGACCTGGCCCTGCACGCGCCTTCACAAATTGTGTCGGCGGTAAAATCGCGCGCGGCGGAACAGGGGGCGAGCGTCCTTATCTCCATGGTGGAGCAACCCCGGCAGTGTCAGGCCGCGCTTCAGGCGCTGCTGGCACAGCGGGTGGAGGCGCTGCTGGTGAATGTGCCGCTGGACGATCCGCACGCCGAAGAGCTCAGGGCGCTGGCGTCGCCTGTTCCGGTGCTGTTTCTCGATGTATCACCCTCAGCGCAGGTACACAGCCTCGTGTTTAACGCAGAGCAGGGGGCGCATCTGGGCGTTGAGCATCTGCTGTCGCTGGGACATCAGCGCATTGCTCTGCTGAGCGGGCCGGAAAGCTCGGTCTCTGCACGGGCACGCCTGGCGGGATGGAAAGCCGCTCTGGCATTCGCGGGGCTTGAAGCCGCTGCGGTGGCCTGCGGTGACTGGAGCGCGGCCAGCGGATATGAGAAGGGACATCTGCTGTTGTCTGCGGCGACATTACCGGACGCGATTCTGGTGGCGAACGATCAAATGGCGCTCGGGGTGATGCGCGCCTGCGCGGAAAAAGGGGTAGCGGTTCCGGGCCAGATATCGGTGGTTGGGTTCGACGATACGGCTGACAGCGCCTGGTTTTCTCCGCCGCTGACGACCATTCGGCAGGCGTTTCGCGAGGCGGGCGAACGCAGCGTGGAGTGGCTGCTTGAGCCCTCCGGGGACGAGGCGTGCTGGCAGGTTCAGCAGCCGGTGACGCTGGTTACCCGTCATTCCAGCGCCCGCCGCGCGCCGCAGCAGGCCGAACGCGAGGATCTGGCGCAGCAGCTCAGAAGCCTGGCACTCCTGGCCGAGCAGCTTGCCCGCAAATAAGACTTTTGTGATCTGACTCGCTACCCTGCGATTGAGTGCTTTACCGTCGCAGGGTGCCAGGGCATGTTAACCAAAATTGTGAGCGCTTCGCAAAGAGGTTAACATGTCTGACACTCCCTCGCTGACCCTCAGCGCCCTCCTGGCCCGTCGGGACTGGGAAAACCCCGTAGTTACCCAGTGGAACCGTCTGGCCGCACACGCGCCGTTGCACAGCTGGCGCAATGAGCCTTCGGCCAGAGATGACGCCGGATCCGCCAGCAGGCAAACTCTCAACGGGCTATGGCGGTTTAGCTATTTTACCGCGCCGGAGCAGGTTCCTCAGTCATGGGTAACCGAAGATTGCGCGGATGCCGTTGCGATGCCCGTGCCGTCTAACTGGCAGATGCAGGGGTTCGACACGCCCATCTATACCAATGTCACTTATCCCATCCCCGTTAACCCACCTTTTGTGCCGCAGGAAAACCCGACCGGCTGTTACTCGCTCACATTTGAGGTGAATGACGCCTGGCTTCAGAGCGGGCAGACCCGCATCATCTTTGACGGCATTAACTCGGCGTTTCATCTGTGGTGCAACGGGCAGTGGATAGGCTATTCCCAGGACAGCCGGTTGCCCGCGGAATTTGACCTCTCGGCGGCATTACGCCCCGGGCAGAACCGCCTGGCGGTTATGGTATTGCGCTGGTGCGACGGCAGCTATCTGGAAGATCAGGACATGTGGCGCATGAGCGGCATCTTCCGCGATGTGACCTTGCTGCATAAACCCAAGACGCAGATTGCCGATTATCACGTCGTGACGGATCTGAATGCGGAGCTGGACCGCGCGGTGCTGAAGGTGGATGTCACGCTGGCAGGCGCTGACTACGCGGAGTGCGACGTGGCGATAACGCTGTGGCGCAACGGTGAGCGCTGTGCCAGTACCACCCAACGGCCAGGCTCTGCCATTGTTGACGAGCGCGGCAGCTGGGCCGAGCGGCTAACCGCAACGATCCCCGTCGATCAGCCCGCACTCTGGAGCGCTGAAACGCCGGAGCTGTATCGCCTGACGATGGCGCTTCTTAACCCGCAGGGTGAGGTGCTGGAGATAGAGGCGTGCGACGTGGGCTTCCGCCGCGTTGACATCAGCAATGGCCTGCTGAAGCTCAACGGTAAACCGCTGCTGATCCGCGGGGTTAACCGGCACGAGCATCACCCGGAAAACGGCCAGGTAATGGACGAAGCGACGATGCGTCGCGATATCGAAATCATGAAGCAGCACAATTTCAACGCCGTGCGCTGCTCGCACTACCCGAACCATCCGCTGTGGTACCGGCTTTGCGATCGCTACGGGCTGTACGTCGTTGACGAAGCCAATATCGAAACGCACGGCATGGTACCGATGAGCCGTCTTGCTGACGATCCGCGCTGGCTGCCCGCCATGAGCGAGCGCGTGACCCGCATGGTGCAGCGCGATCGTAATCACCCCTCAATTATCATCTGGTCCCTGGGCAATGAGTCGGGCCACGGCGCGAATCACGATGCGCTGTACCGCTGGCTGAAAACCACCGATCCGACGCGGCCTGTGCAGTATGAAGGCGGCGGCGCGAACACGGCGGCGACCGATATTGTTTGTCCTATGTACGCCCGGGTCGATCGGGATCAGCCGTTCCCGGCAGTGCCTAAATGGTCAATCAAGAAATGGATCGGCATGCCGGACGAAACGCGTCCGCTGATCCTCTGTGAATACGCCCACGCGATGGGAAATAGCTTCGGTGGGTTTGCAAAATACTGGCAGGCGTTTCGCAGCCATCCTCGCCTGCAGGGTGGGTTTGTCTGGGACTGGGTCGATCAGGCCCTGACGAAACGGGACGACGATGGCAATACGTTCTGGGCGTACGGCGGAGATTTTGGCGATAAGCCGAACGACCGGCAGTTCTGTCTTAACGGGCTGGTGTTCCCCGATCGCACGCCGCACCCGGCGCTGTACGAGGCGCAGCGCGCCCAGCAGTTCTTTACCTTTACGCGGATCGGCACCTCGCCGCTGGTGATTGAGGTGCAAAGCGGCTACCTGTTCCGCCACACCGATAACGAAGTGCTGAACTGGACGGTTGCCCGCGACGGGGACGTGCTCGCTGCAGGCGAGGTGACGCTGGCGATGACGCCTGAAGGCACTCAGCGTCTGGAGATCGCCCTGCCGGAGCTGAACGCCGGGCCGGGTGAGGTCTGGCTGAACGTTGAAGTACGTCAGCCGCGGGCAACGCCGTGGTCACCGGCAGGCCATCGCTGCGCGTGGGAGCAGTGGCCGCTTCCGGCTCCGCTCTTTATTGCTCCGCCAGCCGCGGCGGGCGAGCCGCCGGTGTTAACGCAAAGCGATCGCATCCTGGAGGTCAACCATCGCCAACAGCGCTGGCAGTTCGATCGCGCATCCGGAAACCTGACCCAATGGTGGCGAAATGGCGTTGAAACGCTGCTTTCACCTCTGACGGATAACGTCAGCCGCGCGCCGCTGGACAACGACATTGGCGTGAGCGAAGCGACGCAGATCGATCCGAATGCCTGGGTTGAACGCTGGAAAGCGGCGGGCATGTACGATCTCAACCCGCGCGTGCTGCACTGTGAGGCTGAGCAGCACGCAGGCGAAGTGGTGGTCACAACCCAGCATGTCCTTGAGTATCGCGGCAAGGCGCTGTTCCTGAGTCGTAAAGTCTGGCGCGTAGACGATCGGGGCGCTCTGCATGGCGATATTCAGGTCAACATCGCGTCTGATATCCCTGAGCCTGCGCGGATTGGCCTGAGCGTTCATCTCGCCGAAACGCCGGAAAACGTTCACTGGCTGGGGCTGGGGCCGCATGAAAACTACCCGGACAGAAAGCTGGCGGCGCAGCAGGGGCGCTGGACGTTACCTCTCGAGGCCATGCACACGCCGTATATCTTCCCGACGGAAAATGGTTTGCGCTGCAATACCCGCAAACTGATGCTGGGTGCGCATCAGCTGAACGGCCATTTCCATTTCTCGGTGAGCCGCTATAGCCAGCAGCAGCTGCGAGAGACAACCCATCATCACCTGCTGCGGGAAGAGCCGGGATGCTGGCTCAACCTCGATGCATTCCATATGGGCGTGGGCGGCGACGACTCCTGGAGCCCCAGCGTCTCGCCGGAATTCATCCTGCAGACACGTCAGCTTCGCTATACCTTCAGCTGGCAGCAGAACCCTTAACCGCCCAGGAGATGCGGCCACCGGGCGTGGCCGCATGCCTACCCCAGAATGCCGTTCAGGCCATGCAGGCTCATGTAAATTCCCACCACGGTAATCAGCGCTGCGGAGATCCACGGCGCTTTACGGGAAAATTCGCTAAACCCGGGCCAGCGTTTTGTCGCATGTTTGAGGCTTAAGGCGGCAATCGCGCCGGAAGCGACCAGCGTTAACGCCAGACCGATGCTGAAGCTAAATACCAGCGTCGCGCCGAGGGCAAAATGCTTTAGCTGCAGGCAGATCAGCAGAACGGTGATGGAGGCCGGGCAGGGGATAAGCCCGCCGGTCAGGCCAAACATCACGATCTGTCCGGTGGTGACGTTTTGACCGCTGAAGCAGCGGTTAATATCCTGCGCGTGCGCGCGCTGGTGGGCATCCTGCCACTCTTCGTCAATCAGCGTGTGCTCGTGGTGATGATGATCATGATGGTGGTCATGGTCATGGTGGTGATCATGGTCGTGATGATGATCGTGCGGCTGGCTCTCTTTCCAGGTTCGCCACGCCATCCACAGGGCGATCGCAACGATCAACACCCCGGAGATCAGCTGGAACCAGGGTTCGGACGTATGCGCATCCCAGCCCCGACCAAACCATAATCCCGCCATGGCAACGAGCCAGACCACCGCCGTATGGGAGAGCGTGGCCGCCAGGCCGAGCAGTACTGCCTGTTTCAGCGTGCCTCGGATGGCCACGATAAAGGCGGCCATCATTGTTTTTGAGTGGCCCGGCTCCAGGCCATGTAGCGCACCGAGCAGGATAGCGCTGGGAACAAACAGCCAGGCATTGCCCTGCTGAAGGAGTGAAGCAAAATCGGTCATGGGAAATTCCGGAGTGGAAAGCGTGCGAAGATACTACTCCCCCCCAGTAGTTTAATACTACCCCCCAGTAGAAAAATACTCAGGGGGAGTAGAGCGTGATATGCTTTAAAAGCTAAAAACAAGGGATACAGAGATGTCACATACCGTTCGCGACAAGAAAATGTTACTGACTCGCCTGAAGAAAATTCAGGGGCAGAGTAATGCTCTGGAAAAAATGCTCAACAGCGATCACGAATGCGCCGAGGTGTTACAGCAGCTGGCGGCGATCCGTGGAGCGGTCAATGGCATGATGATGCAAGTGATCGAAGGGCATTTAACCGATCATGTGGTGAAAGAGCCTGAAGAAGCGCAGCGTGAAGCCGATCTTGGCGTGGTATTGCGGGTGATGAAATCCTATCTCAAGTAGCGTGCGTGCCGAGGTTATTTTCTGCCCAGAGAATAAATTCCGTTTTTGGCAGCGCTTTGCTGTAGTACCACCCCTGCCCGTACTGCACGCCGTGTTGGTGCAGCCAGGCGAGCTGCCCTGCGGTTTCGACACCCTCCGCCACCATCGCCAGCTTCAGCGACTTCGCTATTTCAATGATGTGTGGCGTCACGTTTTTATATTCCAGCGCATCCACGAACGACTTATCGATTTTTAGCGTGTCGACGTCCAGATCCTGCAGATAGCTCAGGCTGGAATAGCCCGTGCCAAAATCATCAATATAGACAGGGTGACCCGAACGACGGAAAGCGGCGATAGCCGGTGCGCTAATTTTGGGATCGGCAAAACCGCGCTCGGTGAGCTCAAGGGCGATCTGTCGGGGATGGATTTGCCATTTATTCAGTAGCTGACTCAGCAGAGGCGGCAGGATGCCGGAGGTTAAGTCGGCAGGCGCGAGGTTGATGGAGATATGCTGATCCGGATGGCGCTGTAGCCAGTGGCCCATATCTTCAAACACCTTTTCGATGACGAGCTGCGTGAGCTGCGAGATGAGCCCCGTTTGCTCGGCAAGAGGAACAAAAATATCTGGCGACAGACTGCTTCCGTCCGGCTGGGGCCAGCGCGTCAGCGCTTCTGCACCCACGATTTTTCCGCTGCACAGCGCCACGATGGGCTGATAGTGAACCACAAAATCGCGGCTGTTAATGGCGTCAAGCAGGCGATTGCGCGGCGACTGGATACGGCGCAGTATCCTCAGGACAAAGAGCGCGGCAAGCAGGCTCATCAACATGCCGAACGGTAACCAGAAAAGAAGCTGCCGGTGCCAGGTTTCAGCCAGCGGTTTAAGCGTTGCCCATGCGACGACGGTAAACCCCAGTTCAGGCACAGACTTCATGACGTACATTGACCCGTTGTACTGAACGCTGGTCACACCCCGCTCCTGAATCATGTCGCGGATGTGGGAATCGAGCTTATTGCTGCTGGCGAATATGCGGTGCGTTGTGCTTCCTACCAGGGCTGCATCAATCGCTATCTCACCGAAAGGGATCACGTCCACCAGCGAGGCAGGATCGACCATCACAAGGTAGTGGCCTTTACCCAGCACCGCCATGTAGCGGTTAAACCCAAGATCGTTCTGCGTGGTCAGCCAGGCGCTGTAACCATCTTCGGTAATACGCATCGGAGGGGGGAAAGGGGCCGAATGACTGGTTTGCTCCAGGGAGGAGCAGAGCGGGCGAAGGTTATCGATATAAATCACTTCCTGGACATATCGCCACGAGAAAGCAACCCGGCGCATCTCCCTTAATTGCAAAGGGCTACACGGCACGCCCTCAAAGGCCTGCAGGTGATCGAGCGCTTCCTTTGCCTGATCCACAACCCGGTCGGTTCGTACCAGCACGCGTGAGGCATAGTTTTCCAGCGCATCGACAAATTTATCTTCCGCCTGGCGATGTGCCAGCCAGATGCTGAGGCAAATGGGGACCAGTACAGAAAAGATAAGTACGCCAGTCACCAGACTGACCAGATGTCGGGTTTTCATGCTGTCGTGTCCTTCCTCGTATACCCGTTCCTGGGCGCTGAGTTCCCTGCCTGAAGAGAAAGATTTTACCGCGAAATGATATAGTTATAGCACGTGGGTGGCATGCTTTTCATTTTATCTAAGGTAAACCAGAAAATTACGTCAGAAGAGAGGGGTTGTTTTTTCCACCTGGCCTGGATATTATTTTGTTATGTTATAACAAAACATAAAGGATTTACGATGAAACCCGATATCCACCCAGCCTATCGCACCGTGGTATTCCACGACACCAGCGCGAACGAATACTTCAAGGTCGGCTCAACCATTAAGACCGACCGCGAAATTGAACTCGACGGTGAAACATATCCGTACATCACCATCGAGGTTTCCTCAAAATCGCACCCGTTTTATACCGGTAAGCAGAAAACGTTCTCCACGGACGGCAGCGCAGCGCGCTTCCGCAAGCGTTTTGGCGGCTTTCTCAATGCGAAGCGGGGCTAACCATGCAGGTTCTTAACTCATTACGCAGTGCAAAGCAGCGTCACCCGGATTGCCAGATAGTCAAACGCAAGGGACGCTTATACGTGATTTGCAAATCCAATCCGCGCTTTAAGGCGGTTCAGGGACGTAAAAAAAGGCGCTAGACGCGTGTTTCTCGCCAGCTTTCCAGGGATCTTTTCTGTTTGCCATCGGCAGTAAAATTGTCGGTGGCAAGCCAGCTTTCAAAGGCGCTCGCCAGCGCAGGCCACTCTTTGTCGAGTATCGAAAACCAGTCGGTATCCCGGTTGTGGCCTTTTATGACCAGCGCCTGGCGAAAGCGCCCCTCAAACTGAAAGCCCAGACGCAGTGCCGCCTTGCGGGAAGGTTCGTTCAGGCTATTGCACTTCCATTCATAACGCCGATAGCCCAGGGTATCGAACACGTACCGCATCAGCAGATACTGCGCTTCTGTCGACATGGGCGTGCGGCTTAAAAGAGGAGAGAAGTGAACGTGCCCCACTTCCACGACCCCGTTTTTAGGATCGATCCGCATCAGGGACAGCGTCCCGACGGGGGACCGGGTCCGGTTATCCATAACGGTAAAGTGAATGGGATCGGATAATTCACTTACGCTCGCCACCCATTCGGCAAACTCCTCTGCGGTGGCATCGGGTTCACGCAGCAGCCACGTCCAGCTGCGGGTATCTTCGGCCAGGGAATACGCAGAGAACAGCGCGTGGGCATGCTCCACGCGCAGCGGCTCAAGCCGACAATAGTGACCCTGAAGGACCACCCGGGACGGGTGCTGACGGGGTTGCCAGTCGGTAAGCGCTTCGCCCACCGGCTGTCCGAACTGATTGAATGTCTTCATCTTAATTTCCGTGACGTTGAAAAGAGCTTCAGACTAGTGAATTGCTGGTTCCTTAAAAAGAACCACTGCGCTATGTTTTGATGGTGCCACGAGGAGGCGAGATGAATATACCGGGTGATGAATTTTATACCTTGCTCCATGCAGCCCTGAAAACACGCGGGGAAGAGACGCTCCAGCGCGCGCTCTACCTTGCTTTGCGGGAGGCCGTACTGTGCGGAAGGCTACGATCCGGCAGCCAGCTTTCCGGTTCGCGAACGCTGGCTCAGCAG
The DNA here is from genome assembly GCF_018383635.1 of Enterobacter sp. 120016. Lineage (NCBI taxonomy): Bacteria > Pseudomonadati > Pseudomonadota > Gammaproteobacteria > Enterobacterales > Enterobacteriaceae > Enterobacter > Enterobacter sp. 120016. The sequence goes on along the minus strand of NZ_JAHAWC010000006.1, from coordinate 201,338 downwards.
CTCTCCCTTTCCCGGAATACCGTCAATGCGGCGCTGGACCAGCTCACCCTCGAAGGGTATTTGCAGCGTAATCGCCAGGGAACGCGGGTGGCGCAGTTAGCTCACCGTTCCGTCACCCGGACAATGCCGGACCCTGCCATCACGCTCGCAAAACGGGTCGGGCTGCTGCCTGCGCCAGTGCCCCGGGACACGCCGGTTCTGGCATTTACCCCAGGCACCCCGGCCATTAACTATTTTCCTCTGCCGCTGTGGCGGCGATTGTACGACCGCGTGATGCGGGAGGAGGGAAATGCTCTGCTAGGGTACGGCGACCCGGCCGGCGAGCCGTCGCTGCGGGCGGCGATTGCCCGGCATCTCGCCCTGTCCCGCGGTATTGACTGCGACGCCAGCCAGATTGTAATCACGGAAGGCGCGCTCGAGGGCGTCAATCTCTGCACGATGCTGTTAAGCGAGCCTGGCGATGTCGCCTGGGTGGAAAACCCCGGCTATAGCGGGGCAAAGAGTGCGTTTGTTAAAACCGGCCTGGCAATGACGGGAATACCGGTTGATGACGAGGGAATGTGCTGGGAAGGGCTGGATGCGCCTGCTCCCTCACTGATTTTTACCTCACCTTCGCATCAGTTCCCTTACGGGAGCGTGCTCAGCGCGCGGCGGCGGCTGGCGCTGCTGGAACTGGCCCGGCAGCACAACGCGTGGATCATTGAAGATGATTACGACAGCGAGTTCCGCTATGCCGGTGAGCCCGTACCGGCGATGCTGGGAATGGTCAACAATGCGCCCGTTGTGTATCTGGGAACGTTCAGTAAAACACTGTTTCCGTCGCTCAGAATGGGGTTCATGGTATTACCGCCAGCGCTGGCGAAAGCGGCTCGCCCGGCCATCGGTTCGCTGTTGCGCGGCGGGCATCGTGCGGAGCAGCGTACCCTGGCGCTGTTCATTGAGGAAGGTCATTACGCCCGCCATCTTGCCGCCATGCGTCGGCTCTACCGTAAACGCTACCGCCAGCTGCGGGAGGTGCTGAGCGCAGAGCTTCATACTCCGCACCGCATTCTGGCAGGCGAAGGGGGAATGCATCTGACGCTGGCGATAGACGATATTGACGACCAGAGGCTGGTGGAGCAGGCGAGGGCGTTTCAGCTGGCACCCGCTGCACTGAGCGGGTACTACCTGGAGGCGAAGCAGGGGCAAACCGGTCTGGTTTTAGGTTACGGCAATACCTCTGCTTCTCAGTTTACGCCGGGGATCCGGCGCCTGCAGGCGTTAATTACGCAGCAGCAGGGCGGGAAAGGGTAAAGACATCATAGAAAGAGAGCTGCCCTTTGGTGGAGACCATTTTCTGCAGCTTCTCTTTTTGCCCGGCTTCAACCGCCGGAGAGTGCATGATGTTTTCGATCAGCTCTTCTGGCACGTAACGCGTGTTGTACCATTCGCCGTTGTAGCAGACCCGGAAATCGAGCACGTCGATATCTTCGTAACGGTAGCGCGGATTCACGTCGAAAAAGAAAAAGGCGTTAAAGACGACAAACAGTACAACCAGCAGCCAGACGGAGTCCACCAGCGTTTCAGATGTCAGCATCACAACAAGCGTCGCCAGCCAGGCGGCATACATCGCGACAAACAGTCCAGGATGCTTGCGAATAAAGCTAATGCTAAAGCGCGGGCGATTGTCGCGCTTTTCGCGGAGGTTAAGATCGTCGATGGTGGCGGTAAGCAGGCGCTGTATCTCGGTCATTATTTGCCTTCATGAGAGTTGACAATACAGGGTGTCTGCCAATTTTAGGGGAGCCATCAGGCTGAAAAAAGTAACAGTCTGGCGCTAAAAGACCATAACAGTTGGCTCCCCGGAACCTCACAGCGTTTTGATGATCTTTGCCGGGTTGCCGCCAACGACGACGTTAGCCGGGACGTCTTTCGTCACGACGGCGCCGGAGGCCACCACGACATTATCACCAATGGTGACGCCAGGGTTAATGACCGCCCGGCCGCCAATCCAGACGTTATTGCCAATGCTGACGGGTTTTCCAAACTCCACGCCGCTATTCCGTTCTTCTGCGTCAAGTGGGTGGGTGGCCGTATAAATATGAACACCCGGCGCGAGCATGCAGTTATCGCCAATATGAACAGGGCAGACATCCAGCATTACGCAGTCGAAGTTAGCGTAAAAGTTTTTGCCCAGATAAATGTTATATCCATAGTCGCAGCGGAAGCTCGGTTCTATATATGATCCTTCGCTTTGTCCCAGAAGTTCCGCCAGAATGTTCTGGCGTTCTGTTTTATCATCAGGCGTGGTGTGGTTATAGCGATATACCAGATGGCGGGCGCGCAGTCGGTCGGCCCGTAACGTCTCATCGCCGGGGCGGTAATGTTCACCGGCAATCATTTTCTGTTTTTCTAAGCTCATTGGAAACCTCGCTGGATGTGATTACCGCAGGGTAATCGGTACAGGCCAGGAGGGGAACGTTCCCGAAAAGCCGATGTGACTGTCGTCACAACATTGTTGCTGCTGAACACGTTTTACACGGAGACCTGGCTTACGCACAGGGAGCATAACGGGATAGGTAAATACTGAGAACGAGGCGTAGAACTCTACAGACACCCTTCAAAGATTAACGGACAAATTTCCACACAGAAGTAGGGATTTTGTCATACAGCTTATTCATCGTCAGCTCGGCAAGACGATGGTCAGCGGCTGAATAAAATACCGCCAGTTCATTATCCGAAAGCTCGTATTTATTCTTTTCAATGACGCGCTCAAGGGTGTCAATTGACTGACAGCGACGTAAGCGCATCAAATAATCGACCTTTGTGAGTGGTTTATCAGACATAAATTCACCTTAGTAATTGTAATAATTTTAACAGGAAAGACTAACCGGGTTAGCTCTGCTCACGTTGACGAAACAGCGGAATAGCCGGTTTCCCGATTTACGCCATTTTTGCAAATCCTGGGCGTTAATGCCGTAACTGCTGAACAACATAAAGGTGTCGTCCAGGTATTCATCAATTTGCTCAATGAGCTTATTATCTTCATTGTACTTAATTTTATAATTAAGTGCGAAGGTTGCGATATGTTCTATCAGCTCATTCAACTGTAAATTGATGGCAGACGTTGGGTCGTTTACCCAGCCATGGTTGCTTTCATCAAGGTTGGCAAGGCAGTCATGGTACAAGGATTCGCAGAGAAATTTCAACTGCGCGATATCATGCCTTTTTGGCGAGTACTCGTCCATAGCGCATCCCCTTCTGAGTGATTTCTTACTCACCGAACATCATTGTCGGGATGGATACAACTGACTTAGCTACATGAGTGCTGTGTTCCTGATAACCTAACTATAAGCCACTCCTTGCTGGATTTCATCGCGCTATTACGAAAAATTACAAATAAAACCGCAGACTGCGAGCATCTACGCAAAGGGGCGTCCTGGACTCAACTTTTTTATCCAAATTAACAAAGGTGTTTTATCGCTTCCTTACGTTTCATTGGTTTAGCAAAAATGATGAGAAAAGTTCAGATTCAGACTTATCTTTGTAAGAACTTCTTATTAGGAATATTCCTAATAACTTAAGCGGAGAAATGAAATTAAAAAAATCCTGAATTCACCGATTAAGTTATCAGTTAATTATGATATGTCTATTTAAGATGGCAGAAAATAAATAGAACCACAATAAGCGTAATTTATGATTTTTTCTGAAAATGAAAAAGGCCGCTAATGCGGCCTTTTTATCATGTGAAACCGGTATCAGTGAGGTTCTACCGAATGACTGTGTTCAACATCTTCATTCTTTCGGCTAAAGCGGCGGCGAACCACCACGAAGAACACCGGTACGAAGAAGATAGCCAGTACGGTCGCGGTAACCATACCGCCCATCACGCCTGTACCTACTGCGTTTTGCGCGCCGGAGCCCGCACCGGAGCTGATAACCAGCGGCAGTACGCCGAGGATAAACGCCAGTGACGTCATCAGGATTGGGCGCAGACGCATACGAACCGCCTCAAGCGTCGCCTCAATAAGGCCTTTGCCTTCTTTCTCCATCAGATCTTTGGCGAATTCAACGATAAGTATCGCGTTCTTCGCCGACAAGCCAATGGTTGTCAGCAGGCCTACCTGGAAGTAAACGTCGTTGGTCAGTCCACGGAACGTTGCCGCAAGCAGCGCACCGATAACCCCGAGTGGAACCACCAGCATAACGGAGAACGGAATCGACCAGCTCTCGTACAGTGCCGCCAGGCACAGGAAGACCACAATCAGTGAAATGGCGTACAGAGCAGGAGCCTGGTTACCGGACAGACGTTCCTGATAGGACATACCGGTCCAGTCATAGCCGATACCCGCAGGCAGTTTGCTCGCCAGCTCTTCCATCAGGTTCATGGCTTCACCGGTGCTTCGGCCCGGCGCAGCCTGACCCAGGATCTCCATAGACGGCAGACCGTTATAGCGTTCCAGACGCGGTGAACCGTATTCCCAGCGTGACGTTGAGAACGCCGAGAACGGAACCATCTGACCATTGCTGCCGCGTACGAACCAGCTGTTGATATCGTTCGGCAACATACGGTACTGCGCCTCTGACATCACGTACACTTTCTTCACGCGACCGCGGTCGATGAAGTCGTTAACGTAGCTACCGCCCCAGGCTGCGCCCAGCGTGGTGTTGATGTCACTGATGGATACGCCCAGCGCCTGGGCTTTCTCCTGGTCGATATCGATCTTGTACTGCGGCGTATCTTCCAGGCCGTTTGGACGCACGCCGACCAGCAGGTCAGGGTGTTTAGCGACTTCACCAAACAGCTGGTTACGCGCCTGCGTCAGTTTTTCGTGGCCCAGGCCGCCCTGGTCAATCAGCTGGAAGTCGAAGCCGGTCGCGGTACCCAGTTCAACAATCGCTGGCAGGTTAAAGGCGAAGACCATCGCATCTTTAATCTGCGAGAAGGTACCCATTGCACGGCCGGTGATGGCTTCAACCTTGTTCTTTTCGCCCGGACGTTCAGACCAGTCTTTCAGAGAAACGAAGGCAATACCGGTGTTCTGACCACGACCCGCAAAGCCAAAGCCGTTAACCGCAAACACGGATTCAACGTTGTCTTTCTCTTTGGTGAGGTAGTAATCCGTCACTTCATCCAGCACTTTCTGGGTACGCTCTTGCGAGGCACCTGCCGGAAGCTGTGCCATCGTCAGGAACACGCCCTGGTCTTCATCTGGCAGGAACGAGCTTGGCAGACGAACGAACAGGAAAGCCATGCCCACCACGATGATGATATAGAGCAGCAGGTAACGACCGGTGCTGCGCAGGATGTTACCCACGCTGTCGGTGTAGTGGTGCGTGCTCTTATCGAACATGCGGTTAAACCAGCCGAAGAACCCTTTATGCTCGCCGTGACCGCCTTTCTGAATGGGCTTCAGCATGGTGGCACACAGGGCAGGGGTCAGGATCAACGCCACCAGCACCGACAGCGCCATCGCGGAAACGATGGTAATAGAGAACTGACGGTAGATCGCACCGGTAGAGCCCCCGAAGAAGGCCATCGGGATAAATACCGCAGACAGCACCATCGCGATACCGACCAGCGCGCCCTGGATCTGACCCATTGATTTACGGGTCGCTTCCTTCGGCGGCAGTCCTTCTTCCGCCATGACGCGCTCGACGTTCTCCACGACCACGATGGCGTCATCCACCAGCAGGCCGATGGCGAGCACCATCCCGAACATCGTCAGGGTGTTTATCGAATAGCCAAATATCGACAGGATCGCAAAGGTCCCGAGCAGAACAACCGGCACGGCAATCGTTGGGATAAGCGTCGCGCGGAAGTTTTGCAGGAACAGGTACATCACCAGGAAGACCAGGATGATCGCCTCAACCAGCGTCTTAACCACTTCGTGAATCGAGATTTTTACGAACGGCGTGGTGTCGTACGGGTAAACGATTTTCAGACCTGACGGGAAGAACGGTTCCATCTTCTTCAGCTCTGCGCGGATCGCCGTGGCGGTGTCCAGGGCGTTAGCGCCTGTCGCCAGTTTGATACCCAGACCGGAAGCCGGTTTACCGTTGAACTTCGCGATGATGTCGTAGTTCTCACCGCCCAGCTCCACTTTCGCCACGTCGCGCAGGCGAACCTGCGAACCGTCCTGATTCACTTTCAGCAGAATTTTGCTGAACTCATCGGCAGAGGTCAGACGGGTCTGCGCGATGATCGAGGCGTTAAGCTGCTGGCCTTTCACCGGCGGTGTACCGCCGAGCTGACCGGCCGCTACCTGGGCGTTCTGCGCTTTAATCGCGCTGATCACGTCAACCGGCGTCAGCTGGAAGTTGTTCAGCTTGTTCGGATCCATCCAGATACGCATCGCGTACTGGGAACCGAACAGCTGCACGTCACCCACACCGGAAGTACGGCTGATGGCGTCCTTCATGTTGGCGCCCACGTAGTCGGAAATATCCTCCTGCGTCATGGTGCCGTTGGTGTTGATAACGCCGACAACCATCAGGAAGCTACTTGACGATTTCTCGACGCTCACACCCTGCTGTTGTACTTCCTGCGGCAGCAATGGCATTGCCAGCTGCAGTTTGTTCTGCACCTGAACCTGCGCAATGTCAGCATCCGTACCTGACTGGAAGGTCAGGGTGATCTGCACTGTACCGGTGGAGTCACTGTTTGAGGACATGTACATCAGGTTATCGATACCGTTCATGTTCTGTTCGATAACCTGGGTAACGGTGTCCTGCACCGTTTTCGCATCAGCCCCCGGGTAGGTTGCGGAAATTGTTACCGCCGGTGGCGCAATCGTTGGATATTGCGCGACAGGCAGCTTCAGGATCGCAAGTCCCCCGGCCAGCATGATGATAATGGCGATCACCCACGCAAATATGGGGCGATCGATAAAGAAATTAGGCATGTCTTAACGGCTCCTGTTTAAGTTAAGACTTGGTTTGTTCTGACTGGCCAGCGGCCGAAGCTTGTTGTTTATCGTCAGATTTCACTTCCTGTGCTTTAACCTGCGCGCCAGGACGAACTTTTTGCAAACCAGTAACAATCACGCGATCGCCATCTTTCAGACCTTCCGTCACCAGCCATTTATCGCCAATCGCCTGGGTGGCGGTGATATTGCGCGTTTCGACTTTGTCATCAGCCCCAACAACCAGCGCGCTCGCATCGCCGCGTGGCGTACGGGTCACACCCTGCTGTGGAACCAGAAGTGCGGTTGGATTCGTTCCTTCTTCCAGACGTGCGCGAACGAACATACCTGGCAGCAGATTTTTGTCAGGGTTCGGGAAAATCGCACGTAAGGTGATGGAACCGGTGGTCTGGTCGACCGTCACGTCAGAGAATTCCAGCGAACCTTCCTGCGGGAACTTGATACCGTCGTTGGTAATCAGCTCCACTTTGGCTTTGCCGTTTTCCTGTTTCAGGGTGCCGTTAGCCAGCTCCTGTTTCAGGCGCAGGAAATCGTTGCTGGACTGCGTCACGTCAACGTAGATCGGATCGAGCTGCTGCACGGTCGCCAGCGCGGTGGTCTGACCGTTCTGCACCAGTGCCCCTTCCGTGACGGAAGACTTACCAATACGACCGCTGATAGGGGAGGTCACTTTGGTATAGGCCAGGTTAATGCGCGCGGTTTCGACAGCCGCTTTGGCTGCCACCACGGCCGCGTTAGCCTGCTGTGCATCTGCCAGGGCGGTATCGTAATCCTGTTGGCTGATGTACTTAGTGCCGAGCAGTTTTTGGTAGCGGTTCAGCGTCAGCTGGGCGATTTTGGCTGCGGCTTGCGCTTTTGCCAGGTCGCCTTTCGCGCTTTCATACGATGCCTGATAGGTTGCTGGATCAATCTGATACAGAGACTCACCGGCTTTCACATCACCACCTTCGGTGAAGTTACGCTTCAGGATAATGCCGCTAACCTGAGGACGCACTTCCGCAATGCGGTAAGCATTTGTACGGCCTGGTAATTCGGTGGTGATTTGTAGAGGTTCAGATTTGAGCGTCACGACGCCTACTTCTGGCGCCTGCTGAGCTCCTTGTTGAGCTGGTTTGTCGTCACATCCTGTAAGCGCTAAGCTGCCTGAGAGCATCAGAACGACCGCCAGAGGCGTTAACCCTCTGTTTTTGTTCATATGTAAACCTCGAGTGTCCGATTTCAAATTGATCAAGGGTCCTGAGTCTAAAACCCGTTGCTGCGTTTATATTATCGTCATGCTATGGTACATACATTCACAAATGTATGTAAATCTGACTCCTGTAAATTCACCCACCTATGGCACGAAAAACTAAACAACAAGCGCTGGAAACCCGACAACACATACTGGATGTGGCAATACGTTTGTTCTCTCAGCGGGGCGTTTCATCCACCTCGCTGGCACAAATTGCTCAGGCTGCCGGTGTGACGCGAGGAGCGATTTACTGGCATTTTAAAGATAAGTCAGATCTGTTCGGTGAAATCTGGGAGCTTTCAGAGTCCAGCATTAGCGATCTCGAGAGTGAGTATCGGGCAAAATTCCCCGACGATCCACTCTCAGTATTGAGAGAAATATTAGTATATATCCTTGAAGCGACGGTAGTTGAAGAACGTCGCAGATTAATGATGGAAATAATTTATCATAAATGCGAGTTTGTCGGCGAAATGGCGGTGGTGCAGCAGGCGCAACGCAGCCTCAGCCTCGAGAGCTATGACCGTATTGAGCAGAACCTGAACCTGTGTATGCAGGCAAAGCTGTTACCGGCCAACCTCTTAACTCGCCGGGCGGCTATCCTGATGCGCGGCTACATCTCCGGTCTGATGGAAAACTGGCTTTTTGCGCCGCAATCCTTTGACCTCAAAGAGGAAGCCCGCAGCTACGTGGCGATTTTACTGGAAATGCTACAGCTCTGCCCCACGCTGCGCAGCGACGCGCCTTCGCTAACGGCCTGATCCCTTACCAGGATTTCTCTCAGAGGATAACGTTCGCGCTATTCTGCTTCCGGCGAGCGTGATATTCTTCACGCCGGACTATTTTCGGTCATCTTCTGACATCATTCACAACTATGCTGCCCATCAATCGCTCGCAACATCCTGTTTTTGCATTGCTCTTTGCGATGCTGTTTTTCTTCGCCACGGCGCCGCTGACCTGGGCCCGCGCCGATAACAGCAACGATATTCCCTCGCGCGGCGATGTTCAGTCGCAGCTCGACGCGCTGAACAAACAAAAAGAGCTCTCTCCTCAGGATAAGCTCATCCAGCAGGATCTGACGGAAACGCTGGAAACGCTGGATAAAATTGAACGCGTCAAAGCAGAAACCGCCCAGCTTCGTCAAAAGGTGGCGCAGGCCCCTGAAAATATGCGCAAAGCGACGGAATCGCTGAACGCCCTGAGCGACGTCGATAACGATACCGAAACGCGCAAGACGCTCTCCACGCTCTCTTTACGCCAGCTGGAGTCGCGCGTCGCGCAACTGCTCGACGACCTGCAAACCGCGCAGTCCGACCTCGCGACCTATAACAGCCAGCTTGTCTCCCTGCAGACTCAGCCGGAGCGCGTGCAAAACGCGATGTACTCCGCGTCTCAGCAGCTGCAGCAGATCCGCAACCGCCTGAACGGCACAACGGTGGGTGAGGGCACGCTGCGCCCGACGCAGCAAACCCTGCTGCTGGTTCAGCAGACCTTGCTCAACGCGCAGATTGAACAGCAGCGTAAAAGCCTGGAAGGGAATACGGTGCTGCAGGACACGCTTCAGAAACAGCGTGATTACGTCACCGCGAACATTAATCGCCTGGAACACCAGCTTCAGCTGTTGCAGGAGGCGGTAAACAGCAAGCGCCTGACCCTGACGGAAAAAACCGCCCAGGAGGCCGTATCCCCAGACGAGACCGCCCGCATTCAGGCGAATCCGCTGGTGAAACAGGAGCTCGAGGCCAACCACCAGCTTAGCCAGCGCCTGATACTGGCGACGGAAAACGGTAACTCGCTGGTTCAGCAAAATATCAAAGTGAAGAACTGGCTGGATCGCGCGCTGCAGGCTGAGCGCAACATCAAAGAGCAGATTGCGGTCCTGAAGGGCAGCCTCCTGCTGTCGCGTATTCTCTACCAGCAGCAGCAGACGCTTCCGTCCGCCGATGAGCTGGAGGACATGACCAACCGCATCGCGGATTTACGTCTGGAACAGTTTGACGTCAACCAGCAGCGCGATGCCCTTTTCCAGAGCGATACCTTTGTCGCCAAAATTGAAGAGGGGCATTCCAGCGACGTGAACCCGGAAGTGCACGACGCGCTGCTCCAGGTCGTCGATATGCGTCGCGAGCTGCTGGACCAGCTCAACAAACAGCTGGGTAATCAGCTGATGATGGCGATTAACCTGCAAATCAACCAGCAGCAGCTGGTGAGCGTTTCGAAAAGTCTGCAGGAGATCCTGACCCAGCAGATTTTCTGGGTGAACAGCAACAAGCCGATGGACTGGGATTGGATTAAATCCTTCCCTGAGACGCTGAAAACGCAGATCAAGAGCATGAAGATCACCGTAAACTGGGAGAAAGCCTGGCCTGCGGTGACGATTGCCTTGCTGGCGGGATTACCGCTGCTGCTGATTGCAGGCCTGATCCGCTGGCGTCTGGGCTGGCTGAAAAAATACCAGGCGAAGCTGGCGTCCGAAGTGGGGCAGCTGCGCAACGATAGCCAGCTCCATACGCCAAAAGCGATTCTGATCGATCTCATCCGCGCCCTGCCGGTGTGCCTGATTATTCTGGCCGTGGGCCTGATTCTGCTCACCATGCAGCTCAACGTCAGCGATCTGCTGTGGGCGTTCAGTAAAAAACTGGCGCTGTTCTGGCTGGTGTTTGGCGTGTGCTGGAAGGTGCTGGAAAAAGACGGCGTGGCGGTGCGTCATTTCAACATGCCTGCGCAGCTGACCAGCCACTGGCGTCGTCAGATTGTGCGCATCAGCCTGGCGCTTCTGCCGCTGCACTTCTGGTCGGTTGTCTCTGAGCTTTCCCCGCTGCATCTGATGGATGACGTGCTGGGCCAGCTGGTCATCCTGCTGAACCTGCTGCTGATTGCGATCCTGATGTGGCCAATGTGCCGCGACAGCTGGCGTGATAAAGAGTCCCACAATATTCGTCTGGCCACCGTGACGGTGCTGGCGATCATTCCGCTGGCGCTGATGGTGCTGACGGCAACGGGCTACTTCTATACCACGCTGCGCCTGTCAGGGCGCTGGATTGAAACGGTCTATCTGGTGATCGTCTGGAACCTACTCTATCAGACCGTGCTGCGCGGCCTGAGCGTAGCGGCCCGCCGCATCGCCTATCGCCGTGCCATTGCGCGTCGTCAGCATCAGGTGAAAGAGGGGGCCGAAGGCGCGGAGCCGCAGGAAGAGCCGACCATCGCGCTGGAGCAGGTTAACCAGCAGACGCTGCGTATTACCATGCTGGTGATGATCGCCCTGTTTGCGGTGATGTTCTGGGCTATCTGGTCCGATCTTATTACCGTTTTCGCCTATCTCGACAGTATTACTCTCTGGCAATACAACGGTACCGAAGCGGGCGCTGCGGTCATGAAAAGCGTGACCATGGGCAGCCTGCTGTTTGCGCTGGTGTCGTCGGTGGTGGCCTGGGCGTTGATTCGCAACCTGCCAGGCCTGCTGGAAGTGCTGCTCCTGTCACGTCTGAATCTTCGCCAGGGGGCTTCCTACGCCATTACCACGATCCTCAACTACGTAATTATTATTGTTGGGGCGATGACGGTCTTTGGCTCGCTTGGCGTCTCGTGGGATAAACTGCAGTGGCTGGCGGCCGCCCTCTCGGTCGGTCTTGGTTTTGGCCTGCAGGAGATCTTCGGTAACTTTGTGTCCGGCCTGATTATCCTGTTCGAACGCCCGGTACGAATCGGCGATACCGTCACCATCGGCACCTTCTCTGGGACGGTCAGCAAGATCCGTATTCGTGCCACCACCATTACCGACTTCGATCGCAAAGAGGTGATCATCCCGAACAAGGCGTTCGTGACCGAGCGTCTGATCAACTGGTCGCTTTCCGATACGGTGACGCGCGTGGTGATCCGCCTGGGCGTAGCCTATGGATCGGATCTGGAGAAGGTGAAAGAGGTGCTTCTGAAGGCGGCGTCAGAACATCCGAAAGTGATGCACGATCCGGCTCCAGCGGTCTTCTTCACCACCTTTGGGCCGAGCACGCTGGATCACGAGCTGCGTTTATACGTGCGCGAGCTGCGCGACCGCAGCTACACGGTGGATGAACTTAACCGGTCTATCGATCGTCTGTGTCGTGAAAACGATATTAATATCGCCTTCAACCAGCTTGAGGTTCACCTGCGTAACGAGAAAGGTGATGAGCATACGGAAGTGAAGCGCGACATTAAGGGTGACGATCCGACTCCGGCGTAATCTGCTATTTTCCCTCTCCCTGTGGGAGAGGGTTAGGGTGAGGGCAACAGGCCTTCACCTTTCCCTCAAAATCCCGCCGCACAATCTCCAGCGCCTTAAGCACCGTTTCGGCGGGGATCTCATGATTCTCCAGCAGCATAATCAAATCGACGGCCAGCTTGACCTCATCGGGTGCATTTTCCAGTGACATGGGTGTGGCTCCTGTTAACGGGTCAAACGTTCAATGACGCGCTCAATCTCGTCCCGCGCCTGACGGCAGCGGACGATGCGTCCTTCAAGCGCGCTAATCTCGCGCATCAATAGCTGCTGCTCTTCCAGCGTTTCGCTGTTGTTCAGCCGCACTTCGCGTTCGCGCTTCATCTCAAACAGCCGGCGCTCAAACTCCTGGTTCTCCAGCCGCTTGCGCTGCCATTTACCGAGCCCCGGCGAGGCGCTGTCCCAGGCGCGCAGCGGCCAGGCGGCGATTTCGCGATGCAGAGCGGTGATCTGCTCAGTGAGATGCTCCGCAAGCCACGCCACCTGTTCCTGCTGTTCACTCTCAACCGCATGGCGAAGCTCGTCGAGGTTCGTCTGCGCTTCCGCCAGGTAATCCTGAATGACGGTGCTGCGGGTACGAAAAAGCTGTCGGTCAAAGCGCGGCTTCAGCGTGGCGTGCCCCATTAGCGGTGTAGCCTGCTCCCGCAGAGCAATCAGCTGATTTTGCAGCCTCTCAAGAAGCAGTGCTGTTTTCAAGGCGCTCTCCAGTGGTAAAGTAGCCGTTCAGTTTGATAACGATTCGCATTATGAAGCGTACTATTTTAATCATCATTGGCTGGCTCGCGGTAGTGCTTGGCACGCTGGGTGTGTTTTTACCCTTACTGCCGACCACGCCGTTTATCCTGCTGGCGGCCTGGTGCTTCGCCCGCTCATCGCCGCGTTTTCACCACTGGCTGCTCTACCGCTCATGGTTTGGCGGCTATCTGCGGCACTGGCAAAAACACCGAGCCATGCCGCCCGGCGCGAAGCCGCGCGCGATCGCAGTGATCCTCATCACCTTCGCTATTTCATTATGGCTGGTGAAAATGATGTGGGTACGCATTCTGCTGCTGGCGATCCTGACCTGCCTGCTTTTCTTTATGTGGCGGATCCCCGTGGTTGATGAAAAGCAACAAAAGCACTGAAGCCTCATCATGGCTGTTGCAATTATCGCGTACAGCCAGTAAATTCGACCGTTTTCGAGCACAGGTGCGCCTGGTCAAAGGTTAAACAATTGTTGCCTTGACCGACTCGTTGCGCGCTGTGAGTAACACTGTTTCATTTAGGCAAAACCGATGACCGCAACTGCACAGCAGCTTGAATATCTGAAAAACAGCATCAAAAGCATCCAGGACTATCCAAAGCCTGGCATTCTTTTCCGTGATGTCACCAGCTTGCTGGAAGACCCGAAAGCGTACGCGCTCAGCATTGAACTGCTGGTCGAGCGTTATAAAAACGCCGGGATCACCAAAGTAGTAGGTACCGAAGCCCGTGGCTTCCTGTTTGGCGCACCGGTTGCGCTGGCAATGGGCGTGGGTTTTGTGCCGGTGCGTAAGCCGCGCAAACTGCCGCGTGAAACCATAGCTGAGAGCTACGAGCTGGAGTACGGCACCGATCAGCTGGAGATCCACGTTGATGCGATCAAGCCTGGCGACAAAGTGCTGGTGGTCGACGACCTGCTGGCAACCGGCGGTACCATTGAAGCGACCGTGAAGCTGATCCGTCGTCTGGGTGGTGAAGTGACCGACGCGGCATTCATCATCAACCTGTTCGATCTCGGCGGTGAACAGCGCCTGGAAAAACAGGGTATTACCAGCTACAGCCTGGTGCCTTTCCCGGGTCATTAATCCCGGTTTTCACAACCTCGCTCAATGGGTGAGGTTGTGATAGCATTCCCCTCCATAAATTCACCTTCCAGCGTTGCAGAGCCTGCCCATGAGTTATCAGGTGTTAGCCCGTAAATGGCGACCACAAACCTTTGCTGACGTTGTCGGTCAGGAACATGTGCTGACGGCCCTGGCGAACGGCTTGTCGCTAGGTCGCATCCATCACGCCTATCTTTTCTCCGGCACCCGCGGCGTCGGTAAGACCTCTATTGCCCGTTTGCTGGCAAAAGGTCTTAACTGCGAAACCGGGATCACCGCCACGCCGTGCGGCGTGTGTGATAACTGCCGGGAGATCGAGCAGGGGCGTTTTGTCGATCTGATCGAGATCGACGCCGCCTCGCGCACCAAAGTGGAAGATACCCGCGATCTGCTCGATAACGTGCAGTACGCCCCGGCGCGCGGCCGCTTCAAGGTCTACCTGATCGATGAAGTGCACATGCTGTCGCGCCACAGCTTCAACGCCCTGCTGAAAACGCTGGAAGAGCCGCCCGCGCACGTGAAGTTCCTGCTGGCGACCACCGATCCGCAAAAGCTGCCGGTCACCATCCTGTCGCGCTGCCTGCAGTTCCATCTGAAGGCGCTGGACGTTGAGCAGATCCGCGCGCAGCTTGAGCACATTCTTGATGAAGAGAAGATCGTTCACGAGCCGCGCGCCCTGCAGCTGCTGGCCCGCGCGGCGGACGGCAGCCTGCGTGATGCGCTCAGCCTGACCGACCAGGCGATTGCCAGCGGTGACGGCAAGCTCTCCACCGAGGCGGTCAGCACCATGCTCGGCACGCTGGATGACGATCAGGCGCTGTCGCTTATCGAAGCGATGATTGCCGCCAACGGCGAACGCGTAATGTCGCAGGTGAATGCCGCCGCGGCCCGGGGTATTGAATGGGAAGGGCTGCTGGTTGAGATGCTCAGCCTGCTGCACCGCGTGGCGATGCTGCAGCTTTCTCCGTCCGCCATCGGCGCGGATATGGCCGCTATCGAACAGCGGATGCGTGAACTTGCCCGCACCGTGCCGCCTGCCGACGTGCAGCTGTATTACCAGACGCTGCTGATTGGCCGCAAAGAGCTACCGTTCGCGCCGGACCCCAGGATGGGCGTTGAAATGACTCTGCTGCGCGCGCTGGCGTTCCACCCGCGCATGCCATTGCCGGAGCCGGAAGTGCCGCGGCAGTCTTTCGCGCCGGTCGCCCCTACGGCGGTGATGTCGCCGCAGCAGGTGCCACCGCAGCCGACACCGCCGCCGCAGCAAAACGTGCCGCTGTCGGATGCCACCAGTTCGGTGCTTGCCGCGCGCAGCCAGCTGCAGCGTGCGCAGGGAGTAACCAAACCAAAAAAGAGTGAACCGGCAGCGCCAGGAAGAGCGCGGCCGGTGAACAACGCCGCGCTTGAACGACTGGCCTCGGTAACGGAGCGCGTACAGTCGCGTCCGGCACCGTCCGCGCTCGAGCAGAAAGCCCCGGTGAAAGAAGAGGCTTACCGCTGGAAGGCAACCACCATCACTGAAACGGTGAAGGAAGAGGTCGCCACGCCGAAAGCGCTGAAAAAGGCGCTGGAGCATGAGAAAACGCCGGAGCTTTCCGCGAAGCTTGCCGAAGAGTCCATTGCGCGCGACGCCTGGGCCGCCGAGGTCAGCAAACTCCAGCTGCCGAAGCTGGTCGAGCAGGTCGCGCTGAACGCCTGGAAAGAGCAGGACGGCAACCAGGTGCGTTTACACCTGCGTCCGGGTCAGCGGCACCTCAATTCCCCTGGCGCGCAAAAGGCGCTGGCAGAGGCGCTCGCCGCATTACAGGGTGCGCCGGTTGAATTGACTATCATTGAAGATGATAATCCGGCAGTGAAAACGCCGCTCGAGTGGCGCCAGGCCATTTATGAAGAAAAGCTCGCGCAGGCGCGCGAGGCGATTATTGCGGATAACAACATTCAGACCCTGCGCCGGTTCTTCGACGCCGATCTGGATGAAGAGAGTATTCGCCCCATTTGATCGTGAGTCTGACTTACGGTTGTAATCCTTAAACGTGAAAAAGAGAGAAGCCTATGTTTGGTGGAAAAGGCGGTCTGGGTGGCCTGATGAAGCAGGCTCAGCAGATGCAGGAAAAAATGCAGAAGATGCAGGAAGAGATCGCTCAGCTGGAAGTCACGGGTGAGTCCGGTGCCGGTCTGGTCAAAGTGACCATCAACGGTGCGCACAACTGCCGTCGCGTGGAAATCGACCCGAGCCTGCTCGAAGACGACAAAGAGATGCTGGAAGATCTGGTTGCAGCCGCGTTTAACGATGCCGCTCGCCGTATCGACGAAACTCAGAAAGAGAAAATGGCCTCTGTTTCCAGCGGTATGCAGCTGCCGCCTGGCTTCAAGATGCCATTCTGATGCAAACCAGTCCGCTGCTCACGCAGTTAATGGAAGCACTGCGCTGCCTGCCGGGCGTTGGCCCGAAGTCGGCGCAGCGCATGGCGTTTACGCTATTGCAGCGCGACCGCAGCGGCGGGATGCGCCTGGCGCAGGCTTTAACCCGCGCCATGTCAGAAATTGGTCACTGCGCGGATTGCCGCACGTTTACCGAGCAGGACGTGTGTAACATCTGTACGAACCCGCGTCGTCAGGAAAACGGTCAGATTTGCGTGGTGGAGAGTCCTGCAGACATCTACGCCATTGAGCAAACCGGGCAGTTTTCCGGCCGCTACTTCGTGCTGATGGGGCATCTCTCCCCGCTGGACGGCATTGGCCCGGATGATATCGGTCTTGACCGCCTTGAACAGCGTCTTGAGTCCGAAACCATCAAAGAGGTGATCCTCGCCACCAACCCGACGGTGGAAGGGGAGGCAACCGCCAACTACATCGCCGAACTGTGCTCGCAGTACGGCGTTGACGCCAGCCGCATCGCCCACGGCGTGCCGGTTGGCGGCGAGCTGGAAATGGTGGATGGCACCACGCTGTCACACTCTCTGGCCGGGCGTCACAAGATTATTTTCTGACCAAACGGAGGCTGCACGCGCGGCCTCCGCTTGAAAATTTCCTCCCTTATCCCCATCTCTCACTCAACGTTTTACAACCCCATTAAATGGCATTGTTGAGGTCGACTTAGATGAAAGGACAAGAAACCCGTGGTTTCCAGTCAGAAGTAAAACAGCTTCTGCACCTGATGATCCATTCCCTGTATTCCAACAAAGAAATTTTCCTGCGTGAGCTGATTTCCAACGCCTCGGACGCGGCGGACAAGCTGCGCTTCCGCGCGCTGTCCAACCCGGACCTGTACGAAGGCGACGGCGAGCTGCGCGTGCGCGTCTCGTTCAATAAAGAGAACCGCACCCTGACCATCGCCGATAACGGCATCGGGATGAACCGCGACGAGGTGATCGACCACCTCGGCACCATCGCCAAATCCGGCACCAAAGCGTTCCTCGAGTCCATGGGCTCTGACCAGGCGAAAGACAGCCAGCTCATCGGCCAGTTCGGCGTCGGTTTCTACTCGGCGTTCATCGTGGCCGACAAAGTTACCGTCCGTACCCGTGCGGCAGGCGACAGCGCCGAGAACGGCGTGCTGTGGGAATCCAAAGGGGAAGGCGAATACACCGTTGGTGACATCACCAAGGCGGATCGCGGGACCGAAATCACCCTGCACCTGCGCGAAGGCGAAGACGATTTCCTGAATGACTGGCGCGTGCGCTCCATCATCAGTAAATATTCCGATCACATCGCCCTGCCGGTAGAGATTGAAAAACAGGAAGAGAAAGACGGCGAAACCGTGGTTTCCTGGGAGAAGATCAACAAGGCGCAGGCGCTGTGGACGCGCAACAAGTCTGAAATTAAAGACGACGAGTACAACGAGTTCTACAAGCATATCGCCCACGACTTTACCGACCCGCTGACCTGGAGCCACAACCGTGTGGAAGGGAAGCAGGAGTACACCAGCCTGCTGTACATCCCGGCACAGGCGCCGTGGGACATGTGGAACCGCGATCACAAGCACGGCCTGAAGCTGTACGTGCAGCGCGTGTTCATCATGGACGACGCCGAGCAGTTCATGCCGAACTACCTGCGCTTTGTGCGCGGTCTGATAGATTCCAACGATCTGCCGCTCAACGTCTCGCGTGAAATTCTGCAGGACAGCACCGTCACCCGTAACCTGCGCAACGCCCTGACCAAACGTGCGCTGCAGATGCTGGAAAAACTGGCGAAAGACGATGCGGAAAAATATCAGACCTTCTGGAAACAGTTCGGCCTGGTGCTGAAAGAAGGCCCGGCAGAAGACACCGCGAACGTCGAAACCATCGCCAAGCTGCTGCGCTTCGCCTCTACGCATACCGACTCCTCCGCGCAGACCGTGTCGCTGGAAGAGTACGTCTCCCGCATGAAGGAAGGGCAGGAGAAGATCTACTACATCACCGCCGACAGCTACGCGGCGGCGAAGAGCAGCCCGCACCTGGAGCTGCTGCGTAAGAAAGGCATCGAAGTGCTGCTGCTTTCTGACCGCATCGACGAGTGGATGATGAACTACCTGACCGAGTTCGACGGTAAATCCTTCCAGTCTGTCGCCAAAGCCGACGAGTCCATCGACAAGCTTGCGGATGAAGTGGACGAAAGCGCGAAAGAAGCCGAGAAGGCGCTGGAGCCGTTCGTTGAGCGCGTGAAAACCCTGCTGGGCGAGCGCGTGAAAGAGGTGCGCTTCACGCACCGTCTGACCGATACTCCGGCTATTGTCACCACCGATGCCGACGAAATGGGCACCCAGATGGCGAAACTGTTCGCGGCGGCGGGCCAGGCGATGCCGGAAGTGAAATATATCTTTGAGCTTAATCCGGATCATCCGCTGGTGAAACGCGCGGCGGATACCCAGGACGACGCTCGCTTTGCCGAGTGGGTTGAACTGCTGCTGGATCAGTCCCTGCTGGCCGAGCGCGGCACGCTGGAAGATCCTAACCTGTTCATTAAACGTGTGAATGCGCTGCTGCTGGCGTAATTGACCGCGCCTCCCCTGGTCTTCTCCCTCTCCCGTGGGAGAGGGCCGGGGTGAGGGCACCAGACCGCACCCTCCCAAATAATCTCCCCCCGTTAACCGTTTCAGCCTTCCCGCCTTCCTTGAGCGATGCCCGTTCTGGTGGTATTGTTTAGCGCTTTTGAAAAATTGAAACGACTTTTGAGGGGATTTTCGCAATGCGTATTATTCTGCTTGGCGCTCCGGGCGCGGGTAAAGGAACTCAGGCTCAGTTCATCATGGAGAAATACGGTATTCCGCAAATCTCCACCGGTGACATGCTGCGCGCCGCTGTTAAATCTGGCTCCGAGCTGGGTAAACAAGCGAAAGACATCATGGACGCAGGCAAGCTGGTGACCGACGAGCTGGTTATTGCTCTGGTCAAAGAGCGCATTGCTCAGGAAGACTGCCGTAACGGTTTCCTGCTGGACGGCTTCCCACGCACCATTCCTCAGGCTGACGCCATGAAAGAAGCGGGCATCAACGTGGACTACGTTCTGGAGTTCGACGTGCCGGACGAGCTGATCGTTGACCGTATCGTTGGTCGTCGCGTACACGCTGCTTCTGGCCGCGTTTACCACATTAAATTCAACCCACCTAAGGTTGAAGGTAAAGACGACGTGACCGGCGAAGAGCTGACCACCCGTAAAGACGATCAGGAAGAGACCGTGCGTAAACGCCTGGTGGAATACCATCAGATGACCGCGCCGCTGATCGGCTACTACACCAAAGAAGCGCAGGCGGGTAACACCAAATACGCGAAAGTTGACGGCACCAAAGCCGTGGCTGACGTACGTGCAGAGCTGGAAAAAATCCTCGGCTAATCGCGCGCCTCTCACCCGGGCTCCCGGGTGAGAAATATTCTCATCTTACCTATTACAGCAATGGGTTTCGTTTAAACGCATTTCCGCTACAATTGACAACCTATCAAATGGTTAAGAGGCGTGAATGAGTCAGGCGAAAACCGGCATCCTGCTTGCCAATCTGGGCACTCCAGAAGCACCTACATCAGACGCGGTAAAACGCTACCTGCGACAATTTTTAAGCGACACGCGCGTCGTGGATTTCCCGAGACTGCTGTGGTGGCCGCTGCTGCGTGGCGTCATTCTGCCGATTCGTTCTCCGCGCGTCGCCAAACTCTATCAGTCCGTCTGGATGGAAGAGGGCTCGCCGCTGATGGTTTACAGCCGTCGCCAGGAAAAAGCGCTGGCCGCCCGCCTGCCGGATATGCCCGTCGCGCTCGGCATGAGCTACGGAAAACCGTCCCTGAAAAGCGCGGTGGAATCACTGCTGGCGCAGGGCGTGGACCACATCGTTGTGCTGGCGCTCTACCCACAGTATTCCTGCTCGACGGTGGCCGCCGTCTGGGACGAGCTGGCCCGCATTCTGGCGACCCGCCGACGCATTCCGGGCGTCACCTTTATTCGCGACTACGCGGATAACGATCTCTACATCCAGGCGCTTGCCAACAGCGCGCGCGCATCGTTTGAAAAGCACGGCGAGCCGGATCTGCTGCTGCTCTCCTATCACGGGATCCCGCAGCGTTTCGCCAACGAAGGGGATGATTACCCGCAGCGCTGCCGCGATACCACGCGCGAGCTGGTCTCCGCTCTTGGCCTGCCGCCGGAGAAGGTGATGATGACCTTCCAGTCGCGCTTCGGCCGCGAGCCGTGGCTGACGCCGTACACCGATGAAACCCTCAAAATGCTGGGCGAGAAGGGCGTGAAGCACATTCAGGTGATGTCGCCGGGCTTCTCGGCCGACTGTCTGGAAACGCTGGAGGAGATCGCGGTACAAAACCGGGAATTTTTCCTGGAAGCTGGCGGCGAAAAGTACGAGTACATTCCGGCGCTTAACGACTCCCCTGAGCATATCGACATGATGGTCTCGCTGGTGACGAAAAGCCGCTGATCGCGCTTGAGGCCGGGTTTGTGCTACCATTCCCGGCTTCGATTCCTTGCACAGTTCAGACCATGAAATTTCCCGGTAAACGTAAATCAAAACACTACTTCCCCGTTAACGCTCGCGATCCGCTCCTGCAGCAAATCCAGCCTGAAAATGAAACCAGTGCCGCATGGGTGGTGGGTATCGATCAGACGCTGGTGGATATTGAAGCCAAAGTGGATGATGCGTTTGTTGCGCGTTACGGTCTGAGCGCCGGGCATTCGCTGGTCATTGAAGACGACGTTGCCGAAGCGCTGTATCAGGAGCTGGTGCGCGAAAACCTGATTACCCATCAGTTTGCCGGTGGCACCATCGGCAATACCATGCACAACTACTCCGTCCTGGCAGACGACCGCTCGGTGCTGCTCGGCGTGATGTGCAGCAATATCGAAATCGGTGGCTATGCCTACCGCTATCTCTGCAACACTTCCAGCCGTACCGATCTGAACTACCTGCAGGGCGTTGACGGGCCGATTGGCCGCTGCTTTACGCTGATCGGTGAGTCCGGCGAGCGTACCTTTGCCATCAGCCCTGGCCACATGAACAAGCTGCGCGCCGAGAGTATTCCTGAAGAGGTGATCGCGGGCGCCTCGGCGCTAGTGCTGACGTCGTATCTGGTGCGCTGTAAGCCGGGCGAGCCTATGCCGGACGCCACCATGAAGGCGATTGAGTACGCGAAGAAGTACGATGTGCCGGTCGTTCTGACGCTGGGGACCAAATTCGTTATCGCCGATAACCCGGAGTGGTGGCAGGCCTTCCTGAAAGAGCACGTCTCGATTCTGGCGATGAACGAAGAAGAGGCTGAAGCGCTGACCGGCGAAAGCGATCCGCTGCTGGCGTCCGATAAAGCGCTGGACTGGGTAGATCTGGTGCTCTGCACCGCCGGCCCGGTGGGACTGTACATGGCGGGCTTCACGGAAGAAGAGAGCAAGCGCAAAACCCAGCACCCGCTGCTGCCCGGTGCGATTGCCGAGTTCAACCAGTACGAGTTCAGCCGCGGCATGCGCCATAAAGACTGCACCAACCCGCTGCGTATCTACTCCCACATCGCGCCTTATATGGGCGGGCCGGAGAAGATCATGAACACCAACGGTGCGGGCGACGGCGCGCTGGCCGCGCTGCTGCACGACATCACCGCTAACGCCTACCACAAAACCAACGTGCCGAACTCCAGCAAGCACAAGTTCAGCTGGCTGACCTATTCGTCGCTGGCGCAGGTGTGTAAATATGCCAACCGCGTGAGCTATCAGGTGCTGAACCAGCACTCTCCGCGCTTAACGCGTGGGCTGCCGGAACGGGAAGACAGCCTCGAAGAGGCGTACTGGGACAGGTAAAAGCAAAACGGCAACCTGTGGTTGCCGTTTTTAGTGTTTGTTCCCTCTCCCTGTGGGAGAGGGTTAGGGTGAGGGCATCAGGCCGCACCAAATTAACCCGTCACAGCCTCTTCAACCGGCGGTTTCTCCAGCAGCGTCAGCATGGTATTCGCAATCTCGCGTTCGCCCATTACCACCTTATTCGCACCGCGCTCGGTAATGTACTCCACCTCGTCGTCATAATGCGCCCGGGCGATAATCTCAATCGTTGGGCACTTCTCGCGCGCCGAAGCTACAATCTCACCAGCTTCATAGCCGTTAGGGATGGTCAGCAGCAGCCAGCGCGCGCAGTCCAGATGCGCCAGATTCATGATCTCTTCGTTTGCCGCATTGCCCAGCACCGCACGAATACCGCGCTCGCGCAGCTCGTCGACGCGGGTGCGTGAGGTCTCAATCACCACCAGCGGAATCCCCTGCGCCATCAGCTTCTCACCGAGCAGGCTGCCCACGCGGCCAAAGCCGACCAGCAGGGCGTGATTGCAAATATCCACCGGGATCTGCTTCTCTTCTTCGATGGCCTCTTCGAGCGTCTGTTCTTCCAGCGTTTCGGTTTTATCGAGGTATTTTTCCAGCAGGGCAAACAGCACCGGGTTCAGCATAATCGACAGGATCGCCCCCGCCAGCACCAGGTTTTGCCCCGCCTGCGGCAGAAGGTTCAGGGCCATGCCCAGACCGGCCAGAATAAAGGCGAACTCACCGATCTGCGCCAGGCTGGCGGCGATGGTTAGCGCCGTACGCGGGGAGTGGCCAAACATCCGCACCAGGAAGAAGGCGGCGAGCGACTTGCCAAAGATGATGATCGCCAGCGTGCCCAGCACGGCCAGCGGCTGGTGAATCAGAACCATCGGATCAAACAGCATCCCGACGGAGACGAAGAACAGCACGGCGAAGGCGTCGCGCAGCGGCAGAGTATCGTGCGCCGCGCGGTGGCTCAGCTCGGACTCGTTCAGCACCATACCGGCGAAGAACGCGCCCAGGGCAAAGGAGACATCAAACAGCTCAACGGCACCAAACGCGATACCCAGCGCCAGCGCCAGCACGGAGAGGGTAAACAGCTCGCGCGAGCCGGTTGCCGCGCTGCGGGACATGATCCACGGTACCAGACGGCGGCCCACCAGCATCATGATGGCGATAAACGCCACCACCTTACCGATGGTGATGCCCATATCCAGCGCCAGCGAGGCAAAGCCGACGTTGTCTTTTTCCATCATCCCGGCGACGGCAGGCAGCAGCACCAGCGTCAGTACCATCACCAGATCTTCCACAATCAGCCAGCCGATCGCGATTTGTCCGCGCTGGCTGTCTATTAGCTGTCTCTCTTCAAGCGCGCGCAGCAGCACCACGGTACTGGCGGTTGAGAGACACAGCCCAAAAACGATACCGGTCATTAACGACCAGCCCAGCACCGCCGAAAGCGCCATCCCCAGCAGCGTCGCCACCCCTATCTGGGCGATCGCTCCCGGTATGGCAATCGACTTTACCGCCATCAAATCCTTCAGGGAGAAGTGCAGGCCAACGCCAAACATCAGCAGAATCACGCCCAATTCCGCCAGCTCAGGGGCCAGTTTGGTATCCGCCACGAAGCCTGGCGTAAACGGTCCCGCCAGTACACCCGCTAACAGATAGCCGACAAGAGGAGAAATACGCAGTTTATTGGCAATCATGCCGAGGATAAAAGCGAGCACAAGTCCACCAACAATGGTGGTGATAAGCGGTGTGGCGTGGTGCATTCCGTCTCCTTTCGTTGTGGGTGTTCCTTTTTGGCGAAAACCAAAAAACCGAGTAATAGTTTATGACAATTTTTACCCTTATGTTTATGAATAATTGTTGAAGTTTGAATAAAACAGCAATATGCACGTAAAAAAGCGCATTTTGATAAATTCAGCGAGGGGATGAAGAAGAAACCCTTATGGCATCAGGGTATCAGGTAGCCAAAGTCAAACTTTGGCTACCCGTAATTCAGGCTTTATGACGGTTATCAGGCAGGAATATGGTTAACATCCCAAGAAGCGGCAGGAAAGCGCAGATTTTATAAACCAGGAAGATGCTGGTGTGATCCGCAACCATCCCCAACACCGCTGCGCCAAGCCCTCCCATGCCGAAGGCGAAACCGAAAAAGAGTCCGGAAACCATACCGATACGGCCAGGCAGCAGCTCCTGGGCATAAACCAGAATGGCGGAAAAGGCGGAAGCGAGGATAAAACCAATAATCACGGTTAAAATCCCCGTCCATTCAAGGCTCGCGTAGGGCAAAATAAGGGTAAACGGTGCCACGCCGATGATAGAGCCCCAAATGACATATTTACGCCCAATCTTATCCCCCACAGGCCCGCCAATGACCGTACCGGCCGCAACGGCGAACAGGAAGGCAAACAGGTGGATCTGCGCATTCTGTACCGATAATCCGAATTTTTGCATCAGATAAAAGGTGTAATAGCTGCTGATGCTCGCCATATAGAAGTATTTCGAGAAAATCAGCACCAGCAGCACAGAGACGGCCAGGATAACCTTATTTCGCGGCAGGGGATTGATAACCTTCGCTTTAGGTTTCCCTTTGTTCACGCGATGCTGAGCGGCATACCAGCGGCTGATCTGCGCCAGCACGATAATCGCCAGCAGCGCGGCCAGCACAAACCATGCCACGTTGCCTTTACCGTAAGGGGCAATAATCACCGCGGCCAGCAGCGGGCCGAGAGAGCTACCAAAGTTGCCGCCCACCTGGAAGAGGGACTGCGCCAGCCCGTGACGCCCCCCTGAAGCCATACGCGCCACGCGCGAGGACTCCGGATGGAAGACGGACGACCCGGTGCCCACCAGCGCGGCGGCAACCAACACCGCTTCAAAACTCCCCGCCATGGCCAGCAGCACCAGCCCGCTTAAGGTAAAGCACATGCCGATCGGCAGCGACCACGGCATCGGGTATTTATCCGTCCAGTAGCCCACCACCGGCTGCAGCAGTGAGGAAGCCAGCTGGAAGGTCAGGGTGATCATCCCTATCTGCACAAAAGTTAACGAAAACTCGGACTGCAGCAGCGGATAAATGGCCAGAATCAACGACTGGATCATATCGTTGAGCAGGTGCGAGAGACTGATTGCGCCTAAGACTTTAAAGGAGGTGCGCGACGCCGGTGCGCCCGGAACGGGCTGGGTTGATTCACTGATTGCCATAGAGAGAAGTACCACGTCTTTAGTTATTAGAGATGCAGGGTGTAATTATTATCCGACTAACATACCCGCCCGGGACATTTGAAGAAAGTCGCAATTCTGAAAACTTATTTGTCTATTCTTGTTAGTCACTGTAATTTTTGCCTTTGTCTATTGGTCAGGGAGAGAGAAGATGAAGTTAATGAAGCGGGGCGTCGCGCTGGCGCTCATCGCCGCATGGGGCCTGGTAAGCCTGCCCGCGCAGGCGTATGAAAAAGATAAAACCTATAGAATCACCATTCTGCATACCAACGATCACCACGGTCATTTCTGGCGCAGTGAATACGGCGAATATGGCCTGTCGGCACAAAAAACGCTGGTGGACGGCATCCGCAAAGAGGTGGCGGCCCAGGGTGGCAGCGTGCTGCTGCTGTCGGGGGGCGATATCAATACCGGCGTGCCGGAATCCGATTTACAGGACGCGGAACCTGATTTTCGCGGCATGAACCTGATTGGCTACGACGCGATGGCCGTGGGTAACCATGAGTTTGATAATCCCCTGACCGTGCTGCGTCAGCAGGAAAAATGGGCCAAATTCCCCTTCCTCTCCGCCAATATTTACCAGAAAAGCACCGGCGAACGCCTGTTTAAGCCGTGGGCGCTGTTTAAGCGTCAGGATCTGAAGATCGCGGTCATCGGCTTAACCACCGACGATACGGCGAAAATTGGTAACCCCGAGTTCTTTACCGATATCGAATTCCGCAAACCGGCAGACGAAGCGAAGCTGGTGATTCAGGAGCTGCAGCAAAACGAAAAGCCGGACGTGATTATCGCCACCACGCACATGGGGCACTACGACAACGGCGAGCACGGCTCCAATGCTCCCGGCGACGTGGAGATGGCGCGCAGCCTGCCCGCGGGCTCGCTGGCGATGATTGTGGGTGGTCACTCACAGGACCCGGTGTGCATGGCCTCGGAGAACAAAAAGCAGGTGGACTACGTTCCGGGCACGCCGTGCGCGCCGGACCGTCAGAACGGGATCTGGATAGTGCAGGCGCACGAGTGGGGAAAATACGTGGGCCGGGCGGATTTCGAGTTTCGTAACGGAGAGATGAAGCTGGTTCACTATCAGCTCATCCCGGTCAACCTGAAGAAGAAAGTCACCTACCCGGACGGGAAAAGTGAGCGCGTACTTTACACGCCAGAGATCGCTGAAAACCAGCAGATGCTCTCTCTGCTGACGCCGTTCCAGAACAAAGGCAAGGCGCAGCTGGACGTGAAAATCGGCACGCTGAACGGTCGTCTGGAGGGGGACCGCAGTAAAGTTCGCTTCGTGCAGACCAACATGGGCCACCTGGTGCTGGCGGCGCAAATGGCGCGTACCGGTGCGGACTTTGGCGTAATGAGCGGCGGCGGTATTCGTGATTCCATCGAAGGTGGAAACATTACCTATAAAGACGTCCTGAAGGTACAGCCGTTCGGCAACGTGGTGGTCTATGCGGACATGAGCGGGAAAGAGGTGATTGACTACCTGACCGCCGTGGCGCAGATGAAGCCGGATTCCGGGGCCTATCCGCAGTTTGCTAACGTCAGCTTCGTCGCGAAAGACGGCAAGCTTAACGATCTGAAGATCAAAGGCGAACCGGTTGATCCGGCTAAAACGTACCGTCTGGCGACCTTAAGTTTCAACGCCACCGGCGGCGACGGCTATCCGCATATTGATAACAAACCGGGATACGTGAATACCGGCTTTATCGATGCGGAAGTGCTGAAGCAGTTCATCGAGCAGAATTCGCCGATTGACGTGAATGCGTATGAGCCGAAGGGTGAGGTGAGCTGGCAGTAGTGGTGTGCGGCCTGATGCCCTCACCCCAACCCTCTCCCACCGGGAGAGGGCGCGAACACAAAAAACGGTAACGCCTGTTACCGTTTTGCTTTTACCTCGTAGCCGCCACCCGGCTTTTTCTTTTACTCCCGGCGCGCAATATCCGCAAACTTCGCGTCCAGCATTTTCGCCAGATCGCCCGCCGCCAGCTCGATATCCAGCCCGCGTTTGCCGCCTGATATAAAGATGGTGTCAAACTCCTGTGAAGGCGCGTCGATCAGCGTCGGCAGGCGTTTTTTCTGCCCGAGCGGACTGATCCCGCCCACCAGATATCCGGTAGTGCGTTGCGCCACCATCGGATCCGCCATATCCACCTTCTTCGCCCCCAGCGCTTTGGCGACTTTCTTCAGATCCAGCTGTCCCGCCACCGGGGTAACCGCGACGGCGAGGTGTTTCATATCACCGTTTACCGCAACCAGCAGCGTTTTGTAAACCTGGTCCGCGTTCAGCCCCAGCTTGCGCACCACTTCATCACCAAAGTTAGTCTCATTCGGATCGTGATCGTAAGTGTGGATCCGGAAAGAAATGTTGTTTTTTTCGAGTAATTTAACGGCGGGAGTCATAGCTATCCTTCTTACGACAGACAAATCATGCCAACAGCATACGCCTGACGTTTGTCTAAAAAATAGCACCATCTTGCGCAATAGTATTGGCAGTGATGGTCACTTTGAGCGACAATCGGCTCAACCGAAGGTCTCCTTCGGCATAATAAAAACGATGAAATTCCTCTTTGACGGGCCAATAGAAATATTGGCCATTTTTTTATTTTAACAGTGACGGCAAATTCCCTTCTCCGTACAAATGTAACGCCCCAACCGCCACCACGTAATGCCCCGCAGGTAACGCATGCAGCGTCTGCCGCCAGGCTTTGTTGCGCGCGTTCATCAGCACGTCGTACAGCGATTCGCTGAACGTCGACGGTAAGGCCAGCTTACCGTCCTCTGGCGGCGTATCCAGCCACCAGCCGATCATGGTCTGCAGCAGGCGCGCGTTGGTGTGCCAGTGGGTCAACGTATCATCCAGCAGCATCAGACCGTCGTCGGGAAGCTGGCGCAGAAGCGCAATCTGGCTGTCCGTCCCTTCCAGCTCGATGATGGGCAGGCTGCGCGCCCTTGCCACGTTCAGCAACTGGTAATCAATGCCGTAGTCACCGCGCAGTCCCAGACGCTGGGCCTGCGTGGCCTGCAGCACCATCGCAATTTGCCAGAGCGGCAGGGTGTCAATCATGGAGAGCGACACGCCGGTTTCATCCGCGACGCGCGTCAGTTCCGCAAGCTGGGCATCATCCAGACGTTCCGCCAGGGTGAGATCGCTCTCGAGCCCGGCAAACGGTGACTCCTGACCCGAAATGTCCGCCTCAACGACCAGCGCGTCGGCGCGTTTCAGCAGTTTTATCAGGCCGGGTGGCAGGGGAGACATATCCTGCGTACCCATATGGATGCTGCCGACCAGGTGCAGGTGTTGCCCGCCGGGAAGAGAGATATCCAGACCGGGCCAGGCGTAACGGCGAGGAAAGAGGGCGCGAAACGATGCTTTTATACGATTAAACAGACCCATACGCGCTCCATGAATGGAAAAGTTCATGCTAGCGCGTACGGGTACAAGGTTCAATCCTTCGGTTTAAAGCGCAGCAGCCGGTTGGCGTTGCTCACCACGGTAATGGAGGAGAGCGCCATCGCCGCGCCCGCGACCACCGGATTAAGCAGCGTGCCGGTCAGCGGCCACAAAATACCGGCCGCGATCGGGATACCGAGCGAGTTATAGATAAATGCCCCCAGCAGGTTCTGCTTCATGTTGCGCAGCGTGGCTTTTGAAATGGCCAGCGCGTCGGCAACCCCCATCAGGCTATGGCGCATCAGCGTAATAGCAGCGGTTTCAATGGCGACATCGCTCCCGCCGCCCATGGCAATCCCCACGTCCGCCTGGGCCAGCGCCGGGGCATCGTTGATGCCGTCGCCGACCATCGCCACCTGGCGACCCTGACTTTGCAATTTCTTGATGGCGTCCGCTTTACCGTCCGGCAGTACGCCTGCAATCACCTCATCAATTCCGGCTTCTTTCGCGATGGCGTTTGCCGTTGTCGGATTGTCCCCGGTCAGCATCACCAGACGGTAGCCGGCGCGGTGCAGGCGCAGCAGGGCGTCCACGCTGTCCTGGCGAAGCGGATCGCGCACGGCCAGCAGCGCGGCGGCTTTGCCATCCACCGCCAGCAGAACCGGCGTGGCGCCCTGAGACGCCTGCGCTTTTAGCTCGCTTTCCAGCGCGGTGGTATCAATACCGTTTTCATTGAGCAATGCCTGGTTGCCCAGCAGCAGCGCGTGGCCTTCTGCTTCACCGCTGACGCCGAGCCCGCGCAGGGTGCGGAAATTGCTGACCTGAGGCAGGGCAGAAGCATTTGCTTTATCGAGGATAGCGCGCGCCAGCGGATGGCTGGAACCTTGCTCCAGCACGGCGGCGAGACGCAGCGCGTCCTCTTGCGCAATGCCTGCGGTAGTGACGGCCACCACCTGCGGTTTGCCTTCGGTCAGCGTGCCGGTTTTATCAAACACTAGCGTGTCGAGGGTGCTGGCCCGCTGCAGCGCGTCTGCATCCCGTACCAGTACGCCAAATTCGGCCGCGCGGCCTACGCCGGAGATAATCGACATTGGGGTCGCCAGGCCAAGGGCGCAAGGACAGGCGATGATCAGCACCGTGGTGGCGATCACCAGGGTGTAAACAATCTGCGGTGCGGGGCCGAAGAAATACCAGATAGCCGCGCTCAGCAGGGCAATACCGACCACCACCGGCACAAAAATGGCCGAGATTCTGTCGGCAAGCTGGCCAATTTCCGGCTTGCTGCTCTGCGCCTGGCGCACCATGCGGATGATACGCGACAGCGTCGTGTGGCTGCCGACGGCGCTGGCGGTAAACAGCACGCTGCCGTCCTGCACCACCGTACCGGCATGAACGGCGTCGCCGTCTGATTTCTGCTGAGGGATAGGCTCGCCGGTCAGCATCGCTTCATCCAGCCAGGCTTCGCCCTGGGTTATCTTACCGTCAACGGGAACGCGATCGCCCGTCGTCAGGCGCAGCGTCATGCCGGGCTGAACTTCCGCCAGCGGGACGCTTTTTTCCCCTTCGTCCGTGACCACGCGGGCCGTCGGCGGGGTTAAATCAAGCAATCTTTCCAGCGCTTTCGAGGAGCGCTGGCGGGCGCGGGCTTCCAGCATATGGCCCAGGTTAATCAGGCCGATAATCATCGCGCTCGCTTCATAGTAGAGATGGCGCGCCTCCATCGGGAACCACTGGGGCCAGACGTTTACGCTCATCGAATAGAGCCACGCCGCGCCGGTACCGAGCGCCACCAGCGTATCCATCGTCGCGGTGCGGTTTTTCAGGCTCTTCCAGGCGCTGGTATAGAAATGGCCGCCCGCGAAGATCATCACGCCCAGGGTAATGACACCAATCACCAGCCACAGCGTGCGGTTGTCGTCGGTGACCATCATGTTGTCGCCGATCATCCCCCACACCATGACCGGCACCCCGACCAGCAGAGCGACAATCGCCTGCCAGCGGAAGCGTTTCATGGTGGCGATAGCCGTTTCCTGCTGGCGCTCGCGGCGCTCGGCATCATCTTCGATGGCCTCCGCCCCGTAGCCCGCTTTCTCAACGGCCTGCACTAAATCTGCGGCGGAGGCACTGCCCATCACCAGCGCAGTACGCTCCGCAAGGTTGACCCGTGCCTGCGCGACGCCCGGTACCGCCTGCAAGGCGTTTTGTACCCGGGAGACGCAGCTGGCGCAGCTCATGCCGTTGATCAGCAGCTGTTGGCTGTCGTCAATATCATCAGCTGCCGGAAGCTCAGGAGTGGCCGCTGTCAGCGCTTCCGACGGGGATGATGACTCTGCCAGCGGTTTAGCCTTTGGGTGGCTTAACTCCGCCCCGTAACCGGCCTGCTTGATGGTATCGATTAGCGCATCCGCGCTGGCGCTGCCGGTCACGGCGGCACGATCGATAGTCACATCAGCGCTTTCAACGTCAGGGCGCTGTTCCAGGCTTTCTTTAACGCGTTTGACACAGTGGCCGCATGAGAGGCCGTCCAGCGTCAGGTCGATAGTGTGAGACATAACAAAACTCCCGTATAATGAACTGGTCAGTAGTTGACCGGAGTAACGCTTTTCGCTAACTGTTATGAAGGTTAAACCTTCCATCAAGGGGAAGGTCAAGGGGGAAATGTGAATATCAGTGACGTGGCAAAAAAAACCGGCTTAACCAGCAAGGCAATCCGCTTTTATGAAGAGAAGGGGCTGGTGACGCCACCGCTGCGCAGCGAAAACGGCTACCGCAGCTATACGAAACTGCATATTGATGAGCTGACGCTGCTGCGCCAGGCAAGGCAGGTCGGTTTTAATCTGGAAGAGTGCGGCGAGCTGGTTAACCTGTTTAACGATCCGAAGCGTCACAGCGCCGACGTGAAAAAACGCACGCTGGAAAAAGTGGCCGAGATCGAACGCCACATCATCGAGCTGCAGGCGATGCGCGAACAGCTGCTGCAGCTCGCGGAATCCTGTCCGGGGGATGACGGCGCCGACTGCCCGATTATCGACAATCTTGCCGGCTGCTGTCATCGTAAGGCTTCTGCTTAGCAGGCTTTCACCCGCAGGGTAATGCCTTCTACCGCAATGACCTCAACCCGCGTGCCGGCGCTGAGGTCGTCGTCGGCGACCACCGGCCACGAGCTGTCGCCCACGCGCATGTGCCCGCGGCCGTTCACCAGCGCGGTGTCGAGCGTAAAACGCTTGCCGACAATCTGCTGTCCGCGCTGGTTAAGGTGCGCGTCCAGCGGCTTCTGCTCCTTAACCCGCCGGTTTAGCCAGCGCCACCACAGCCACGCGGCCACCAGCGTGAGCACGGCAAACAGTGCGCCCTGCCACGCCCAGTCCAGCGGAAGGATCCAGACCAGAAGGCCAGTAATGACAGCGGCAACACCGCTCCAGAGCAGGTAGCCGTTGCCGCCCAGCATCTCCGCCGCCAGCAATAAGCCACCGAGGCTTAGCCAGAAGGCGTGAGGATGTGCAACAATCAGCTCAATCATTTTTTACGCTCGTTTCCGCTGTCTTTGATCAGCTCGGCAATACCGGCGATAGAGCCCATCAGGCTGCTGGCCTCCAGCGGCATCATCACCACCTTGCTGTTGTTCGCAGAGCCGATCTGTTTTAGCGCGTCGGTATATTTTTGCGCGACAAAGTAGTTCACGGCCTGGATATCACCGGCGGCAATCGCCTCGGAGACCATCTGCGTCGCACGGGCTTCCGCTTCTGCCGAACGTTCACGCGCTTCCGCCTGTAAAAATGCGGACTGACGATCGCCTTCCGCTTTCAGGATCTGCGACTGTTTTTCCCCTTCCGCTTTGAGGATCTCCGCCTGACGCACCCCTTCGGCTTCCAGAATGTAGGCGCGCTTGGTTCGCTCTGCCTTCATCTGGGCGTTCATGGAGGCGATCAGCTCCGCCGGTGGGCGCACGTCGCGGATCTCGATACGGGTGACCTTGATCCCCCACGGGTTCGTTGCCTCGTCGACGATGTGCAGCAGGCGGGTATTGATGCTGTCGCGCTGGGAAAGCATCTCGTCCAGCTCCATCGAGCCGAGCACGGTACGGATGTTGGTCATCGTCAGGTTGACGATTGCCAGCTCCAGGTTGCTGACTTCATACGCCGCTTTCGGCGCGTCAATCACCTGAATAAAGCAGACGGCGTCGATGGTGACGTTGGCGTTATCCTTGGAGATGATCTCCTGAGAAGGAATGTCCAGCACCTGCTCCATCATGTTGATCTTGCGACCGATTCTGTCCATGAAAGGAACAATCAGGCTTAAGCCCGGCTGGAGCGTGTTGGTGTATCGACCGAAACGCTCAACGGTCCACTGATAACCCTGAGGGACAATTTTGACGCCTGCGCCCACAATAACCAGCGCAACAAAAATAAGGACAGGAACAACGATAAGCATAAAAACCTCCTGTTTTGCATGCTGTGACGAGAGATGTGTGTGTTTATTGCTCGTAAGTATAGGTAAAGTCAGAGATGAATCCATCACCCGCTTCGGCAATGGCTTTGGATAATCCCTGGTAGTACTTCTCCAGCCCCAGCGCTTCAATACGCTGGATCTGTTCGCGGACAGGAGCGCAGAACAGAACGGCATTCCCCGCTTCTACGCGTTTGTTATTCGGTGGAAGGTCGCCCGCGATGGCTTTGAACCATGTTCTGATACCTTGCTTTAAATTATGCGGCGCTTTTGTCAGATTATCCATGCCCGTCAGAACCTGCAGGGTGGGGAACTCGTCGGCCAGCACGGCGGTTTTCATGCGTGCAAAGAACTGGCTGAACAATTCAAACGATCCCAGATCGGTCACGCGCGGTTTGGTCGTTTTACCGTTTTTATTGCCGATTTTCCCTGCGGCTGACGCTGCGGCCGGAACCGCATGCACCTTTTCCAGCTCCAGCCCGAATAACAAATTACAGTGCGCGCGGCGCTCTTTCAGCGGGTAGGACATCAGCACGTCAATGAACCGGGTAGCCTTTACATCCGCAAGACTGTGGTTGATAAGCCACTGGGTACGGGAAAATTCAGCCGGAGAGATAAACCAGTCGGGTACCTCATTGAAGCGTTTTGATTTTCCCTTGCCGTCAAATTCCAGGAAGTGTGTCCCGTTGTCGAAGGCGAAATAGCAATTTTTGAAACTGCCGATCGTGGTGTTCACGATAAGCGCCTTCTTAACAAAATCCACCACCTCTGCACCAATGACAAAACGCGTGAGTTCCGACGATTTGATGACTTCCATTAATGTTTCGACATCAGGAACACCAGGCTTCAGGGAAGGAAACTCATAAAAGATATGTGCCATGTCGCATACTTCCTGTAGTGATGGTGGTGACAAATAACAAACAAAAAGTTTAACACTTGCTTAAGCGTGAGGCTATTCGCTCTGTGCGGACGAAAGGATTATGCTACAGACGGTTATTACACGAAGCGGTTAACGGAAGCGCAATGAACGACAACAAAAAACGATTAGAACTCAGGGATATCGGATTTCGTGTCGGGGAAAACATTATTCTTCAGCACGTCGGATTTAGCCTGTCGCCGGGCGAGTTTAAACTCATCACGGGCCCCTCAGGCTGCGGTAAAAGCACGCTGCTGAAGATTGTGGCCTCCCTCCTCAGCCCGACGGAGGGAACCATTCTGTTTGAAGGAGAGGATATCGCAACACTGTCCCCGGAAAGTTATCGCCAGCAGGTCTCCTACTGCGTGCAAACCCCCGCGCTTTTTGGCGACACGGTCTACGACAACCTGATTTTCCCATGGCAAATCCGCAATAAAACGCCGGAGCCGGAAAAATTTATCGGCGATCTGGCCCGCTTTGGCCTGGCGCAGGAGACGTTAACCAAATCTGTCACTGCGC
This sequence comes from Enterobacter sp. 120016, assembly GCF_018383635.1. NCBI lineage: Bacteria > Pseudomonadati > Pseudomonadota > Gammaproteobacteria > Enterobacterales > Enterobacteriaceae > Enterobacter > Enterobacter sp. 120016. The sequence continues at coordinate 166,332 of NZ_JAHAWC010000006.1, read as the reverse complement.
TGTCGGGGGGAGAAAAGCAGCGCGTCTCGCTGATCCGTAATCTTCAGTTTTTACCGAAGGTGCTTTTGCTGGACGAAATTACCAGCGCGCTCGATGACGCCAACAAACGCAACGTCAACGAGATTATTCATCGCTACGCCCGCGAGCAGAATATTGCCGTGCTGTGGGTGACGCACGACGCTAACGAAATTACCCATGCGGATGACGTGATTACGCTTCAGCCGCACGGCGGGAAAATGCAGGAGGCAAACCGTGGGTGAACATAACATTACCAATGAATCGCTGGCGTTTTCGATGGTGCTGGTGTTGATTGCGATTGTGGTCAGCTACCGGGAAAAGCTGGGGCTGGAAAAAGATATAGTGTGGAGTATCTGCCGCGCGGTGATTCAGCTCATCATCGTTGGCTATGTGCTGAAGTATATCTTCAACGTCAACCACGCGGTGCTGACGCTGCTGATGGTGCTCTTTATCTGTTTCAACGCGGCGTGGAATGCGAAAAAGCGCAGTAAATACATTGATAAGGCGTTTATCTCGTCGTTTATCGCCATTACCACCGGGACGGCGCTCACCCTGGCGGTGCTGGTGCTCTCCGGCTCGATTACGTTTACGCCGATGCAGGTTATCCCCATCTCGGGGATGATTGCGGGGAACGCCATGGTGGCCGTTGGGCTGTGTTATAACAATCTCGGCCAGCGATTCAGCAGTGAACAGCAGCAGCTGCAGGAGAAATTAAGCCTGGGGGCGACGCCTAAGGTAGCCTCGGCGCGGCTGATTCGTGAGAGCATTCGCTCATCGCTGATCCCAACGGTAGATTCAGCCAAAACGGTGGGGCTGGTGAGCCTGCCGGGCATGATGTCGGGGCTGATTTTTGCCGGTATCGATCCGGTAAAAGCGATTAAGTATCAGATCATGGTGACGTTTATGCTGCTCTCCACGGCAAGCCTGTCAACCATCATTGCCTGCTACCTGACCTATCGGAAGTTCTACAACGCGCGCCACCAGCTGGTGGTGACGCAGTTGAAAAACGTGCGGTGATTGTGCCGGGCGGCACTGCGTTTGCCCGGCCTACGATTCGTGCTTTTGTAGGCCCGGTAAGGCGAAGCCGCCACCGGGCATTTTTTTGTTAGTAGAGCAACGCGTACAGCTGGCGACGATACTTCGACGCCAGCGCGTCTCCGGTGCCCAGCGCGGCCAGGATCTCCTGGAACATCTTGCGCGCCTGACCGTCTGCGGCGGCGAGGTCTTTTTGCAGATGGCTGAACAGCAGCTCCAGCGCCTCTTCGTTACGGCCCACCTGATGCAGCTGCAGCGCCAGCTGGCTTGCCAGCGCGGCGTCGGCCGGGTTGTCGGCGACCTGCTGCTGCAGCTGCTGAATTTCCGGGGTGTCCGCGGCCTGTTTCAGCAGCTCAATTTGTGCGACCAGCCCCTGATAGCGGGTGTCCTGATCCTGCAGCGGAACCGTTTTGAGTACCGCTTCCGCGTCTTCTGAACGGTGCAGGGCGATCTGCGTTTCCGCCAGCAGCAGGCCAATCTGGCTGTTCTGATTCGACAGCTGCCACGCGTCTTTGAGCAGCGGCAGCGCCTCGTCGTATTTGCCTTCCTGCATCAGCGCCATACCTTCCTGCGCTTTCAGCTCTTCTTCGCGCGGCAGCACTTTATCCAGCAGGGCGCGAATAGCCTCTTCCGGCTGCGGCCCCTGGAAGCCGTCAACAGGCTGTCCGTTCTGGAACAGATAGACGGTAGGAATGGCGCGCAGGCCAAACTGAGACGCCACCATCGGCTCTGCGTCGCAGTCCAGCTTAGCGAGAATGAACTGACCGTTGTACTGGGCGGCAAGGCTCTCCAGCACCGGCGTCAGCTGCAGGCAGTGTTGGCTGCGTTCAGACCAGAAGTAGAACAGCACCGGTTTGGTCATCGACTGTTCAAGGGTCTGTTGCAGGTTAGCTTCTGTAATATTGACGATATTCTGTACGGACATGCGGCTTTCTCTTTTGTCGGTTTGTTCTTTACATGGGGATGCGCGTCGTTGCTTCAACTCAGCCGTGTAAAATTTTGTCCATCATTCGGCCCGGCAGCAGGCGTTTTAACCAGCCTATCGCGTGGGTGACCAGCGTCACCGGATAGCGCATTTTGGGATGTTCGCTCTCAAAAGCATGGCGCACTTTGGCCACAACCGCTTCTGGACCGAGGGTAAAACGTGCGGCAATGCCGGGGTTCTCGACCGGTTTATCCGCCTGCGTCTGGTTCACGTTTTCGGTAAAGCGGGTGCGGATCGGGCCGGGTTCAATCAGGCTGACCTTAATCCCGCTGTGGCGTAGCTCCATGCGCAGGGCGTCGGACCAGGCCTCCAGCGCATATTTGCTGGCGGCGTAGGCGCCGCGGCCCGGGGTGGAAATCAGCCCCATCACTGACGATGTCATCACGATGCGCCCTTCACCGTGGGGCAGCATCGCGGGGAGCAGACGCATGGTGAGCTGATGCACGCCGAAGAAATTGGTCGAAAACTGTTTCTCCAGCGTTTCGCGGGAGAGCGTATCCAGCGGGCCATACACGCCGTAGCCGGCATTGTTAAAGAGCCCGTACAGACGATTGTCGGTCAGCGCGATCACTTCATCGGCGGCGCGTTCAACGCTCTCCGGCGAGTCCATATCCAGCAGCACGCCGGTAAAGCCCAGCCCGTTCATGCGTTCGACATCGTCGGGTTTGCGACAGGCCGCCAGAACCCGAAAACCCTGGCGCTTCAGTTCGAGCGCGCTTTCCAGGCCGATTCCACTGGAACATCCTGTAATTAAGACCGATTTTTGCATAACTTTACCTGTCAGGATCTCCGCTTAATCAGGAGTCATGTTTAACTAAAGGAGCCAGCCGCGTTGCCATCCAGTCGGCAATAAACGGCTGCGCATCGCGATTGGGGTGGATCCCGTCGTCTTGCATCCACTGGGGTTTGAGATAGACCTCTTCCATGAAAAATGGCAGCAGCGGAATATCAAACTCTTTGGCAAGCTTAGGGTAGATCGCGCTAAAGGCCTCATTATACCGACGACCGTAGTTGGCGGGCAGGCGAATTTGCATCAGCAGCGGTTGAGCGTTTTCCGCCTTGATGTCCTGCAAAATGGTGCGCAGCGTTTGCTCGGTTTGCTGAGGCTGGAAACCGCGCAGTCCATCATTACCGCCAAGCTCCACCAGCACCCAGCGCGGCTGGTGCTGTTTGAGCAGCGCAGGCAGGCGCGACAGGCCCTGCTGCGAGGTATCACCGCTGATGCTGGCGTTGATTACAGCGGTTTTGCTCTGCCATTTGTCATTGAGCAGGGCGGGCCAGGCCGCGCTGGCCGCCATGCGATAGCCTGCGCTCAGGCTGTCGCCGAAAACCAGTAACGTGTCCGCTGCCGCCGCGCGGAAGGTCATCAGAATCAAAAACAGGAAGGGCAAATGCCAGCGGAAAACAGTGTTGAAGTTCATCATCTTAAGAAGTCCGTCGGTCAGGGGGAACACGAGCTTTCCATCCTTACTGGAGTTGAACTCGTTGTCAAACGCGCTGAAACCATCGCGCTGATTGGCGAATCCGGTTCCGGTAAGTCCACGCTGCTGGCGATTTTAGCCGGCCTGGACGACGGCAGCAGCGGCGAGGTCCACCTTGTCGGACAGCCGCTGCATCAGCTTGATGAAGAGGCGCGGGCCGCGCTGCGCGCGCGTCACGTTGGTTTTGTCTTCCAGTCCTTCATGCTGATCCCGACCCTGAACGCGCTGGAAAACGTTGAACTCCCGGCGCTGTTGCGCGGTGAAAATAGCCGTGAAAGCCGCACGCATGCGAAGGCGTTGCTGGAACAGCTCGGTCTGGGGAAACGTCTCGACCATCTTCCCGCGCAGCTTTCCGGCGGCGAGCAGCAGCGCGTGGCGCTGGCGCGGGCGTTCAACGGCCGTCCCGAAGTTCTGTTTGCCGATGAGCCCACCGGTAACCTTGACCGTAAAACCGGAGACAGGATTGCCGACCTGCTGTTTTCGCTCAACCGCGAGCACGGCACCACGCTGATCCTCGTGACCCACGATCCTCAGCTCGCCGCTCGCTGCGACCGTCGCCTGCGGCTGGTCAACGGTATTCTTCAGGAGGAGGCATGATTACCCGCTGGTTCTGGCGCGAGTGGCGTTCCCCCTCGCTGCTGATTGTCTGGCTGGCGCTCAGCCTGGCGGTGGCCTGCGTGCTGGCGCTCGGCAGCGTCAGCGACCGCATGGAAAAAGGGCTTAGCCAGCAGAGCCGGGAGTTTATGGCGGGGGACAGGACGCTGCAAAGCTCCCGCCCGGTACCGTCGGGCTGGATTGAAGAAGCGCGCAAAGAAGGGCTGAAGGTGGGGGAGCAGATAACCTTCCAGACCATGACCTTTGCGGGCGACACGCCGCAGCTTGCCAGCGTGAAGGCCGTGGATGACATCTACCCGATGTACGGTGCCTTACAAACCAGCCCGCCGGGGTTAAAGCCGACGCCTGGTACGGTGCTGCTGGCATCACGACTGATGGCGCTTCTGAACCTGAAACCAGGCGACAGTATCGACGTCGGCGACGCCACCCTCAAAATTGCCGGGGAAGTGGTGCAGGAGCCCGACGGCGGTTTTAACCCCTTCCAGCTTGCGCCCCGCCTGCTGATGAACACCGCGGATGTCGCGGCAACCCATGCGGTGCAGCCGGGCAGCCGCGTCACCTGGCGCTACAAGTTTGGCGGTACGCCTGCCCAGCTTGACGCGTATGAAAAATGGCTTCTGCCGCAGTTAAAACCGGAACACCGCTGGTACGGGCTGGAGCAGGACGAAGGGGCACTCGGTAAATCTCTCGAGCGTTCTCAGCAGTTCCTGCTGCTGTCGGCATTGTTGACCCTGCTGCTGGCAGTGGCGGCGGTTGCCGTGGCGATGGGGCACTACTGCCGCAGCCGCTACGACCTGGTGGCGATCCTCAAAACTCTGGGGGCGGGCAGGGCGCAGCTGCGCAAGCTGATCGTCGGCCAGTGGCTGATGCTGCTGGCCCTCTCTGCGATTACTGGCGGAATAATCGGGCTGCTGTTTGAAAAACTGCTGATGGTGATGCTCAAACCGGTGCTCCCGGCCGCATTGCCGCCGGCCAGCCTCTGGCCGTGGCTATGGGCAATCGGCGCGATGACGGTGATTTCGCTGCTGGTAGGGCTACGCCCGTACCGCCTGCTGCTCGCGACGCAGCCGCTGCGCGTGCTCCGCAACGATGTGGTGGCGAACGTCTGGCCGCTGAAGTTCTACCTTCCGGTGATTATTGCGGTGGCGGTGGGACTGCTGGCGTGGCTGATGGGGGGCAGCACGCTGCTGTGGGCGGTACTGGCCGGGGCGGTTGTGCTGGCGCTGCTGTGCGGTGTGCTGGGCTGGATACTGCTCAACGTCCTGAAGAGGCTGACGGTAAAATCTCTGCCCGTGCGCCTGGCGGTCAACCGCCTGCTGCATCAGCCGTGGTCAACGCTCAGCCAGCTGTCGGCCTTTTCGCTGTCGTTTATGCTGCTGGCGCTGCTTTTAGTGCTGCGCGGCGATCTGCTCGATCGCTGGCAGCAGCATCTTCCGCCGGAAAGCCCGAACTATTTCCTGATCAACATTGCCCCAGAACAGGTCACGCCGCTGAAGGGCTTCCTGTCTGAGCATCACATTATCCCTGAGTCGTTCTATCCTATCGTTCGCGCGCGTCTGACGCAGATCAACGGTCAGCCAACGGAGGGGAACAAGGACGAGTCGCTGAACCGCGAGTTGAACCTGACCTGGCAGGAGAAACGCCCTGACCACAACCCGATAACCGCTGGCACCTGGCCGCCAAAAGCGGGGGAAGTGTCGATGGAGGAGGGGCTGGCGACGCGCCTGAACGTGAAGCTCGGGGACAGCGTGACCTTTACCGGCGATACCCAAGACTTCAGCGCCAAAGTCACCAGCCTGCGTAAAGTGGACTGGGAAAGCCTGCGGCCAAACTTCTTCTTTATCTTCCCGCCTGGCGCGCTGGACGGCCAGCCGCAGAGCTGGCTCACCAGCTTCCGCTGGGAAAACGGCAACGGCATGCTGACCCAGCTAAACCGGGAGTTTCCAACGGTCAGCCTGCTGGATATTGGGGCGATCCTGAAGCAGGTAGGGCAGGTTCTGGAGCAGGTGAGCCGCGCGCTGGAGGTGATGGTGGTGCTGGTGACGATCTGCGGCGTGCTGTTGCTGCTTGCTCAGGTGCAGGTGGGCATGCGCCAGCGCCATCAGGAGCTGGTGGTCTACCGCACGCTGGGGGCCGGAAAGCGGCTGCTGCGGATGACGCTCTGGAGCGAGTTTGCGCTGCTGGGGCTGGTGGCGGGCCTGGTGGCGGCCATTGGCGCAGAGACGGCGCTGGCGGTGCTTCAGACAAAGGTCTTCGACTTCCCGTGGGAGCCTGACTGGCGCCTCTGGTTGATCCTGCCTCTCTGTGGCGCGGTGCTGCTTTCTCTCTGCGGAGGCTGGCTCGGCACGCGGCTGTTAAAGGGGAAAGCCCTGTTCCGTCAGTTCGCGAGTTGATTTAGCATTGTGATAGTTGCGCACCGGGTTTTGATGCCGGTGCGCAGTGTTTAAATAGCACAAAGTGATAATACCCACTCGTTTAGTAGCACAAAACATTAAAAACCCGACCACACAGCCCGATTATTTCCAGTTAATATTCACCCGCTAAATATTTAGCAGCGTGTCTATTAAGGAAAAATAATGACTATAAAAAAATCAGCGCTGGCGGCAACGATCGGCGCGGCAGTGGCATTGACTACCTTCGCTTCTCAGGCGGAAATCACCGTTCTTAAGCAGGATCCTCAGGCGGGTAACCCGCTGAGCCGCCTGAACTTCACCGTTGGCGGCAGTATTCGTCCTCAGTTCCAGAACATGACCGGCGACGACGGTAAAAACAGCTACAAGCGTAACGGCTTTGACGGCGGCACCCGTTTCCGTTTCGCGGCTGATTACTACCTGTTTGATGACATCAGCTGGATCAGCTACTACGAGCTGGGTGTCAATATTCCCGCGCAGTTTAACTGGGATCACCACTACGCCGACGGCGCGCACGACACCACGCGTCGTATGCTCTACACCGGTCTGAAGAGCGACACCTGGGGTACGCTGACCTTCGGTCAACAGAACAGCGTTTACTATGATGTGGTGGGCGCGAAAACCGATATCTGGGACTACGACATGATCGGCCAGGCTCCGGGTAACGGGATCAACGGCGATTACGACGGTTCTTACCGTTCACGCCAGATGCTGAAATATAAGAAAACCGTGGGCGATGCCGACATCTACGCATCTTACCTGTTTGAAGACAGTGAATACCTGCCGGGCAACGGCCTGCGCTACAAGCGTAAAGGCGGCGGCTCGCTGGGTCTGGATTATCACCTGACCACCGATCTGACCTGGGGCGCAGCGTGGAACTACACCCGCGCGGACATGCGTAACCCGGACAACGGCGACAGCAAAACCTACGACCAGAACATCCTCGGTACCGCGCTGAGCTGGACGCCGGACAACTGGACCTTCTCCGCGGGTGGTGGCTGGTACCAGAACTTCCTGACCACCAAAAAAGTGTCGGTTAACGACTACTTCGCCGGTGATGCATGGGGTATCGAATACTTTGCGGGCTACAAGTTCCCAATCGGTCAGTACGCGGTTAAATCCATCCAGCCTTACTTCATGGGCGACCGCATTCAGTACGTGAACGGCCGCAACTACCAGCGCATCGACAACGGCGTGGGTATCAGCTTCCAGCTGGATTACGGTTTCCGCGTGGATTACGAACACGTGTTCACTTCCAGCACCGACAACCTGGGCGACATGAACCTGGTGCGTCTGCGCTACGACTTCTAAGCCGTCTTGTAGGGTGCGGCCTGATGCCCTCTCCCACGGGGAGAGGGAACAAATATTAAAAACGGCAACCCTGGTTGCCGTTTTGCTTTTACCTCGCCACCCGGCTTTATTTTTCAGCGATTAAGCCAGTCAGCGACCTCGCCATACGTCCCGCGATACACAATCTTCTCCGCTTTCTTCTCCAACTGATAGCCGTACATCGGGTCGTAATAATCCTTCAGCAGCGGCGCAAGCCAGCTGAAGTGCGCCTCCGTGCTGTCAGAGCGTTGCTGTTCCAGCAGCGCGGAATCTAACAGCGCGGTGAATTCTGCATACCGCTGCAGCCCCAGACGGCGGCGAATGGCGAACAGGCCGTGATGCAGATACTCGCTGTACTCCTTCCAGCCCGCTTCATCGCCGTAGGCAGCAGAAAAATCGGTCCACATATGGTCGAAATACTCTTCGCGCAGGCGCTCAAGGCGGACGTCAAACGGGTCTTCGACGACAACGATGGGGGCTTCAACCATGCGGTCGCGCAGGCACTCCGGCAGGTGGTTGGAGCCAATCATGCGGCCCTCGTCTTCCAGCACCCAGCGCGCGGCGTCTTTTTTCAATAGCTCAACCGCCAGGTGGTTTTCAAAGCTGGCCTGGGAAAGCTGCGGCGTCAGCGTGCGGCCAAATGACGAACCGCGGTGGTGCGCCAGCCCTTCCAGATCGATGCCCTGTGCGTGCTGCTTCACCAGCAGGGTTTTACCGTTTCCGGTACAGCCGCCGATAAGCACCATCGGCTTTTGCGACTGCTCAATCGTCACCTGAATCGCCGTCTGACGCAGGGCCTTATAGCCGCCGCGGATCAGCGGGTAGTCGACGCCCGCCTCTTTAAGCCAGGCCTGCGAGATATGCGAGCGCTGGCCGCCGCGCGCGCAGCAGAGAAAGCCCTCAGGATGGGCAAGGCTGGCTTCCCGCCAGGCGTTGATGCGTGCCTCACGCGTCTCGCCGCTCACCAGGCTATGGCCGAGCGCCAGCGCGGCCTCGGGGCCCTGGCGCTTATAGCAGGTGCCGACGGCGGCACGCTCGTCGTCGTTCATTAAGGGCAGGTTGAACGCCGCAGGCATCGCGCCCTGGGCAAATTCGATCGGCGCGCGAACGTCGATTAAAGGGGTATCAGACGCGAGGATCGCGCGATAGTCCGTTCCATCGTTCATGGTTATTCCAGAAGAAAACTCAGCAGCAATGGGCGGGGATTGTACGCCGGGGAAGGGGAAGGTCAACTCCCCGGCGCAGATGTCTTACCTGAGCTTTGACTGTGCCCAGACAATACCGCTCGCGTATTCCGGCGGCAGGAGCGGGATTATGGCTTCCAGGGTGGCGCTCAGGCGGCCCGTGTCGCTGTCGTTCAGGTTCAGGTGACCGACCTTACGACCTGCGCGAACCTCTTTGTCATACCAGTGCAGATGCACCAGCGGCAGCTTCAGCCAGTCGTAGTTCAGATCGGTGCCGATCAGGTTGATCATCACCGACGGGCTGTCCACCACCGGCTGCGGCAGCGGCAGGTCGGCGATCGCGCGCAGGTGCAGCTCGAACTGGCTGATGGACGCGCCGTTTTGCGTCCAGTGGCCGCTGTTGTGCACGCGCGGCGCAAGTTCGTTGACCAGCAGGCCGGACGGGGTGATAAAGCACTCCATCGCCATGACGCCCACATAGCCCAGCTCGTGCATGATGGCTGAGAGCATATCTTCCGCCTGCGCCTGCTGGTCAGCATTGGCGTGCGGGAAGGCGACGCTGGTGCGCAGAATGCCGTCCTGGTGCAGGTTATGCGTCAGCGGATAAAAGACGGTGTGCCCGTCGTGCCCGCGCGCGCCAACCAGCGACACTTCGCCGCTAAAGTTGATGCCCTGCTCAACGATGCATTCACCGTAGCAGTCGTCCGGCAGCTCGGCGGTGTCGTCTGAGCGCAGACGCCACTGGCCGCGGCCGTCGTAGCCGCCCACGCGGCGCTTCACGATTGCCAGCTCGCCCAGCATCGCGAAGACATCATTCCACTCGCTTTTATCGGACAGGAGCTGCCACGGCGCGGTCGGCAGACCGAGCTTGTCGAACAGCTGCTTTTGCGTCAGACGGTCGGCAATGATCGGGAACACGTCGCGGTTAACGAAAGCGTTATGACGCGCCAGCTCGCGGGTCAGCGCGGTTTCCGGCCAGCGTTCGATCTCGGCGGTGATCACGCTCTGGTGGAACGGTACGGCTTCAGGTTCAGCATCCAGCCCGACGGGCCAGACGGCAATACCCAGCGGCTCACCGGCCTGACGCAGCATGCGGCCTAGCTGGCCGTTACCGAGGACGCAAACCTGCTTCATGCCGCACCCCGCGGGTCCGGATTGTCCAGCACTTCGTCGGTCTGGGCTTTACGCCACTCCGCCAGACGCTGATGCAATGCTTTATCGTGCGTCGCAAGAATTTGCGCCGCCAGCAGGGCTGCGTTCGCTGCGCCCGCTTTACCAATCGCCAGCGTGCCGACAGGAATACCGCGCGGCATCTGGACGATGGAGTAGAGGCTATCCACACCGCTTAACGCGGCGCTTTGTACCGGGACGCCCAGAACCGGCACCAGGGTTTTGGCGGCAATCATGCCCGGCAGATGTGCTGCGCCGCCCGCGCCGGCAACGATCACCTCATAACCGTTCTCTTCGGCGCTTTCGGCGAAGCTGAACAGTTTGTCCGGTGTACGGTGCGCGGAGACCACTTCAACGTGGTGCGGGACATTCAGGATTTCAAAGATTTCGGCGGCGAACTGCATGGTAGCCCAGTCGCTTTTGGACCCCATCACGATGGCGACACGCGCCGGATTATTGCGGGAAGACATGCGTCTTAAAACTCCTGTGGTGCGAAACACACTGCTTTCGAGGGCACAGAGAATAGCATGTTATACGGGCAAGGAAAACGGTTGCGCGGTTAAATCTTGAGCCGTTGTTGCCATCAATTCATAACAAAACAGACCGCGTTCTGGCGGTCTGTTTTCGTCAATCGGCAATGATTATTTAGTCAGTTCTGCGGTCATGTACACGCGGTTGTCGACCTTCGCGCTCGTAATTTTATAAGAGGCACCCTGTTCGGCGGCCTGCGCGGCAATTTTCGCTTCTGCGCGGTCAAGGGTAGAGGCGGTTGCGCTCACGCTCTGCGCGAAAGAAGCGAAAGAAACCAGGGAGAGAGCAGCAACTGCAACGAAAGTTTTGATGGATTTCATGGTCGTATTCCTTAAGTATTTTGTCTGGGATAGGGCGTGTTGCCCTGATGTGATAAATAATAGGCCGACCACGGGCTGATTAAAATCGAAACAATTTGCCGATATTGTTCAAAAAAATAGAATGAATCTTAGGAAGGGATTAAAACGGAAACGCGATCAGCTCCACGCCCTCAGGCGTGACTTTGACCATGGAGCCTTCGGCGTGCCAGGCACCTAATACCACGCGATGGGCCGGTTCGCCGTTGGCGATAAGGGAATGCACGTCAGGGCGATGGGTATGACCGTGGATCAACCACTGGACGCCATGCTTCTCCATCACGCTCACCACGGCCTGCGGGTTCACGTCCATGATGGTCATGGATTTGCTGCTGTTGGCGGCTTTACTGCCCGCGCGCATTCTGGCGGCGATGCGGTTGCGGATAAACAGCGGCAGAGCAAGAAACGCCTTTTGGATCCACGGGGTGTGGACTTTGGCGCGAAACGCCAGGTAGCCGGTATCGTCGGTGCAGAGCGTGTCGCCGTGCATGATCAGGACCTTGCGGCCATAGAGGTCGAGCACCTGCTCTTCCGGCAGCAGCGTCATGCCGCTTTCGCGGGCGTAGCGCTTGCCGATCAGGAAATCACGGTTGCCGTGAATGAAGTAGCAGGGGACGCCGGAATCTACCAGCGCGTGAATGGCGGCGGCCATTTCACGGTGCAGCGGGTTAGGGTCGTCGTCGCCAATCCAGGCTTCAAAGAGGTCGCCCAGGATGTACAGCGCATCGGCGCTTTTCGCTTCACCGCGTAAAAAACGCAGAAAACCGGCGGTTATCGCCGGTTCTTCCGTTTGCAGATGCAGATCCGCAATAAAGAGTGTCGCCACGAATTACTCGCTGACGGTCACGCTTGTAATCACAACGTCTTCTTTAGGAACGTCCTGGTGCATACCGCTGCGGCCAGTAGAGACGGCTTTGATCTTGTCAACCACGTCCATACCTTCAACCACTTCTGCGAATACGCAGTAGCCCCAACCCTGCAGGCTTTCGCCGGAGAAGTTCAGGAAGTCGTTGTCAGCCACGTTAATGAAGAACTGCGCGGTTGCAGAGTGTGGTGCCTGAGTACGCGCCATCGCCAGCGTGCCGCGGGTGTTTTTCAGGCCGTTGTTCGCTTCGTTTTTGATCGCTTCTTTGGTGGCTTTCTGGTTCATGCCAGGTTCGAAACCGCCGCCCTGGATCATAAAACCGTTGATCACGCGGTGGAAAATGGTGTTGTTGTAGAAACCTTCGCGGCAGTAGTCCAGGAAGTTTTTAACTGTTTCAGGCGCTTTGTCATCAAAGGTTTTGATTACGATATCGCCATGATTAGTGTGGAAAGTAACCATTTTTGCATCCTGTTCCGTTATTGTGGTACGTCGACCCGCGTTCGGGTCATCTATAGGGGCTTGTTATAGCATAACCACAGGATGCGATCACCTTGCATTGTGTGCTGCTTCGGGTTTGAATTACGGGTAGAATAGCCGGTTTTCAACCACACACGTGTTTACATGGAATCTTCGATGTTAAAAATCTTTAATACAATGACGCGCCAAAAAGAGGAATTTAAACCTATCCATGCCGGGGAAGTCGGCATGTACGTGTGTGGTATTACGGTTTACGATCTCTGTCACATCGGCCATGGCCGTACCTTTGTCGCTTTTGACGTGGTGTCACGCTACCTGCGTTTTCTGGGCTATACCCTGAAATACGTGCGTAATATCACCGACATCGACGATAAAATTATCAAGCGCGCTAATGAAAACGGCGAAAGCTTCGTTGCGCTGGTCGATCGCATGATCGTCGAGATGCACAAAGATTTCGACGCCCTGAATATTCTGCGTCCGGACAGCGAGCCGCGCGCAACCCACCATATTCATGAAATTATCGACATCACCGAGAAGCTGATCGCGCGCGGTCACGCCTACGTGGCCGAAAACGGCGACGTGATGTTCTCCGTGCCGACGGACCCAACCTACGGTTCGCTTTCCCGTCAGGATCTGGATCAGCTCCAGGCCGGCGCGCGCGTTGACGTGGTTGACGTGAAGCGTAACCCGATGGACTTCGTGCTGTGGAAAATGTCCAAAGAGGGCGAACCAAGCTGGCCATCCCCGTGGGGCGAAGGCCGCCCGGGCTGGCACATTGAATGTTCCGCAATGAACTGCAAACAGCTGGGCAAGCACTTCGACATTCACGGCGGCGGTTCGGACCTGATGTTCCCGCACCATGAAAACGAAATCGCGCAGTCTACCTGCGCACACGGCGGCGAGTACGTTAACTACTGGATGCACTCCGGGATGGTAATGGTTGACCGCGAGAAGATGTCTAAATCGCTGGGTAACTTCTTCACCGTGCGCGACGTGCTGAAGTATTACGACGCGGAAACCGTGCGCTACTTCCTGATGTCCGGCCACTATCGCAGCCAGCTGAACTACAGCGAAGAGAACCTGAAGCAGGCGCGCTCGGCGCTGGAGCGACTGTACACCGCGCTGCGCGGGACCGACAGGTCTGTTCCTGCGGCAGGCGGGGAAGCGTTCGAAGCTCGCTTTGTTGAGGTGATGAACGACGACTTCAACACCCCGGAAGCCTACTCCGTGCTGTTCGACATGGCGCGCGAAGTGAACCGCCTGAAGTCAGAAGATATGGCCGCGGCGAATGCGCTGGCGTCCCATCTGCGTAAGATCTCCTCCGTGCTCGGCCTGCTGGAGCAGGATCCGGACGTGTTCCTGCAGAGCGGTGCGCAGGCGGACGACGGTGAAGTGGCGGAAATTGAAGCGTTGATTAAAGCGCGTCTGGAAGCGCGTCAGGCGAAAGACTGGGGGGCGGCAGATGCGGCGCGTAACCGTCTGACCGAGATGGGCATCATTCTGGAAGATGGCCCACAGGGAACGACCTGGCGCCGTAAGTAAGTCTGGTGCGCGCTGATGCCCTCACCCCAGCCCTCTCCCACAGAGAGAGTGCAAACACTAAAAACGGCAACTTGAGTTGCCGTTTTGCTTTTACCTCCGTTTCCACCACAGCAACCCCATCAGCACTACCCCCGGCAGCCACACCCACAGCAGTTCTGAAACGATCACCTGATGCCCGTACGGCGTGGTATAGCGCGACAGCGCAAACGGCGCGACCTTAATGACCTGCCACGGCGCAAAGAAGCGTTCATCTGACCATGCCACAGCCAGCCGACGCCTTTCCCGCCCGTGGTAATCGAATCCAGCAGGCTGTGCGACAGCAGTGACACCGTTAAAAACAGCCAGCACCGCGTCAGGCTGGCCCGGAACCAGCGTCGTCCAGTCAGCACGCAAAGTATCGGCACCACAAAGGCGAACAGCAGGGAGTGGGTAAAACCGCGATGGCCGAAAACATTGCCGTACGCGACGCCGAACTTGAACGCCAGCACGTCGGCATCCGGCAGCATGGCGAGGACAATTCCGGCAAACAGCAGGCGGGGAGGAATCACTTTGGTTCCCAGGCCTAAGCCCAGACAAAGCGGAACAGCAGCGTGCGTAATAACGGTAGGCATTGACATTATCCATGGCAAATCATGGAAATATAGCAGTAATCTCGCGCTAACAGACCTGTTCTACATTCTGATTTTACGCCGACTCGCGCGCGATAAGCTGCCCGGAAAGCGTAATGCGCTGGGTTTGCAGCGTCGGCTCCTTCAGTGTGCGGATAATCAGCCCGGCAGCCTGACGCCCCGTCTCTTCGCTGGCGGACGACACGTAGGTAAAAGACGGCGAGGTGAGGTTAACGTGCAGCATATCTTCGAAACCGACCAGCGCAACCTGCTGTGTCAAAAACACGTCTTTACCCACCGTTCGTCCTACCTGGTGAATACCGGAGATGGAGCCGATCATGGCATCCGGCGAGTGGCAGAGCAGGGCGGTGATGGTGTTGTTCTTTTCCAGCAGCTGGCGGGTGGCGAAACCCGCGGCCAGGGTGTCATCGCTGCAGGCCGGAGAGTATTCATCGCGCCAGACCAGCCCGTTTTGCGTCATCGCGCTGCGAAAACCGAGCAGGCGCTGCTCGCGGATAAGGCAGCCTTCACGTCCGCCAATGTAGGCGATATTGCGATGGCCGCGCTCGATAAGATAACGCACCGCCAGGTTTGCCGCCTGACGGTTGTCGCGCATCACCAGATTGCATTTTTCATCCAGCAGAGACTGAGAGACCACCACCAGCGGCAGCGGGCAGCGGCGAATCTGTTCCGGCAGGGTAGACGTGCGGGTATCCGAGGCCAGATAGATAACCCCGGCGACGCCCTGCTGCTTAAACGACAGCAGGCAGCGCTCAAGATGGTCATGATCGTTCTGGGGCTGGCCGAGAAAAACCATATACCCCTGTTTTTCAAGATCCTGAACGATACTCGCCATCACCTTGATGGAGAAGCTGTCGCTAAAGTCACGGAGGATCAGGCCAATCAGATTGGACGTATTGGCGCGGAGGTTGGCAGCGGCGACGTTATGAACATAGCCCAGCGTATTGATGGCAGCGTTGACCTTCTCGATCGTTGCCTCTGAGATTTTCCCTTTCTGGCGCAAAACCAGCGATACGGTTGAGACCGAAACGCCCGCGCGCTTTGCGACATCAATAATGCTGACTTTCTTCAAAACCGCTCCCTGAAATTTGCCGATTATCAGCCAGATAAAACACGTCTCCCAGCGTACAGGAGACGTGTCGCTCAGGCATCTTATTATTTGCCGATCATGGTGGACATGGTCTGGGCGATAAACTGTGCTCTGGCACCGAAAATCACCTGAATACCGTTGTCGCCGACGAAGACCACGCCGCGCGCGCCGAGTCCGTTCAGGCCGTCTTTATCCACCACCTCGCTTTTTGCCACTTCCAGACGCAGACGGGTGATACAGGCGCCGACGGAATCGATGTTATGCGCCCCGCCCAGCAGGGAGATGATCTCGGTCGCGAGTTCTGAATCAGATTTATCATCCGCGTTGGCGGTCACTTCAGTGCGGCCCGGCGTTTTCACGTCGAAACGACGGATCACAAAGCGGAACGTGAAGTAATAGATCAGGCCCATTGGAATGCCGATGATAATGGCATTCAGGAAGTTGGTCTTGTAACCGTTAAAGGACGGCAGGATCCCAAATGACAGATAGTCAATAAAGCCCGCGGAGAACGACTTGGCGATATGCGCATGCAGCAGATACATGGTCATGTAGGCCAGACCCGCCATGATGGCGTTAAAGACGTACAGGATCGGCGCCACGAAGATAAAGGTAAACTCAACCGGTTCGGTGATCCCCGTCAGGAAGCAGGTCAGCGCCGCAGAGAACAGAATACCGGCCGCGATTTTCTTATTCTTCGTATGGGCTTCGTGGTACATCGCCAGGCACGCTGCGGGCAGCGCGAACAGCATCAGCGGGAATTCACCCTGCATGAACTTACCGGCGTTCTGGTAGGTGTCGCTGCTGAAGGATTTCACTCCTTCTTCCAGCATCTTGAACCAGATGGTCTGGTCGCCGTGGATCACCTGGCCTGCCTGGGTGGTGTAATCCCCGAACGAATACCAGAAGGACGGATACCAGATGTGGTGCAGGCCGAGCGGGATCAGCGCGCGCTCCACCAGACCGAAGATAAAGGTCGACGCCGCCTGATTATCGCCGTTCACCACCACGGAGAGCGCGTCGATACCGGCCTGAATATGCTGCCAGACGTACGGCAGCAGCAGCCCCATCAGGAACGAGAGGAACGCCGTTGCAATGGCCACGAAGCGCTTACCGGAGAAGAAGCCCAGGAACTCCGGCAGCTGCATGGTGTGGAAGCGGTTATAGCACCAGGCCGCGAGAATACCGCAGATCAGGCCGCCGAAGACGCCCATCTGCAGCGTCGGGATACCGACCACCATGGCGTATTTCCCGCCCTGGGAGGCCATCTCCGGCGTGATGCTCAGCACGGTGCTGATGGTGATATTCGTGACAAACACCGAAACGGCCGCAGACAGCGCCGCAATACCGGATTCTGACGCCAGACCCACGGCGGAGCCAATGGCAAACAGCATCGGCAGGTTATCAAAAATAACCCCGCCCGCGTTCATCATCAGCGGCAGATGAAACTTATCGCCGAAGGCCAGCAGCAGGCCCGCAGCGGGAAGCAGTGAAATTGGCAGCATTAAGGCGCGACCAATCATCGATAACTTAGACAGCGATTTAACAAACCCTGATATCAGACCCATGCTGATTTCCCCCGAGTAGCGCTTTTTTTGGCGCTGTTATTGTAAGTAGAACGTTTTAGTAGAACGTTCTACTTATCGTGGGCAAAGAGTGAAAAACGCGCAACTGAATTTTCACGTTTCAACAGATGAAATAGTGATTATTTGAAGTTGATCGATAAATAACCGTGATGGGTGTGAGGGGATTGTGAGAGAAATTGCCGGGTGGCGGCTTCGCCTTACCCGGCCTACAAACGGAGACAGTACGTAGGCCCGGTAAGCGCAGCGCCACCGGGCATCAAACGGCTCAGGCCGTAACGGTTACGCTCTGTCCTTCAAAGCTCACGGTCTGCCCCGCGACAATCTTGCAGCGCTTGCGGGTTTCCACCGCGCCGTCCACTTTTACCAGCCCGTCGGCAATAACGATTTTCGCCTGCGCGCCGCTTTCGCTCCAGCCTTCCAGCTTCAGCAGATCGCACAGCTCAACGTGCGGGTGTTTTCCTAATGAAAAAGTCGCCATCTTACGCGTCCTCTACGTCGTGATATTCTTCGCACGCCTGCAAAGTATTCTGAATCAGCGTGGCTACGGTCATCGGGCCTACGCCGCCCGGTACGGGGGTAATGTAAGAGGCGCGAGCCGCGGCATCTTCATACACCACGTCACCGACCACTTTGCCGTTTTCCAGACGGTTAATCCCGACGTCCACGACGATCGCACCTTCTTTAATCCACTCGCCCGGAATAAAGCCCGGCTTGCCGACCGCGACGATCAGCAGATCGGCGTTCTCGACGTGGTGACGCAGGTTTTTGGTGAAGCGGTGGGTAACGGTGGTGGTGCAGCCGGCCAGCAGCAGCTCCATGCTCATCGGGCGGCCCACGATGTTGGACGCACCGATAACTACGGCGTTCAGACCGTAGGTGTCAATGTTATAACGCTCCAGCAGCGTCACAATCCCGCGCGGCGTGCACGGGCGCAGACGCGGCGCGCGCTGGCACAGGCGGCCAACGTTGTACGGATGGAAACCGTCCACGTCTTTATCCGGTGCGATACGCTCCAGCACCTTCACGTTGTCGATACCCGCCGGCAGCGGCAGCTGAACCAGAATACCGTCGATTTCTTTATCGGCATTCAGGGTGTCAATAAGTTCCAGCAGTTCTGCTTCGCTGGTGGTTTCCGGCAAATCGTAAGAGCGGGAGACGAAGCCCACCTCTTCACACGCCTTGCGTTTGCTGCCGACATAAATCTGCGATGCAGGGTTGCTACCAACCAGCACAACGGCCAGCCCGGGGGCGCGTTTTCCGGCAGCTTTACGCGCCTTCACTTTTTCCGCGACCTCAGAGCGCACCTGCTGCGCAATCGTTTTACCGTCAATAATCTTTGCTGCCATCAGAGAGAAGATTCCGTCTGTAACGTTTGAAAGGGGGGATGGCGTGTATTTTGTCAGAAGCGAGCGTCGCTGTCAGTCACCCTTTACGCGTTTTTATCAGTGAGACGCAAAAACCCTTCTTAGTGGATGGTCAATTTCTTAGGCGGGATTAGGATGTGGCCTGGCGAAATGGCAGCGTTTTGACATATTTAAAAATCGCTTCCTGAGCTACTTTGTCTCCTCCGAAATAAGCTTTCAATTACTCAATTGAACGTATTTCTTATTCCCGATTATTCGCGGGAAGGGTTATTTACATTTTAAAGGAATAGACATGAAACTCAGCAACATTGCTTCTACTGTTATTGCAACTTTGGCCCTGGTTGCGGGTGCCGCAAATGCAGCAGATCCTGCTGCGCCGGTTTCCGTAAATGGCGGTACCGTACATTTTAAAGGTGAGCTGGTTAATGCGGCTTGTTCAGTAAATACTGATTCTTCCGAGCAGACCGTTAATCTGGGTCAGTATCGCACCGCGAAATTTACCAAAGTGGGCGACACCACCTCCAATATTCCATTCAACATTGAACTGAATGATTGCGATCCGCTGGTTGCCAAAACTGCAGCTGTTGCGTTCACCGGTCAGATCGACCCAACCGACAAAACCCTGCTGGCCGTGACCTCCGGTAGCAACGACAACACCGCGAAAGGCGTGGGTATCGAGATCCTCGACAGCAAATCCAGCGTTCTGACCCCAGACGGCGCGACCTTCTCTGCTGCGCAGACGCTGATCGAAGGGACCAACACCCTGAAGTTCACCGCGCGTTATAAATCAACGGCTGCCACCACCGAGCCGGGCCAGGCGAACGCTGACGCCACCTTCGTAATGAAATACGAGTAATTCCTCCGCACAGGGATGTTCAGGCCTCAGGGACGAGGCCCGTCATACGCAAATGCCAGGAACGAAGGATGACAAGGACTGGAACACTACTGCTGTTAACCCTTGCGATGGCTTGCCCGGCATCGGCGCATACCGTGGTGATCGAAGGTGGCAAGGTTCATCTCCGGGGTGAACTGGTGAACGGCGGCTGCGCCGTGGCGCCCGACAGCCAGAATATGCGCATCGACATGGGGCAGTACCGAACCAATTCATTTTCCGGTGTGGGCAGTTTTTCCACGGTGAATGTGCCTTTCACCGTGCGGCTGCTGGACTGCAGCGTTGATGTTTCGCGCACCGTGGGGATCCAGTTTCAGGGCGTCACACCCGCAGAGGATCCGCAGGTCTTTCTGGCGACATCGCGGCCGGGTGAAACGCCTGTCAGCAGCGGCGTGGGGCTGGCGCTCTTTGACGAACAGCAGCGTCAGATTATCCCAAACGCCACGGCCGTCAGCTGGCTGCCGATCGAGACCCGCGAGCTCGCGTTCCATTTTAGCGCCCGCTATCGGGCTATTTCCGAACACCTCGAGCCAGGCAAAATTCAGTCGGATGTCTGGTTTACGTTGATTTATCCATAACACCTGCGAACACATTATTAAAGGTACGGTTGTGATGAATACCCTAATTAAACCAGGACTTTTTTTATCGTTTATTTTGATGATGGTTTCTGCCTGCGCAAATGCTTCCGGCGGTATTGCGCTGGGGGCCACGCGCGTTATTTATCCGGCAGAGGCGAAGCAAACATCGCTGGCGATCACCAACAGCAACAAACAGGAACGCTATTTAATTAACGCGTGGATCGAAAATGCGAGCGGGCAAAAAGAAAAAACCTTTGCCGTCACCCCGCCCCTGTTTGTTAGCGAGCCGAACAGTGAAAACACGCTGCGTATTATTTACGCCGGGCCAGCGCTGCCTGCCGATCGCGAATCGCTCTTTTACATGAACGTGAAGGCGATCCCGTCGGTGAACAAAGCGAAAACGGAAAACAATAACGTGCTGCAGCTGGCGATCCTCTCACGCATCAAGCTGTTTGTGCGCCCGAACAACCTGGCGATGCAGCCGGAAGAGGCGCTTTCCCAGCTGCGGTTTGAGCGCGCGGGCAACCATCTCAAAGTCAGCAACGCTTCTCCGTATTACATCACCCTCGTCAATCTGAAGCTGGGCGGGCAGCAGCTGGATAACCTGATGGTTGCGCCGAAAAGCTCGGCTCAGCAGGTGCTGCCAGCCGGTGCCAGCGGTACGCTTTCCTGGCAGAGCGTGAATGACTACGGTGCCATCACTCCGGCGCGTAGCGTCAACCTGTGAGCAGAGTCAGGGCGATGAAAAACCACCAGAGACGTTACTGCCCGGTTGCACTGGCGCTGATGGCTGCGCTCTGGCCGCAGGCTGGCTGGAGCGAAAGTTATTTCAACCCGGCCTTCTTGTCCGACGACGCCGCCAGCGTGGCGGATTTGTCGCGTTTTGAACAAGGACACCAGCAGGCACCCGGCGTTTATCGCGTGGATATCTGGCGTAACGATGAGTTTATCGGTACCCAGGACGTGCGTTTTGAGCAGGCCGAAAACACGCCGCCGGTGGCGGGCGGTTTATCAGCGTGCATTACGCGCGCGATGCTCGATCGCTTTGGCGTTAACGTCGCGGCGTTTCCCGAACTGGCTAAGGTGCAGGGCGAGACCTGCGTTCCGTTGACCACGGCTATACCCGGCAGCGAAACGGCATTCAACTTTGCCTCACAGCGTCTGGACGTCAGCCTGCCGCAGGTGGCGTTGCAAAACAGCGCCCGGGGCTATATTCCACCCGAACAGTGGGATGAAGGCATTCCCGCCGCGCTGGTGAACTACAGCTTCACCGGTAACCGGGGAAGCGAAGACGACAGCTATTACCTCAACCTGCAAAGCGGGTTGAACTATGGCGCCTGGCGTTTACGTAACAACGGCGCATGGCGGTACACGCAGAATAACGGGCAGCGGCACAGCGAGTGGCAGAATATTGGCACCTGGGCGCAGCGCACCGTCATTCCGCTTAAAAGCGAACTGGTGCTGGGCGACAGCAATACCGGGAATGACGTTTTCGACAGCATGGGTTTTCGCGGCGGGCGGCTCTTCTCGTCTGACAGCATGTACCCGGACAGCCTGCAGGGCTACGCGCCGACCGTGCGCGGGATCGCCCGTACGCCCGCCAAAGTGGTGGTTCGCCAGAATGGCTACGTTATCTATCAAAGCTACGTCCAGCCGGGCGCATTTGCCATTACCGATCTTAACCCGACCTCCTCAAGCGGTGACCTGGAAGTCACGGTCGAAGAGAAAGACGGCACCCAGCAGCGCTATACCGTGCCGTACTCCACCGTACCGCTCCTGCAGCGTGAAGGGCGCTGGAAGTATGACCTCGTCGCGGGGGATTACCGCAGCGGGAACAGCGATCAGGATACGCCGTTCTTCACCCAGGGCACCCTGATTACCGGTCTTGCCAACGGCTACACGCTCTACGGCGGCACGCAGCTGGCGTCACGCTATACCGCGGTGGCCGTCGGGGCCGGGAAAAACCTGGGTGACTGGGGCGCGGTCTCGCTCGATATCACCCACGCCCGCAGCCAGCTCGCGGACGACAGCAAGCATGAAGGGCAGTCTCTGCGCTTCCTCTACGCGAAATCCCTTAACGGCTTCGGCACCAACTTCCAGCTGCTGGGCTATCGCTACTCCACAAAAGGGTTTTACACCCTCGACGATGTCGCCTGGCGCTCAATGGAGGGCTATCAGTATGCCGATAGCCAGAACGATAACGATGTGCCGGACGTGCAGAGCTATCACAACCTGACGTGGAATAAAAAAGGCCGCTTCCAGCTCAACGTGTCTCAGTCGCTGGGGGACTATGGCTCGGTCTATATCTCCGGTAGCGAGCAGACCTACTGGGGAACGGACGAGACGAACCGCTGGTACCAGCTGGGCTACGCGGGGGGCGTGAAGGGGATCAACTACTCCGTCTCGTGGTCGTGGAACAAATCCGTTGGGATAGACGGTACCGATCGGATCGCGTCGTTTAACGTCTCCGTGCCGTTCAGCCTCTTTACCCGTCAGGGCTATCGCCGGGACAGCGCGATTGACCGCGCCTACGCTACGGCATCCGCCAGTCGAAACAGCGATGGCGACACAAGCTGGCAAACCGGCGTCAGCGGAACGCTGCTGGAGGACCGCAACCTGAACTACAGCGTGACCCAGGGGCACGCCAGCACCAACGGCTCAAGCGGAAGCGCTAGCGCTAACTGGCAGGCGACCTACGGCACGCTGGGCGTGGGCTACAACTACTCTCGCGACCAGCACGATCTCAACTGGCAGCTCTCCGGCGGGGTGGTCGGCCACGCCGACGGCGTGACCTTCAGCCAGCCGCTGGGGGACACCAACGTGCTGATCAAAGCGCCGGGGGCATCAGGCGTCAGTATTGAAAACCAGACCGGGGTGAAAACCGACTGGCGAGGCTACGCGGTGATGCCGTATGCCACCGTCTACCGCTACAACCGCGTGGCGCTGGATACCAACACCATGAGCAACAACACCGATATCGAAAACAACGTGAGCAGCGTGGTGCCGACTAAAGGCGCGCTGGTGCGCGCCAGCTTCGATACCCGCATTGGCGTGCGCGCCCTGCTGACGGTGATGCGCGGCAACCAGCCGGTGCCGTTCGGCGCGGTGGTGCGTGAGACCAAAAGCGGCGTCACCAGCATGGTGGGGGATGATGGACAAATTTACCTGAGTGGGCTGCCGCTGGAAGGCGAACTGCTGATCCAGTGGGGCGACGGGGCGCAGTCCCAGTGTCGCGCACCTTACAGCTTGTCTGAACAGAGCCTGCAACAGGCAATCACACTTAAGGGGATCGGCTGTGATTAAAACCCAAATCTTTGCCCTGTCGCTGCTGGCGTTACTGCCCGCGACAAACGCATTGGCGACCGTGTGCGTCAATGAAAAAGGCGTGCCGACGGAGGTGCATTACGACCTGACGGATAAATTCAATAGCTCGAATAACCAGGTCGGGCAGGTCGTGACGCTCAGCGAGAAGTCGCAGTGGGTAGGGGTGAATGCCGTCTGCCCGAAGGGTACCGTCGGGAATACCACCAAGCGCAGCTATGTGACGGATTACACGATCACCGGGACCAGCGATGGCTACCAGTATCTGAAGCTTAACGATTATCTGGACGGGGCCATGAAAATCACGGACAGCTATGCTGGCGTGTTTTACCCGCCAAAAAGCTATATCCAGATGGGGAGCCATCCTAACGTCTCCAAAAACAAACCGTTTGGCGTTCAGGACTCCAGCCTTGTCTTCCGTCTTAAAGTGACCCGGCGCTTTATCAACATGGTGGTGATCCCGCGTGCCACCATGTTCCGCGTCTACGTCACCACAACTTCATCCGATCCTTTAACCACGCCGGTCTATACCATCAGCTACAGCGGAACCATTCAGGTGCCGCAAAGCTGCGCCATTAATGCCGGTAACGTGGTGGAGTTTGATTTCGGTGACATTGGCGCCTCCTTGTTCAGCAAGGCGGGCGTGGGTAACAAGCCGGAGGGGGTCTCATCGCAAAGCAAAACCATTGCAATCAAATGCACCAACGTGGAGGCGAACGCCATGCTGACGATGCGCGTCGAGGCTGAAAAAGTCTCTGATAATGTGCTGGTGTCGGATAACCCGGACGTGGGGTTCATCATTG
Organism: Enterobacter sp. 120016; assembly: GCF_018383635.1. Lineage (NCBI taxonomy): Bacteria > Pseudomonadati > Pseudomonadota > Gammaproteobacteria > Enterobacterales > Enterobacteriaceae > Enterobacter > Enterobacter sp. 120016. The sequence goes on along the minus strand of NZ_JAHAWC010000006.1, from coordinate 142,073 downwards.
CCAACGAGAGCGGGGCGCCGCTCACGCCCAACAACCTGACGAGCAAAATTCCGTTCCGCCTCGACGACAGCGCGCAGGCGCAGGTGGGGATCCGGGTCTGGCCGGTGAGCGTGACGGGCAATAAGCCGGCGGAAGGGCGCTTCACCTCGCGCGGGTATCTGCGCGTGGATTACGACTAAGGAGCCAATATGCGAAACGGGATCCGTTTTATCACCGTGGCGCTCTTTGCGCTTTGCACACAGGCTCAGGCGGACACCGCGTTGGGCGAGATTAACATTCGGCTCTACGGCAATATCGTCGATTTTACCTGCGTTGCCGAGGGCAGCGACAGCGACAAGACCGTCACGCTGGGCACCTGGCCCACGAAACAGCTCAGCACCACCGGGAGCCGCACGCAGCCCATGCCATTTACGCTGAAGCTGACCGGCTGTCCGCCGGGCGCGGCGTCCATTACGTTTTCGGGTAAAGCCGACGGGAGCAATAGCGGCTTGCTGGCGCTGAATGACGCCAGTACAGCAAGTCACGTCGCCGTTGAGATCAGGGATGCGGATAAAACGCGTCTGGCTCTCCAGCAGGCCAGCCAGCCGGTCTCGGTTGATGCGCAGGGGAATGCGATTCTGTCGTTTTATGCCAATTATATTGCCACTGCCGATAACCCTCAGCCCGGACAGGCCGATGCGGATGCCACCTTCATGATTAATTATAATTAGCACTGACCGCACTCCCTGCAGCTCAGATAAGCTGCAGGGAGTGAATTCAGGTTATAGCAGTTCGTGGGCTTTGGCGTAATCAATTAATTCCACGATGCTTTGCACGCCCAGCTTGGAATAAATATTGGATTTATGCGCGCTAATGGTCTTGTTGCTTAATAGCAGCTGTTCAGCAATTTCCTTGTTGGATAATCCATTCGCCAGATACCGTAATACCGTAACCTCGCGATTCGATAATGGCATATCCACTGCCATCCCTTTCCCTGAACCCAAATGGTTTATAAAGTTCAGCGTTTCCGATGGGAAAAAAGAATAGCCCATCAGGATCATTTCTACGGCGTTGTAGATCTCCCCTAAATCTTTTCGTTTACTGACGAAGCCATTTGCCCCGGCGCGAATAGCGCGACCCGCGTAAAATAACTCTGATTTAGACGAGAGGAACAGAACCTTAATGTTTTTGTTTAAGTTTCTGATTCTCTTAAGTAAAGCGAAAGCATCCGTGCCCGTGAGTTCTATGTCAAGGATCACCAGATCGATAGGGTGATTGCGGATACAGTCAAGGACTTCATGGCTATCGCCAGACTTGAGCTTGACTGTGATATTCTTATTTTTCTGTAGCAGGACTTCTATCGACATTCTGACGATAGGATGTTCGTCCATAATGATAACGGATGCCGGTTTCATTTTTAATGCCTCAGATTGTTAAAAGCGTTATGCAGAGTTTGGTAAAACTCTCGAAATGCCGGAAGGATATAATGTGCAGATCCCTATACCGTAGTATTTCCCTGGAAAGAGCGAAAGCATCCTTGTTTACGTAATGAAAAGAACTATGCCTCAGCGCGGTCATCTCATTTGGCTGGTGTTGGCAAAAAGGTTTTTCTTATTCAAATTTGGTACGCATCTTATTATACAGGGTAAGTTTTTTCCGAAAACCCTGTAAATTAATATCCGCGTATGGGTTTGTATTATCTTCTGGATCTGAATCGCTATTTTTTTAAAATTAGCGGAAATATCCTATTATCTCATTTACCGCATATTTTCATCTTTATGTAATAACAAAAAATAACAGATATCTCTGTATGTTGATCAGTTGTTAACAAAAATAGACATCATTTCAGGGGGCTAACCCGCGACGGTAAGGTTAAAAATTGCCCTCGCAGCCCGTCAGACCTTCATCTGAAAGTGCTTGTGTTAAACCAGATAACGGCATCTGGTGTACAGGAGAACATGCTACCCGCTTCGCTTTTTACTCCCGGTAGGGGTCGCTAAGCTGCTTGTTTTTACATCATTATCATCTTGTTAACGCCTTCTGCATTCACTTAACGGATGGAGGAAAGTGCTGCCGTTCATTCAATTTATGGCATTTCACAAGGTTTACGCCCATAAATTAGGAATAGTTATAAATTCGATTTTATTGTTAAAAATTAACATTTACGCAACGCAATTGGTAAGTAAATTCCTAAACCGCTTTAGGAAATAAGGGGTTAGGACGTGAGTGAAAACGTGCAGTCTGAGAGGTTATTAAGAAGGTGCAGCAATTCCTGGCGATGGCTGAGCCCCAGCTTCAGCAGGATGCAGCTGAGACGATAGATAATGCGGCTATAGGGGCGATTCTGCATCAGGGCAATCTGACGCAGCGTCTTGCCCCTTGAGAGCTCCTGCAGGATGGGCCATTCATTGCGCGAGAACCAGTCTTTATCGGAACCCTGCGGAGGGGCGGTATCCAGCAGGCTGTGCTGGAGCGCGGCGGCGTTCAGCTGACGTTCGAGCACATGAAAGGGGCCTGCCGCTTTGCAGAAGAGGCGGGTGTCGTAATTATCGGCCCGGACCAACAGCCAGGGCGTCAGGAACGGAGGAAACAGGCTATGCCGTCTCAACTGGTCCAGTCTCTCCAGCAGCCCCGTGGACCGGCTTTCTATATCCACGACCAGGCGGGCTGAGGGCCACTGGGTCTGAGCGATAAGGGCATCGTCCAGCGTGGCGTAGTCGCAGCAGCTGCTCAGGGGAAACTGCCCGTTGAGAAAACCGGTGCGCAGATAGTGATCCTCCGTCACCAGAAGGATAAACGGGGCGTCTGTTTTGCGGGGCTGGCTGATGGACTGGCTCAAAAATTCGAGCCGGTCGAAAAAGGGGGGAGCAAAAGGTGAGCGCGTAAATCCCAGTGCATCACTTCCTGTACGCCGCCGCCGGTAACGGCGCACTGTCATTCGCATGGTCTCCCTCCTGGAAATGGCTTTTTAATCCTCCGGCCATGTCCAGGACGGCCAGTAATACCCCTGGCCGAGATCTGCGCCTGCCTGCAGTGCCCAGGTACGATCGCGTTCAGTCTCAATACCTTCGATAAGCACTTTCCCGGCGAGCTGAAAGCAACGGGAAACCAGTTGCCTCAGCGCAGGGGTGTCGCGTAAACGCCAGAATGCTTCCTTATCTATTTTGATGCCGGTTAACGGGAGTCGGCAGGATAAAAACGACTGCACTAAGACGTCATCCACGTCGTCCAGCCAGATAGCGTGTCCCTGTCTGCTAAGCTGCTGCAGATTCTGAACCACGTGCTGCTTTTGCGCGACGGGCAGCGCCAAAAAGGACGCGAGGTCGACAATCTCAATATTGAGCGGCACGCCGGTCAACCGGATAAGTCGCTGAAAAGACGCAGGCTCTGTCAGGACGGTTATCGGCAGATTAATAAAAAGGTTATGACCGTGCGGCGGTTTTTTTAACGCGGCAAGCTGTGCTTCAAGCAGCGTTATCGACCAGTCTGCGGACCGATCGCAAAAAAAGTCCTCGCTGTGCCGCGTGTCGGACAGAACGCTTAATACCTCCACGCCAACCTGGCGCATGGAGGAAAGGGCGACGATGGGCTCTAGCTTAATGCCGACGATGTCCTGAGAAATGTACTGTAACCGGGGGGGCGTATCGATCGGGTTTTGCGCTGTCACTCCATTGTCCTGTTGTCTGTCAGCCTCCAGGCGGCCGGGATACCTGGCTCTAGTGTGACGAGCTGACGTTCAGGAAAACAGCAGGCGTTACTTAAATGCAACTAAGCCTTTTCGCAGCGCTAAATTTTACGGTGAAACAGGGGTAAATGTTGAGAAAATAGCCGTATTTACAATCGGCTAGCGGTAATTGCCGCGGAAAACGGAAAAGGCATTGACTCACCTGCCATTGACCGTATAATTCTTCGCGTTTCACCGCCGCGAAGTTCACGCTTCTCAGTGCGCCCTTAGCTCAGTTGGATAGAGCAACGGCCTTCTAAGCCGTAGGTCGTAGGTTCGAATCCTACAGGGCGTGCCATTTAGTCTCAGGTACTGACTTCTCTCCCTCTCCTTACTCTTTTCGAACGTTATTGCAGACAACGCGCATTTTATGCGTTTCGTACGGCGTGACTACGCTTGCATGGGCCTGCAACGGTGAGAAATGTAGGCCGGGTAAGCGCAGCGCCACCCGGCAAGAAAGGCGCCTATATTATTAATGGCAGAGTTTGTCATCCGTTTCATTATTCTTCCCTGAACAGATAAATAACCGCGTAATAAATAGAAGCCTAATTAAAAGCCGTTATCACGAAGCCTAAGGTTTTCTTAATCTTTAATTAATCCGTTTTTTAAATCTGGATTTTTATCACTTCAAACCCAACGAAAATGAAATTTTACACTTTTACGCGTAAACTGGATTGATACTAATTATCATTAGCGTTGTTGTATGCTTTAATCCTGTCCCACAAAGCTATGAGTCGTTAATCCCGTTAGTCTATAAAGGATATGTTCATGAATTCTCGCCTGCTGTCCTGCTTCTCGCTTGCCTTGTTGTCTTCATCCCTTTTCCTTTCCACACAAGCGGTTGCCGCCGATAACAACGAAGGTATCGTTGTTTATAACGCGCAGCACGAAAACCTGGTGAAGTCGTGGGTTGACGGTTTTACTAAAGAAACCGGCATTAAAGTCACTCTGCGTAACGGCGATGACAGCGAGCTGGGTAACCAGCTGGTTCAGGAAGGCAGCGCGTCACCGGCCGACGTATTCCTGACGGAAAACTCACCGTCAATGGTGCTGGTGGATAATGCCAGCCTGTTTGCGCCGCTGGATGCAGGCACCCTGAAGCAGGTACCGGCAGAATATCGTCCGGCGCACGGCCGCTGGATCGGCATTGCCGCCCGCAGCACGGTGTTTGTGTATAACCCGGAAAAGCTGAACGAACAGCAGCTGCCTAAATCGCTGATGGATCTGGCAAAACCCGAGTGGAAAGGCCGCTGGGCGGCATCCCCGTCAGGTGCGGATTTCCAGGCCATCGTGAGCGCGATGCTGGCTCTGAAAGGCGAGAAGGCCACCCTGGAATGGCTCAAGGCGATGAAAGCCAACTTCGTTGCCTATAAAGGCAACAGCACCGTGATGAAAGCGGTTAATGCCGGTCAGATTGATGGCGGCGTGATTTATCACTACTACCGTTTTGTCGATCAGTCCAAAACCGGTGAAAACAGCAAGAACACCCAGCTCTACTACTTCAAACATCAGGATCCGGGCGCGTTCGTAAGCCTCTCCGGCGGCGGCGTGCTGGCGTCCAGCAAACACAAAGCGCAGGCGCAGGCCTTCATCAAATACATTACCGGTAAAGAAGGGCAGGAAAGTCTGCGTACCAACAATGCCTTTGAGTATGCGGTGGGCGTGAACGCGGCCTCAAACCCGAAACTGGTTCCGCTGAAAGATCTTGATGCGCCGAAAGTTGAACCTTCAACGCTCAACAGTAAAAAAGTTATCGAGCTGATGACGCAAGCCGGTCTGCTGTGATCCTGAGAGTGAAGTGAACGCCTTATGTCTGGTCTGAGTCTCGACATCGGAAAAAACAGAGTGCAGGAGCCTGCTCGCAGGCGTCCTGCACTGCCGATGGTTGCGTTAGCTGTATTGTTTTCATTGATGGCGCTTCTGCCTTTGGGTTTTATCATTGCCATTGGCATTGAGACCGGCTGGGAAACCATTAAGGCGCTGGTGTTTCGCCCGCGCGTGGCTGAGCTACTCAGCAACACGCTGTGGCTGACGGCTTTAGCGGTTCCGCTGTGTATCGTGACGGGCGTGGCAATCGCCTGGCTCACAGAGCGCACGCAGCTTGCCGGGCGGGGGATCTGGTCTGCGCTGGCGGTCGCCCCGCTGGCGATCCCCGCGTTTGTGCAAAGCTATGCCTGGGTGAGCGTTGTCCCGTCCATGCACGGGCTCTCCGCGGGCGTGTTCCTCTCCGTTCTTGCCTACTATCCGTTTATCTATATGCCGGTTGCGGCGGTACTGCGTCGTCTTGACCCGACGCTTGAAGATGTCGCCGCTTCGCTGGGAACGCCGCCGTGGCGGGTCTTTTTCCGCGTGGTGCTGCCCCAGCTCAAGCTGGCTATCTGCGGCGGCGCGCTGCTGGTGGCGCTGCACCTGCTGGCGGAATACGGCCTGTACGTGATGATCCGCTTTGATACCTTCACCACGGCAATTTATGACCAGTTCCAGTCTACCTTCAGCGGCCCGGCGGCGAACATGCTGGCGGGCGTGCTGGCCTTGTGCTGTCTGGCTATCCTGATGCTGGAAGGCGTAACGCGCGGCAAAGCACGCTACGCGCGCATTGGCGCCGGGGCCGCGCGTGAACAGAAACGCTGGCCGCTGAAGCCTGCGGCTGCCGCGCTGGGCCAGCTGTTTTTCATCGTGCTGATCGTGCTGGCGCTGGGCGTGCCGCTAATTGTCCTGTGCCGCTGGATTTGGCTCGGCGGCGTGCAAAACTGGATGAGCGCCGATCTCTGGCACTCTCTGCGCCAGACGCTGATGCTCGGCGTGGGCGGAGCGCTCCTGACGACGGCGTGCGTGATCCCCATCGCGTGGCTCGGTATCCGCTATCCGCACCGTATCTTCCGGATGCTGGAAGGGTGCATCTATATCACCAGTTCACTGCCGGGAATCGTCACTGCCCTGGCGCTGGTCACCGTCACCATTCATTACGCCCGCCCCATTTATCAAACGGAAATTACCCTGTTCCTGGCCTACCTGCTGATGTTTATGCCCCGCGCGCTCATCAACCTGCGGGCGGGGATTGCGCAGGCGCCGGTCGAGCTGGAAAACGTGGCGCGCAGCCTGGGCAGCACGCCCGCGAAGGCGCTCTGGAGCGTCACGATGCGGCTGGCCGCGCCGGGTGCGGCGGCGGGGGCCGCACTGGTTTTCCTCGGCGTCAGCAACGAGTTGACCGCCACGCTGCTGCTCTCTCCGCTGGGCACGCGCACGCTTTCCACCGGATTCTGGGCGCTGACCAGTGAAATTGACTATGTGGCCGCCGCGCCTTACGCGATGCTGATGATCCTGATTTCACTCCCGCTGACCGCCATTCTCTATATGCAGTCGAAAAAAATTGCAGGGCTATGACATGCTTGAATTAACCGCCATTTCTAAATCGTTTTCTGATGTGCAGGTGCTCGACAGCTTAAACCTGAGCGTTGCGCCGGGCAGCAGGACGGCGATTGTCGGGCCGTCCGGGTCGGGGAAAACCACGCTGCTGCGTATTCTTGCCGGGTTCGAAACGCCTGACACTGGGCGCATTGTCATGCAGGGGAGAGCGCTGTTTGATGAAAACAGTTTTGTTCCCGCCCACCTGCGCCGAATCGGTTTCGTGCCTCAGGAGGGCGCGCTGTTCCCGCACCTCAACGTGGCAGACAACATCGCCTGGGGGCTGGACGGCACCCGCCACGAGAAGCGCCAGCGCGTTGAGGCGCTGATGGAGATGGTTTCTCTGGACAGGCAGCTCGCAACGCACTGGCCCCACGAGATTTCCGGCGGACAGCAGCAGCGCGTGGCGCTTGCCCGCGCGCTGGCCCAGCGTCCTTCCCTGATGCTGCTGGATGAACCGTTCTCGGCGCTGGACACCGGCCTGCGCGCCATGACGCGTAAGGCAACGGCCGATCTGCTGGCCGAAGCGGGCGTGGCCTCGATTCTGGTCACCCACGATCAGAACGAAGCATTGTCCTTTGCCACGCAGGTTGCCGTGATGCGCTCCGGACGCTTCATGCAGGTCGGCACGCCTTATGACGTCTACACCCGTCCCGTTGACGAAGAGACGGCGCTGTTTCTGGGCGATGCCGTGATCCTGCCTGCTCGGCTCGCTGCCGGGTATGCGGTGTGCGCGCTGGGTGAAGTGCCGACGGACAACGCGCAGGCGACAGGAGAGGGCAGGGTAATGATGCGCCCTGAACAATTACGCGTGACGGCGTGTGCAGCGCATGAAAGCCCGATCTCGATTCTTGATGTGGACTTCACCGGACAGCTGTCGACGCTCACCCTGGGATTAGCCGGGCAGAAGCAGCCCGTGATTCTGAAGACCGTAAGCCAGCCAGGATGGAACCCGGGCACGGCGGTACGCATTGATATTGCTGGCACCGCGCGGGTATTCGAATATTCTTAATACTCGTTAGTAATTTCATGCAACGGGTTGTTATAAAAGAATTTTCCTGAACATATGGCATTTCCTGAGATTCTCTACCATGCTCATAAAACCTCACCACACTGCGTGAGGTTTTTCGTAGTTGCTGATTAATCTCAAGGAAAAAGGTTATGAAAAAGACGACTGCTATTTTGTTGGGAACGGCGTTACTGTTTACAACCAATGCTTTTGCTGCTCAGCTGCTGACTAAAAGCGAGTTCAAAAAAGTTGCATCTCAATATAAAAAAATCGGTACGGTAAACACCTCGAATGAAGTATCGGTTGATGATGCAAAAAAAGAACTGATTGAGAAAGCCGATAAGAAAGGCGCGGATGTCCTGGTGCTCACGTCAGGTAACACCAACAATAAAATTCACGGTACGGCCAATATCTACAAGAAAAAATAATAGCTTTGCAGCCACCCCCGAAACGGGGTGGTTGTTCCCCTCTTTTTTCGCCAAACCTCCTCATGAACGCGGTTACACTTGCTAACACATGGATAATGCGTATAGTTCTCATTTGCATTGCACCCAATACATTCTAAGGCCCGACAACGGGTCATTTTTGCGCGCACTTTAAAATGAGTTAACTATGAACAACACCATCATGCACAAGACGCTGCTGGCGCTTGCCGTTAGCGCGGTGACCCATTCCGCCTTCGCGGCGGACGATCAAAAAGAGGACACCCTCGTTGTCCAGGCTGCACCAGCCAGCGATTTCAAACCCGGCGGCGACCAGCTGGTACCGGCCTTCCTTGACGGACAGGTCGCGAACGGTGGGCGCATGGGGATGCTGGGCCAGCAGAACGCCATGGACGTGCCGTTCAACATCATCAGCTACACCTCGAAGCTGGTGGAAGATCAGCAGGCGAAAACCATTGCCGATGTCGTCGCGAACGACGCGGGCGTGCAGTTCGTTCAGGGGTACGGCAACAGCGCGGAGACCTACCGCATCCGTGGCCTGAAGTTTGACGGCGACGACATGACCTTCGGTGGCCTGTCCGGCGTGCTGCCGCGCCAGGTGGTGGATACCCAGATGGTTGACCGCATAGAGATCTTCAAAGGGGCCAACTCGCTGATGAACGGCGCGGCAAGCTCCGGCGTGGGCGGGATGATCAACCTTGAGCCAAAACACGCGGGCGAACTCCCGCAGGCGAAGGTCGGCGTGGACTACACCTCGGATTCCCAGTTTGGCACCACGCTCGACGCGGGCCGTCGCTACGGCGACAGCGACCAGTTTGGCGCGCGGGTGAACCTGGTCCATCGCGAAGGGGAAACCGGCATTGCGAACGATCGCCGCCGCACCACGCTGCTCTCTACCGGCCTGGATTACACCGGTGACCGCTTCCGCACCTCGCTGGATCTCGGCTATCAGAAGAAAACCTTCCACGGCAGCCCGACCAGCGTCAATATTTCCGCGGTGGATTTCGTGCCCGAGCCGCCGAAAAACGATCGTAACTTCTCGCAGAAGTGGGCCTACAGCAACATCGAAAACGAATTTGGGATGTGGCGCAGCGAGTACGACATCGCCGACGGCTGGACCGCCTATACCGGTCTGGGCGCGCAGCACGCGCATGAGGAAGGCATCTACAGCGCGCCGAAGCTGGTGGATAAAAGCGGCAAGGCAACGGTCAGCCGTCTGGATACCAACCGCATCAGCGATTCCGTCAGCGGCATGGCGGGCGTTCGCGGTAACTTCACTACGGGCTTCGTCTCGCATAAGGTCAACGTCGGCTATGCGGCGATGACCAAAAACGAAAAAATCGCGTGGAAAATGTCGGCGGCGAAGGATAACCCGACCACCAACATCTATCACAATACCGGCGTCGATATGCCGGACAGCACCAACTTCAACGGCTCTGGCGGGAAGTACAGCGATCCGCTGACCAGCGGGCGCACCCGTACGCAGGGCTGGCTGCTGAGCGATACGCTGGGCGTGCTGGACGACAAACTGCTGTTCACCGCGGGCGCGCGCCATCAGAAGGTGGTCATTCGCGGGTATAACAAAGTCACCGGTGCGGAAAACGCGGCGGACGGCTTCGACGGCAGCCGCTGGATGCCCACCTACGGCGTGGTCTACAAGCCGTGGGAGGCGATCTCCCTCTATGCTAACCACACCGAAGCGCTGCAGCCGGGCAAAACCGCGCCTAACACCGCCACCAACTACGGCCAGAGCACCGGTATCGTTCACTCCAGGCAGAACGAAGTGGGCGTGAAGGCGGACTTTGGCCGCGTGGGCGGATCGCTTGCGCTGTTCGAAATCAAAATGCCGTCGGCGATCCTCGACGACAGCGGTCACTACGGGCTTGACGCTGAACAGCGTAACCGTGGCGTGGAGCTGAACGTCTTCGGTGAGCCGATGCTGGGGATGCGTCTGAACGCCAGCGCCACCTGGCTGCAGGCCGAGCTGACCAAAACCAAAAATGGTGTGAATCAGGGCAACGATGCAATCGGTATTCCGAACTTTTACGCCGTGCTGGGCGCAGAGTATGACATCAAGCCGATTGACGGCCTGACCGCCACCGCCCGCGTGAACCACTCCGGCGCGCAGTACGCTGACCTGGCAAACACCAAAAAGCTGGACAGCTACACCACGCTGGATCTGGGGATGCGCTATCGCTTCGCGGTGAACCACAATGAAAACCAGATGACGGTTCGCGCGGGCATCGACAACGTGACCAATGAAAACTACTGGGCCAGCGTGGACGACTCCGGTACCTATATTACGCAGGGCGAACCGCGCACCTTTAAGGTCTCGGTTGGCTACGCGTTTTAAGCGTTCCATCTCGTTATCCGGGGCAGGGATGCCCCAATCCCTTGCTACCTCCAGCATGAAGTGTTAAAACGTGCCCCTTCTAAAAAAGAGACAGGGGTAGGACGTGAAAGACGCGTCATCCGCTTCAGGCCATGGTAGCGCTGAAGCCTCGTCGGATCAGAATCCGACGCTGCAACGTGGTTTGCAAAATCGACATATTCAGTTAATTGCCCTTGGCGGCGCGATCGGTACCGGGCTGTTTCTCGGCATCGGCCCCGCTATTCAGATGGCTGGCCCGGCGGTTCTGCTGGGTTACGGTATCGCCGGGATTATTGCCTTCCTGATCATGCGCCAGCTTGGCGAGATGGTTGTTGAAGAGCCGGTTTCAGGCTCCTTCGCGCACTTTGCTTATAAATACTGGGGCCCGTTTGCAGGCTTCCTGTCCGGCTGGAACTACTGGGTCATGTTCGTGCTGGTGGGGATGGCGGAGCTGACCGCCGCAGGCATTTACATGCAGTACTGGCTGCCGGATGTCCCAACGTGGATCTGGGCGGCGGCCTTCTTCATCATCATTAACGCCGTTAACCTCGTCAACGTGCGCCTGTATGGCGAAACCGAGTTCTGGTTTGCGCTGATCAAGGTGCTGGCGATTATCGGGATGATCGGCTTTGGCCTGTGGCTGCTGTTCTCCGGCCACGGCGGCGAGCGCGCCACTATCGACAACCTGTGGCAGCACGGCGGCTTCCTGGCGACCGGCTGGAAAGGGCTGATTCTCTCTCTGGCGGTGATCATGTTCTCGTTCGGTGGACTAGAGCTGATTGGCATTACCGCCGCGGAAGCGCGCGACCCGCATAAAAGCATTCCAAAAGCGGTGAACCAGGTGGTGTACCGGATTCTGCTGTTCTACATCGGCTCGCTGGTGGTGCTGCTGGCGCTCTATCCGTGGGTGGAAGTGAAGTCCGACAGCAGCCCGTTCGTGATGATTTTCCATGACATGAACAGCAACCTGGTGGCCTCGGCGCTGAACTTCGTCATTCTGGTGGCGTCTCTGTCGGTCTATAACAGCGGCGTTTACTCCAACAGCCGCATGCTGTTTGGCCTCTCCGTGCAGGGCAACGCGCCGAAGTTCCTCACCCGCGTCAGCCGTCGCGGCGTGCCGGTGAATTCCTTGTTCCTCTCCGGCGCTATCACCTCGCTAGTGGTGCTGATTAACTATCTGCTGCCGAAAGAGGCCTTTGGCCTGCTGATGGCGCTGGTTGTCGCCACCCTGCTGCTGAACTGGATCATGATTTGCCTGGCGCACCTGCGCTTTCGCGCCGCGATGCGCCGCAAGGGACGTGAGACGCAGTTCAAAGCGCTGCTTTATCCTGCGGGGAACTACATCTGTATCGCGTTCCTGGGGCTGATTCTGGTGCTGATGTGCACCATGGATGAGATGCGCCTGTCGGCGATGCTGCTGCCGGTGTGGGTGGTGTTCCTGTTTATTGCCTTTAAGCTCTCGCGAAGGTAAAAGCAAAACGGCAACCTGGTTGCCGTTTTTAGTGTTTGCACCCTCTCCCTGTGGGAGAGGGCCGGGGTGAGGGCACCAGACCGCACCAAACCAGACCGCACCAAACCAGACCGCACCTGCCTTCACGCCCGGTGGCGCTTCGCTTACCGGGCCTACAAACGGATTAATTGGCGATGACGCCCGCCAGGGAGCGAATATCGTTCCCGGTTGGCGACTGGTGAATACGCAGCCCAAATTCATCCACTACCGCGAAAATATGGTCGAAGATGTCCGCCTGAATCTCTTCATATTCTGCCCAGACCACAGTGTTGGTGAAGGCATATATTTCAATCGGCAAACCATTCGCATCAGGCGCTAGCTGGCGCACCATCAGCGTCATATCTTTGCGAATACGGGGATGGTTGCGCAGATATTCATTCAGGTAGGCGCGGAATGTGCCGATATTGGTCATCTTACGCAGGTTTAATACCGACTCTCCTTCACCGTTCTTCTGATTCCACAGGTTAATTTCCTCATGTCTCGCGGCCAGATAGGGCTTCAGCAGTTTCGCCTGAATGAGTTTCTGCTGCTCCTGCTCGTCGAGGAAATGAATGCTGGTGGTATCGATATTCAGGCTGCGCTTAATGCGTCGCCCGCCAGAGGCAGACATGCCGCTCCAGTTAATAAAGGCGTCGGAGACCAGGGCCCACGTCGGAATGGTTGTAATCGTATTATCGAAGTTGCGTACTTTAACGGTGGTCAGACCGATGTCGGTCACCGTGCCGTTAGCACCGTATTTCGGCATCTCCAGCCAGTCGCCGAGCTTGAGCATGTCGTTGGCGGAAAGCTGAATCCCCGCCACCAGTCCCAGTATCGGGTCTTTAAACACCAGCATCAGAACGGCGGCCATGGCGCCCAGGCCGCTTATCAGAATCGCCGGGGACTGGCCGATCAGCAGGGAGATAATCAGAATCCCCACAAGGATGGCGCTTACCAGCTTGATACCCTGGAAGATCCCTTTCAGCGGCAGCTGTGATGCGGTGGCCATTTTCTGCGACAGATTAAAAATCACGTCCAGCAGCGAGAAGAAGGAGAGCAGGGCATAAACCATCACCCACAGCTTTGCGCATGTCGTGAGAATTTCCGCCGCTTCGCTGCCCTTCTGCAGCCACAGTACCGCCTGGACGTTGACGATTATCCCCTGAAGGGTGAAGGCCAGACGGTGAAATAATTTATTCTGGGTAATGATCTGCAGCCACAAATGGCTGCTGGCCTGCGCGCGTTTTTCGAACGCGCGAAGCACCACTTTGTGCAGAATAAAATGAACGATGATGGCGGTAAGAAAAATAATACCAAAGATAATCACTAAAGAGGTGGTGTGATTAATTTCAATGCCTAACTCTTCAACCTGAGCAATTAATTCCTGCATAACGTCTCCTTTATTGATGCAGCCCCATAATGGCGGCTGCGGATCTATTATGCAAATTCACGGGCTTATTTGGTGGCCTGGCAGACCTTCACCACCGGCAGGCACAGGCTATGGCGGATGCGCAGCGTCGCCAGGGCGAGCACCACCATCATGACCGTTTCCACTATCAGGAAGACGTTCACCGCCTGGGTGTAATCTCCGTGGTGGTTCTGCAGCGCGTGCAGCAAAATCGCGCCAAAAATGGCCGGGCCGAGCCCCAGCGCGGCCTGCTGCAGCGTGCTGAGAATGGCGCTCGCGGCCCCGGCGTCGTCAGGCTGGATATCGCGCATCCCGATGCGGTAGAAGCTGTTCACGATCAGCGCCTGCCCGTAGCCGACCAGCCCGGTCGCGGGTGCCAGCGTCAGCGCGGTATTCTCCATTCCCCAGATGCGGAACGTGGCGATCAGCGCCAGCAGGCCGGCAATCTGGATCGCCAGACCGGTCAGCAGAATGGTACTGGTGCTGTAGCGAGCAATCAGACGCGGCGCGAACCACGCGGAGATAAAATAAGTCACCCCAAGGGCGATGAAACTGTTCCCCGACTGCCACGGCGCCATCCCCAGGCCGGTTTGCATGGTCAGCGCCATACAGAACATAAACCCGGACCAGACGCTGAAAAAGAGCATCGCAATCAGTATGCCAAAGCGAACGCTGCGAAGCTGCAGCAGGCGCGGCGGGATCAGCGGGTGGGCATTCTCACGCTCCTTTTTGCGCGCATTCAGCGCCATCAGCCAGGCCAGCGGAATAATGGCGAGCAGCATCACCTTCAGCGGCCACGACCAGTGCCACTGGGGGCCGAGCGCCATCGGGAACAGCAGACAGCAAAGCACGATCGCCAGCAGCACGGTGCCCGGCCAGTCGATGCGTGACGGCGTATCGCGGCGGGTTTCGGGTACGAAATGGCGACTCAGCGCCAGTACCACCAGACAAATCGGCACGTTGATGAAGAAGGCGTTACGCCAGCCCAGACCGGCGATGTCCGCCGATACCAGCCAGCCGCCGCCCATTTGCCCGACGATAAACGCAATCCCGCCGATGCCGCCAAACAGGCTGATGGCTTTTGCGTGGGCGGTACCTTTCAGCGTCACGTGCAGCGTGGCAAGAATTTGCGGCATGATCAGTGCCGCACCTGCTCCCTGAACGATGCGCGCGGCCAGCAGCTGTTCAATGTTCCCCGCCATCCCGCACAGCAGTGAGGCGAGGCCAAAGCTCGCGACGCCCCACATAAACAGGCGTCGACGGCCAAGGTTATCCCCCAGCTTGCTGCCGAGCGCCAGGCAGACGGCGAAGGCCACGCCGTAGAGGGCGACAATCAGCTCCAGCTCGGTGGCGGTGGCGTGCAGCGAGTGGGTGATGGCGTCCAGCGCCACGTTGGTGATTGAGGTATCAATCATCGGCAGCATCTGGCCGGTTAGCAGCAGTATCAGGCCAGCGCGGCCCGGTGAAACAACTGACGTATTCATGGTAACTCCATTGCGTCATTCATCAGATGGTCGTAGCATCAACCATCTGATAAACGGGTACCAGTTCTTGCTTATACTGGTACTGGCACTACCATGCAGGGGGATTTATGGCCTTGATGTCTGAACCCGTCGTCTCACTTCAGGATGACACCCGAAAACAGCTGGGGGCATTTTTACGCGCGCGACGCGAAAGCCTCGATCCGCAGCGTCTCGGCCTGCCGCGCAGCGGTCGTCGCCGCACGCCGGGCCTGCGCCGGGAAGAGGTGGCGATGCTCGCTGACGTAGGCGTGACCTGGTACACCTGGCTGGAGCAGGGCAGGGACGTGAATCCGTCGAGCGCGGTGATGGCGGCCGTGGCGAAAGCCTTGCAGTGTACGCCGACCGAAGCCCGGCACGTTTTCGTGCTCGCCGGTCTGCCGCCGGGCGAAGCGCCGCAGGCGGTCTGCTGTGAGGGGATCAGCGAAGGCACGCGCCGCCTGCTTGATACCCTGCTGCCGAAGCCTGCCAGCATCCAGAAGCCCAATTTTGACATCGTGGCGTGGAACGACAGCTTCGGGCACCTGATGGGCGTGGATTTCAATGAAATCCCGCCGGAAGACCGGAACTGTATTTACCTGTTCCTCACCCATCCGGCGTGGCGCGCGCGGCTCGGCAGGCGCGACGACGTGCTGCCGATATTTGTCTCATACTTCCGCGCGGCGATGGCCGAGCACCGGGGCGACCCGCTGTGGGAAGCGAAGCTGGCGCGCTTCTTTGCGGTGTCCGAAGAGTTCAAAACCCTGTGGCACCAGCGCAACGACGTGCGCGGCGTGGAGAACCAGCTCAAGCTGTTTACCCATCCCGAGCTGGGGGATTTTACGCTGCAGCAGATGTACTGGTACTCCGCGCCGCGAAACGGCTCGCGGCTGTTGGTGTATCTGCCGGTAGATGAGGCGGGTGAGAGGGCGATGGCGTGGCTGGCGGCGCAGGGGAAATAAGTTTTTTGCGAGACGCTTTCAGAGAATCAAAGCGGATCCGGTTCTGCCTTTTAAAAACGGTTAGGGTAGGACACGAAAAGCTAAATTAGCCTTTAATGCAAATTGCCTTATATGCTAATATCATCAGGGATGAAATACCGTGTTCAGAATTATCGTTCATCAGGCGGCCAGGGAAGAGATTCTCTCACTGCCTGCTGGGGTCCAGGCAAAGCTGATTCGCCAGCTTGATAAATTACGTAGTAACCCGACAGCACTAAGCGAACCTGACAGCAAACCCTTACCCTATGGTTTGTTTGAAATCAGAACCGTCGGGCTGATTCACACTCGTGGGATCTACGTATATCAGCGGGAAAAGACAATTTTTCTGCTGCGGGTGTTTATCAAGAAAACGCAAAAAACGCCCTCTGCTGAACTCCGTGTGGCATTGAAACGACAACAGGAGATGTTGGATGAGCAAAAAGATTATTGACTGGGATGAACTCAGAGCGGAGTTGTTAAGCAATTCAGAGGTACAGGCTTCATTTGATGCAGAAGAGCGCAAGGAGCGCCTGCGAGAGATGCTAGCGCAATGGCGCGACCATGCTGGTCTGACGCGCGCACAGGTGGCGGAGCGAATGGGCGTCAGCGCACCCACCGTATCAAGGATGGAAGCGAATATTACCCGGGCGAGCCTTGATACGTTAACGCGTTATGCACTGGTATGCGGGGTTAAACACCCGCAGATTACGCTTTATTGAAAACAGGCACGCCGGAACCCAGCGTGCCACTAAGAATTAGCACTCAGTCACAATCGTGCTCAGCGGCAGGCGAGATTTCGGCAGCGAGGCGTTGAAATCTTCCACGCTGTGGTGCCCAACCGGTACCACCACCAGGCTGGTGAAGCCTTTCTCTTTCAGGCCAAACTCTTCGTCGAGAATAGCGGCGTCGAAACCTTCAATCGGCACCGCGTCCAGACCCATTGCGCCCACGCCCAGCAGGAAGTTACCGACGTTCAGGTAAACCTGCTTCGCCATCCACTGGTCGTCATCTTTCAGATCCACACGGTGCATGTCGGCGAAGTAGGTCCGGCCTTTATGGTTTGCGGCTTTGGCTTCCGGCGTGTTGAAACGGCCATCGGCCTCTTCCTGATCCACCACGCGCTCAAGCCAGGCATCGTCCATTGCGGTTTTCGCGCAGAACACCACTACATGAGAAGCATCGAGCATTTTGCGTTCGTTGAACACATAGGTGCCCGCGGCGGATTTCGCCACGCGCGCTTTTCCTTCCTCGGTGCTGGCCACAATGAAGTGCCACGGCTGGGAGTTGGTGCTGGACGGGCTATACTGCAGCAGGGTTTTGATTTTTTCCGCTTCTTCCGCGGTCAGTTTTTTGCTTGCGTCGAACGCCTTGGTAGAGTGGCGTTTCAGGGCGACAGAAATGATATCCATAACAACTCCTGGTGATGAAATTCGCCCGCTCGCGGGCGCGAAAGGAAAGCAGATTACCGTGCGAAGCGGCAAAAGATAAGTGCAATTCGAGCGCTTAATCTGTTCGTCTCAGACGAACAATCAGACCGGCCTAATCCACTTCTGGTCTTTTTTCGGCAGCTTATCCACCACCAGATTCCAGGAATCATTAATGAGGTCGGTCACCAGCTCCGGCGTCACGTCGTCGGTGCCGTAAAGGGAAATCCAGTGCTTTTTACTCAGGTGGTAGCCAGGCTCTATCCCGCGATAGATCTGCTGATTTAACAGTGATTTCTCCGGGTCTGACTTCAGGCTGACGTGCGGCCGCCCGTGCGCGACCGCGACGATCATGAAAATCTTTCCGCCCACTTTAAACACGTCAAACTCCGGCCCAAACGGCCAGCAGTGCTCGGTGAAGGGCAGCTCCAGTGCCACGCGCATGGCGTGCTCCTGTAAGGCCTTACTCTCCATTGGCTTCCTCATACGCAAGCCCGCGCCACATCACTTCAAAACCGAGCGCTTTAAAATCAACGGCGCGGGAAGGATCGCGGGTGGCAAATTCCATCGTGGATTCGGCCAGCGATAAGAAAAGCGCATCGCCGAACGTTTTAAATTCATCTGACATAAACACCGGGCGCACCGAGCGGCGGCACAGCTCATGGAGTTCGGGGAACATCTCCTTCACCGCCTGTTCCGTTTCGGCGTTCAGCTTTTCACTGACGCCAATCTGGCGGATAGCCGCATGAGAAACGGGGTTACGAATCCCCCAGTCGACGTAGCTGTTCCAGATATTGCGGGTATGCTCTTTGGGAAGCGTGATGGTGCGATCGAGGTTTGCCAGCATGGCCTGGCAGAGATCCTGCTTGAGGTGCAGGTAGAGGGCATTCAGCAGATCGTCTTTAGTGGGAAAGTAGCGAAACAGGGTACCTTCGGCGACGCCCGCGTTACGGGCGATTAACGCCGTTGAGGCGGCGATACCTGACTGTGCAAATGCCGCCGTTGCGGCTTCCAGTAAGGCCTGTTTTTTATCTTCACTCTTCGGACGTGCCACTAAATATTTCCCCCTGTCAATTGTAAAAACCCTGATTGAAACACGTGCTTTGACACGCTGCAACGCGGAATGTCAAAGATCGAAAACGTCTTGACGACTTTATCATCATATCTATAATGAGTGCTTACTCACTCATAATCAAGTTTACCCCGCGCAAACTATCGGATGGGGCGCGTTTTCGGGTCTGGATATGAAAAAACCTCTCTTCATCTGCGTGGTGTTAATCATGATTATTGCTTCAGCTGCGAGTTTACCGTGTGTTCTCAATGCCGGATTCGGCCAACCACCGCAGGGTGAGCAGCTCACCGAAGTGGAGGCCTCCCCACAGTATCGCGAGGGAAAATTCCACAATACGCTGCCGACGCCAGGTTATAACGGCGACAAAAATATGCTGGTCGCGACGTGGGATTTTCTGACCAAAAAAACCGAAAACGCGCGCCCGGCCCAGCCGCTGCCGCTGGTGAAAACCGATCTCGCCAGCCTGCCGCTGGAGCAGGACACCCTGGTGTGGCTCGGTCACTCTTCGTGGTACCTGCAGCTCGCGGGTAAACGCATCCTGATTGACCCGGTGCTCGGCAACTACGCCGCGCCGTTCTCGTTCCTGAATAAAGCCTTTGCCGGCGAGTATCCGTGGCGCGCTGAAAGCATGCCGGAAATCGACCTGCTGATTATTTCGCACGATCACTACGATCATCTGGATTACGCCACCATCAGGGCGCTACTGCCGAAGGTGAAGCGCGTGGTGACGCCGCTGGGCGTGGGATCCCACCTGCGCTACTGGGGAATGAAGCCTGAGATTATTGACGAGCGTGACTGGAACCAGTCGGTACGCATCAGCGATGAATTGACGGTGCATGTTCTGCCGGCGCGCCACTTCTCCGGGCGCGGCATCAAACGCGATCGGACCCTGTGGGGCAGCTTTATGTTCGTCACGCCAGAGCAGAAGGTTTATTACAGCGGGGATTCCGGCTACGGCCCGCACTTTAAGGCCATCGGCGAACAGTTTGGCGAGGTGGATTTAGCCATCATGGAAAACGGCCAGTACGACCAGGACTGGAAGTACATCCACATGCTGCCGGAGGAAACGGCGCAGGCCTCGGCGGATCTCAACGCCAAAGCCGTGGTGCCGGGGCACAACGGACGCTTCGTGCTGGCGAAACACGCGTGGAACGACCCGCTGATCCAGCTGGCGCGCGCCAGCAAGGACAAAAATTATCGGTTGCTGACGCCGGAACTGGGTGAGCCCGTGCGGGTGAGTGATACCACTCAGGCATTTCGCGAGTGGTGGGAATAATGTTTAAGCGAGAAGCAGAGGGGGACAGCTGTATGACCATTTCCGCTCAAGTCATCGACACTATCGTCGAATGGATCGACGACAATCTGCACCAGCCATTACGTATAGAAGAGATTGCCCGCCACGCGGGTTACTCGAAGTGGCACCTGCAGCGGTTGTTTATGCAGTACAAAGGGGAGAGCCTGGGGCGCTATATCCGTGAACGCAAGCTGCTGCTGGCGGCGCGGGATCTGCGTGAATCAGACGCTCGGGTGTACGATATCTGCCTGCGCTACGGGTTTGACTCGCAGCAGACGTTTACCCGCATATTTACCCGCACGTTCAACCAGCCGCCGGGTGCGTACCGTAAAGAGAACCATAGCCAGACACATTAACATGTCGCGTGTAGGCCGGGTAAGGCGTAGCCGCCACCCGGCTTTTTTGTGGGCACGGTGCCCGTAATTGCCCGGTGGCGCTGCGCTTACCGGGCCTACAAATAACTTACCACCGGTAATTCACCGTTGCCGTCACCGTACGGCCAATCCCGTAGAAGCACGCCGTATCGCTTGCGCACGACGCCACATACTTCGTGTCCGCCACGTTATTGACGTTGAACTGCACGCTCGCCCCTTTCAGGCTGCGGTTCATCTCGCCCAGATCGTAGCTCAGCATTGCGTCATACAGATCCACCGACGGCACCTTGAAGGTGTTCTTCGCATCGCCGTAGCTGGTGCCGATGTAGCGCATCCCCACGCCCGCGGTCAGACTCTTCAGCGCGCCGCCCGGAACGGTATAGCTGGCAAACGCCGATGCCATATGCGCCGGAATGCGCGCAGGCGTTTTGCCTTCTGTTCCCGCCACCGTCGTACTTTTGGTTTTCGCATCGGTGTAGGTATACGAGCCAATCAGGTTGATGTTGTCCATCAGCGTGGAGTGGATTTCCGCCTCAACGCCTTTCGAACGCACCTTGCCCGCGTTCTCGAACCAGCCTTCGGCGCTGTTATAGGTCGCCACGTTGTCCTGGGTTAAATCGTACAGCGCGAGGGTCATCAGCGTGCTGTCGACCGGCTGATACTTCAGGCCAATCTCGGTCTGCTCCCCGGTGGTTGGCTTGAAGGGCGCAACGCCCGGCGCGCGGTTGGTTTGCAGGTTCGGTTCAAACGAGGTGCTGTAGCTGACGTACGGCGACAGGCCAGAATCGAACGCGTAGAGCAGTCCGGTTCGCCAGGTGAACTTGCTGTCGTTCTGCTGGGCAACGCTGCCGTCGGTGAAGTCGTGAGTTCGCACTTCGCTCCAGTCGTAGCGTCCGGAGACCAGCCATTCCCAGCTGTTCCAGCTCATCTGATCCTGCAAATACAGCCCCATCTGGTCGAGATTTTGCTGCTCGTCGGAGGCGGTTTTGAAGGTGCTTTCATCCACGTTCACGCCGTACACCGGGTTCGTCCAGTCAAGGTCATACTGTGAACCGCTCCCGCGTGCCAGCAGCTGCTTATCTTTGCTGGTCTTGTAGTCGAATCCGCCGAGCAGGGTGTGGCTGACGCTGCCGGTCCCCAGCAGATACTCAAGCTGGTTATCCAGGCCAAATTCGTTGGTGGTGCGCTCTTCATGCTGCGCGCGTCGCGTCAATACCGTGCTGTTGGCCGCGCTGCTGGCGTAAACGAGGTAACGGTATTTCTGTTTGATGGCGGCGTAACGCGCGTTCTGGCGGAAGGTGAGGTCGTCGGTGAACTGATGTTCCAGCTCGTAGCCGATCGTCGTCTGCTCGCGCCAGGACTGATTGTAATCCGGATCGCTGACGTTAAAGTCGCGCGGGATGTATTTCCCGTCGACGCTTTTGACCGTACCGTAGGCGGGCAGGAAGTTGCGGTAGCCCGCGTCCGGATCCTTCTGGTAGCTGGTCAGCAGCGTAAAGCGGGTCTGGTCGTTCGGGTACCAGGTGATGGCAGGCGCAATCGCCATCCGCGTCTCTTTATAATCGTCCACCTGATTGTGCTGGGTACGGGCGATACCGTTGACGCGATACAGCACGCGGCCGTCGTCGCTCAGCCTGCCGCCGAAATCAAACGCGCCTTCTGCCAGATCGTTATTGCCGGTGCGGAACTGCACGTTATGGATGGATTCCGCGGTCGGCCGTTTGCTGGTCATGCTGATTAACCCGCCCGGATTGACCTGACCAAACAGGACCGACGCCGGGCCACGCACCAGCTCCACGCGCTCCAGCAGCCACGGGTCAATCGTACCCGTCTGGGACGAGGCCGTAGCGCCGAAGCTCAGGCCGTCGAGGAATTTCGGCACATAGCTAAAGCCGCGCACGAACACCTCGTCGTTACGGTTCGACGAGCCGCGGTACTCGGTAAACACGCCCGCCGAGTAGCGCAGCGCCTGCGACACGGACGTCACGTCCTGCATGTTCATCTGATCGCGGGTGATCACCGATACCGACTGCGGCGTTTTCACGATCTCCGCGCGGGTCTTGGTCGCGGAGAGCGTTTGGGTTGCCACAATCCCTTTTAGCGGGGCGGTAGGTTCTTCACCCATGCTCTGCGTCACCGTTATGGTTTCTTCTCTATTTTCAGCCTGAGCCGCCACGCTGGTCGTCGCCAGACTCAGCAGCCACAGCTGCATTATCTTATTATTCTTAAACATTTTTTCTACTCATCCTTGTTTGCTATCGCCATAAAAACACCGTTAAAACGCGGTAGATGATATTGCAAATTATTACCATTTGCATTAGCGTTGATAACAAATTTCGTGAGGGAACAAGCGGTAATGAAGAGGGTATGGAGCGGGTTATTACTCGGGATAGGTGTGCTGCCTGCGGTGGCGGCAACCTGCGAACACTCTTCCCGGCAGGGAGACGTCCAGGGGAAGTTTGATGCCAGCGGTGAGGTCTGTTTTATGCTGCCAGAGCTTGCTGAAAATTATGTCTCGGCCACGCTGCATGGCGTGACGGATGCCCGCCTGCTGGACGGGCAAAACCGCCGCATTCGTACGCTGATTGAAAATGGGCCCGCCGATGGAGAACACGCGCTGCTGTTTGCCCTGCCGGTGAAGCAGAGCACCTCGCTGGTCCTGCACGGCGAAGCGGGTAAACCCTGGCGTTTTCAGTGGCGGATGAAAGAGACATCTGCACTACCGCGCGTACAGATGCTGGCGCCTGAAAGCCCGTCGCTTCAGGCGCTGGCAAAAGAGATTGCTGCCGGAGGGAGTACCGACGCGTTCTGGAAGACGCAGATCCGGCAGGGAACGCCGATGGTGGAGCCGGTAGACGCAGAACACAAGCGCGTCACCTTCCTGTGGCGCGGCGCGCGGGATAACGTCTTTATTCTTGGCTCACCGGCGGGGGATCACGATCCGCTGTTTCGCCTGGGCAACAGCGACGTCTGGTTCCGCAGCTATGTGGTGCCCGCCGACACGGTGATGCAGTACAAGCTCGCGCCGGACGTGCCGGTGATTGACGGCTCCCCGCGCGACCAGCGTCGCGCGATCCTGGTGAGCGCCCAGGCCGATCCGCTCAACCCGAACACCTTTGGCGAACAGAAGGCGGATCGCTGGAACCGCTTTTCGCTGCTCGATCTCAGCCCGGCACGCTATTGCTCCGCGCAGGCCACGGCCCAGCCGCTGGTCCACGGATCGTTAAGCCGCCAGAGCATCACCAGCAAAATCCTCGGTAATTCCCGCGAGGTGATGATCTATAAACCGCGCGGCGCGCAGCCCGCGCGCTGGACGCTCATTCTCTTCGACGGGCAGATTTATCAGGACGAATACCGTTTCGCTAACGTGCTGGACGGTCTTATTGCCCGCCATCATCTTCCGCCGATTAACGTAGTGTTTATCGACAGCCTCGATCACGCCCGACGCGGCAACGAGCTGCCGCCTAACCCGGACTTCGCCGACTTTATGGCGCACGAGCTGCTGCCCTGGCTGCGCGGGCAGGGCATCGCGATGCAGCGGCAGAAAACGGTGCTGGCGGGGTCGAGCTACGGTGGCATTGCCTCATCGTGGGTGGCGCTGCGCTATCCGCGCCTGTTTGGTAACGTGCTGAGCCTTTCAGGTTCGTACTGGTGGGCACCGAAAGACGAAGCGCCCGGCTGGCTGACGCGGCAGTATCAGCAGTCGCCGCCGTATCCGGTGCGCTTCTGGCTGCAGGCCGGAAAGTTCGAAACTTCGGGGCCGGGCGGGGGCATTTATCGCACTACGCAGGATTTCGAACGGGCGTTGAGGGAGAAAGGGTATCGCGTCAGCTTCCATCCCTCCTCCAGCGGTCACGACTACGCGGCCTGGTGTGAAGCGCTGATCCACGGCATGCGCGATTTCACCGGCCTACGACGCCAGTGAAAACCACCGACGCCAGACGAAACGCAGCACGAAGAATTCGATGGCACCCAGCAGTAAAAACCACACGCAGAACAGAATGGTGTAGAGCTGGTTTAGATCGACCATGTGGAAGGTCTGAACCAGCTTCTGCGCCAGCACCAGACCCAGCGACGGCGCGGGTAACAGCAGACAGGAGATCAGGGCCAGCAATAAAATGCCCCCCGCCGTAAGCAGCGATTCTAACGGGTGTTTCATCGTAATGTTAATCGTCAGTTAAAAATGTCATTGTCCGGCATTCTGTAACGTAAAGCAATATCAGCCCCTCAGGCCTTTTTGAATAAAACAAAGACATTATTACTGCGAATAAATAACAACATACGACCCGGCGTTTATATTAATACCGCGTTATGTAAATAAACGTCTTTATCAGGAAAATAATTTTACAAATGTATAGGTGCTATATCCAATTAACGTGGCAATAACAATGGCCGCGATAACGTATAACACCAGTCGGCGTCCGCGATAAATACCCCACATGGTTCCCCCTCGTTTAATGTTGGTTTAGAAATATTTTGTAAAAATCAGCTCATCGAAATAGTTTAATCAGTTTTGAATAACCGAGAAGTCATTATATTGCGGTAGATCAATTTTACCCGCAAGACTTTAAAATGAATTTATTTAAGCCAGAAAGGAATTCAGGCTTCTGTTCACCGGATATTGAAGGAAAAATACGATGACCGAAAAAAAATTGTCCCCAAACATGCCGCCTTCCGGCGGGCTGGCATACCAGCAGACCGTCGAGCAGGTGCTTGCTCACACGCAGAGCCAGGCCAGCGGCCTGGATCGTGCAGAGGCGCAGGCGCGTCTGCAAAAATCAGGTCCGAACGCGCTGCCGGAGAAAAAAGGTAAACCCGCCTGGCTGCGTTTTTTAGCCCATTTTAATGATGTGCTGATTTATGTCCTGCTGGCCGCCGCCGTATTAACGGCAGTAATGGGCCACTGGGTGGATACGCTGGTTATTCTGGGCGTTGCGGTAATCAATGCCTTAATTGGCCATATTCAGGAAAGCAACGCGGAAAAATCCCTGAAGAGTATTCGCAATATGCTCTCCAGCGAGGCGCGCGCTATTCGTAACGGCAACCACG
Organism: Enterobacter sp. 120016; assembly: GCF_018383635.1. Taxonomy (NCBI): domain Bacteria; kingdom Pseudomonadati; phylum Pseudomonadota; class Gammaproteobacteria; order Enterobacterales; family Enterobacteriaceae; genus Enterobacter; species Enterobacter sp. 120016. Next base: position 116,553 of record NZ_JAHAWC010000006.1, on the reverse strand, counting down.
AAACGATACCCACCACTGAAATAGTCCCGGGCGATATTATTGTATTACGCGCGGGCGATCGTATTCCGGCGGATATGCGTTTAATCGAGGCGCATAATTTACGCGTTGAAGAGGCGATTCTGACCGGTGAATCCACCGTGGTGGATAAACACATTAATCCGCTGAGCGGCGAACTGCCGCTGGGCGACCGCACCAATATGGTCTTCTCCGGGACGACCGTAAGCGCGGGCGGCGGCGTCGGCCTGGTCACCGCGACCGGTAAGGATACGGAACTCGGCCACATCAACCAGATGATGGCGGGCATCGAAAAGCACCGCACGCCGCTGCTGGTGCAGATGGACAAGCTGGGTAAAGCGATCTTCGCCATTATCCTGGCAATGATGGCGGCGCTGTTCGTCTTCAGCCTGGTGTTCCGCGAAATCCCAATGGGCGAGCTGCTGCTCTCCCTGATTAGCCTGGCGGTAGCCTCCGTGCCGGAAGGTCTGCCGGCGATTATCTCCATCATCCTCTCGCTGGGCGTGCAGGCGATGGCGCGCAAGCGGGCGATTATCCGCAAGCTGCCGACGGTTGAAACCCTGGGCGCGATGACCGTGGTCTGCTCGGATAAAACCGGCACCCTGACCATGAACGAGATGACGGTCAAAGCCATCATCACCGCCGACGCCTGCTACCGCGTGGACGGCAACAGCTACGAGCCGGTGGGCAACATCTTCCTGGAAGGCAGCGACGAGCCGGTGCAGATCCAGCCGGGCACCGTGCTGGAGCAGTACCTGCGCACCATCGACCTGTGTAACGACAGCCAGATGATTCAGGACGAGCGCGGCCTGTGGGGCATCACCGGTGGGCCGACCGAGGGGGCGCTGAAGGTGCTGGCGGCGAAGGCCAGCCTTGAGCCGGTGATGACCACGCTGGTTAACAAGATCCCGTTCGACTCGCAGTATAAGTACATGAGTACCCACTACCAGATTGGCGGTGAGGAGCAGATCCTGATCACCGGCGCGCCGGACGTGATTTTCGCCCTGTGCGCCGAGCAGCAGACCCGTAACGGTGCGGAAGCGTTCAACCACGCATACTGGGAAAGCGAGATGGAGCGCTATGCGCGTCAGGGGCTGCGCATGGTTGCCGCGGCGTTTAAGCCAGCGAGCGGCGAGCAGGAACTGACCCACGACGACCTGAGCCACGGCCTGATCTTCCTCGGCATCGCCGGGATGATGGATCCGCCGCGTCCGGAAGCCATTGATGCGATTAACGCCTGCCAGCAGGCGGGGATCCGCGTGAAGATGATCACCGGGGATCACCCTCAGACGGCGATGAGCATCGGCCAGATGCTGGGGATCGCCAACAGCGAGCAGGCTGTCACCGGCTACGAGCTGGAGAAGATGGACGACGCCGCGCTGGCGGAAGCCGCGGTGAAATATGACATCTTCGCCCGTACCAGCCCGGAGCATAAGCTGCGCCTGGTGAAAGCGCTGCAGGACAAAGGTGAAATCGTCGGCATGACCGGTGACGGCGTGAACGACGCCCCGGCGCTGCGTCAGGCTGACGTGGGCATCGCGATGGGCATCAAAGGGACGGAAGTGACCAAAGAGGCGGCGGACATGGTCCTGACGGACGATAACTTCGCCACCATCGCCAGCGCGGTGAAAGAGGGGCGTCGCGTTTACGACAACCTTAAGAAGACTATTCTGTTCATCATGCCGACCAACCTCGCGCAGGGTCTGCTGATTGTGATTGCGCTGCTGGCGGGGAACATCATTCCGCTGACGCCGGTGCTGATTCTGTGGATGAACATGGCCACCTCCGCCACGCTCTCCTTCGGCCTGGCCTTTGAGGCCGCCGAGCGCAACATCATGCGCCGTCCGCCGCGTCAGACCGGGCAGCACGTGATGGACGCCTACGCCGTATGGCGCGTGGCCTTCGTCGGCACCATGATTGCCATCGCCGCCTTTGCGCTGGAAGCCTGGCTGGCCCCGCGCGGCCACAGCGCGGAGTTCATCCGCACCGTGCTGCTGCAGATGCTGGTCTGCGCCCAGTGGGTGTACATGATTAACTGCCGCAACACCGAAGGGTTCTCCCTGAACCGCGGCCTGCTGGCGAACAAAGGGATCTGGCTGGTGACGGGCGTGCTGTTCCTGCTCCAGGCGGCGATTATCTACCTGCCGTTTATGCAGATGCTGTTCGGCACCGAAGCCCTGCCGCTGCGCTACTGGTTTGTGACCCTGGCGGTGGCCGGCGTGATGTTCTTCGTCGTCGAAATCGAGAAGCGACTGACCCGCAGGTTCCGTAAGTCTGCATAACCTTTTGCCCTCACCCTAACCCTCTCCCAAAGGGAGAGGGGACTCTGACCTCCCTCTCCCTTTGGGGAGGGCCGGGGTGAGGGGAACATATCTGAGGTACTGCCATGAAACTCCCACTCCTGTTCGCGCTCCTCGCCTGCACCCTGCAACCCGTATTCGCTGCCGCCATCCCCGTTCGCGTCGCCGCCGTGGAGCAGACCGCCCACGCCGCCGAGCGCCAGATCCCGGGCCGCATCGAAGCTATCCACACCGTTGAGCTGCGCGCGCGTACGGAAGGCGTGATCACCAAAATCCACTTCCGCGACGGGCAGTACGTGAAAAAAGGCGACGTGCTGTTCGAGCTGGACGACGCCGAGCCGCGCGCCGCCCTGCGCCTGGCGCAGGCTGAGGTGAGAAGCGCCGAAGCCACGCTGCGTCAGGCGCAGCAGCAGCTTTCCCGCTTTGAAAGCCTGGGCAGCAGCAACGCTATCAGCCGTCACGATGTGGATAACGCCCGCATGCAGCGGGACGTCGCCAGCGCCGCGCTGGAGCAGGCCAAAGCCCGCCTCGACACCCGCAGCGTCACCCTGAACTACACCCGCATCGCCTCGCCGATTGACGGTCGCGTGGGGCACAGCCAGTTCCACGTCGGCAGCCTGGTCAACCCTGCCAGCGGCGTGCTGGTGGAGGTCGTGCAGCTCGACCCCATCCGCATCGCCTTTGCGCTGGAAGAGGGGGCGTTTGCGACCAAAGCCGGACAGCATGCGGATATCAGCGCCATGAAGCAGGCCTGGCAGGCGTTAATTGACAGCAACGGCCAGCGCGTCAGCGGCGAGCTGACCTCCGTGGACAACCGCATCGATCCGCGCACCGCCAGCGTGATGCTGCGCGCCGAGTTCGCCAACCCGCGCCATCAGCTCCTGCCCGGCGGCAACGTGAACGTGATCCTGCGCCCGGCCAGCGAGCAGCCGGTCCTGACCCTGCCCGCCGCCGCGGTCCAGCAGAACGGCGACGGGTTCTTTGCCTGGGTGGTTAACGCCGACGGCAAAGCCGAAATGCGCCCGCTGAAAATTGCCGGGCAGATTGGCCAGCAGTTCCAGATTACCTCCGGCGTGAAGCCCGGTGAGCGAGCGATTACTGACGGCGCGCAGCGCGTGCAGCCCGGTGCCGCCGTCCAGATACTGAATTAAGGAGCCATCATGCTGACGTTTTTCATCAAACGCCCGCGCTTCGCGATGGTGATTGCGCTGGTCATTACCCTGCTGGGGGCCATCGCGCTGAGGATTATCCCGGTGGAGCAGTACCCGCAGATCACGCCGCCGGTGGTGAATGTGTCGGCCAGCTGGCCGGGCGCCAGCTCGGCCGACGTGGCGGAGGCCATCGCCACGCCGCTGGAGACCCAGCTGAACGGCGTGGATCACATGCTCTATATGGAGTCGACCAGTTCGGACGAAGGCACGTACAGCCTGAACATTACCTTTGCGGCGGGCACCGATCCGGACCTCGCCGCCATCGACGTGCAAAACCGCGTGGCGCAGGCCGTGGCGCAGCTCCCGACCGAGGCGCAGCAAAACGGCGTGCAGGTGCGCAAGCGCGCCACCAACCTGATGATGGGGGTAAGCCTTTACTCACCGAACAACACCCACACGCCGCTGTTCGTCAGCAACTACGCCAGCACCCAGGTGCGCGAGGCGCTGTCCCGCCTGCCGGGCGTCGGGCAGGTGCAGATGTTTGGCGCGCGCGACTACAGCATGCGCATCTGGCTGCGTCCGGACCGCATGAACGCCCTGAACGTCACCACCGACGACGTGGCGCAGGCGCTGCGCGAGCAGAATGTGCAGGGGGCGGCAGGCCAGGTCGGCACGCCGCCGGTGTTTAACGGCCAGCAGCAGACCCTGACCATCAACGGGCTGGGGCGCTTAAATCAGGCCGACGATTTTGCCGACATCATTATCCGCGCGGGCGAGATGGGCCAGCTGGTGCGCCTGAAGGACGTCGCCACCATCGAGCTCGGCTCGCGCAGCTACAGCTCCGGCGCGCAGCTGAACGGGCACGACTCCGCCTACCTCGGCATCTACCCGACGCCGTCCGCCAACGCCCTGCGCGTGGCCGACGCGGTGCGCGCGGAGCTGGAGCGCCTCTCGATGCGCTTCCCGGATGACCTGGTCTACGAGGTGAAGTTCGACACCACCTCCTTTGTTGCCGCCACCATTAAGGAGATCGGCGTCTCGCTGGCGCTCACCATGCTGGCGGTTGTGGTGGTCGTTTCCCTGTTCCTGCAAAGCTGGCGCGCGACGCTGATTGTCGCGCTCGCCATCCCGGTGTCCCTGGTGGGCACCTTCGCGGTGCTCTACACGCTCGGCTACTCCGCCAACACCCTCAGTCTGTTCGCCATCATTCTGGCGCTGACCATGGTGGTGGATGACGCCATCGTGGTGGTGGAGAGCGTCGAAACCCTGATGGCGGAAGGGCAGAGCCGCACGGCGGCGACCGCGCTGGCGCTGCGCCAGATTGCCGGGCCGGTCATCGCGACGACGCTGGTGCTGCTGGCGGTGTTTGTGCCGGTGGCGCTCCTGCCGGGGATTGTCGGCGAGCTGTACCGCCAGTTCGCGGTGACGCTCTCCACCGCCGTCACGCTCTCAAGCCTCGTGGCGCTGACCCTGACGCCCGCCCTGTGCGCGATGCTGCTGCGTCCGCGCCCGGAGAAGCCTGCGGCAGTCTATTGCGCCTTTAACCGCGGGCTGGACGCCACGCGCGGTTTCTACACCCGCATCGTGAACGTATTAAACCTGCGCCCGTGGCTGGCGCTGCTGGCCACCGCAGGTGCGGCGGCGGTGGTCGTGTTTAGCTTTATGTCGATGCCAAAGGGCTTCCTGCCGCAGGAAGATCAGGGCTACTTCTTCGCCAGCGTCCAGCTGCCGGAAGCGGCCTCGCTGGAGCGCACCGAAGCGGTGATGACCACGGCGCGCAAACTGATCGCTAAAAATCCGGCGGTTGAGGACGTCATTCAGGTGTCCGGGTTTAACATCCTCAACGGCACCAGCGCCTCCAACGGCGGGTTTATCTCCATCATGCTCAAAGACTGGAGCGAGCGCCCGCCGCTGGACGAGGTGATGGGCACCCTGCAGCGCCAGCTGCTTGCCCTGCCCGAGGCGACCATCATGACCTTCGCGCCGCCGACGCTGCCGGGCCTGGGCAACGCCTCCGGCTTCGACCTGCGCATTCAGGCGCAGGCGGGGCAGAGCCCGGCGGAGCTGGAGCGCGTCACGCGTGAGGTGCTGGCGAAAGCTAACCAGCATCCGCAGCTGAGCCGCGTGTTCACCACCTGGAGCAGCAACGTGCCGCAGCTAACGCTGACCGTTGACCGCGAGCGCGCGGCCCGCCTCGACGTGCCGGTGTCGCGCATCTTCAGCAGCCTGCAGACCGCCTTCGGCGGCACGCGCGCCGGGGATTTCAGCGTCAACAACCGCGTTTACCACGTCGTCATGCAGAACGAGATGCAGTGGCGCGAGCGCGCCGAGCAGATCAGCGAGCTGTTCGTGCGCAGCAACAGCGGCGAGCGGGTGCGCCTGAGCAATCTGGTCACCATTACGCCGAGCGTCGGCGCGCCGTTCCTGCAGCAGTACAACCAGTTCCCGTCCGTGTCGGTGAGCGGCTCGGCGGCGGAAGGAGTGAGCAGCAGCACCGCGATGGCGTCGATGGGCGAGATTCTGGCGGAAAACCTGCCAGCCGGGTACGACTATGCCTGGAGCGGCATGTCGTATCAGGAGCAGCAGACCGGCAATCAGGCGATATGGATCGTGCTGGCGGCGGTGGTGATGGCGTGGCTGTTCCTCGTCGCCCAGTACGAGAGCTGGACGCTCCCGGCGAGCGTGATGCTCTCGGTGCTGTTCGCCATCGGCGGGGCGCTGGTCTGGCTGTGGCTGGCGGGCTACGCCAACGACGTGTACGTGCAGATAGGTCTGGTACTGCTGATCGCGCTAGCGGCTAAAAACGCGATTCTTATCGTGGAGTTCGCCCGCGCGCGGCGCATGGACGGGATGGCGATTGTTGATGCCGCGCGGGAAGGGGCCTCGCGCCGCTTCCGCGCGGTGATGATGACCGCCGTGTCGTTCATTATCGGCGTCCTGCCCATGATGCTGGCGACCGGGGCAGGTGCCCAAAGCCGCCGCATCATCGGCACCACGGTGTTCAGCGGCATGCTGGTGGCGACCGTGGTGGGGATCCTGTTTATCCCGGCGCTGTTCGTGCTGTTCCAGCGGCTGCGCGAGTGGGGCCACGGCCTTACGGACTCGTCGCCCACAGCTCGCAGTGCTTCTGCACCAGAGAAATCAGCGAGCCGCCGTCGGCGATAAACTCCCGCATGCGCTGCGCCTCGCTCTTGCCCTGCTTTAACAGCAGGGCAATTTCATTAATTGCGCTCGTCGCGCCGAGCTTCTCGGCCGACGGCGCAACCTGCTCCAGCAGCCACGAAATGTCTTCCGCCACGGTTTTGTGCTCGCCGGTGTGCACGTCCGTCAGGATCCCCTCCAGCCCGTAGCGACAGGCCTGAAAACGGTTAAAGCGGTACAGCAGAAAATCTTTTTCCTGATGCTTATAGGGCCGCGCGGTCAGCAGCCAGTGGGACGTCGCCTGAATAAGCCCGGCGATGTTAATCGCGTGGCCGAGCGTCAGCGGCGTATCCATCACCCGCACCTCCACGGTGCCGAAGTGCGGGCTGGGGCGGATGTCCCAGTGCAGATCCTTAATGCTGTCGATCATGCTGGTCGAACTCAGGCGGCGGAACAGCCCCTCGAACTCCTGCCAGCTGTTGACCCACGGCATCTGGCCGTTATCCGGGAACCCCGAGAAAATGTTGAGTCGCGACGAGGAGAACTTCGTGTCCGTGCCCTGCATATACGGCGAGGCGGCCGCCAGGGCGATAAAGTGCGGTACGAAGCGCGACAGGCCGTGCAGCAGGTAAATCGCGTCGTCCCCGGTCCGGCAGCCGACGTGTACGTGCTGGCCGAACACCGTCGCCTGCAAAATCAGATAGCCAAAGCGCTCCAGCGTGACGTTATAGCGCTCGTCGTCGCACACCTCCTGACGCTGCCACTTCTGGAACGGGTGCGTCCCGCCGCCGCAGATCTGGATATGCTGCTCCGCCGCCGCGCGCAGGATGCTCTGCTGCATCACCGAGAACTGTGCCGCCGCCTGGTCGATGTTCTGGCACACGCCGGTGGCGATTTCGAGCATGCTTTCGGTGATGTCGTGTTTGACCTCGCCGCCTTTGATGTCGTCTTTGACGGCGGCGATGAGCGCGGAGGAGTCCTGGCTCAGATCGTAGCCCGGCGGGTTAACCACCTGCAGTTCGAGCTCGATGCCGAGGGTGAAAGGTTCAGAGGATTTGAAATCAGGTAAAGGCATGGCGCACTCCGTTGTCTGTTGTGTGTTGAGTATAGACAACGGGTGTGGCGCGCTCGTCTCAGGGTGGTATAACTGATAGCAGGCTTAGCAAAAGGGGGAGTGATTCATGTCTGACTATCCAACCATTGCGCTGATAGGACCTGGCGCAATTGGGACCACCATCGCCGCGGTGCTGCATGACGCGGGCCGTACGCCGCTATTGTGCGGACGCACCGCGCACCCGGAATTGCGCCTGCGCCACGACGAGGGTGAAACCGTGGTGCCCGGTCCGGTTTTAACCGATCCGGCCGTCATCACGCGCCCCGTCGATCTCGTTTTCGTGGCGGTAAAAACGACGCAAAATGCCGACAGCGCCGGGTGGCTGCGGGCCCTGTGCGATGAAAACACCGTGGTCTGCGCGCTGCAAAACGGCGTGGAGCAAAAAGCCCAGCTGGAGCCGTGGGTTAACGGCGCGACGGTGCTGCCGTCGGTAGTCTGGTTCCCGGCCCAGCGCGAGCCGGATGCCTCCGTGTGGCTGCGCGCCAAACCGCGCCTGACGCTGCCGGACGTGCCGCAGGCGCAGCGGGTGGTGCAGGCGCTTCGCGGTACGCGCTGTGAAGTTGAGCTCTCGGCAGATTTCCCTACCGTCGCCTGGCGCAAGCTGCTGCAAAACGCGGTCGCCGGGCTGATGGTGCTGGCCAACCGCCGCGCCGGGATGTTCAGGCGCGAGGATATCAGCGAACTTGCGCTGGCCTACCTGCGCGAGGGGCTTGCCGTCGCCCGCGCCGAAGGGGCGAAGCTGGACGATGACGTGGCGCAGGAGATACTGGCGAACTTCCAGCGTGCGCCAGTGGATTTGGGCACGTCGATCCTTGCCGACCGTCAGGCCGATCGTCCGATGGAGTGGGATATCCGCAACGGCGTGATCCAGCGCTACGGCCGCAAGCACGGGATTGCGGTGCCCATCAGCGACGTGGTGGTGCCGCTGCTGGCGGCGGGGAGCGAGGGGCCGGGCTAACGGCCGCTGTTTTTCCGTTCGGCAAAGTAGTGGGCGGGCGTGCTGCCCATCGCTTTTCGGAACATGGTGATAAACGCATTCACGGATTCGTACCCGAGCGTTGTCGCCACGTTCTGGACGGGTACGCCGCTTGCCAGCTCCCGCAGGGCAATAATCAAATGCAGCTGCTGGCGCCATCGCCCGAAGCTCAGCCCGGTCTCGCGCTGCATCAGGCGGGCAAACGAGCGCTCGCTGAGGGCGAGCCGTTTCGCCCAGTCCTTCAGGGTGCTTCTGTCCTCAGGGCGGGTAACCAGCGCGTCGGCCATGGCGCGAATTTTCGGATCGGTCGAGACCGGCAGGCTCAGCTTCTGCTGCGGCATGCTGGCGAGCTCGTCCAGCGTGACACGGGTCAGCCTCCCGACGTGGCCGTCGGCGGGATAATCCACGCCCTCGCGCGTCAGACGATCGACCAGCTCCTTAATCAGCGGCGAGATCGCCAGCGTGCAACACTTCTCCGGCAGCGCCGCCGCGCCGGGCTCAATAAACAGATAGTTGAGATGCGCGTTCCAGGTTGCTTTGGCGCTGTGCGGGATCCCGCCGGGGATCCAGACGGCGCAGTCCGGCGGCACGATCCAGATGTCATTCTCCGCGTAACAGCTGACCGCACCGTATCGGGCAATAATCAACTGGCCCTTGCGGTGGGTATGTACCGGCACTTCCGCGGCGTAATCCACGAAGTCCAGATGACGCGCCACGGCAGGAGAGGCGGTAGAGTCAGGGTCATACAGCGTAGTAGCAGATTGAGGTTTCACGATTCTGGCAACATTTAGGTATTTTTTGACAGAATAGAGTATTTAAGCGGGTCTGCAAGCCGGTAATAATCCCGGCATGAAAAACATCTTCTCTCATCCCGTGCGTCTCCCCGCCGCGCTGCGAAACGATGCGGGCGCGCTGATCTATTCCGCGAAGAGTTTTGCCGCGGCGATGCTGGCTTATTACCTCGCGCTGTCGATAGGCCTTGAGCGTCCCTCGTGGGCCATTATTACGGTTTACATCGTGTCGCAGACGTCGGTCGGGGCATCGCTGAGCAGAAGCCTCTACCGGCTGGCCGGTACCGCGGTAGGTGCCAGCGCGACCGTTCTGATTGTGCCCACCTTCGCGAATACTCCAGTCCTGTGCAGCGCGGTGCTGACGGGCTGGATCGCATTCTGCCTGTGGCTCTCCCTGCTGGAACGCACGCCCCGAGCCTATGCATTCGTGCTGGCGGGCTACACCGCGAGCCTGATTGGCTTTCCGGCAGTGTCCGATCCCGGCGGCATCTTTAACGTCGCCATTGTCCGCGTGCAGGAGATTTCGATTGGGATTTTCTGCGCGGCGCTGATTCACCGCTACGTGCTGCCCGCGCGCGTATCAGGGCTGTTCAACGCGAAATTATCCCAGACGCTACAGGCCGCGCGCGGGCGGGTGGCGGATACCTTAGCCGGTAAACCCGACGCGGCTTCCGGCCCGCTGCATCTGGCCCTGGCGCTGCAGTTCTTGCAGGGCATGAGCCACCATATTCCGTACGATTTTGCCCTCTCAGCCCCGGTGCGGCAGGCCAGAAAAGCGATCCACGATCGGCTGGCGCGGCTGGTTATCGTCAACTGTGAACTGCACGATCGCCTGCCAGCGATCGGAACCCTGCCCGCCGATGCGCAGACATTGCTGGAGGACGTTCAGGCCTGGCTTGCCGCTGAAGGCGCGGGGGCCAGCAGCACGGCAGAGGCGCTGCGGCTCCGCTGTGCGCTTCTCATCGATCGGTATGCCGCGCAGGCGCAGACGTTTGACGACGCGCTGCAGGTCAGTTTTATTCGCTATCTCTCGGAGGCTATCGCGCTTCTGCAGCAGTGCGAACGTCTTTCCGGGGCTATCCTCCACGCCAAACCCGTCTTTGGGGAGATGCAAACCCGCGCGGCGAAAGGCTACGTTTTCCACCGCGACCCTCTTACCGCAGCCCGCACGGCGCTGGGGGCTTACGCCATCATCCTGAGCGGCTGTCTGGTCTGGATCTTCTCAGCGTGGCCGGATGGCGGTACGGCGGTGTCTATCCTGGGGGTCTGCTGCACGCTGTTTGGCAGCTTCGACACCCCGGCACCGCACATCGTGAAATACATCATTGGCTCGTTCTGGGGCGTGGTCATTAGCCTGTTCTACAGCTTTGCGCTGCTGCCGCTGGTGAGCGATTTCCCGGTGCTGGTGGCGGTGCTTGCCCCGGCGTATCTGCTGGGCGGGTCGCTTCAGGCGCGTCCGCCGACCACGTTTATGGCGATGGGCATCACCCTGACGCTGCCCATTCTGTGCGAGCTGGGGGCACGCTACAGCGGAGATTTCGCCGTTGCGGCCAACACCGCCATCGCGCTCTTTGCCGCCACCGGCTATGCCGTCGTCAGCATGAGCCTGCTGCAAACCGTGCAGGCGGATGGTGCCATCAACCGTCTGCTGAACCTCTGCCAGCGCGACATTCGCCGTAGCGTGAAGGGCACGCTGCGGGTTGATGAAACGTACTGGATCAACCTGATGATGGACCGAACCGCCCTGTTGCTGCCGCGTTTACAGCGCAGCGAGCGCGCGCCGGAGCAGGCGCTCGATCGACTGTTACACGCGCTGCGTCTGGGGCTTTCGGTCATGCATTTACGCCGAAGTGACGCACCGCCCGGCAGTGAGGTTGACGCGCTTTTTCATCGGATAAACGCCGCAGACCGCCACGCCTTACGCGAACGCATCGTCACCCTTATCGAACGCCATCTGCCTGCGGCAGATGAACATACGCGCCAGTTGGTCTTCAGGCTGGTGGATCTGCACTGTGCATTACGGGGGCCTGACCATGGTTAACGATCTCAATATCGGCGGCGTTTTTATTCCGGGGCTGCTGACGGTCGCCCTCGCGGCGCTGGTCTGCACGCTGAGCCTCGTCGCGCTTTTCTCTCTCAGCAGGCTCTACCGGCGCTTGCCGTTTCGCCCGCTGATGGATGTTTCAACCTGGATTGTCACCTTTTTCCTGCTGATGCAGGGCCTGATCGCGTTGGGGTTATTGTCATGAAATCACTGCTCTCTTTACTGGCTCGCTATGCGCTGACGCTGAGCGTCGCCGCGGCGGCCACGCTTCTGGCGTTTATGATGTGGAAACACTACGCACAAACGCCGTGGACCCGCGACGGCCGCGTGCGGGCGGACGTGGTGCAGATAGCGCCGGACGTCTCCGGGCCCGTCATCAGCGTGGCCGTGCGGGACAATCAGTGGGTGAACCGGGGCGATGTGCTCTACACCATCGATCCGCGCTGGCTTAAGCTGGCGGTGGTCAGCGCGCAGGCGGACGTCGAGTCGAAACGCCATGAGATGCTGATGCGCCAGGACGCGGCCCATCGGCGCACGCTGATTAAAAACGCCATTTCGAGCGAGGATTTGCAGCAAACCGGCAGCGCGGCGAACGTCGCGGCGGCCAATTATCACGGCGCGCTGGCCGCGCTGGATCTGGCAGAGCTTAATCTGGCGCACGCCACCGTCCGCGCGCCGGTTTCGGGGTACGTTACGCACCTGCGGCTGCGGCCCGGAGACTACGCGACGGCGGGGGAGACAAAGGTCGCCATCGTCGATGCGCACAGCTTCTGGGTGGTAGGGTATTTTGAGGAGACCAAGCTGCGCCATATTCGCGTCGGGGAGCCCGCGCAGGTGGTGCTGATGGGGTACGAGCCGGTCATCACGGGGCACGTGGAGAGCATCGGGCATGGGATCGGGGACAGCAACGACGAGACGGGCGGGCTGGGCCTGCCCGACGTCGAGCCCACCTTTAGCTGGGTCCGGCTGGCACAGCGCGTGCCGGTGCGCATTCATATCGACAGGTTACCGGAGGGAGTTGAGCTGGTGGCGGGGCTGTCGGCGAGCGTGGCGGTGGGGCGATAGATGCGAGTATGAAGATCTGTTTTGTGCCAGGAGCGGACGTTAATGAGAACAATCTGTGGCAATCAACGGGGTGTAGGCCAATTAGACTGGACTACCCCCGCCCCGGTAGACGATTCTGCCCTATAGTTGGAACATGAATTTCTCCCCGAAGCATTAATCAGATTGGCGGCGAACCTCGATTTCAACAATGTGGCGAGGTGTTCGCCCAAGCCGAGGATCGCCGTTGGCGACGGCGATGATGTCCTCATGCTCGTCGCCAGCCCACAGGCCAACAAGCTCGTGCAGAAAAAAATCCGCGTAGGAGCAGCTGGCGTCGCGCACCTGCATCACCGAAACCGTGGATTTGCTCGTGTGCAATTGGGTCAAATTTCTGACGAGCCGCGCTGGGGCAACCCAGAGAACCGGGCGAGGCGAGGCCGGAGTCGTGAATAGGTAGTAGGCGTGTTCTGACTGCTTGAGTATGTCCTCGCACTGCTTCAGGTTAATGCCTACCGTCGAACTGAAGGCCTGTCCCGAATTAGTGCCTTTGCGCTTTTTCACCTGCATAAGGGTCGCACGCTGGACCACTGTTTTCCCCTTGTCCACGATACGGCTCAGGAACAGCACGTCTGCTCCCAGCGGAGCACCGGCTTGTGTGTTCGCCCCTTCCTCCCGCTTACTGGGTTGACGCACGTTCACTGTCAGGCTCGGATACGTCGCCCGCGTCGTAGCCGAGAGTTGGCGCAACTGGCTACTCACGTTGCTAATCGCCACCTTTGTCAGACTCAGGAGGCGCGCCGTATGGGCCTCCTCGTCCTCTCCCCAGGTATCCGGATATTCGCAACAAAATTCTTCCTCAATCTGGCTAAGCGCCCTATAGATGATGCGCTCCACCGAAGGGTCGCCCAGCCAAGTTTGGGCTCCTACGCTAGGCAACACAGCGGCACCCTCGCTCCGACCTACCGGCCCCTCTAGGTCCAGTGCACCTTGCTTGGACCGCACTAGTCCCTTGCACCTCAGTTGCAGTTGCCTTACATCAGTGCCGACAAGCCGATTCGCAAACGCCAGATGCTCCTCGTCATCCATCAATCGCAAAAGCACTGGCTCGACTTCGGCGAATGCCGTCTGCTCGAGCCAAAGGCAGGCAAAATTGAGGAGCCCTTGGGCTAACTCAGGTTCCTCATTAACCCGATCGAACAGATCCTGGCGCCAGGCCTCGCGGGCGGACGGACCTAATTGGGCCCACAGCGTTTCTCTATCCCACGCCTGGGATGGTAGTTCTCTGAGGCTGGCAACGACGCTTTGCTGACTAGACCGCGCTGGGTCTCCAAACTCGTGCCAAGCAGCCGCAAGCGCGAGGTCCGAGGGTATGGTGTCCACGTACAATGTAGCAAGACTCGAGAAGGCTTTGGCAACGCAATGCTTGATATTGTCTTTCTTCTCTTTCTTCGAAATGATGTTCCAGCGCAGGAACAGATTACGTACATCCTCCGGCAATATCGCGCGACAATGTTGTATTAGCTCAGGAAATACTGACGGATCTGCTCGTTCAAAAACCTGTTCGCAAGCCCACCGGGAATTCTGCACTGTCGGCGAATTCGCATATAGAGAGGAGATCAACTCAGTCATTCCGCGGTTTGAATAGTCCGACGTCCTGTTGATATTTTTTTCCAAGTAGTCGCGTACAGGCTGCCAATGCTGCTGGACCAGTTGTTCGAAAGCCCAAGGATCCCCCCCCAGATGAGGGTCGACTAGATCAAGAACATAGATGCAATCTTCCTCGGACGTATTGACCACCAACGCCTTCATGATCTGCTGATCATCCAAATACTTATTCCGAGAATATGAGCGGTTAGCGAGCAACCATTCAACCCAAATCGCACTTGACTTGATTTCCGCCACAATGATTTCACGTAAGCCCGGAGGATCGCCATTAAGTATGCCCTCCCAGAAGATATCCTGAGCGTGCAGGTAAGATTTTGGGTCCAAGATAGAGGACGACTTCTCGATCCCCGCGGATCCGTGTCCGAGAATTTTTAAGGTCAGCGCTATCTGCCCCTGCTGTGCCGCATCCTTGAATTCGAACGTAAAGTGCTCACGCTCTGTTTGCGATCTATAAGGCCAACTCTTAGCTGTAATGAGGTTCTTAGTTGATAGGTGGGAGTAGTCCAAACGAAGAATGTCTTCTTGGATGGTAAAATACCGTGAGAGGAATTCGACAAGCGGTTGATCCCAACCTTCCAACGAAATACTGGCAACTGTCGATTGATTGTCGAAGTCAATATTTACTAACAAGATGATCTCCTTTTCCCCGTAGCTGGCACCGACGACCTTCGCCATGGTGGTCTGCAAATTCTCAATAAGTCTACCGTAGCCAAATCGCAGGCGGTTCAAGGAACCGCTCCTAGATAACAACAGACATTATAGAATTACGTTGATCTTTTTATTACATCTTGATCTATTCCCAGTTGATTGGCACACGGCATTGTTAGCAAGATTCATGGTGACTCAACTACGGACTTCTGCTCTTCGCTCTTAACAGACATTCAATAAACAACCTTGTATTTTGCATGAGGCCGAAACCCTGCACCTACCCAGCAATATTCCGGCCTCCCATCACCCGCCTCAGTGCGCCGTGATATACGGCTCCTTCACAAACTCCGCCAACAGCCAGACCATATCATGCAGCAGCCCGGTGAGTTCTTTCGCCACGCTCACAGGCAACGTCCCGCCCATCACCGCCAGCGTTAACGCCACGGCATAGTCCACTTGCAGCGTCGTCTCCTGCCAGCAGTCCGGCACGCAGGAGGTAATCTTTTCCCCTGCGATCAATTGTTCAACCAGATACGAAGGCAGTTCAGCATCGCAGCACTCCCGCAGTCGCTTAAGCGCAGCCAGCAATCGCTTACAAAGCGTGGTAAACGTCACTGCGTCGTCAGTTTCCACCAGCACGCTGACATACGCAGTACAGGCATCGGCCAGTTCGAAGAGATCCGCAGAATCGGAAATTGAATTGTTGATGAGTTGATGAACAGCGCTTTCTTCAGAGAGCGCGTAAGAAAATCCAGGAGTAGTCGCCATTTAGCATCCTCTTTGTCTAAAAAAACGTCATGTTATGCTAACGGGTTCCTACGCCCGGTTACGGATGTGCCGCAACGCAGGCACTTTACGACCGCAAAGAAGGGATGAAAAGGGATCCCCCTGAATTACATAAGGTTGCTTGCAGGTTTGCGAGGCGGCTTCCAGAAGGGCATTGCCGGGTGGCGGCTACGCCTTACCCGGCCTACAAAACCGAACCGTAGGCCCGCGCAAGCGCAGCGCCGCCGGGCACAGTTTGCACCATGGTTACTCCTTCACGCAGACCTTTTCATTTTGAGCAATCCTTCTAATAACGCCTGCGTCGCGCGGGAAGATTTGCCCGCCTGCGAACAAACCACCCCAAACTCCCGGCACAGCGAAGGTGCCACGGGCACGACGCACAGGCCGCGTAATTCATCCGGCAGGGCGGATTCAGGTATCAGCGCGACGCCCATGCCTTCGCGCACCAGCAGGCAGGCGCTGATCCAGTCGCGGACGGTCACCCGCACGTCAGACAGTTGCAAACCAGCCTGTTCCATCAGGCTTTTTCCATTGACGGCACAACCGCCCGTTGCGAGCACGAAGGGCTGGTCTGCCAGTTCCTCAAGGGTGATGCCGCGCGAATTCCCATAACGAGCCTGCCGGTGGCTGGTTGGCAACACCGCGACCCACGCATCCTGCCCTAAGATCGCTTCAGCACGCCCGGGAACAGGGTTCATGACCACGCCCAGATCAACCGTATCTGCCGCCAGCCACTCTTCGACCTCCTGGTCCGTCCCTTCAAGTACGACCACCTCGATTTCAGGATGCAGGCGCTTAAAGTCGCGCAGCAGCCCAGGCAAAAATGTGGATGTCACCGAAGGAAAACTGGCAAGACGAATGCGCCCGCCACGCAGCCCCCGGCTCTCATCCGCCAGTGCACGGATGGCATCCAGCCGCGCCAGCATACTCCTTGCTTCTTTGACAACCCGCTCACCCAGCGACGTTACGCCGATGTGGCGCCGCTCTCGCGTGAATACCGCAAATCCTAATGAAGCCTCTAACTGAGCGATCGCCTGGCTGGCGCCGGACTGCGTCATGCCAACCTCTTCAGCGGCACGCGAAATATTACTGGCATCGGCCACGGCAACCAGCAGGCGCCAGTGTAAAAGATTCATCATGGGTATCAGTAGCTCAGCTAATAGCTAATTTATGAATCATTAATTTTACAGGGTGATTGGTTTTAAGCACAGTGAATGCAAACCGAATCTTCATCACACAGCCGCTTTAACGGAGAGATTATGAAACTCTATTACGCCCCGGACACCTGCTCGCTCTCACCCCATATCGTGCTTCGCGAACTGGCGATTGAGTTTGAACTGGTAAAAGTGGACAACAGGAGCAAGCTTACCGCTGACGGGCGCGACTTCCTGACCATCAACCCTAAAGGTTATGTCGCTGCGCTTGAACTGGATGACGGGAATATCCTGACCGAGGGGCCCGCCATTTTGCAGTACCTGGCAGACCTCAAGCCAGAAAGTGGGCTGGCACCGCGTGCAGACCGCTGGGAGCGAGTGCGGCTTCAGGAATGGCTAAACTTTATCACCAGCGAAATACACGCCGGATCGGCACCTCTTTTCAACCGCGTCCTGCCCGAAGAGGTCAAATCCATTTTTCGTGAGAAGCTGTTCAGGCGGTTCGATTTTCTTCAGGAGACGCTTTCCGTAAACGCATATCTGACAGGCTCTGCGTTTAGCGTGGCGGATGCCTATCTTTTCACCGTGCTGGGATGGTGCAAGTTCTTCTCCATTGAGCTGAGCCCCTGGCCTGCGTTGCTGGCGTACAGGGAAAAAATCAGTGCCCGTCCAGCGGTGCAGGCCGCATTAGGTGCGGAGGCGAAAGTCTAGCTCTGCGTATTCCGGCGCATGTATTAATGCCTGAAGCAGGAGGCGAGTGAGGATGTAGAACCAGGCTGCGTTAGCATACTGTCACTCTGCATCTGATTGCCTGGCACTTTTCACTGCATCCTGCTTCCCCGGATTGCATTGCTGTTTTGTTCCGGGAAGATAAAATTTTCCCGACGAGTCCGGATCTGTTCCGCCCGGACAACCTGCGCGGCCCGGCGCTGAGACGGTGCCATCCGAACCGTTTCCTCCATCCGAACCATTTCCTCCATCCCCTCCATCCCCGCCATTACCGCCACCAGCTGCATTTACAGCAAATGCGCCGAGTATGAGCAAAAATGTAATAACTCGTATAGTCATCAAAACCTCCATTGTTCAGGGCATTTCACAGGAGCACCTCACTTCTGATTTTCAACACTCGACCTGACAGCCTCCAGCGTCCTTTTACGGATCCAGCCGCTCCCTGCGCGTATTGCCAGCCAGTAAGCCGTCATTTTTAACTGAGTGCTTCTGTCCGGACAAAAGACGAACGTTTCTGTACAAAGTTCATGTTGACCTGGCGCCAGTTCCGTTACCTGGTAGCGTAGCAACAGTTTTGCGCTGCCCGGCGCGGCTGGCGACTGAAAAGCAATGGCATCTGGTGCGTTTTCCAGACCGAAATCAGTCCGCCAGAATTGTCCTCTTAAGCCATAGCAGAGCTCAGATGCAGAGTTTTTCAAAAGCGTAAAACTGTGCAGGCCAAAGTTGTTGATTGAGCCAGCCTGCTGATTGCGCAGAAATTTTTGCGGTAATTGCCGCAAAGACATCAGCCGACGAATCACGGCATCTTGCCGGACGTCAAAGTTGGCAATCAGCGGCAGAATATTTTCTGGATGGGTAGTGTGAATGACCGCTTGATGTTTCTCATGGAACTGAAACTCGGGTAAAAAAGCAGGAACATCCCGCCACTGAGCAAGCGCTTTGCGGGTAACGAATCCGGGGTTCAGCATTTCACGTCCTTGTCATCCTTTGCACTCTGTCAGAGTAACAGATGGCATGCGGCAAACAATTACCAGGAAAACGTAGTTCCGGAGCGTATATCAATAAAACAGCAAAGTCCTGGATCCGACCCCGCGTTGCCTGCAACGACTTTCCAAACCGCACCCGATGCGTTTATGGTGTTGTTTCACCCTCACAGGGCATCAGGTGTCATATATGTCGAAGGCAAAAGCCAACAAAGACTGGGTCAGACTGGCGCAACAACCCGGTAAAATAGAGCGCATAGAGGCGTATTTCAGCGGGCATGGCTATGAGCCGCATCGTCACGACACTTATGCCATAGGCCGGACCTTATCCGGGGTGCAGAGTTTTCACTATCGGGGAAGTAAACAACATAGCCTGCCGGGCGGGACAATGGTCCTGCACCCTGACGAAATACATGACGGAGAGGCGGGAACGAACGACGGATTCCAGTATCGGATGCTGTATATCGATCCGGCGTTAATTCAAAAAATCCTGGGCGGAAAGCCTTTGCCGTTTATTCCCGGCGGAATTTCATCCGATCCCCGGCTTTTTGCAGCGACCGAACCGCTGTTAAAAGCGCCACAAGAATCTTTTGATACGCTGGAAGAAGACGATGCGCTCTACGATCTCGCCCACACGCTGGCCGTCGTCGGAGGACAACGTTTTTGCCGAAATCGGGTGGATTATCAATCCGCAGAACGCGCGCGCGAATATATACACGCTGAATTCATTCACAATATTACGCTGGATACCTTATCCGCCGTCAGTGGCAGAGATCGCTGGAGCCTGAGTCGGGATTTTCGTGCGCTTTATGGCACGAGTCCTTATCGCTATGTGACCATGCGTCGACTTGAATACTGTCGACGCCTGATTCAGGCAGGCCTGTCGCTTGCTGAGGCTGCCGCTGCAGCGGGGTTTTCAGATCAAAGTCACATGACTCGTCAGTTCATCAAAACGTTGGGTATGTCGCCGGGGCGTTGGCAAAAATTCATCAAAGGTCATCCTGCCTGATTTGCACGATCGTTCAAGACCGGCAAGCCGGCCTTATTCTATCCTGGACGCTTCTCAACCATAGGAAGTGTCGCAATGTATAGTCCTGTTAATTTAGACAATAAATTCTCTCTCTTCGACGCGCACTGGCAGCCGAAAGTCATCGCCCAGATGAACGACTATCAGTTTAAAATCGTCAAAATATCGGGTGATTTTATATGGCACGCGCACCCTGAAACCGATGAGGCATTCATCGTGGTCGAGGGAGTGTTACGTATTGATTTTCGTGACGGACATGTGCTCGTCAATCCAGGGGAAATGTACGTTGTGCCGAAAGGCGTTGAACATAAAACGTCTGCTGAATCAACGGTAAAAATGATGATGATAGAACCTTGTGGGGTCCTGAATACCGGACATGAAGGCGGGGATCGCACCGCAGAGAACGACGTCTGGATTTGACGACGGAGGCTATGTTGCCGGGTGGCGGCTGCGCCTTACCCGGCCTACAAAAACCCTATAGGCCGCTATGACCCTCGCTCATCATCGTCAAAAACCGCTTCACCGTCCGCGAGCGTTCAAAACGCCGCCAGCACAGCGCGATATCGGTATAGAGCTCCGGTGAGCTCAGCGCGTGATAGGTCACATTCGGCGGTGAAATAGCCGCCATGGATTTGGGCACCAGCGCGAACCCGCCGCCCGCGGAGACCATGCTCAGGGAGGAGGAAAGCTGCGACGACTGCAGCGCGTGCTGCACGTCAATCCCGGCCCGCTCGCAGCAGCCGTGAACCCGTTCGTACAGCCCCGGCGCGACCTCCTGCGGGAACAGCACCACCGGCGTATCCCGAAGCTGCTCTAGCGCCAGCGAATCGCACGCCGCCAGCGGATGGTCGCGATGCAGCGCCACCACCATCGGCTCCCGGTCGAGGATTTTTAGCTCGAACGCCTTGCTGCTCTCGCACGGCAGGCGCACGAAGGCGATATCCAGTTCACCCTCCGCCAGCATCGTCGTCAGCGACGACATATTGGCTTCCACCTGGTGAACCTGCACCGCCATGTTCTGCACCTGAAACTGGCGAATCAGCGCGAAAATTTTGGGATGAAAAGCGTCGGAGCTGGTGATGCCAATCGACAGGTTGCCGTTCAGCCCGCGCGCGATGCCCCGGGCTTTCTCCAGCGCGGCATCGCTCAGCGCCAGGATCTTGCAGGCGTCCTCGTAGAAGGCTTCTCCCGCCTCGGTCAGCTCCACGCCCCGCGTCAGGCGTCTGAACAGCGGCGTGCCGACTTCCTCTTCGAGCCGTTTGATCTGCTGACTCAGTGGAGGCTGTGAAATACCCAGCGCTTCGGCCGCCCTGGTGAAGTGTCGCTCGCGTGCAACCGCGACAAAATACCGCAGATAACGAAGTTCCATATCTAAAACGTCTCAAACCAGCATGGTTTCTATATTGGAACTCTCTGCTGAATCGGGTCAACATTTATTTAACCTTTCTAAATAAAGTTGAAGAGGACGAGCACGATGATGCATTCATCTGCCTGCGACTGTGAGGCCAGCCTGTGCGAGACCCTGCGGGGGTTCTCCGCCCGGCATCCTGACAGCGTGATCTATCAGACATCGCTAATGAGCGCCCTGCTAAGCGGCGTGTACGAAGGAGAGACCACCATTGCCGATCTGCTGGCACACGGTGATTTTGGTTTGGGCACCTTCAACGAGCTGGACGGTGAAATGATTGCCTTCAGCAGCCAGGTGTACCAGCTGCGCGCCGACGGCAGCGCCCGGGCCGCGAAGCCGGAGCAGAAAACGCCGTTCGCGGTGATGACCTGGTTCCAGCCGCAGTATCGTATCACCTTCGATGCGCCGGTCAGCCGTCAGCAGATCCACGACGCGATCGACCAGCAGATCCCCTCCGATAATCTGTTCTGCGCGCTGCGCATTGACGGCAACTTCCGCCACGCCCACACCCGCACCGTACCGCGCCAGAAGCCGCCGTACCGCGCGATGACCGACGTGCTGGACGACCAGCCGGTGTTCCGCTTTAACCAGCGCGAAGGGGTGCTGGTCGGGTTCCGCACGCCGCAGCACATGCAGGGCATCAACGTGGCGGGCTATCACGAGCATTTCATCACCGACGACCGTCAGGGCGGGGGTCATCTGCTCGACTACCAGCTGGAGAGCGGCGTGCTCACCTTCGGTGAAATTCACAAGCTGATGATTGACCTGCCCGCCGACAGCGCGTTTTTACAGGCCAACCTTCACCCCAGCAATCTTGATGCAGCGATCCGTTCCGTCGAAAACTAACAGGAGAACTACCGTGAACAGTGAGAAACAGTCACGTCAGTGGGCGCACGGCGCCGATATGGTTGTCGGCCAGCTGGAAGCGCAGGGCGTGAAGCAGGTGTTCGGGATCCCGGGTGCGAAAATCGACAAGGTCTTTGACTCCCTGCTGGACTCCTCCATCGAGATCATTCCGGTACGCCATGAGGCCAACGCGGCGTTTATGGCGGCGGCGGTAGGGCGGCTAACCGGCAAGGCCGGGGTGGCGCTGGTCACCTCCGGGCCGGGCTGTTCCAACCTGATCACCGGCATTGCCACCGCCAACAGCGAAGGCGACCCTGTGGTCGCGCTGGGCGGGGCGGTGAAGCGGGCGGATAAAGCGAAGCTGGTGCACCAGAGCATGGACACCGTCGCCATGTTCAGCCCTGTCACCAAATACGCCGTGGAGGTCAGCTCACCGGACGCGATTGCCGAGGTGGTTTCCAACGCGTTTCGCGCCGCCGAGCACGGCAGGCCGGGGGGCGCGTTCGTCAGCCTGCCGCAGGATATTGTCGACCAGCCCGCGACGGGCGCGATTTTACCCGCCAGCGGCCCGGCGCTGATGGGCCCGGCACCGGAGTCGGCGATTAACGACGTGGCGAAGCTTATCGAAAACGCCAAAAACCCGGTCATCTTGCTCGGCCTGATGGCCAGCCAGCCCGCGAACAGCGCCGCGCTGCGCAAGCTGCTGGAGAAAAGCCGTATTCCGGTGACCAGCACCTATCAGGCCGCCGGGGCGGTGAATCAGGAGCACTTCACCCGCTTCGCCGGACGCGTCGGCCTGTTCAATAACCAGGCGGGTGACCGGCTGCTGCATCTGGCGGACCTGATCATCTGCATCGGCTACAGCCCGGTGGAGTACGAGCCGTCCATGTGGAACAGCGGCGACGCGACGCTGGTGCACATTGACGTGCTGCCTGCCTATGAAGAACGTAACTACGTGCCGGATCTGGAGCTGGTGGGGGATATCGCCGAGACGCTGAACCTGCTTGCTAACCGCATCGACCATAAGCTGGAGCTGAGCCAGCGGGCCTCCGAAATCCTGGTCGATCGCCAGCATCAGCGGGATCTGCTCGACCGCCGTGGCGCCTCGCTCAACCAGTTTGCCCTGCACCCGCTGCGCATCGTGCGCGCCATGCAGGACATTGTGAACAGCGACGTGACGCTCACCGTCGACATGGGCAGCTTCCACATCTGGATCGCCCGCTACCTCTACAGCTTCCGGGCGCGTCAGGTGATGATCTCCAACGGTCAGCAGACCATGGGCGTTGCCCTGCCGTGGGCGATTGGCGCGTGGCTGGTGAACCCGGGCCGCAAGGTGGTGTCGGTCTCCGGTGACGGCGGCTTCCTGCAGTCCAGCATGGAGCTGGAAACCGCGGTGCGCCTCAACGCCAACGTGCTGCACATCATCTGGGTGGATAACGCCTACAACATGGTGGCGATTCAGGAAGAGAAAAAATACCAGCGGCTTTCCGGCGTCGAGTTCGGCCCGGTCGATTTCAAAGCGTATGCCGACGCCTTCGGTGCGAAAGGCTTTGCCGTTGAGAGCGCCGAGGCGCTGGAACCCACGCTGCGTGCGGCGATGGATGTGGATGGCCCTGCCGTGGTGGCCATTCCCGTTGACTACAGCGATAACCCGCTGCTGATGGGCCAGCTCCATCTCAGCCAGATTTTGTGACTCACGATAAGGACAGAGAAATGCAAAAAGTTGCTCTCATAACAGGCTCAGGCCAGGGGATTGGTAAAGCGATCGCGCTTCGCCTGGTGAAAGACGGCTTTGCCGTCGCCATCGCCGACTATAACGTTGAGACGGCAAGAGCCGTCGCCGATGAAATCATCCGTAACGGCGGCAACGCCGTTGCCGTGAAGGTCGATGTCTCTGACCGCGAACAGGTATTTGCGGCGGTGGAGAAAGCGCGCACCGCGCTGGGCGGCTTTAACGTTATCGTGAATAACGCCGGGATTGCGCCGTCTACCCCCATCGAATCCATCACGCCGGACATTGTCGACAAGGTCTACAACATCAACGTGAAAGGGGTGATCTGGGGGATCCAGGCCGCGATTGACGCCTTCCGCAAAGAGGGGCACGGCGGCAAGATCATCAACGCCTGCTCCCAGGCGGGCCACACCGGCAACCCTGAACTGGCGGTCTACAGTTCCAGTAAATTCGCGGTGCGCGGCTTAACCCAGACCGCCGCGCGGGATCTCGCGCCGCTGGGGATCACCGTTAACGCCTACTGCCCGGGCATTGTCAAAACGCCGATGTGGGCGGAAATCGACCGTCAGGTCTCCGAGGCGGCGGGTAAACCGCTCGGCTACGGGACGGAAACCTTTGCCAAACGCATTACGCTTGGCCGTTTGTCCGAGCCGGAAGATGTCGCCGCCTGCGTCTCATACCTGGCAAGCCCGGATTCCGACTACATGACCGGCCAGTCGCTCTTAATTGATGGTGGAATGGTGTTTAATTAAATTCTAATAAGCTCTGACATGAGTTTTCCCCTGCACCCGTGCAGGGGCTTTTTTTTGTCTCCTCCGTCATTGTGCATTACACTGCGCGCTGCAAAACTTTAGTCATTACGATCTGACAGGCGGTAACAGCGATGAACGGTACAATCACAACGTGGTTTAAAGATAAAGGCTTTGGATTTATCAAAGATGAAAACGGCGACAACCGCTATTTTCATGTGATTAAGGTCGCGAACCCCGATCTGATTAAGAAAGATGCCGCGGTGACCTTTGAGCCAACCACCAACAACAAAGGCCTTTCCGCCTATGCGGTGAAGGTGATCCCCGAAAGCAAACATCTCTTTATTGCGGGCGAGCGCGTGAAGCTCTCCTCCATCAAATCCTTCGTGGTGTTTAACGAAGAAGAGCCGGCTGATACCAAAATCGACAAAGAGAACGCGGTGCTGTCGGTGGGGCTGCTGATGAACAGCATCAAGCCGAAATCCGAGAAAAAGCCGGGCGAAATGCGCACGGTGAAGAAGCTGGCGATCACCACCTTCCAGAATACGACGCTGATCTTCACCGAAGATGAGATCGACATTGATGCCACGGTGAAGCTGCTGAAGTGATTTTTTGCCGGGTGGCGGTTACGCCTTACCCGGCCTACAAAAAAACCTCAACGCGGCACGAAACGTAGGCCCGGTAAGCGCAGCGCCACCGGGCACCGCCGCGCGCACTTACCCCATCCTGTGCTCGCCTCTTAACATCGCCTCGCGGTCAAACACCCTCTGGATCTCCCCGTGCGCCATAAACGCCGCCCGGTCGGACATATGCGCAATCACGTCCGCATCATGGCTCACCAGCAGGTAGGTCATGCCGTGCTCGGCTTTCAGGCGGTTGAGCAGGTTCAGGATCTCCGCCTGTACGGACATATCCAGCGCCGAGGTCGGCTCGTCCAGCAGCAGAAGCTGCGGGCGCAGCAGCAGCGCGCGGGCAATCGCCACGCGCTGGCGCTGGCCGCCGGAAAGCTGATGCGGATAACGCTTGCCCGCGTCGGCGGAAAGCCCCACCTGCTGCAGCGCATCCGCCACTTTGTCCGCAATCTGCGTTTCGCCGTGGATGTGTAACGGCTCCGACAGGGTGCGCGCAACGGTGTGGTTCGGGTGCAGCGACGCCCACGGATCCTGAAACACCATCTGCACGTTGCGGCGAAGCTCGCCTTCAAAACGCCGCCCAGGCCGTAGCGCGTCTCCCAGGATCGAAATGCGGCCGTTCCACTCGCGCTGCAGCCCCGCCAGCACGCGCAGAATAGTCGATTTCCCGCAGCCGGATTCGCCGATCAGGCTGAAGGTTTCACCTTTCTCGATGGCAAAGCTGGCGGCGGACACCGCCGTTTTCTCCCCGAAGCTCACCTGGAGATCCTTAACGTCAACGAGCGTCATTATCGGTCTCCTTCCACGGCTGCGAACGGTCCAGCGTCGGCAGCATCTGGCCGAAGGTGTTGGCGTTTGGACGGCAGGTCCACAGGGTGCGCGTATACGGATGCGTCGCCTGCGGCAGCCGGCTCGCCGCCATCTCATCGACCTTCTCGCCCTGATACATCACCAGCACGCGGTCGCAGTGTTCCGCCACCAGCGGCAGATCGTGGCTGATTAATAGCATCGCCATCCGGCGTTCTTCGCTCTGCTGCACCAGCAGATCGAGGATCTGGTTGCGCAGGCGGGCGTCCAGCGCGGAGGTGGGTTCGTCGGCAATCAGCACCTGCGGGTTGTTGATGAGCGCAATCGCAATCATCACCCGCTGGCCCATGCCCCCGGAGAGCTCGCCGGGGTAGCGCGTGAGGACATGTTCGTTAAGTCCGACGGCACGGATGATGTCGTGAATGCGCGCCAGGCGCTCGGCGCGGGGCAGGCGCTGATGCAGGGTCAGCGCCTCATCAAGCTGAGCGGCGACGTTTTTCGCCGGGTTCAGCGCGTAGCGCGGGTCCTGCAGGACCATCGCAATCCCGTTACCGCGCAGCGCCTGCCAGCGGCGGGTGCTCAGGGTCAGCAGGTCGTTGCCGAGCACGTTTAGCCGGTTCGCGCTCACGATGCCGGGCTTGCGCACCAGCCCCATCAGGGCGCGGGCGGACATCGATTTGCCCGAGCCGGATTCCCCCACCAGCGCCAGCCGCTCGTTGCCCAGCGTGAAGCTCAGGCTGTTGACCACGCGCGCGGCGGGGTAGTCGATATTCAGCGCATCGACGATGACGCGTTGTTCAGTCATGCTGTGGCTCCAGTACGTCGCGCAGGCCATCGCCCAGCAGGTTAAAGGCTAGGCTGGCAAACAGAATCGCGCCGCCCGGAATGGCGGCAATCCACCACTGGTCGAAAATGACCTGCATGCCGTCGGCGATCATCGCGCCCCATTCGGCCATTGGCGGACGCGCGCCAAGGCCGAGGAAGCCCAGCCCGGCGGCGGCCAGAATAATGCCCGCCAGATCCAACGCCAGCCGCACAATCGCGGACGGCAGGCACAGGGGCAGAATATGGCCGACCAGCAGGCGCAGCCCGCGAATGCCCATCATCTCGGCGGCGGCGAGATAGTCGCTGTGGCGCAGACGCTGAATTTCACTCCGCGCCTGCCGCGCGTAGGCGGGCCAGGTGGTTAGGGCCAGCGCCAGCGCGCCGTTGACCAGCCCCGGGCCAAGCATCGCCACAAACGCGAAGGCGAGGATCAGGCGCGGCATCGACATCACCACGTCGGTAAAGCGCATCAGGATGCGCTCCATCCAGCCGCCGTAGTAGCCGGACAAAATCCCCACCAGCAGCCCGGCGGGCAGGGTGATAACGGTGACTAACGCCACCAGCCCGAGCGCCGGACGGGTGCCGTAAATCAGGCGTGAAAGTAGGTCGCGCCCGTAGCTGTCGGTGCCCAGCCAGTGCTGGATATTGGGTGCCTGCAGGCGCGCGGCGGCGTCCTGCCAGTTCGGGTCAAGCGGCGCGAGCCACGGCGCGAACAGGGCGATAACCACCAGCAGCGCGATAGCAGCCAGCCCGCAAAACGCGGCAGGGGAGCGGCGCAGGCGGCGTAAGAAAAGATAAAACGGCATCAGCGCACCCTGGGATCGGTCGCCCGCACGAGCAGGTCGGTAAGGTTATTGATCAGCACAAAGCTCACGCCAATCAGCAGCGTGCCGCCCATGATGGCGGTGGTGTCTCCGGCGAACAGGGCGGTGGTGAGGTAGCGCCCGATGCCCGGCCAGGAGAAGACGGTTTCGGTCAGTACCGCGCCTTCCAGCATGCTGGTGTAGGCGAGGGCGATCACCGTCAGCAGGGTGCCGCGAATGTTCGGCAGCACGTGGCGCAGCAGAATGGCCATCTCCCCGGCTCCCTTGGCGCGGGCAAGCAGGATGTACTCTTTGTTCATCTCGCTCAGGCAGGCGGAGCGCGTCAGGCGCGTGATGCTCGCCAGCGAGTAATAGGCCAGCAGCAGTACCGGCAGCACCAGGTGGCTGAGGGCGTTGCGGAACGCCTCGCGGTCGCCGGAAAGCCAGGTATCCACCAGCGCAAAGCCGGTGCGCGGATCGACGGTGAACTGCCAGATATCGTCCAGCCTGCCGGGACCCGCGCTCCACTGCAGCTTCGCGTAGAACAGGGCCAGCATCAGCAGGCCGAGCCAGAAAATGGGCACCGAGTTGCCGAGCAGGGTGAGGGTTCTGATGGCGAGATCGAGCGGCGAACCGGCGTAGCGGGCGCACAGCACCCCGGCAATCACGCCGAGCACGGCGCCGATGATTAACGCCAGCGTCGCCAGCTCAAGCGTGGCGGGGAACGCGTGGAGCAGGTCCTGCAGCACCGGCTGACCGGTGGCGCTGGCCGTGCCTAAATCACCGTGTGCAAGATTTTGCAGGTAGTGCCAGAACTGTACGGGCAGGGGGCGATCCAGCCCAAGCTGGTGGCGAACCTGATCGTAGGTTGACTGGCTCGCGTGATCGCCGACGATCTGCAGCACGCGATCGACCGGTGAAAACGCCGAGAGCGCAAACGTGACGAGCAGCAGCCCGAAGAGCGTGAGCAGCAGGGTCAGCAGGCCCTGGAGCACGCGGGTGGAAAGATGTGGCATGGGACAATCATTATCCTGAAAATATGCACGGACGACCCCCTCTCCCTGTGGGAGAGGGCGGGGGTGAGGGGGAACAGGCGGCTCTGTTGCGCGATGTTGCCCTCACCCCAACCCTCTCCCACGGGAGAGGGAGAAGGAGAAGGGCTACTTCGTGACGCGATCGTACCAGACCATATCCGCGTTCAGCCCCTGCTGATACCCCTTCACGTTATCGCGCACCACGATCTGGGTTTTGCCCTGATCGATGAACACGTACGGCGAATTCTGCTGCAGCTGTTCCTGCATCTTCTTGTAGAGATCCAGACGCTTGGCTGGATCCGGCTCGGCTACCGCCGCCAGCGTGGCTTTGTTCAGCTCTGGAATTTTCCAGCCGTTAAGCCCGGCCACGGTGCTGGATTTGCCGTCGTTCCACGCAAAGGCGCTGGCGTTAGAGTGCGCGTCGAAGTAGTCCGGGATCCACAGACGGATCGCCGCCTGATGCTGCTTTGCGCGCACGCGGGCATAGACCTGGCTCCCGGCTGCAGGCAGCAGATCGACCTTCACGCCGCCCTGGGCAAAGCTCGCCTGCATCGACTGGGCGATCGTGATAAACGGCGGCTTGTTCTCCACGTCCAGCGTGAAGTGCGCGTCTTTAATCCCCGCTTTGGCGAGGATCGCTTTCGCTTTTGCCGGGTCAAACGTAAATGGATTGTCTTCCAGCGCGCCCGGCAGCCCGACCGGCAGGAAGCTCTGGTGAACAAAGTACTGGCCTTTCAGCAGATTTTTGGTGATGCCTTCATAGTCCACCAGCCAGCGCGAGGCTTCCCAGAACGCCGGGTTGTTCAGCAGCGGGTTGGCGCTGTTGCCGGTGTTAAACACCAGATAATTCTGCTCGGCGGACGGAATGCTCAGCACCTTGACGCCCGGCTTGCCGTCCAGGGCGCTTATCTGATCGGCACCCAGATCGCGCACCACGTCCGCATCACCCTGCTGGATCAGCAGGCGGCGTGACGCCGGGTCGGGGACGTTTTTAATGATGATGCTTTTGAGCTTTGGCGCGCCGCCGGGCGCTGACTCGTTGGCTTCCAGCACGATGGCCTGATGCGGCTGATAGACGCGCATTTTGAACGCGCCGCTGCCCGCCGAGTGCATTTTCAGCCAGGCGTTACCGAAGTCGTTATCCTTCACGTTCGCCGCGACCTGCTTTTCATCGACGATGGAGGCAATCGGCGTGGAGAGAATATTCAGCGCCACCGACGGGCTAACGTCCGCCGTCCAGTGAAGCGTGAGGGTGTGATCGTCCACCTTTTTCAGCTGGCTGGCGATGTTGCTCGCGTCCCAGCCCAGCACGTTGAGAATAAACGCCGGAGATTTGTTCAGCGTTACGGCGCGTGTGTAGGAGAAGATCACGTCTTCCGGGCGCAGCGGGTTGCCGGAGGCGAATTTGGCATCGGGCTTAAGTTTAATCGTCAGCGTTTTTGCTGCCGCGTCCGCTTCCCAGCTTTCTGCCAGAATCGGGGTGATTTTTTCAGGGTTATCGCGGTCCGGCTGCACCAGGCGCTGATAGAGGCTCGGCACGGTCTGGATGCTGGAAAGCTCGTTGGCTTCGGCCGGGTCGAGGCTTACGATATCATCAAGCCCCTGGGCAACAACCAGCGTGTTGGGCGGAGTAGCGGCGTGGGCAGCGCTTGAGAGCGCAGCCAGCACCAGTAACGGCAACAGTTTTTTCGTCATAGCGATCCCTGAGAAGAATATATTGTGATTGTTTTATGCTCCGCTACGTTAGGTCGACTCTTACATTCCGCAAAGTCGAAATTCAGCTTTGCTTATGCCTTCCGGGAATATCGCATGCGCTTGGGCTATTAAAATGCGCTGCTTTTCGCCCGCTTTTTAACCTGCTATAACAAACTCCTTACCTTTCAGGGAGTCACCGCCGTGCCCGAAATCAATCATCATGGTCAAACCGTCAACGATATCGTTCCCGACTGGAAAGGCGCGCGCGTATTAACCCGCACGCCGTTGTTCGGCCAGTATTGCCGCCTGGAGCCGCTGGATGCCGATCGCCACGCGGCCGATCTCTACGAGGCCTACGCGCTGGGCGACGACAGCGACTGGACGTGGCTTGCCAGCACGCAGCCAGCGAGCGTGGAAGCTACCGCGCACTGGATCATGGAGAAGGTCATGGACGATGAGCTGGTACCGTTTGCCGTCATTGATTTACGCACCGAACGAGCGGTGGGGCTGGTGAGCTATATGGCAAACGAGCGGCTGCTGGGGTCGGTGGAAATTGGTCACGTGACCTGGTCGCGCAGGATGAAAGGGACCCGGATGGGCACCGAAACGGTGTGGCTGCTGCTGAAAAATGCGTTTGAGCACGGCTACCGGCGCCTCGAGTGGAAGTGCGATTCCATGAACATTGCGTCACGCAGCGCGGCGGAGCGGCTGGGGTTTGTCTGGGAAGGACGCCTGCGCCAGAAGCTGGTGCGCAAAGGGCGCAACCGCGACAGCGATATGCTTTCTATTATTGACGGCGAATGGCCGCAAAGAGACGCCGAACTGCGCGCCTGGCTGGCGGCGGAAAATTTTGACGCACAAGGGCGGCAGATTAAAAGGCTTGAGGCATTTCGGTTATAGGAACGGTTATGTAGGGTACAGCGACATTCTGTAATTAATCTGCCGAAATCACGATTTCAATTAAGTTGGTTTTGCCGGATTGCAGCCCGTGAGCCACCGCCGTGGCGATGTCCGCCGCCTGGGTAACCCGGCAGCAGTGGATGCCCATGGCGCTGCCCAGCGACTGAAAATCGATGTGCGGGTTAACCAAATCCATTCCGATAAAGCGTCCCATCTGCGTCGAACTGTAGGCGGGCTGGCTCTTCATAAAGTTTTTCAGGACGTTGTACTCCAGGTTATTCATAACGATAAAGGTGACGGGAAGATTTTCGTGTGCCGCCGTCCAGAGCGCCTGCGGGGAATACAGTGAAGCGCCGTCGCCCATCAGGCACACTACCGGCTCGCGGCCCAGCCCCAGCGAGTGTCCCACCGCCGCAGGCATACCCCAGCCCAGACCGCCACCGCGCATAAAGTAGTAGCGCGGGTGCTGCTGGTCGGAAATAAACCGGCGAACGTGTCTGGCCGTTGCAATCGCCTCGTCGACAATCGTGGTGCCCGGCGGAACGGACTTTATCACCTCGTAGGCCGCGACCATCGGCGAAATCGCCGGGCGCAGCCGCTCGGCAGCCAGGCGCTCTTCCTGCTGTTTCCACTCTTTTTCACGTTCAGCGCGTGCCGTTTTGAGCAGCCGCTGATGCGTCAATTTGCTTGCCACCCGGCGCTGCTCAAGCTTCGGTAACAGTTCCTTCAGGGAGAGTTTGATATCCCCCATCACCGATAGGCGGGTGGCGTAGGTGCGGCCCAGCTCGTTCATGTCGGCCGAAAGCTGATAAACCGCGCACGTCCCCGGGATAGCGTCCCCTTCGCTGTACAGAATGGTGATCAGGCTTCTGCCGCCGATGATAAATACCGCGTCGTAGGCGTTAACGACGCTGGCAATTTCGCAGGCGGTGGTGGGCATGTTGCCGCGCCAGAGCGCGTGCTGCGTGGGAAAGGGGAGGTTCAACGGCCAGGAGGAGCCGTAAACGTGGGCACCGAGCGCTTCCGCAAGCTGGACAATCTCCTGCGTCGAGCCGCTGGAGTGAACCTCATCCCCCGCCACAATCATGATCCTGCCGGGCGTAACCTGGCTCAGCTTCTCCGCCAGCTCGTCCAGCGAGCCCGCCACGGTGTGATAGTTCACCTTTGAGGCCGTTTGTATCCCGGCGTCGCTGAGCTCTTCCATCACGTTCATTGGCAGAGAGAGCAGCACCGGACCCGCGGGAGGGTAGCTGGCGGCGTGAAAGGCGCGGCGCACAAGAACCGGGAGCTGATCGGCGCTGGTGACCTCCTGCGCCCATTTCACCACCGGCGATCCAATGGAAACAATGTCATCGTACAGGAGCGGGTCGCGCACGTAGTGCCGCGTGTCCTGCTGCCCGACGGTGACAACCAGCGGCGTTTTCATGATCCGCGAGTTGATTAAGTTTCCCATCCCGTGCCCGAGGCCGCTGGCCGTGTGCAAATTGATAAAACCCGTTTTGCCGGAGGCTTTCGCATAGCCGTCGGCAATGGCGACCACGCTGCTCTCCTGGAGCGCCAGAATATAGTGAATGTTTTCATGACGAAGCAGGGCATCAATCAGCGGAAGTTCCGTCGTGCCGGGGTTGCCAAATATATATTCCACGCCTTCACTCTCAAGAACCTCAAGGAGAATATCGGCGCCAGAGCGCATATTTAAATCTGATAAGGACGTTAATGATTTAATCATAATGACACCTCATTCAGTATTATTTAAGGCATGCTAAAATTCTTCCTGCGTGGGGCGAACAACAATTTCATTAATATCAACGTCGCCTGGCTGTTCGATGGCAAATAAAACGGAACGGGCAATCGACTCTGCCGGAATAGCCTGCTTGTAAAATTCATGCAGGAACTGTTTGCTCGGGACATCAGAGCTACCAAACTGTAGTTCGCTTTCAACGGCACCGGGGGAAATAAGGGTAGTCCGAATGGTTTTCCCCGCCTCCTGACGTAACCCTTCACTCAGGGCGCGGACGGCGAATTTCGTGGCGCTGTACACTACGCCACCGGGGGCAAGGACCTTGATGCCCGCCACGGAGGCAACGTTAATAAAGTGTCCGCTTCCCTGACGCTGGAACACCGGGAATGCCGCCGCGATACCGTACAGCACGCCTTTGATATTGGTATCAATCATCCTGTCCCACTCGTCGGTTTTGAGTTCGCTGATGGGGGCAATAGCCATATAGCCCGCGTTGTTGATCAGTACATCGACGCGCTGGTATGCGGCGACGGCGGCGTTTATCGCCTTCTGTACCTCTTCCTGGCGTGTGACATCGGCCTTAACGGCAATCGCCTGCCCGCCCTGCTGAATAATTTGATCCACCAGGGCGTTGATTCTATCCAGACGGCGCGCGACCAGGACCAGCGAAAACGGTTTGTCGGCTAAATGAAGGGCAATGGCCTGACCGATACCGCTGCTGGCACCGGTGATAACCACAACTTTGTTTGCACTATTATTCATGATCTTATCTCACTGTTGTATGATTCAAAATAAATAAAAAGAAGGGAGAGATTTAAGAATTATGAAAAATTCTTAAATGCTCGTTTTTGATATATTCTGTATCTGGAATGAAATAATACTCGCTTAAAACTTAATGGCGTGCGGAAGAGAATGTCAATAACGTTTTTCAATAATTAAATTAATTGCAGTCCTAATATTTAATTCTTATATGTAACAATCATATGAACAGAATGAAATTTGCCGATCCTCGCGGCCCTGCGGACAAGGCCTGAGAATTAAATTTTTCCACTGTAGAGCACGGGACCGGTGGGTTGACCGGTGGGGGATCCCCCCTCAGGTTCAAGGCTTATGGCTATCATCGCGTCAGGGGTAAGGGTGTTGTTTCTGAGAGCAACATGGGTCGGTATATCACTTTGCAGCAGCCCAAGGGATATCGGGGCCTTCCCGGCAGGAATAAGCCAAAGCTGCAGGCTGTTTTGCGCCGCGACAGCGTTCGGTCTGAGAGGGGTTATGCTCAGATACTGGCGGCGGCTGTCCGCGCTGACGATCCACTGTCCGTGCTGTTGGGCATCGTTGAGCACCATCAGCGGTGCGAGTTCCGGCGTGCGGGTGGTATACCAGGCTACCGCGCTAACGGCGGCGATGCCGGCCGCGACCATCCAGCCGAGATAAGGCCGGCTTTGGCGCAAAGGCTTTTTCGGCGGCAGATCGAGGGCGATCTTCTTCCACACCGTCTCGGGCGGGGTAACGGGCGCGAGATGACTGTCGAGCGTGCTGAACGTTTCCTGCCAGTACGCCACGCGGGCGGCCAGACCGGGCTCAGCGGCAAGTCTTTTCTGGAACTGAAGCCGCGCCCCTCCGCGCAGGGTGCCGAGGGCATATTCCGCAGCCAGCATGTCATCGCGTTTTTCGCTGTCATTCATAGGCCCACGCACTCCCGAAGATGATCCATCGCGCGGCGGATCCAGCTTTTTACCGAGCCCACAGGCTGCTGGAGCCAGTCGGCAATGTCGCTGTGGGACATGCCCTGATAGTAGGCGAGCGTAATACTCTGGCGCTGTTCATGACTCAAATGTTCCAGACAATGCCTGAGCCGCGCTGCCTGCGCGTCGTCGTGCCAGTTATTCTGCTCATCGCTGTCGCCCAGCAGAATATCTTCCGAATACGACTCCTCATGGGCGGCAGCGCGGGTTTGCCCGCTGCGCAGCCAGTCAATACAGCGGTTGCGAACAATATGCGTAAGCCAGGTCATCGGGGAGCTCAGGGTAGCGTTATAGGTTTCGGCTTTACTCCAGACGGTGACAAAACAGTCGTGAAGGATCTCTTCTGCCCAGGCGCGATGGCGCAGCATGCGCAGCGCGACGGCAAACAGGTGAGGCGATGTGAGTCGGTAAAGTTGTTCAAATGCGCGGCGATCGCCGTTTGCGATCGCCTGCATTAATTTCAACTGCTGTTCAGCCAGCGCGTTATCCATGTTTTTCCCGGAAGGCAACGTCACACTTCCGAAGTATAGACAACTACTTAGGCATCAGGACGGTATCAATCACATCGATCACGCCATTTTTCTGATGGACGTCGTAGGTGCTGATGTTCGCCACGTTGCCTTTACCATCTTTGAGCTGAATATTGTGCGGGCCGTTGCTCATGATCCACAGCGGTTGCCCGTTAACGGTTTTCAGCTCCGCGTGGCCGCCGCCCTGTTTAATTTTCTGCTCCAGCGCTTTCATATCGTAATTACCCGCAACCACGTGATAGGTCAGAATGCTGGTGAGCTGCGCTTTATTTTCCGGCTTCACCAGATTGTCGACCGTACCCGCAGGCAATTTTGCAAACGCCGCATCGGTTGGCGCAAAAACGGTGAAGGGCCCTTTGCTCTGCAGCGTCTCCACCAGCCCGGCCGCTTTGACCGCCGCCACCAGCGTGGTGTGATCTTTTGAGTTCACGGCGTTTTCAACAATGTTTTTGTTCGGGAACATTTCCGCTCCGCCCACCATCACGGAGCCAGACGTCATGGCTGCTGATGCGCCTGCACAGAAGAGCAAGGCGCTGGATACGAATGCAACACTGAGTAGCTTTTTCATCATTTATCCTCGGATTAGGGAGCAAAGGCGTTGCTCACATACTCACATACGAGGGCAGGGGGGAAACTGGATGCAGTGAAATGAAAATAAATTTTTGGCGGGGAAGTGAGTTCCCTCTCCCCGTTGGGGAGAGGGGAAATGGCTTAGCGTCGAACCGGCGCCCCGTTCGCCACATAATACGCCGCCGTGCTCTTCGCCAGCGGCTCGCTTCCGCGAATAGCGTCGGCAATCTTCTCGCCAATCATAATGGTGGTGGCGTTCAGGTTGCCGGTGATGATCTGCGGCATGATCGACGCATCCACCACGCGCAGCCCTTCCAGTCCGTGTACGCGGCCTTCGCCGTCGACCACCGCCATTTCGTCATAGCCCATCTTGCAGGTGCCGCACGGGTGGAAGGCGGTTTCGGCGTGGTTGCGCACGAACTCGTCCAGCTGTTCGTCGGTCTGGCACTCGACGCCCGGGCTGATTTCACGACCGCGGTATTTGTCCAGCGCGGGCTGGTGCATGATCTCGCGGGTGATGCGAATCGCGTCGCGGAACTCCTGCCAGTCCTGCTCGTGGGACATATAGTTGAACAGGATCGCCGGATGCTGGTGCGGATCGCGGGACTTGATGCGCACGTGGCCGCGGCTCGGGGAGCGCATGGAGCCGACGTGGCACTGGAAGCCGTGCTCTTTTACCGCGTTCGAGCCGTTGTAGTTAATCGCCACCGGCAGGAAGTGGTACTGAATGTTCGGCCACTCGAACTCCTCGCGGCTGCGGATAAACCCGCCCGCTTCGAAGTGGTTGCTCGCGCCCACGCCGGTGCCGCCAAACAGCCACTCGGCGCCAATCTTCGGCTGGTTCCACCACTGCAGGGCAGGGTAGAGGGAGACCGGCTCTTTGCATTCGTACTGGAGGTACATCTCCAGGTGATCCTGCAGGTTCTCGCCCACGCCGGGCAGGTCGTGCACCAGCGGGATATCGAACTCGGCGAGCAGGTCTGCGCTGCCCACGCCGGAGCGCTGGAGGATCTGCGGGGAGGCAATGGCTCCGGTGCTCAGCAGCACTTCTTTCTTCGCCGTCGCTCTGGACGGAATGGTGCTTTCGCCCTCCAGCCACTCGACGGCCACCGCGCGCTTGCCGTCAAAAATAATGCGATCGGTCATGGCGTGGGTGCGGATGGTCAGGTTCGGGCGCGGCTTCGCCTGGTCAAGATAGCCGCGCGCGGTGCTGGCGCGTCGGCCCTGCGGCGTGACCGTGCGGTCCATCGGGCCGAAGCCTTCCTGCTGGTAGCCGTTGAGATCCTCGGTGCGCGGGTAGCCCGCCTGCACGCCGGCTTCCACCATTGCCTCAAACAGCGGGTTCACGCCCGGTTTGGAAGTGGTGACGCTCACCGGACCGTCGCCGCCGTGGTAGTCGTTCGGCCCCACGTCGCGCGTCTCTGCCTTGCGGTAGTAGGGCAGGCAGTTGAGGTAGCTCCAATGCTCAAGGCCCGTTTCTTTCGCCCAGTTGTCGAGGTCCATCGCGTTGCCGCGGATATAGCACATGCCGTTGATCAGCGACGAGCCGCCCAGCCCTTTGCCGCGTCCGCACTCCATGCGGCGGTTGTTCATGTAAGGCTCTGGCTCGGTTTCGTACGCCCAGTTGTAGCGCTTGCCCTGCAGCGGGAACGCCAGCGCGGCGGGCATCTGGGTGCGGAAGTCAAAGCGGTAATCCGGCCCGCCCGCCTCAAGCAGCAG
This sequence comes from Enterobacter sp. 120016, assembly GCF_018383635.1. Classification (NCBI taxonomy): domain Bacteria; kingdom Pseudomonadati; phylum Pseudomonadota; class Gammaproteobacteria; order Enterobacterales; family Enterobacteriaceae; genus Enterobacter; species Enterobacter sp. 120016. Next base: position 79,249 of record NZ_JAHAWC010000006.1, on the reverse strand, counting down.
GACGGTGGTGTTCGGATCTTCAGTCAGTCGCGTTGCCAGCACGTTGCCGGCAGAGCCGGCCCCGATAATGATGTAGTCAAATTGCAAATAAACCTCCCGGTTAAAATATGGACTGGAATTTACCCATCTCAACCTGGATGGACTTCACCTGGGTGTAGCTCTGCAGCGTCATCACGCCGTTCTCGCGGCCAATGCCGGAGTGTTTGTAGCCGCCGACCGGCATCTCTGCGGCGGATTCACCCCAGGTGTTGATCCAGCAGATGCCCGCTTCGAGCTGATGAATGGCGCCGTGCGCGCGGTTCAGGTCGGCAGTGACGATGCCCGCCGCCAGACCGTAGTCGGTGTCGTTGGCGCGGCGAATGGCTTCTTCTTCGCTTTCATAGGTGAGGATGGACATCACCGGGCCAAAGATCTCTTCGCGCACGATGGTCATCTCGTCGGTGCAGTCGGTGAACACGGTCGGGGCGACCCACGCGCCGTTGTCAAAACCTTCGCCCTTCAGCGCGTCGCCGCCGCACAGCACGCGCGCGCCTTCCTCTTTGCCTTTGGTGATGTAGCGCAGCACGCTGTCGCGGTGCGGGAAGCTGACCATCGGGCCAAAGTTGGTGCGTTCATCGAACAGATCGCCCGCGCGGATGCGGCCCACGCGCTCGACGATTTTCTGCTCAAACACGGCCTTAGATTTCGCGGGCACGAACACGCGGGTGCCGTTGGTGCACACCTGGCCGGAGCTGAAGAAGTTCGCCATCATCGCGATGTCCGCCGCGAGATCCAGATCCGCGTCGTCGAAAATAATCAGCGGGGATTTGCCGCCCAGCTCCATCGTCACCTCTTTCAGGGAGGAGGCAGCCGAGTTGGCCATCACCTTTTTGCCGCTGGCGACGCCGCCGGTGAAGGAGACTTTCGCGATGCCCGGATGCTCGGTCAGGTACTGGCCGGTCTCCGCGCCCACGCCCGGCAGGACGTTAAACACGCCGTCCGGCACGCCCGCTTCGGTGTAGATCTCGGCAAGCTTCAGAGCGGTGAGCGGGGTGACCTCGCTCGGCTTGAAGATCATCGCGTTGCCCGCCGCCAGCGCCGGGGCCGATTTCCACAGGGCTATTTGGATCGGGTAGTTCCACGCGCCGATGCCCGCCACCACGCCCAGCGGCTCGCGGCGGGTGTAGACGAACGAGGTGTCGCGCAGCGGGATCTGGCTGCCTTCCAGCGCCGGGATCAGCCCCGCGTAGTACTCCAGCACGTCCGCACCGGTGACGATGTCGACGGTGGAGGTTTCAGAAAACGCTTTACCGGTGTCGAGGGTTTCCAGCTTCGCCAGTTCGTCGTTGCGCTCGCGCAGGATATCGACGGCGCGACGCAGGATGCGCGAGCGCTCCATGGCGGTCATCGCCGCCCAGATTTTTTGCCCGCGTGTTGCGCTTTCCACGGCGCGATCGACGTCTTCACGCCCGGCGGCCTGTACGCTCGCCAGGACTTCACCGTTGGCCGGGTTGATGGTCTCGAAGGTGCGACCGCTGGTGGCGGATGTATAACCACCATTGATATAAAGCTGCTGTTCTGCCATTCGGGACATAAATTCTCCTCGGTTATTCGGTCGGTAAATGCTGGCTGATAAAGTGGCTGGTGAGCGATTGCGCCAGGGTTTTATCCAGCGGCTTGCCGCTCAGCGCGGCGCGTAGCCACAGCCCGTCGATCAGCGCCGCCAGCCCGTAGCCCGCCTCCTGGGCCTGCTCGCGCGGCAGCTCGCGGCGGAACTCGTACACCAGGTTCGACAGCAGACGGCGGCTGCTCACCTGCTGCAGGCGGTAGAGCATCGGCTGGTGCATGCTGCTCGCCCAGAAGGCCAGCCAGGCCTTCATGGCCGCGCCGCTGGTCTGGGTTTCATCAAAATTGCCGCCGACAATCGCCTGCAGGCGCTGCTCCGCGCTGCCGTCCGGCAGGGCGCGTAAGCGGCTTACTACCGCGTCGCGCAGCTGGCCGGTGATGTCGCGCATGGTCGCTTCCAGCAGACCGTTTTTGTCTTTGAAGTAGTGACTGATGATCCCCGTGGAAACGCCCGCCCGACGGGCGATCTGCGCGATCGTCGCGTCGTGCATTCCCACTTCATTTATTGCTTCCAGCGTGGCGTCGATAAGCTGCCTGCGCCGGATCGGCTGCATCCCCACTTTGGGCATTTTTGCCACTCCATTCATCAGCGTTAGTAATACATTAAAGCGGTTTTTGATTGGACGTTCAATATAAAATGTGTCTTAATTGTTGCGGATTTGGATTTTAATAGTTACAAAAACAGTGGGGATACTGGATGACAGACCTTTCACAGGACAGAGAAAAAGACAAAATCAACCCGGTCGTTTTTTATACTTCCGCCGGGCTGATTTTGTTGTTTTCCCTGACGACCATCTTCTTTCGTGTTCTTTCGTGATTTTTCTGCCGAGTGGATTGGGCGCACCCTCAATTGGGTGTCGAAGACCTTCGGCTGGTACTATCTGCTGGCTGCGACGCTCTATATCGTCTTCGTGGTCTGCATCGCCTGCTCGCGCTTCGGTTCGGTGAAGCTCGGGCCGGAGCAGTCCAAGCCCGAGTTCAGCCTGCTGAGCTGGGCCGCGATGCTGTTTGCCGCGGGCATCGGCATCGACCTGATGTTCTTCTCCGTGGCGGAACCGGTCACGCAGTATATGCAGCCGCCGGAAGGGGCAGGGCAGACGATGGAGGCCGCGCGCCAGGCGATGGTCTGGACGCTGTTCCACTACGGACTGACGGGCTGGTCGATGTACGCCCTGATGGGCATGGCGCTCGGATACTTTAGCTATCGTTATAATTTGCCCCTCACCATCCGCTCCGCGCTGTATCCGATTTTCGGTAAAAAAATTAACGGCCCGATTGGCCACAGCGTCGATATCGCGGCGGTGATCGGCACCATCTTCGGTATTGCGACGACGCTCGGGATTGGCGTGGTGCAGCTCAACTACGGGCTGAGCGTGCTGTTTGATATCCCGGATTCGATGGCGGCCAAAGCGGCGCTGATTGCGCTCTCAGTCATTATCGCCACCATCTCGGTGACGTCGGGCGTCGATAAGGGCATCCGCGTGCTCTCCGAGCTGAACGTGGCGCTGGCGCTGGGGCTGATCCTGTTCGTGCTGTTTATGGGCGATACCTCGTTCCTGCTCAATGCCTTAGTGCTGAACGTGGGCGACTACGTAAACCGCTTTATGGGCATGACGCTGAACAGCTTCGCCTTTGACCGCCCGGTAGAGTGGATGAACAACTGGACGCTGTTCTTCTGGGCGTGGTGGGTGGCGTGGTCGCCGTTTGTTGGCCTGTTCCTGGCGCGTATTTCACGTGGCCGCACCATCCGCCAGTTTGTGATGGGCACGCTGATTATCCCGTTCACCTTTACCCTGCTGTGGCTGTCGGTGTTCGGCAACAGCGCGCTCCATGAGATCATCCACGGCAATGCAACCTTCGCGCAGGAAGCGATGGCGCACCCGGAGCGCGGCTTCTATAGCCTGCTGGCGCAGTACCCGGCGTTCACCTTTAGCGCCTCCGTGGCGACCATCACCGGCCTGCTGTTTTACGTCACCTCGGCGGATTCCGGCGCGCTGGTGCTGGGCAACTTCACCTCGAAGCTCAAAGACATCAACAGCGACGCGCCGAACTGGCTGCGCATCTTCTGGTCTGTCGTCATCGGCCTGCTGACGCTCGGCATGCTGATGACCAACGGCATCTCGGCGCTGCAGAACACCACGGTGATCATGGGACTGCCGTTCAGCTTCGTTATCTTCTTTGTGATGGCCGGGCTGTATAAATCGCTCAAGGTGGAAGACTACCGCCGCGTCAGCGCCAGCCGCGACACCGCGCCGCGTCCGATGGGCGCGCAGGACAGGCTGAGCTGGAAAAAACGCCTCTCGCGCCTGATGAACTACCCGGGCACGCGCTACACCAAACAGATGATGGAGACGGTCTGCTTCCCGGCGATGGAAGAGGTCGCGCAGGAGCTGAGGCTGCGCGGCGCGTACGTGGAGCTGAAAAACTTGCCGCCGGAGGAGGGCGAGACCCTGGGGCACCTGGACCTGCTGGTACACATGGGCGACGAGCAGAACTTTGTCTATCAGATCTGGCCGCAGCAGTATTCGGTGCCCGGTTTTACCTACCGGGCGCGCAGCGGGAAGTCGACCTACTACCGTCTTGAGACCTTCCTGCTGGAAGGCAGCCAGGGGAATGATTTGATGGACTACAGCAAGGAGCAGGTGATTACGGACATTCTGGACCAGTATGAACGGCACCTGAACTTTATCCATCTGCACAGGGAAGCGCCGGGGAATAGCGTGATGTTCCCGGATGTTTGAGACATTACGTGCATGAACGATAGGGCACCCTTAGCAGGGTGCCGCTTTCATCTATCCTGAACCTGAAGACCGGTTTTCCAGCTAAAGAAGCTTACCGTGTCGATTAATTTTGAATCGGCCTCGGCATAGGTTGCAGCACTGTGTCCTCCCTGACGGTAAGCCAACACCAGCACATTTCGCGGCGTGCTTATCGCCTCTAAACGGGCTGCGAATTTTGCTGTTTGCCATGGGGAAACGCGCTGGTCATTCAGGCCCACGGTCAACAGAACGGGAGGATACAGTTTTTGAGGCACCAGATGCCGGTATGCATCTATTTTCACTAAGGTGCGCCTGCCAGACGGCGTCAGCGGCGATCCCAGTTCTTCATAGTTCATCACGCCTATCGGAATTTTATCCAGTCGGCTGGTATTCAGCATCCCTGCGTCTATGGCCACAGCGGCAAACAGTTCCGGGCGCTGAGTCATCGCCATACCCACGATAATTCCCCCTGCGCTCTCGCCACCGATCGCCAGCTTTGACGGTGAGGTGTAGCTATTGTCGATAAGATATTCAGCGCAACGAATAAAATCGGTAATGGAATTTTCTTTCTTATCCGCTCTTCCTTCTTCATGCCATGCGGGTCCTAGTTCGCCGCCTCCGCGTACATGCGCGATAGCGAGAATACCGCCTTGTTCAAGCCAGAGCAGGCGCGACAGATCGAATGACGGAAACGTACTTACGCCATACGCGCCATAAGCCGTCAGCCAGGTGGGAGACGTACCCGCGCGTACAATCCCTTTACGATAAATGAGCGTAAGCGGGACGCGAACATTCTCTGCTGTGGTCACCCATTTTTCTTCCACCACATAGTCTGTCAGGGGCTGGCTTATCGGCGGAATTAGCTCAGTGTTGCGGATAATGTTATCCCCTGGTTGATAATGATAAATCACAGGGGGCTTGAGCCAGCCCTGGCGGGTGAAGAGAATATCTTTGCTATCACTGCTGGCAAATATCGCACTCACGTCTTCATCTGATGGAACCGGAATTGTCTGGGATTTACTGATATCAGCAAACGGAATACGCATGAATTTACTGCTGCCGGCGTCATGGTACGCCACATAAAGTGAATTCCGGCTAATGCTTAGCTGCGTTAGCTCCCCATTTGACCAACTCATCACGGGCGCTCTGGTGGATGTGGGGGCGGCCAGATCGATTCGTGAAATATCATAGCCGGATGAGGCGTTATAACTCGCCAGATAAATCCATCTCCCGGAATAAACAAAGGCAGAGACATTTTCATCGGGATCAACAATCCTGGTCCAGTTGAGCGTGCCGTTGCCATCTGCGTCTTTTTTAGCGGAAAAAAGAGAACTGCCATAGCCGCTAATGGATTTTGATACGTTAACAATCAGATAGTCAGAATCAGGTGAGGCGTAAAGATTAACGTTTTCGCAGGATTGCTGTGCGAGTTCTGGAATGGTGCGCCAGTCAAACGTTATAACATCGTTGTTGCTTTCTATATGATGGAGATAGACCTTGCCGCAGGTCTGCCGTCCTGAATCCTGAGTTGTGGTGTTCAGACTGTAATAAAAGGACTGATTATCTGCGGCCCAAACAACATTGGGGTAGCGAACGGCGGGGATGCGAGTGTCTAATACCACGTTATCAGCCACTCTGAACACCGTGATATCTGTGCTTTCCGTTCCATTTCGTGAGCGCCCAACTGCCACGAAGCGACCATCATGTGAAGGAATGAAAAAGTTAATCCCATAACCCACAGGCGGATCGATGAGCACCCGCTCAGGCTTCCCTGTTTCTTTAACAAACAGCCGCAGGTAGGGGTGTTCGGCCGATGAGCGGAGATAAAAACGATTGTCTCCCGCATCATAAATATCTGAAATAGTGGGGGCCGTATTCACTAACTCGCTCAACCTTTTCGCCAGCACGTTTCGCCAGGGAAGGGCGTGGAGCATGTTAACCGTCTGGTTTGAACGTTGATTTAACCAGCGTGCGGTCTGTTGGGGATGAGTTTCCATCCATTGATAAGGATCCATGTAATCCTCATATGGCTTTTCGTTCGCATGAACAAAAAAGAGACCGCTGAACAACGTGAGAGTAGCAATAATTACCTGCTTACTGATGCGTTTTAGTCTTTTTATCAGGCAATCTTTCATGTCGAGCTGGATCCATGCTGTTCTGTCAGTGGCATTAGTCGAATCACGCGTTCAGCGGATGCGATAGTTGATTGCCTGTGAGCGATGATAATTCGCGTGATGTTTAACTTTTTGATGGCTGCATTGACATAGCCCTCACTCTCCTCGTCCAGCGCGCTGGTCGCTTCATCCATAAATAAAATTCCGGGTTTACGATATAGCGCGCGCGCAATGAAGAGTCGTTGCTTTTGTCCGCCCGATAATCCTTCACCGAGTTCGCCAATTAAGGTCTCGTATCCCATAGGCATTTTAACAATCACGTCATGGATATAACTGGCGCGAGCACAGACTTCCATCCAGTCCTTATCGGCTTTGTCATCGAATCCACAAATATTTTCCCTGATTGATCCAGAGAACAACTTATCATCCTGCATAACGCAGCCGATGATTTTACGATAGTTGTTTAAACCCAGCTGTTGAATGTCATTTCCGTCGATGGTGACTGAGCCCGAACGGGGTTCAAATAACCCGCAAAGTACTCTCATAAGCGTGGTTTTCCCAGCCCCTGATGGTCCTGTAATCGCCACGCTTTCGCCAGCTGAAACCTGAAATGAAAGATCGCGAAACACATCGGCGGAATGGTCGTCATAGCGATAGCTCAGCGCGCAGGTTTCCAGCGTAACAGGTTGCATGGTATTTATGATTTCCCTGTCAGGCTTTTTCATTTCTCTTACGTTAAGCGCAATATCGGAGACACGTTCGTTGTGCAGATGCATCATGCGCAACTTCATCAAAAAATGGGTAAGTGACCAGATTCTGTCGGCGAATTGTTCCCTGAACACGCCAAAAGCGATGAACATCCCAATCGTCATCGCGTTTTCTATGATGAGTCTTGAACCCAGCCATAGCATTGTTATTTGTTCGCAGGCGATAATAAAAGCGTTTACGCCACCAAAAAGCAGATCCATTTTGGTGATTTTTATCTCTGTATTGATCGTATCAATTTCCAGATTTAGCCAGTGAGTGCCGCGTCGTTCACTCAAACCCTGCATTTTGACGGTTGCGATACCGTATAACGTTTCCATGAAATAAGAGCGGGTGCGGGCATCTCTGATGAGAGTTTCTTCCGATAATTCGCGATAGGTACTGTAGGTCAAGAGTCTGGTTAGAACATACAGCGCAGTAAAGCCGATAACCACGCCAGTCAGCCAGCCGCCATAAAGTATCATCATCACGATGACACCTATCATCATGGTTCCGTCGATAAGTGCCCCAACGATGCTGCTGGTAAAGGTTTCCCGAAGCGTGTTCAGTGACCCAAAACGCGACTGAATATCGCCCAGCTTTCGCCGTTCAAAATAGCTCAGCGGCAGGCGTATGAGATGGGTAAAAAGCCCGGACTGCCACTGTACATTGATAAGCGTCGTCATCATCAATGAGGACCATGAACGCAGGGCGCTCAACGCCACGCGCAGTAAAGTAAAGAGAAACAGGCCGATACAAATCACCGTTAACAAGCCCATATCTGCAGCGGGAATAGCATGATCCAGCGCGAGTTGAGTGCCGATCGGTATAAGCAGGTTGATGGTTTCAATAATGAGCGAATAGAAAAAGATTTTACCTAACATACCCTTAAGGCCGTGCACCTTTGTGGCCAGTGACCTGAGGCTGAACTGGTTGCTTGTGGGCTGTGCGGCAAAGGTACTTTCGGGCCATAGCTCGAGGGCTATGCCGGTGAAGTATTGCGACATCTCCTCAAGACTCACTTTTCTTCGGCCACGGGCGGGGTCGTGGAGAATGACCCGATTCTGCTTCACGCTGACGAGAACCACAAAATGGTTAAAATCCCAGTGCAGGATGCACGGGGTCTTAAGCGCGCTGAGTTCATTCAGATCGAGGGATAAACTGCGTGTTCCTAGCCCAAGTTGTTCAGCGATTTGCGTCATGCCTGCCAGCGTGGTGCCGCGTGCCGACAGGTTAAATTGTTGACGCAAGGCGATGAGGTTGCTCTGTTTGCCATAGTGGCTACAGATCATCGCGAGGCAGGCCAGGCCGCACTCTGACGATTCCGTCTGATGGACCAGCGGAACCCGGGAGCGCAACTGGAGATCCAGCTGTTCGATGAGTGCTTTAAGAGAGCGTTTACTCATTTACCGGGCCCCCGGCGCTATTTTTCATATCGTAGAAGGGGGAAAGCATCCACTGGTAGATCTTCCTTTTTTCCAGAAATAAGGTGCTTTGAGCCTGCATACCGTTGCCTAAACTCAGACGTTTGCCCGCATAGACAATATTTTGTCTGTCAGGCCTGATAATAATTTTGTAGTAGGGGGCAGCCCCGGGTGAGGTCGCTTTAAGTGCTCCCTGGTAGGTTTGCATCTCCTGAGGAGAGGCAGGGGAGCGTGATATAACCGAAATGGTGCCGCCAAACATGCCAAATTTTTGTGCAGGAAACGCCTCATAGCGGATGTTTACCCGGTCGCCAGGAGAAAGATAGGGGACGGCCTCATTAGGCACCCAGGTGACAAGAGAAAAGTGATCGATAGTCAGAGGGATAATTTGCAGGAGGCTGTCGCCAGGTTTGATCATCTGACCAACCGTAACGCTCAAGGAGTCTACCCGCCCTTCAGCCATTGCCCGGATAATAATTGCGCCCCCGGCATCAATATTCAGACGCTCTTTTTGCAGTTCGTAGCGCTGAAGCTCCATCTGATGGATCTGATTATCGAATTCTGCAGCCTGAGTTTGAATCTGACTTTCGAGAGTGGTCACCTGCAATGCGTTCTGATCGCTTTGAGCAGACAAATTAAGCATATTATTTTGTCGCTCGTAATATAAGGCTATCTGGTTTATCAGCTGATCCTGCGTAATAAGACCACGCGCTTGATAATGCCGATAGTTTTCCATGTTCGTTTTCATGACGCGAATGCCTTCCTGGGCTTGTGCGATAATGTCTGAGGAACGTTTGAGGGCTGCGCTATATTGCTCTTTTTGTTTTTTTAGCATGTCCAGGGTATTTCTCTTATTCTCCAGGAGAAGAGCCGTGATTTGAGCAATACGCGTAAGTTGGTTATCAACATCCCTTCGCTGATTATCGCTCACAACACCGCTACGCGTGCTTTTACTGACATCTATCATGTAGATGGCATCGCCTGTTTTGAGCAGTTGGCCTTCAGTGACAAACTGTTTAACCACAACGCCCTGGACACTGGCATATACATTTGATGAGCGAGGATAAGTGGATATCTCACCCATCACGGTGATCCTTCTTGTGTAGCTGAACGTCAAAATAAAAGCGATAAAGGCAATAATAAAAAAAGCAGATAATCCAGCAACAAGCCAAATCGGAACGCCAGGCAGCAATAAGGCCTTTCCCTGCCATCGCATTTTTTTGTGTTCAACCGCTTGTTGGCGATACACGCACGCTATTCCTTTTGTAAAGCGAGTCTATGAGATTTAGCCTGATTCCAGGCGACAATTTTAGCTGAATGGCGCCTGGTTATTCCGCCTGTTCCAGAACGTTCACATACTGTCCTGGTCATTAGCTTTCTGTCAGTAATGCTGAACCCGCAAAGATTCAGCCATCTTTGCCGTTGCGTCCGTCATGTCCACCAGGGCCACCTTTGCCTCCTTTACCCCCTTTCCCGCCGGGACCACCGTTACCGCCATCTCCTCCGTTACCCCCGCGCCCGCCATTGCCGCCGTTGCCGCCATTCCCTGAACCACAGTTGCCACCGTTTCCTCCACGGCCTCCGTTCCCACCGGCGCCCCCGTTGCCGCCGTTACCGCCGTCACATTGTGATCCTCCGGAAATAAGCTGCATCTCAGAATTCAGTAGTTCTCGCATTTTCATCTCCTGATGAAATAAGGCCATCCTTTACGATGGCCCACAATGACAATATATAGTGAGCCGTCGTATTTGCTTTTATGGTTGATTAACGGCGACCGCCATTATTACCACCGCCGCAGTTTCCGCCATTACCGCCGTTGCCGCCATTACCTCCGCGACCGCCATTACCGCCATTGCCACCGTTACAGGTTCCGCCATTACCACCACTGTTGCCGTTGCCATTGCCACTATGATTACCGTTCCCGTTACCAGCACCAATTCCGCCAGCGACACTGCTCATTTCATTTTGATTTAATTCACGCATTATACTTTCCTTAGTTGTATCGATTTAAAGTAAAACAGCGCAAACATCATGGCCCTAAATGAGTAAAAAAGGAAATGGCTTATTTTATCTTTATCTATTTTTCATTGCCGCAGTTTTGATCTGACGCGCGTTTTTATAGCGAAATTCTGTTATGTAAGGGCATTGAATGCGAGCGATATTCAAATAATTAAGGAAGATTTTAATAGCTATTACATATGGTAGGGTGAGGACTGCCCCCCTTAACATCTTTACCTGACAGGCGTAAGGTTATATTGCTGGGTGAGTTTTTTGTGGGGGGGGAGGCGGGAGGTCCGTTTAATAGGGAGGGTTATATAATTAAATTGCGTTTGAATAAATTAAAAGTGTAATAATCCGGGAGAGAAAAAACCAAAGCTTTATTGCCGCTCCACGATCATCGTGCAGATGCTCTCGCCAGTACGTTGCCAGGCCAGCGTAAAACTGACCCCCTGATGATAACGACCTGCCGGATGTGCGAGCGTCAGGGTTAGGGTTCTTTCATCCAGGGCAGTAGCCCGCGCGCAATCAAATCCCATGTACTCTTTTACCTCGGGAAACTGGGCTTTAAAGAGGCTCTCTTTAGCACTGAACGCCAGCGTCAATGCCAGCGCGAAAGGGTAGCCCGTACCCGACAGGCTCGCTTCTTCCTGCGCATTGACGATGCCCTCTTTTATCGCAACTGCTTCATTCCAGGAGAGAATCGTTTCGCAGTCGATGCCGATAAGCGCATGTTGGTCGCGGACGACAACCGCCATCGCCTGCGTGCCGCTGTGGGTGATGCTCCCCGAAACCCCTTCCGGCCAGAGCGGTTCGCCGCTGGGGCCGATGCCGGGAATCGCGCGTTCATGTATCGCACCGAGCGCATGCGCGGCGGCGATGCGTCCGGCAAGATGCTCGGCTTTGCGTTTGCGCCCGGCGTTTGAAAGCTCAGCGTGGTGGGGGAGCCAAAGGAGATCGGTGTCGGTGAAGGTGGTTGGGTCGAAGGTGACGCGATGGACGGTGTGGCCGGCGAGAATGAACGTGCTGTGGGTGGTGTGCATGTTTTTCCTCTATCAGCAAATAGTGCGGCCTGATGCCCTCACCCCGGCCCTCTCCCACGGGGAGAGGGGGAGTTACTGCCTGTATCAGAAACGCGTATTCACGCTCATGTACCAGGTGCGACCCGGTTCATTATACGTATACGCACCCGCACCGTACATATACGCACCGGTGGTGGTGTTTCCGGTTGTCTGGGCATTACCCGCGCGCCACTGGCGTTTGTCGAAGACGTTATCCACGCCGCCGGTCAGGCTGACGTTTTTGGTCATGTCCCAGGTCGCGCTCAGGCCAACGATGCTGTACGGGCTAACCTCATCTTTCTCAGACCCGGTCACAGGCTGACCTTTGTAGTTGTACTTCTTCGGCTGCTGCTTGCCGTACCAGGTAAAGGTCGACTGGAGCGACACGTCCTGATGTACCTGCCAGCTCAGTGTCGAGTTCAGCGTGTACTCCGGAATGATCGACAGACGGTCGCCGGTCTCCTTGTTCTTGCTCTGCAGCATGTAGGTGATGTTGTTGGTCCAGTTAATCGTGTCGCTGACCGGCACGTTCAGGGAGCCTTCCAGCCCTTCGACCACCGCTTTCGGCACGTTTTCCCACTGGTAGATATCCGTCTGAACTTTACCGGAAGAGGTGTGACCGATCGGCGCGTAGCCCGCTTCAATCTTGTCGCGATAGTCGTTGCGGAACCAGGTCACGCCCGCCAGCCAGCCGTCGCGTTTCCACTCCAGACCAATCTCTTTGTTGATGCTGGTTTCCGCTTTCAGGTCGTCGTTGCCCATCATGTAGCAGCCCACGCCGTCACCGCTGGCGTAGCAGCCCTGGCCTTTGCTGTACAGCAGGTAGTTCGGGTTGGTCTGGTACAGGCTCGGCGCTTTATAGGCGCGCGCGATCCCCATCTTCAGCGTGAAGTCATCCCCCAGACCTTGCGACAGGTTCAGGGACGGGCTCCAGTTGTTGCCGACGATGGTGTGGTGGTCGAAGCGCAGCGCCGGGGTCAGCATGGTGCTGTCGGTCAGCTCCATGTTGTTTTCCGCGAACAGGGAGAAGATCTCCGCTGAGGTGTACGGGCTGCGATCGTTACTCATGCCCGGAATGGTGCCGCCCTGCTGGGTTTGCGTAAAGGAGGTTGAGTCCTTCATGCGCTGCTGGTTCCACTCGGTTCCCAGGGTCAGGTTCTGGTTGACGAGGAAATCAATCGGCAGGTTGATTTCGCTGTGCAGCATCACGTCGACCAGGTCGGTGTCGGTGAATTTGTTGCTGTTGAACAGGCCTTCCAGCCCGCCCGCCAGCCCTTCGCCCAGGCGCGAGTTGCGGGTGTGTTCGTACTGCGCCCAGCTGCTGGTGGTGATGCCGTTATCCCAGCCGCCGTTCCAGGTGACCGCGAAGTTCTGACGATAAATACGGTTAGTTTCTTTGCCGTAGTTTTTCTTCACCAGCCCGCTGGAGCTGTTATCGTTGTTGGTGTTCTGGGTATCGCCCGCGTAGAGGTTGTTCTGACGGCTGTAGCCTGCTTCGAACTCCAGGGACTGCATTGGCGCAAAGTCCCAGCGCACCACGCCGTTGATATCTTTATTCTCCACACCCTCACGGCCCGCCGGCAGCGTGTCGGCGTAGGCACCGGTACGGTCAGACTGGTGACCCTGGTTAATGTCCCACGCGTCGGCCTGGGTTTTGTCCAGGTTACCGAACATGCGGAAGCTGAAGTCGCCGCCCAGCGGCCCGCTCAGGCTGAAGTTGGTGCGTTTGGTGGAACCTTCGTCCTTGTGTTCTGGCGCGTTCAGGTAGGTGTTCCAGGAGCCATGCCACTGGTCGTCGAATTTTTTGGTGATGATGTTTACCACGCCGCCTGCCGCACCGTTGCCATAGCGCGCGGCGGCCGGGCCGCGGATAACCTCGATGCGTTCGATCATCTCTGGCGGCACCCAGCCGGTATCACCGCGGGTGTCGCGCTCGCCGCGCCAGCCCAGACGGATGGAGTTACGGCTGGTCACCGGCTTGCCGTCGATCAGGATCAGCGTGTTTTCCGGGCCCATGCCGCGAATGTCAATCTGACGGTTGTTGCCGCGCTGGCCGCTGGTGGAGTTTCCGGTCAGGTTAACGCCCGGCATGGTGCGGATGATTTCAGCCACGTCCCGCGCGGGCGGGTTTTTACGGATCTCATCGGCGGTGATGGTTGACACGCCCGGCGCCTGTAAATTCTGTTCGGCGGCGGTGATCACCATCGTATCTTCGTGCTGCGCAGAGGCGGTCTTGTCGTCTGCCATGGCGGGCAGCGCAACACCATAAATCCCTAAATTGACCAGCAAGGCCAGAGAGTGAATCTTCTTATTCATTGTACGTCCCGCTTTTATGGTTATTTAATGAGCGCGCTTCCCACAGCGCGGGCATTACGCTATTGCAAATGCAAATAGTTATCAATAATATTATCAATAAAATTTGTCCTGAAGCAAAAAAGTCTGTTAAACATGAGGTTATAAGGGTGACGGCGTTAACAACCGGAAGTGAAGCCTGGTGGCAGTCGAAAAACGGGCCAGAATGGGAACGTCTGAGGGCGAGCTATCGCGTCACCTTCTGGTGGCGAGACCCGGCAGGAACGCAGAAAACGTCAGCAGTTAAACGCGTCTGGCTCTACATCACCGGCGTGACCGATCACCATCAACTTGCCCGCCCGCAGTCCCTCGAACGCATCCCGGATACCGACGTCTGGCAGTGGCAGGGCGAGTTCAGCCCCGAGTGGCGCGGGAGCTACTGTTTTATCCCTTCTGTGAATGAAAATGATTTTGCCGATACCGTGTTTGAAGGCGCACGGCCGGACCGCATGGCGCTGCGCGAAGGCTGGCGCAAGCTGCTGCCGCACGCGGTGTCCGACCCGCTGAATCCGCAGAGCTGGCGCGGCGGGCGCGGTCATGCCGTCTCGGCGCTTGAGATGCCGGACGCGCCCGTTCAGCCCGGCTGGGATCGTCCCGATACGCCGTATCAGCCGCCTGTCTGCATTGAGTGGAACAGCGCGCGTTTGAACAACCGCCGCCGCGTGTGGATTTTTGCCACCGGGGATGACGGCCCCGAGCGCCCGCTGGCGGTGCTGCTCGACGGGCAGTTCTGGGCCGAAAGCATGCCGGTCTGGCCCACGCTGGCCTCGCTCACCTCCGAGCGCAAACTGCCGTCTGCGGTCTACGTCTTAATTGATGCGATCGACACGGAACACCGCAGCCGGGAACTGCCCTGTAATCCCGATTTCTGGCTGGCGGTGCAGGAAGAACTTCTCCCTCTCGTACAAAATCTCGCGCCATTTAGCGACCGCGCCGACCGTACCGTGGTGGCGGGCCAGAGCTTTGGCGGACTCTCTTCGCTTTATGCTGGCCTCAACTGGCCGCAGCGTTTTGGCTGCGTGCTGAGCCAGTCCGGCTCGTACTGGTGGCCGCACCGCGGCGGGCAGCAGGACGGGTGCCTCATTGAACAGCTCAGAGCGGGTGAGCTAGCCGCGAGCGGGCTACGTATCGTCCTTGAGGCCGGGCGCAACGAGCCGCTGATTTTCAATGCCAATCAGGCGATTTACGCCGAACTACGCGCGCAGCAGCAGGTTTACTGGCGTCAGGTTGACGGCGGACACGACGCGCTTTGCTGGCGCGGTGGGCTGACGCAGGGGCTGATGACCCTCTGGCAGCCGCTCATTCAATAACGGAGTCTGTATGGAATTCAGCAATCCTTTCGATAATCCGCAGGGACAGTTCGCCATTTTGCAAAACGACCAGGGGCAGTACAGCCTGTGGCCGCAGCAGTGCGAACTGCCTGCGGGGTGGCGCGTGGTGTGCGAAGCGCAGTCTCAGGAGGCGTGCCAGCAGTGGCTGGCTGGGCACTGGCGCACGCTTGAACCGTCCAATTTTGCGGAGGGGAGCGCATGAACCGTCTTCCTCTCGTCGCCGCCCAGCCGGGTATCTGGATGGCGGAACAGCTGTCCTCCCTGCCAAACGCCTGGAGCGTGGCGCACTACACCGAACTGAAAGGCGATATCGACGCGCCATTGCTGGCAAAAGCCATCGCTGAAGGCATGACGCAGGCCGATACCCTGCGGATGCGTTTTGCCGAGGAGAACGGCGAGGTGTGGCAGTGGGTGGATGCGTCCATGATGCTGCCGGAGCCGTCCATCGTTCGCGTCGATTCCCATGCGGCTGCCGCGGCGCTGATGGAGGCCGATCTCAATCAAAACCTGCGCGTTGACAGCGGTCAGCCTCTGGCGTTTCACCAGCTGATTCAGGTGGGGGAAAACCACTGGTACTGGTATCAGCGCTATCACCATCTTGTGGTGGATGGCTTCAGCTTCCCGGCCATTACCCGCCAGATCGCCACTATTTACGCCGCATGGAAAAAGGGTGAACCGACGCCCGCCTCCCCGTTTACGCCGTTTGCCGAGGTGGTGGAAGAGTATCAGCGCTATCGCGACAGCGAGGCTTACGCGCGCGACGGTGCCTTCTGGGCGGAGCAGCTCAGGCAGCTTCCTTCTCCGGTGTCGCTTTCTGCTGCTCCTTTACCGGGCCGCGCGGCGACAACCGATATCCTGCGCCTGAAAATTGCCGCCGACGGCCGCGCCTTTAGCCAGCTTGCACAGGCGGCAGGGCAGGCGCAGCGTACCGATCTGGCCCTTGCGCTGGTGGCGCTGTGGCTGGGCCGCCTGACCGGGCGGCTCGACTACGCCGCCGGGTTTATCTTTATGCGCCGCATGGGCTCCGCCGCGCTGACCGCGACCGGGCCGGTGCTCAACGTCCTGCCGCTGGCGGTGAATATCAACCCGCAGGAGAGCCTGCCGGAGCTGGCGCTGCGCCTGGCGAACCAGCTGAAAAAGATGCGCCGTCACCAGCGCTACGACGCCGAGCAGATCGTGCGCGACGGCGGGCGTGCCGCAGGCGACGAAGCGCTGTTTGGCCCGGTGCTGAACGTCAAGGTGTTCGATTATCAGCTGGATATCGATGGCGTGGTGGCCATCACCCACACGCTGGCAACCGGCCCGGTTAACGATCTCGAGCTGGCGCTGTTCCCGGACGAGCAGGGCGGCTTGAGCATTGAGATCCTCGCCAATAAACAGCGTTACGATGAGGCGACGCTTTCCCGTCACGTCGCGCGTCTGAACGCGATGCTGATGCAGTTTGCGGCCAACCCTGACCTGCGCTGTGGCGAAGTGGAAACCGTTTCAGAGCAGGAATACCAGCAGCTGGCGCGCATCAACGATACCAGGCTGGCGCTGCCGTCCACAACGCTGGCGGATCTGGTGGCGGAGCAGGCGAGCAAAACGCCGGACGCCCCCGCGCTGGCGGACGCGCATATTGAGCTCAGCTATCGTCAGATGCGCGAGCAGGTGGTCGCGCTGGCAAACCTGCTGCGCGAGCGCGGCGTGAAGCCGGGCGACAGCGTGGCGGTGGCACTCCCGCGCTCGGTGTTCCTGACGCTGGCGCTGCACGGCATCGTTGAGGCCGGTGCCGCGTGGCTGCCGCTCGACACCGGCTACCCGGATGACCGTCTGCGGATGATGCTGGAAGATGCCAAACCTTCGTTGCTCATTACCACCGACGAGCAGCTCCCGCGCTTTAGCGATCTGCCGATTACGGCATTTAGTTACAACACACTGTTACCGGCTGCGGATGCGGAACCGCTGCACCTGGCGAAGCCGGAGCAGACGGCATACATCATCTTTACCTCCGGTTCGACGGGCCGCCCGAAAGGGGTCATGGTCGGCCATACCGCTATCGTTAACCGCCTGAAGTGGATGCAGGACCATTACCCGCTGGACGCGACGGACGTGGTGGCGCAGAAAACGCCGTGCAGCTTTGACGTGTCGGTGTGGGAGTTCTGGTGGCCGTTTATCGCCGGAGCGAAGCTGGTGATGTCCGAGCCGGACGCGCACCGCGATCCGCAGGCGATGCAGAGCTTCTTTGCCCAGTACGGCGTGACCACTACCCACTTCGTGCCGTCGATGCTGGCGGCCTTTGTCGCCTCGCTGACGCCGGAAAATGCGGCGTGCTGCAAAACCCTTAAGCAGGTGTTCTGCAGCGGCGAAGCGCTGCCGACCGAGCTGTGCCGCGAGTGGGAGCAGCTCACCCGTGCGCCGCTGCATAACCTCTATGGCCCAACCGAAGCGGCGGTGGACGTGAGCTGGTATCCGGCGTTTGGTCCCGAGCTGGCGGCCGTGGAAGGCAACAGCGTGCCGATCGGCTTCCCGGTGTGGAACACGGGGCTGCGCATTCTGGACGCGATGATGCGCCCGGTGCCGTTCGGCGTGGCGGGGGATCTGTATCTCACCGGCATTCAGCTGGCGCAGGGGTATTTGGGCCGTCCGGACCTCACCGCCAGCCGCTTTATTGCCGACCCGTTTGCCCCCGGCGAGCGGATGTACCGCACCGGCGACGTTGCCCGCTGGCTGGACAACGGGGCGGTGGAATATCTCGGCCGCAGCGACGATCAGCTAAAAATTCGCGGCCAGCGCATCGAGCTGGGTGAAATCGACCGGGCGATGCTGTCGCTGCCGGACGTGGCTCAGGCCGTGGCGCACGCCTGCGTGTTCAACCAGGCGGCGGCCACCGGCGGCGATGCCCGCCAGCTGGTGGGATACATGGTCTCTGAATCCGGCTTACCGCTGGATCGCGACGCGCTGCTGGAGTCGCTCAAAGCGCAGCTGCCGCCGCACATGGTGCCGGTGGTGCTGCTGCAAATCAGCGCGCTGCCGCTCAGCGCGAACGGCAAGCTCGACCGCAAGGCGCTGCCGCTGCCGGAGCTGACCAGCAAAACATCCGGCCGCGCGCCGGAGACGGAAACCGAAGCCGCCGTCGCGCAGGCGTTTTCCGCCCTACTGGGCTGCGAGGTGAACGACGTTGAGGCCGACTTCTTTGCCCTCGGCGGACATTCACTGCTGGCGATGCGCCTGGCGGCACAGCTTAGCCGCGCGTTCGAGCGCAAGGTTACGCCGGGGCAGATTATGGTCGCCTCGACGGTGAGCAAGCTCAGCGCGCTGCTGGACTCGCAGATGAGCGACGAGCAGGCGCAGCGGCTGGGGTATGAAACACTTCTTCCGCTGAGGGAAGGCGACGGCCCGACGCTGTTCTGCTTCCATCCGGCGTCCGGCTTTGCCTGGCAGTTTAGCGTGCTGGCGCGCTATCTCAGCCCGCGCTGGTCGATCACCGGCATTCAGTCGCCGCGCCCGGACGGCCCGATGCAGCAGCGTGCGGATCTGGATGGAGTCATTGAGCACCACCTGGCTACGCTGCGTCAGCAGCAGCCGCAGGGGCCGTATTATCTGTTCGGCTATTCCCTCGGCGGTACGCTGGCGCAGGGAATTACCGCCCGTCTGCGCGAGCTGGATGAAGAGGTGGCCTTCCTCGGCCTGCTGGATACCTGGCCGCCGGAAACCCAGAACTGGGCGGAGAAAGAGGCCAACGGCCTCGACCCGGAAGTGCTGGCGGAAATCGAGCGCGAGCGTCAGGCGTTTATCGCCGCTCAGCAGGGGCAGGGCTCAAGCGAGCTGTTTAACGCTATCGAGGGCAACTACGCCGACGCGGTGCGGCTGCTCACCACGGCGCACAGCGCGCGGTTTGACGGCAAAGCGACGCTGTTTGTCGCCGAGCGCACGCGAACGATGGATCCGCAGGTTGCGTGGGCGCCGTGGGTGGCGGAGCTTGAGGTGTACAGCCAGGACTGCGCCCACGTGGATATCATTTCACCGCAGGCGTTTGAGAAGATTGGGCCGGTGTTGAGGGAGATATTGGGGTAACGTCAAAAGCGCCGGGCGGCGGCTACGCCTTACCCGGCCTACGGATCCGTGGTTGATGTTTGTTGGGTTTGCTCCCTCTCCCTGTGGGAGAGGGCTGGGGTGAGGGCATCAGACCGCACGTTTGCCCAACGGCACAACCAGCGGCGTACCCGCCACCGGATCGTCAATAATCATGCAGCGCATGCCGTAGATCCGCTCGATCAGCTCCGGCGTCACAATCTCTTTCGGCGCGCCCTGCGCCACGATCTCACCGTCTCGCAAGGCAATCAGGTGCGTAGCGTAGCGGCACGCCTGGTTTAAATCGTGCAGCACCGCCGCCAGGGTATACCCCTGCGTGCGGTTCAGCTCGCTCAGCAGCTCCAGCAGATCAATCTGATGGCTGATGTCGAGCCAGGTCGTCGGCTCGTCCAGCAGCATGATGGAGGTCTCCTGCGCCAGCACCATCGCGATCCACGCGCGCTGACGCTGTCCGCCGGAGAGGGTGTCCACGCTCTGCTGGGCCAGATCGGTAATCCCCGTTGCTACCATCGCGCGGCTGACCGCCTCGTCGTCCTCTTTGCGCCAGCGGGTAAACAGCGGCTGGTGCGGATAGCGCCCGCGCGAGACCAGCTCCTGCACCGTGATGTCTCCAGGCGTGGTGGCGTTTTGCGCCAGTAGCCCAATGCGCCTCGCCACCTCTTTGCTGGCAAAGCGCTGGATCTGCTCCCCGTCGAGGAACACGCTGCCCTCAGATGGCGTCATCAGGCGGCTCAGCGTGCGCAGCAGGGTCGATTTGCCGCAGCCGTTCGGCCCGATGATTGCCGTAAAATGGCCGTCCGGAATGGCGACGGATAAGTCACGGGCAATGATTTTTTTGCCGTAGCCGAGAGTGAGGTTTTCGCCGCGCAAGCGGGTTGTAGAATCTGTCATTTCCTGCGTGACTCCTGAACGAGCAAGACGATGAGGTAAATCCCGCCGAGGCTGACGGTCACCACGCCCACCGGCAGTTGATAAGGCATAAACAGCCGCTGGGCGCAGAGATCGGCGGCCAGCAGCAGCAGCGCGCCGCACAGCGCCGCCTGGGTTAAGCCCCAGCGCGCCGTCCCGCTGAGGCGGCGGGCGATGTGCGGTGCCACGAGGGCGATAAACGAGATCGGCCCGGCAATCGCGGTAGAGGCGGCGGTCAGCAGTACGGCGACCAGCATCAGCATCAGGCGCGAGTGCTCGACGCCCACGCCCAGCGCGCAGGCGCTGTCGTCGCCCATCTCCAGCAGACGCATACGCCGCACCAGCAGCAGCGCGCCGATAAACATCAGCAAAATCAGCGGCGCGGCGGGCCAGGTTTTGCCCCACGTCAGGCCGTTGAGGGAACCGGCGTACCACAGCCCGGCAGAGAGCGCGGTTTCCAGCGAGGCCTGCAGTAAAAGCCAGGTGTTAAAGGCCATCAGCATGGCGCGGATGCCGATCCCGATGATGATCAGGCGGAAGGTGTCGATGCCGTTGCGCCAGGCCAGCGCCCAGATAAGCAGGGAGGTGAGAATGCCGCCCGCCATCGCCGTAAAGGTAATCGCCGTCAGGTGCTGGCCGAACAGTACCATCGCCACCAGCACGCCGCTCCAGGCCCCGGTGTTGAGGCCCATCACGTCCGGGCTGCCGAGCGGGTTACGCATCAGCGACTGGAATATCGCACCGCTCACCCCGAGCGCCGCGCCGACCAGAATCGCCATCGCCACGCGCGGCAGTCGCCACTCCGTCACCACCATGGTGATGTTGCGCGGCGCGCTGCCGAGCAGGGCGTTAAACACCTGCGCAAGATCGAGCGTCACCGCGCCGCTGCGCAGGCTCCAGACCGCCAGCAGCAGAATGGCGATAAGCAGCAGCGAGACGCTGGTGAGTAAACGACGGGATGGGGCCATCATGCGCCACCTCCACGTTTACGACGAACCAGGAAGATCAGCACCGGCGCGCCGATAAAGGCGCTGACCACCGAGACGCGCAGCTCGCCGGGCACCAGCAGGCGGCCCAGCACGTCGGCAAACAGCAGCAGGGCAGGGGTGGCCAGCAGCGTCACCGGCAGCGACCAGCGGTGATCCGCCCCCACCAGCCAGCGCGCCATGTGCGGCATCATCAGGCCAATAAAGGCGATCGGGCCGACCACCGCGGTCGCGCTACCGCACAGTACGGTGATGGCGAGCAGACCAATCAGCTGCGTGCGCGCTACCCTATTGCCGAGGGCGGTCGCGGTGTCGCTGCCGAGGCTCAGGCTGTTGAGCGCCCGGCTTAAAAACAGCGCCACGGCGGCGGCGATAATGACCGGGATCGCCACCACTTTTAGGGTTTCAAGGGTGCGGATATCCAGCGAACCGGCCTGCCAGAAGCGCAGCTGGTCGTAAACGTCCGGGTTGAGCAGGGCGATGCCGTTGGATAGGCCCTCCAGCACCGCCGCGAGCGCCACGCCCGCAAGCGTTAAACGTACCGGACTCAGCTGCCCGCCGCCCTGGCTGCCGGTAAACGCGACCACCAGCGAGGCGGCCAGCGCGCCGCAGAAGGCCATGACCAGCTGCTCGGAGGGCGAGGTCAACCCGAAAAGCGCCGCGCCGAGCACGATGGCAAAGCTGGCGCCGGAGTTAACGCCGAGAATGCCGGGGTCTGCCAGCGGGTTACGGGTAAGGGTTTGCATCAGGGCACCGGCAAGGCCGAGCGCGCCACCCGCCAGCAGTCCGGCAAGCGTGCGGGGCAGTCGGGCGTCGAGCACGATAATACAGTCGGCGCTCTGGCAGGTGCCGGAGAGCGCATCAACGATAACGGACGCGGGCAGCGGCTTCGCGCCGACCAGCAGGCTGAGTGCTACCGCAAGGCTCAGGAGCAGCAGTAAAACGGGCACGGCAACGGCGCGCACCGCAGAAGAGGAAAACGACATAGCAACATCCATGATTTGATAATGATAGTGATTATCGTTATCTATCTTATTTGGCTATGTTAGCATGTGCGCCCATGGAAAGGGTAGAAATAGACTCAAGGCTTTGTCATGAATCAAAAATCCTGGCTGCTTAACCTCAGCCTGCTGAAAACGCACCCGGCGTATCGCGCCGTTTTTATCGCTCGCTTTATCTCCATTTTGTCCCTCGGCCTGCTCGGCGTGGCCGTGCCGGTACAGATCCAGACCATGACGCACTCCAGCTGGCTGGTGGGGTTATCCGTCACCTTAACCGGCGGGGCGATGTTCATCGGCCTGATGGTGGGCGGCGTGCTGGCGGACCGCTACGAGCGTAAGAAGCTGATCCTGCTGGCGCGCGGCACATGCGGCGTGGGCTTTATCGGGCTGTGTCTGAACGCGATGCTGCCGGAGCCGTCGCTGATCGCGATTTATGCCCTGGGGCTGTGGGACGGCTTTTTTGCCTCGCTGGGCGTGACGGCGCTGCTGGCGGCAACGCCCGCGCTGGTCGGGCGCGAGAACCTGATGCAGGCGGGAGCGATCACCATGCTCACCGTGCGCCTCGGCTCGGTGATTTCGCCGATGGTGGGCGGCCTGCTGCTGGCGACCGGCAACGTGGCGTGGAACTACGGCCTGGCGGCGGCGGGGACCTTCATTACCACCCTGACGCTGCTGCGCCTGCCGCTGCTGCCTCCTCCGCCGCAGCCGCGCGAGCATCCGCTGAAATCGCTGATGGCCGCGATTCGTTTCCTGTTCAACAACTCGCTGATTGGCGGCATTGCGCTGCTCGGCGGCCTGCTGACGATGGCGAGCGCCGTGCGCGTGCTGTACCCGGCGCTGGCGGGAGAGTGGCAGATGAGCGCCTCGGAGATTGGCATTCTCTACGCCGCCATTCCGCTCGGCGCGGCGTGCGGGGCGCTGACCAGCGGGAACCTGGCGCAGAGCGCGCGTCCGGGGCTGATTATGCTGCTTGCCACGCTGGCGTCGTTTATCGCCATCGGCTTCTTCAGCCTGATGCCGGTGTGGGCGCTGGGCGTGTTGTGCCTGGTGATCTTCGGCTGGCTGAGCGCCATCAGCTCGCTGCTGCAGTACACCCTGATCCAGACCCAGACGCCGGAAGGCATGCTCGGGCGCATTAACGGCCTGTGGACGGCGCAAAACGTCACGGGGGATGCGATTGGCGCAGCGATCCTCGGCGGGCTGGGAGCGATGATGACTCCGGTGGCCTCGGCGAGCAGCAGCGGGTTTGCGTTAGCGATGGTTGGCGTGATTTTGTTAGTGGCGTTGGTGGAATTGCGGCGGTTCAGGCAGGAGAGTGTGTTGAACGACGGTGCGGCCTGATGCCCTCACCCCGGCCCTCTCCCACGGGGAGAGGGAGGGAAAATGCCTACTTAAACAACGCATTCAATCTGTTTAATACCAACATCGCGCTGTAATAATCGAGGCGGAACGTCTCCGTTCCCAATGCCCAAACCCGTTTGTTTTTCACCGACGGCAAATGCGCCAGCAGCGGGTTGGCGTAAATCGCATCCACGTCTTTCTGGTCGCCGGCAAACACAAACAGCCCTTCGCCGTTCAGCCCCGTCGCCAGGTTTTCCCCTCCCAGCTGAATAATGTCGTGGCGTTTGCCCTGGCTTTTGGAGGTCTGCAGCCCGGCGGGCAGCTCCGCCAGCGTAAAGCCCAGCTGGTGCAGCAGCTTGCCCTGCGCGGATTCAGCGGTCCACAGGTTGGCGCTGTGCGCGGCGGCGGTGTAGACGATGGCGTTCACCGGCTGCGGCGGCAGCTTCATCTGCTGTTTTACCTGCGCGAGCTGTTTATCAAACGCGGCAATGCGCTCTGCAGCCTGTTTTTCCTGTCCGGTGATGCTGCCCAGCTGGGTCAGCAGCGCCTGCCAGCTCTTGTCGTCGTAGTTGATGATAAGCGTTGGGGCGATGGCGGAGAGCTGATCGTACAGCGCCAGCGCGGAATCCCCGCCGGTGGCGCCGATCAAAATCAGATCCGGCATCTGGGCCGCTACCGCTTCGGCGCTCGGCTCGCCGATGTACAGCCGCGCAACCTTGCGCTGTTTTGCGATATCTCCCCACTGACGCAGGAAACCCTGCCCATCCGCCACGCGGTTGTTCGGCGTGGTCGCGCCGCTGGCAATGACCGGGGCGTCAATCGCCAGCAGGGAGCCGGTTAAGGTCACGCTGGTGGAGACAATGCGCGTCGGTTTGCTCTCAAGCGTGTGAACGCCGCGGCTGTCGGTCACCTGACGCGGCCAGTCGGCGGCAGCGGCTGAGGCAAGTCCTAAAACAAAAAGTCCAGGTAAAAGCAGGGTATTACGGAATAGAGCAGGGAATTTCACAGCGCGACATCCTGTTTTTTTTGAAGATAATGCTTCTCATTTTCATGGCTACCGCGAAGGGATGCAAGCTTTTGTCGCACAAGTTGTTTGCCCGACGGTTGACAGCGAAGCGATGTGGGATTAGGTTAGCCGACGAAAATATAAATGATAATCATTATTGCTTCTTTTATCATTTTGAGGAGGATGATATGGATACGTCCCTGGCTGAGGAAGTTCAGCACACCGCAACCACGCTCGAATCAGACCGCTTTTTCTTTATGTCGCCCTACCGCAGCTTTACCACGTCCGGCTGCTTTGCCCGCTTCAGTGAGTCCGCCGTTGGCGGCGACGATCCGGCGGGGCACTTCCAGCAAAAATTAGCCCAGGCCTTCCGGAATGCGAAAGCCAGCGGTATCGCTCATCCGGTGATGGTAGGGGCTATCCCGTTCGATACCCGCAAGCCGTCGTCGCTGTTTATTCCCGAACGCTGGCAGACGTTTTCTCGCCCGGCGCGTCAGCAGTCTTCACGCTATTTCTCCGGTGCGCAGTCACTGAATATCGAAAAACGTACCGAGATTCCGCCGCAGCCGGTGTTCGAAGAGATGGTCGCGCGCGCCGCGTCGCTGACCGCCACGCCGCAGGTCAACAAGGTCGTGCTGTCGCGCCTGATTGATATCGCGACCGACACAAACATGGATAGCGGTGCGCTGATGGAGCGCCTGATCGCCCAGAACCCGGCGAGCTTTAACTTCCACGTGCCGCTGGAAGACGGCGGCGTGCTGCTGGGCGCAAGCCCGGAACTGCTGCTGCGCAAAGAGGGCGCGCACTTTAGCTCGCTGCCGCTGGCAGGCTCGGCGCGTCGTCAGCCGGACGACGTGCTGGATCGCGAAGCGGGCAATAAGCTGCTGGCCTCCGAAAAAGACCGTCACGAGCACGACCTGGTGACCCAGGCGATGAAGGCCATTCTGGCACCGCGCAGCCACCGTCTCAGCATGCCGGATTCTCCTCAGCTGATTACCACGCCGACGCTGTGGCATCTGGCAACGCCGGTAGAAGGCGAGGCGCGTGAAAATGAAAACGCCCTGACGCTGGCCTGCCTGCTGCACCCGACGCCGGCGCTGAGCGGTTTCCCGCACCAGGCGGCGAAAGAACTGATCGCCGAGCTGGAGCCGTTCGACCGCGAGCTGTTCGGCGGCATCGTCGGCTGGTGCGACAGCGAAGGCAACGGCGAGTGGGTGGTGACCATCCGCTGCGCGCGTCTGCATAAAAATACCGTTCGCCTGTTTGCCGGTGCGGGCATTGTGCCCGCCTCCTCGCCGGTGGGCGAGTGGCGCGAAACGGGCGTGAAGCTCTCCACCATGCTCAACGTGTTTGGTTTGCACTAAGGAAGACTCATGACCATCCCTTTTACCCGCTGGCCTGAGGCGTTTGCCCGCCGCTACCGCGAAAAAGGCTACTGGCAGGATCTGCCGCTGACCCACATCCTGACGGATCGCGCGGACAGCGATGCCGTGGCGATAATCGACGGCGAGCGGCACATCACCTACCGCGCGTTTAATCAGGCGGTGAACAACCTCGCGTCTGCCCTTCAGGCGCAGGGGCTGCACCGCGGCGAGACCGCGCTGGTGCAGCTCGGCAACGTGGCCGAGTTCTACATCACCTTCTTCGCGCTGCTGCAAATCGGCGTCGCGCCGGTCAATGCGCTCTTCAGCCATCAGAGCAGCGAGCTGAACGCCTACGCGGAGCAGATCAAACCCGCCGTGCTGATTGCCGATCGCGACCACGCGCTGTTTGCGGGCGATGACTTTCTCAACGCCTTTGAGGATGCGCACCGCTCGGCACGCGTCGTACTCCTGCGCGGCGATAAGGCTGACCACGCCCTGGAAGCGGCGATTGCGCGTCCGGCGGACAACTTCATCCCGAACCCGACGCCCGCCGACGAGGTGGCCTTCTTCCAGCTCTCCGGCGGCAGCACCGGCACGCCGAAGCTGATCCCGCGCACGCATAACGATTACGACTACAGCATTCGCCGCAGCAACGAGATCTGCGGCATTACCGCTGAAACGCGTTACCTGAACGCGCTGCCCGCGGCGCATAACTACGCCATGAGCTCGCCGGGATCGTTAGGCGTCTTCACCGCGGGCGGCTGCGTGGTGCTGGCGAACGATCCGAGCGCCACGCTCTGCTTCCCGCTGATTGAACGGCATCAGATTAACGTCACCTCGCTGGTCCCCCCGGCGGTGAGCCTCTGGCTGCAGGCGATTGCCGACGGCGCGGGGAACGCGCAGCTCACTTCCCTCAGGCTGCTGCAGGTGGGGGGCGCACGCCTCTCCGCCACGCTTGCGGCGCGCATTCCGGCGGAAATCGGCTGCCAGCTTCAGCAGGTGTTCGGCATGGCGGAAGGGCTGGTGAACTACACCGCGCTCGACGACGCGCCGGAACGCATCATCAACACCCAGGGCCGCCCGATGTGCCCGGACGACGAAGTGTGGGTGGCGGACGAGCACGGCAACCCGCTGCCGCGCGGTGAGGTTGGGCGTCTGATGACGCGCGGGCCGTATACCTTCCGCGGCTATTTCAACAGCCCGGAACACAACGCCAGCGCCTTTGACGCCGACGGCTTTTACTGCTCCGGCGATCTGATTGCCATTGACGAGCAGGGCTACATCACCGTGCAGGGGCGCGAGAAGGATCAGATCAACCGCGGCGGCGAGAAGATCGCCGCCGAAGAGATCGAAAACCTGCTGCTGCGGCACGAGGCGGTGATCCACGCCGCGCTGGTAAGCATGGAGGACAGCCTGCTGGGCGAAAAAAGCTGCGCGTATCTGGTGGTGAAACAGCCGCTGCGCGCGGTCGAGGTGCGCCGCTTCCTGCGCGAGCAGGGCGTTGCCGAATTCAAGCTGCCGGACCGCGTGGAGAGCGTGGATGCGCTCCCGCTGACGCCGGTCGGCAAAGTCGATAAGAAACAGTTGCGCCTGTGGCTCGCTGAACGCGCCCGGGGCTGAGGAACAGAGTATGGCCATTCCAAAATTAACCGCTTACGCGTTGCCGACCGCCGCAGAGCTGCCGACCAACAAGGTGAACTGGAGCTTTGAGCCGGAGCGCGCCGCGCTGTTGATCCACGATATGCAGGAGTATTTCCTGAACTTCTGGGGCGAAAACAGCGCGATGATGCAGCAGGTGGTGGCGAATATCGCCAGACTGCGCGCTTACTGCAAAGCACACCATATTCCGGTCTACTACACCGCGCAGCCGAAAGAGCAGAGCGATGAAGACCGCGCCCTGCTGAACGATATGTGGGGGCCAGGACTGACCCGCTCGCCGGAGCAGCAGCGTATCGTCGCTGAACTGACGCCGGACGAAGCCGACACGGTGCTGGTGAAGTGGCGCTACAGCGCGTTCCACCGCTCGCCGCTGGAGCAGATGCTGAAAGAGACGGGCCGCAACCAGCTGCTGATTACCGGCGTCTACGCCCATATCGGCTGCATGACCACCGCCACCGATGCCTTTATGCGCGACATCAAGCCGTTCTTTATCGCCGACGCGCTGGCGGATTTCACCCGCGACGAGCACCTGATGTCGCTGAACTACGTGGCCGGACGCTCGGGCCGCGTGGTGATGACCGACGAGCTGCTGCCGTCCGTTCCGGCGACTAAAGCCGCGCTGCGCGAGCTGATCCTGCCGCTGCTGGATGAGTCCGACGAGCCAATGGATGAAGAAAACCTGATCGACTACGGCCTGGACTCGGTGCGCATGATGGCGCTGGCCGCCCGCTGGCGCAAAGTGCACGGCGATATTGATTTCGTGATGCTGGCAAAAAATCCAACAATCGACGCCTGGTGGGCGCTGCTCTCCCGCGAGGTGAAGTGATGGGTTTTGATTTTACCGGCAAGACCGTCTGGGTGACGGGCGCGGGGAAGGGGATTGGCTACGCGACGGCGCTGGCCTTTGTGGAGGCAGGCGCACAGGTGACCGGCTTCGATCTGGCGTTTCCGCTGGGTGATTATCCTTTCGCCACCGAAACGCTGGACGTGGCGGATTTTGCTCAGGTCAGCGATGCGTGTGGCCGTTTGCTTAATACCCTTGAGCGGCTGGACGTGCTGGTCAACGCGGCGGGCATTTTGCGCATGGGGGCGACGGATCGGCTCTCGCAGGAGGACTGGCAGCAGACCTTTGCGGTCAACGTCGGCGGCGCGTTCAACCTGTTCCAGCAGACGATGGGCCAGTTCCGCCGTCAGCAGGGCGGGGCGATAGTCACCGTGGCGTCCGACGCGGCGCACACGCCGCGCATCGGCATGAGCGCCTATGGCGCCTCGAAGGCGGCGCTGAAAAGCCTGGCCCTGACCGTCGGGCTGGAGCTGGCGGGCAGCGGCGTGCGCTGTAACCTGGTGTCGCCGGGCTCAACGGACACCGATATGCAGCGCACTCTTTGGACCCGCGACGACGCGGAGCAGCAGCGTATTCGCGGCTTTGGCGAGCAGTTCAAGCTCGGCATTCCGCTGGGCAAAATCGCCCGTCCGCAGGAGATTGCCAGCACGGTACTGTTCCTGGCGTCCGATGCCGCCAGCCATATCACCCTGCAGGATATCGTGGTGGACGGCGGCTCCACGCTGGGAGCGTAAAATGATCTGGAAACGTCATTTACCGCTCGAGGAGCTGAACGCAACCAGCCTGAACACCCTGGTGGCGCATCTCGGCATCGTCTATACCCGTATCGGCGACGACACGCTGGAAGCGGAGATGCCGGTGGATGCGCGCACCCATCAGCCGTTTGGCCTGCTGCACGGCGGCGCGTCGGCGGCGCTGGCGGAAACGCTGGGCTCAATGGCCGGTTTTCTGATGACCCGCGACGGGCAGAGCGTGGTGGGAACGGAGCTGAACGCCACGCACCATCGTGCGGTCTCTCACGGTAAGGTGCGCGGGGTGTGCCAGCCGCTGCATCTGGGCCGCTCCACCCAGAGCTGGGAGATTGTGGTATTCGACGAGCAGGGGCGGCGGTGCTGCACCTGCCGGTTGAGTACGATGGTGTTGGGTTGATATTGTGCGGTCTGTTGCCCTCACCCTAACCCTCTCCCACAGGGAGAGGGGACGGTTTAGTGCAAAATTAAAGCATAGAGACTACGCGTCTGAGTAATCGAATTCTCGGTTCAATCGACGCTTTATCCAGCCATTCCGCGGGGCTGTGGAACCCGGCGCCAATCGGCCCCAGGCCGTCGAGCGTCGGGATGCCCAGCGCGGCGGTGTGGTTGGCGTCGCTGCCGCCGCCGACCGCCTGCCAGGTGATGTCGATACCCTCCGCTTTTCCTGCCGCTTCAACCTGCTGCATCAGGGCCTGCGTCGCAACGCTGGCTGCCATCGCCGGTTTGTGATTCACCCGCGCAAGCGTCGTGGTCACGCCGTCTAAAAAGCCTTTTTCACATAACGCCTCCAGCGCCTGATTCACCCGGTCGTACTCGTCGTTTTCCCAGAAGCGCACGTCGAGTTCGGCTACGGCGTTATCCGCGACCACGTTGGCCGCGCTGCCGCCGTTAATCACCCCGACGTTGAGCGTAGTGCCGCGATCCCAGTCGGTTAGCGCATTAATGGCGATAACGCTGTTGGCCAGGGCGGTAATCGCCGAGCGGCCTTTCTCCGGGTCGTTGCCCGCGTGTGCCGCCACGCCGCTGAAGGTGAGGTGATAGCCCGCCATCCCTTTACGCGCTTTCACCAGCGAACCGTCGGCGCGGGCGGCTTCGCAGACCAGCACGCAGCGGGAACGCTTAGCCAGCTCGCCGATCCATTCGTGGGAGTGCACCGAGCCGGTCTCTTCGTCCGGGTTCATCGCCACGGCAATCGCGAGACGATCTTTGTCCGCGGCGTCGAGCCCGCGCATCGCCCACAAAATATTCAGAAGTCCGCTCTTCATATCCGAGACGCCGGGGCCGTACAGGCGGGTATCGTCCTCGCTCATCGGACGCTCGGCGACGGTGCCGGGGGCAAACACGGTATCCAGGTGCCCGACCAGCAGCACGTCAAAGCGTTCCGCCTGCGGCTTGTTGCTGACGAACACGCCGGGGCCCACCTTATCGCCCAGATTCACCTGCTCGGTGTGCCACCCCTCGCGCTGCCAGAGCTGCTGCATAATGCCTGCCACGGCGGCAACGCCCGCAATGGTCTGGGTGCCGCAGTCCACGTTCACCAGGGTTTTCAGCTCTTCAATATAGTGGTCAAGATTCATATTCACGTCCTGTTCAGAGAATAATGCGCATCAGCAGCATGGCTAAAAACGCGTTGACTACCGAGATGGCGATCATCAGCGGGATACGTTTGGCGCGGGTGCCGATCACGCCCAGAATGCGGCCCAGATACTGCACCTGCGAGCCCATCAGGTAGATGGCGGGTGCCAGGATCGCCAGGTGCTCGCCGGTGATAATGCCTTTATCAAACAGGCCGATGGCGACGCCGATCCCGCCGCCCATCGACATCCAGCCGCCAATCAGCACGGCGGCGGCCTCACCCGGCAGGCCGAACAGGCCCATCAATGGGGCGAAGATCATGCCCAGCCCTTTCAGGGCACCGGTAATTTCCAGCGCTTTGATGATGATAAACGCCATCACCACGTTGGGCAGGGTGCTGCCGGTCGCAATGCTCCAGCCCTTGCGCGCGCCTTCGACGAAGACATCGGTAATCACGGGGTTAGACTGTGGGGCACTCATGCGGCGTCTCCTTTACGGGTGAAGGACAGGATCAAGCGCAGCAGATTTGCGCCCACGATTTTCATGATGAACATGACGGCGATACAGGCTCCGATGGACGTGGGAACCGCCGCCGTGCCGTCAACGGCAACCAGCGTGAAGAGGATCGCCCCGGAAGAGAAAAAGTTGGTGATCATCGCCCCGGCGGAAAACTGGAACATGGCGAAAACGTCCTTCTCTTTTTCGCTGATTTGCCCTTCGTCTGACAGATTGCGGGTCAGCGACGCGCCCACGTCGGTGCTTTGCAGGCTGCCAATCAGCGCGAGCCCGGTGGTGCCGGGAATGCCCAGCAGCGGGCGCAGCAGCGGGGTTAAGAGTTTGCGGGCGGCACGCAGCGCGCCGTAGTGCTCCAGCACGTTGATCATCCCCAGCGCGAACATCACCGCGGGAATTAAACCGAGCGCGAAGAGAAACCCGTCCATCGCGCCGCTGCCGCCGGTGCCGCGAAAGGCGCTGCTGGCTGTCGTCAGGGTGCCGTCATCCAGGCTGGCTTTACTGACCACTTTGCCAAACGCACCGTTGAGGGTGGTGAAATCAAAGACGCCGTACCACTCTTTTCCGCCTAACAGGCCGGAGAAGAAAACGGCTGCAAACGCCAGGGCGAAGTACGCGCCCGGCCCGACCTTATGATCCTGAGGTACAGAACTGTTCATATCCTTTTCCTTGTAAGCGCGCGATTGCGCAGGATCATTCTGGCGAGGTTATGAGCAAAAAAAATGATACAAATCATTCCGTAAGGCCGCGTCTGGCTGAAAAAGGCAAAAGTGTGACCGAGGACGTCGCGAAAGTGATCGGCTTAACAATGTGGTGTAAATGTCTGGTTTGACCACGCATTATTGCGTTTCAAAGTTGTTAAATTTTCGGCGTTGTTCTAGAAACAAAATGTAACATCTCACTGTTTCACAACAACGGATAACCACTATGAACAACTCAGGGAAATACCTTACATGGGCAGGGCTCTCCGTTGTGGGAGCCTTTGCCCTGGGCTATATCGCCCTCAATCGGGGGGAACAGATCAACGCGCTCTGGATCGTCGTCGCCTCCGTCTGCATTTATCTGATCGCGTACCGTTTTTATGGCCGCTATATCGCGAAGAACGTATTAGGCGTTGACGCGACGCGCATGACGCCTGCCGTCCGCCATAACGACGGGCTGGACTACGTGCCGACCGACAAAAAAGTGCTGTTTGGCCACCACTTTGCGGCAATTGCCGGAGCGGGCCCGCTGGTGGGGCCGGTGCTGGCGGCGCAGATGGGGTACCTGCCTGGGATGATCTGGATCCTCGCGGGCGTGGTGCTGGCGGGCGCGGTGCAGGACTTTATGGTGCTGTTCGTCTCGACCCGCCGCGACGGGCGTTCGCTGGGTGAGCTGGTGAAAGAGGAGATGGGGGCAACCGCCGGGGTGATTGCGCTGGTGGCGACCTTTATGATCATGGTGATCATCCTCGCGGTGCTGGCGATGATCGTGGTGAAAGCGCTGACCCACAGCCCGTGGGGAACCTATACCGTTGCCTTCACCATTCCGCTGGCGCTGTTTATGGGGGTCTACATTCGCTACCTGCGCCCGGGGCGCATTGGTGAAGTGTCGGTGATTGGTCTGGTATTCCTGGTGTTCGCCATTATCTCCGGCGGCTGGGTGGCGGAAAGCCCGACCTGGGCGCCGTTCTTCGACTTTACCGGCGTGCAGCTGACCTGGATGCTGGTGGGCTACGGCTTTGTGGCGGCGGTGCTGCCGGTGTGGCTGCTGCTGGCTCCGCGTGACTACCTCTCCACCTTCCTGAAAATCGGCACCATCATCGGGCTGGCGATCGGCATTCTGATTATGCGCCCGACCCTGACCATGCCCGCGCTGACCAAATTTATTGACGGTACCGGCCCGGTCTGGACCGGTAACCTGTTCCCGTTCCTGTTTATCACCATCGCCTGCGGCGCGGTGTCCGGCTTCCACGCGCTGATTGCCTCCGGCACCACGCCGAAGATGCTGGCGAATGAAAATCAGGCCTGCCTGATTGGCTACGGCGGCATGCTGATGGAGTCCTTTGTTGCCATCATGGCGCTGGTCTCGGCCTGTATCATCGACCCGGGCGTGTACTTCGCGATGAACAGCCCGATGGCGGTGCTGGCGCCTGCCGGAACCGTTGACGTGGTGGCATCCGCCGCGCAGGTGGTAAGCGGCTGGGGCTTTGCGATTACCCCTGATACGTTGACGAGCATCGCCAGTGAAGTGGGCGAGCAGTCGATTATCTCCCGTGCGGGCGGGGCGCCGACGCTGGCAGTGGGGATGGCCTACATCCTGCACGGCGCGCTGGGCGGGCTGATGGACGTCTCCTTCTGGTATCACTTCGCCATCCTGTTCGAGGCGCTGTTTATCCTGACGGCGGTGGATGCGGGAACCCGCGCGGCGCGCTTTATGCTCCAGGATCTGCTGGGCGTGATCTCCCCGAACCTGAAGCGTACCGATTCGCTCCCGGCGAACCTGCTGGCAACGGCGCTGTGCGTGCTGGCGTGGGGATACTTCCTGCACCAGGGCGTGGTCGATCCGCTGGGCGGGATTAACACCCTGTGGCCGCTGTTCGGTATCGCCAACCAGATGCTGGCGGGCATGGCGCTGATGCTCTGCGCGGTGGTGCTGTTCAAGATGAAGCGCCAGCGTTACGCCTGGGTGGCATTAGTGCCAACCGCATGGCTGCTGATCTGTACCCTGACGGCGGGCTGGCAGAAAGCCTTCAGCCCGGACAACAAGGTGGGCTTCCTGGCGATCGCCAACAAGTTCCAGGCGATGATCGACAGCGGTAAGATCCCGGCGCAGTACACCGAGTCGCAGCTGTCGCAGCTGGTGTTCAACAACCGTCTGGACGCCGGGCTGACCATCTTCTTTATGGTGGTGGTTGTGGTGCTGGCGTTGTATTCTCTCAAGACCGCGCTGGCGGCGTTGAAAAACGATAAGCCAACGGCGAAAGAGACGCCGTACGAGCCGATGCCTGAAAACCTGGAAGAGATTGTCACCCAGGCCAAAGGGGCGCATTAACCTGTGTGCCGGGTGGCGCTAGCGCTTACCCGGCCTACTTTTCTTATCCTCCCTCTCCCTTTGGGAGAGGGCCGGGGTGAGGGAAACAAACGAGAAATGACTTATGTTCGACACCCTTTCCAAAGCAGGTAAGTACCTGGGCCAGGCCGCCAAAATGATGATTGGCGTGCCGGACTACGACAACTACGTCGAGCATATGCGCGTCAACCATCCGGACCAGACGCCCATGACCTACGAAGAATTTTTCCGCGACCGTCAGGACGCCCGCTACGGCGGCAAGGGCGGGGCTAAGTGCTGTTAACCCTCTTTCGGTAAATAGAGGCTGATCTGCTCCTGCTTGCAGCCATAAATTGCCGCCAGCTTTTCGCGGGTGCGCTTTTGCGGACGGGAGTCCAGCGCTTCAAGCTGTGACACGGCGGACTGGGTGATGCCGAGTTTTTCCGCCACCTCCTGCTGGGACATGCCGCGCAGGATACGCCACGCGGCCTGCAGGCTGACGTTCTCGTTATGCATGACGTCGCATACTTCACCAGGTAATCCTACGTCATCATAACAATCGTGTTCGACTTCAATATCCTCTAGATCATCATCGGTTTCGTCGTCAATTTCTGCCATCTGTAAGCACATACGAAAGTATTCATCATAGGGAATAACGACGTACTGCGCTTTTCCGTCATCGTCCTTAATTAGCTGAACAGCCATAGGGGGCTTTCTCCTCGTGAAGGTAGGTCGTTGATGTTCTGCGCTTGACGGCCAAAACATAACAATGGTTATCGGGATCGTCCCGAAGTGTAATCAGAATGCGGTAATCACCAACGCGTAGCCGGAAATGATTTTCTGTTGCCGATATTTTTTTGATATCGGGCCGGGGAGCTGAGCGATCGTCCAGCTCAGCAAGTTTTGCTTTGATTCTTCGCTGATATCGGCCATCGATTTTGGAAAACTCTTTCTTTGCATTCTTTGACCAGACAATCTTCATCCGTACCTCCACTGTACGCCCACACAAAATATAAGGAAATAATAAGACTATTAGATAAATTCCGAATTTCTAATGGGGTACTGTAGAGCGGAGAAAAAACGGGAGAAAGCGGCAAAACGCGAACCGTCGAGGGCGCTCGGAAACGCCTCTGCCGGGCGACAGAGGCTTGCACGGAATATGCGATCAGGCGTTCAAACCGCCGTCCACGTCCAGACCGGTACCGGAGATCTGCCCGGCAAGCGGGCTGGCGAGAAATGTGACCGCCGCCGCGATGTCTTCCGGCTGGCCGTAGTGACCCAGCGCAATAAGCTGACGCTGAGAGTCAGCCTGTTCGCCGTCTTCCGGGTTCATATCGCTGTTGGTGGGGCCGGGGTGGACCAGGTTAACGGTAATGCCGCGCGGCCCTAAATCACGGGCCAGTCCGCGGGTGAGGGAGTTAAGGGCCGATTTGGTCATCGAGTAAACCGCGATCCCCGGCTGCGCCACGCGGTTCGCCAGACAGCTGCCGATGTTGATAATGCGCCCGCCGTCGGACATGTGCACCAGCGCTTCCTGAATGGCGATTACCACGCCGCGAATGTTGACGTTGATAAGGGCGTCAATATCCGCCAGCGTCATGGATTCCAGCGGGCCGCCGCGCGCGATCCCGGCGTTATTGACCAGAATATCCAGCCCGCCAAGGGAACGCGCCGCATGGGTGACGGCATCCTGAATCGCCTGCGCGCTGGCGCTGTCCGCCTGCACGGCTTCGCCGTGTCGTCCCAGCGCCTTAATCTCATCGGCGACCGCCTGGGCTTTATCGGCCGATTTTTCATACGTAATAATCACATCCGCACCGGCGCGCGCCAGCGAGAGTGCAATTGCCCGACCCAACCCGCGGCTGGCACCGGTAACCAGCGCCTTTTTACCTGTTAAATCGATCTGCATGATGACCTCGTTACGAGAGTGGTAAGAATCATCATTAGGTATAGACGGTCAGGGCGATTAACGGCTGAAGGATTCCACTTTCTCAAACGCGGCGCGCAGAACGTCAGGCGTTAACGCAACCGGCAGATAGTGAATCGACTCCACCGGGCGCAGGGTGTGGGCAATGACCTTATCCAGCGCTTCCCGGTTATTGATGTCGACGTCCAGCTCGCGAAGCGTGGTCGGCAGGTTAAAACGCTGGTATGCCGCCACCAGCTGCGCCAGCACGTCGTCCTGGCCGAGCAGGGCGCTCTGCACCAGAATGCCGTAGGCTACCTTGGTGCCGTGCAGGTATTTTTCCGTCTGCGGCAGCACGGTTAAGCCGTTGTGTACCGCATGCGCCGCCGCCACGCGCGTATAGCGTTCACCCAGGCCGCCGACCATCCCGCCACCGGCGATAATCGCATCTACCACGTCCCGGAACGCCTGCGTCTGGTCACCGCGCTGCTGGTCGGCCAGCGCCTCTTCGCTGCGCGTCAGCAGCACGTCGCGGATCGCCAGCGCGCCGTTGATGCCCAGCCGCACGGTCAGCGGCAGGTTCTCCGGCTCAGGTGCCAATACCACCGCTTCGTACCACTTCGCCAGCGTATCGCCGATGCCCGCGAGCAGATATTCCGCCGGGGCGTTAAGGACGATCTGCGGCTCCACCAGCACCAGGAAGTTAGCGTCGTCGAAGATCTCAAAATGCAGCGCCTGACCGGCATCGTTGTACCAGACGGAGAGCGGGGTCCACGCCGCGCAGGTGGCGGCAATGGTGGGAATACCCACGAACGGCACCCCTAAGCGGCGCGCCACGGCCTTCACGGTATCCATTACCGCGCCGCCGCCGACGCCAATCACCACGCTGGCGTCGCTGCCGGATTCATTCACCAGATGGGTGACGTCGCGCTCGCTGCAGTGGCCTTTAAACAGCAGGCGTTTCGCCCCCGGCGCGTTAAAGCTCTCCGGCAGGAAAGGGCGCGCGCCTTCGATAGCGCGCTCGCCGTAGATCCACACCGCGCGGGAAAGCTGTTCCGGAGTAAAGAAGTTATCCAGCTGCGTCAGGCTTCCGGAATGTGAGAAGTAGTTCGCCGGGCCAGGCACGACGCGGATATCGGTGTTGCTCATGGTGTTGTCCTTTTTTAGCAAGCGCTAACCCGATGTTATGTCTGGACATCCGGATGGCTAATAATATTTCGCTTTATCTTATGCCTTTTCCGTCGTTGTCAGTCAACCGGAGCTGTGAAAAATTCGATAAATCAGAAGAGTAATGAAGGATTTACGCGGATGGTTTCCAGTCGCCTTGAGATGCGCGGTATCAGCCTGGCCTTTTCCGGCTTTCAGGCGCTGTCGCGCGTGAATTTCACCTTAACCGGCGGATCCGTACATGCGCTGACCGGTGCCAACGGCGCGGGGAAATCGACCCTGATGGCGGTGCTGTGCGGCACGCACGACCACTATGAGGGTGAGATCAGCATTAACAACCAGCCGGTAACGATCCGCGAACCGCTTGACGCCAAACGGCTGGGGATCCACCTCGTACAGCAGGAGGTGGACGTGGCGCTGATCCCGGGGTTGAGCATTGCCGAAAACATCATGCTCGACCAGCTGGCGCAGCCGGGGCATCGCTTCAGCTGGCGCGCGATCCGCCAGCAGGCGAGACAGGCGCTGGCGCAGCTGGATGTCCCTCTGGACGTGCGCCGTTCCATCGACAGCTGTTCGCTGGCCGAAAAGCAGCAGATTTTGCTGGCGCGGGCCCTGTCCCACCACTGCCGTTTTTTGATCCTTGATGAACCCACCGCGCCGCTGGATGCGCACGAGAGCGAGCGCCTGTTTGCGGTGGTAAGACGTTTAAAGAAGCAGGGTATCGGCGTGGTGTTTATCTCCCACCGTATTCACGAGCTGAAGGCCATCTGCGACACCTTAACGGTGCTGCGCGACGGCAAGCTGATCGAGTCCGGCCCGATGGCCGATCTTAGCGGCGAAGCGATCGTCGAGAAGATGCTCGGCCACGTGCTGAGCGATATCTATCCGCCCGCGCGACCGCCGCACGGCGACGAAACGCTGCTGCGCGTTGAGGGGCTTCACGACGACGCGCTGCTAAAAGATATCTCCCTTCACCTGCGCAAAGGCGAAATTCTCGGGATTGCCGGGCTGGCGGGGGCGGGGAAAACCGAACTCTGCAAGGCGCTGTTTGGCGCCACCAAAAGCCGCGTGGCGCGCGGCGAGCTGAATCATCAGTCCTGGCAGCCGCGCGATCCGGCCGACTCCGTGCTGCGCGGTCTGGCGCTGGTGCCGGAGGAGCGCCGCAAAGAGGGCATTTTTATCGACGAGCCGGTGAGCATGAACCTTGCCGTGTGTGCGGATAACAGCTTCTCGCGCTGGAGCCTGTTTGGCCATCGTCAGGCGTGGCGCTGGGCGGAAGAGGTGATTGCCCGCGTCGGCGTGCGCGCCCGTGGTCCGGGGCAGGTGCTGCGCCGCTTATCCGGCGGCAACCAGCAGAAGGTCGCCATCGGTAAATGGCTGCGCAATGACGCTAGCGTGCTGATATTCGACGAGCCGACCAAAGGCGTGGACGTGAAGGCCAAAACCGACCTGTTCCAGCTGATTGACGGGCTGGCGCGCGAGGGCAAAGGGGTGATTTACGCCTCGGGCGAGTTTGCCGAGTTGGTCGGGCTGTGCGACCGCATCTGCGTGCTGTGGGACGGTCGCATCGTGGCGGAAATCGCCGGGGCCGAGGCCCGCGAAGAGACACTACTTTATTATTCAACCGGAGGAACGGCGTCGTGAGCAAGGCCCTTTCAGTGAACGCGGCGGCATCTGGCCGTCAGCAGATTTTCGATTTTCTCTACAGGTGGGGCATGCTGTTAACCGTCGTCGCGCTGGTGGCCGTCTTTGGCCTAGCGTCGGACAGCTTCCTCGATCCGAACAACATCATCAACATTCTGCGCTCGATTGCCATCGTGACGGTGATTGCCATTGGCGTGTCGATTTCATTGACCATCGGCGGGTTCGATCTCTCTGTCGGATCCACCGCCTCGCTGGCGAACGCGCTGGTGATTTCTCTTTTCGTCTGGCACGGCTTTGGTACCACTGAGTCGATTCTGATCACCCTCGCGCTCTGCACGCTGGTGGGGCTGTTTAACGCCTTCCTGATCGTCATCCTGCGTATTCCGGACATGCTCGCGACGCTTGCCAGCCTGTTTGTCATTCAGGGCGTGGCGATGACCTACAGCTACGGCGGATCGATTACCGAGAACATGGTGCTGCCGAGCGGCGACATGGCGGAAGGGACCATTCCGGCGGCGTTTAGCCTGCTGGGGCAGGTGCCGACCATTGTGATCGTCATGCTGGTGGTGACCGTGCTGGCGCAGCTTGGCCTCTCGTTGACCACGCACGGACGCCGGATGTACGCCATTGGCGGCAACCCCGAAGCGGCGCGTCTCTCCGGTATTCGCACCACGCGCTACAAGGTGGCGGCCTACGTGATCGCCTCGCTGCTGGCGGGCCTGGGCGGGATTTTGCTGGCGTCGCGTATCGGTTCGTCGCAGGTGAATGCGGGCGGCGGATACCTGATGGATGCGGTGGCGGCGGCGTGGATTGGTTTCTCGCTGGCAGGCTCAGGCAAGCCGAACGCGCTGGGAACCCTGGTCGGCGCGGTCATTCTCGGCGTGCTGTCGAACGGGCTGGTGATGCTCTCCGTGCCGTATTACGCCATGGACATTATAAAAGGGCTGGTGCTCGCAGTGGCACTGGCGATTACCTACATACAAAAACGCTGACAACACAACGGGATAAAAAATGAAAAAGATTGCACTCTCTTTGGTAGCACTTGGGTTGCTTACGGCTCTGCCAGGCTTCGCGGCTACGCCCGCGCCGCTTCCGGCTGCCATTGCCAACCATGACGGCCCGATCCGCATCGCGGTGATCCGTAACCTTGGCTCAGACGACAACACCACGCAGTTTATTGCCGGGGCAATTCAGGAAGGGAAAAAGCTCGGCTTTAAGGTCAGCACCTTTTTAAGCAACGGGGATGACGCCAAATTCCAGGACTTCGTGAACCAGGCGATCAGCCAGAAATATGACGGGATTATTCTCTCTCAGGGGCGCGATCCGTACTCCACCGCGCTGGTGAAGAAAGCGGTGGATGCCGGGATTAAAGTCGCCGTCTTTGATACCGCCGTTAACGGCGAGATCCCGGGCGTGACCGTCACCCAGCAGGATGATGCCTCGCTGACGAACCTCTCCTTCGGCCAGCTGGCGAAAGATTTCAACGGCAAGGCCAATATCGTCAAGCTGTGGGTGGCGGGCTTCCCGCCGATGGAGCGCCGTCAGGCAGCCTATAAAGCGCTGCAAAAGCAGTATCCGGACATCAAAGAGCTGGAGTCCATCGGCGCAGTGTCCTCTGACGTGCAGGGTGATACCGCCAACAAGGTAGGCGCGATCCTCGCGAAATACCCGAAAGGCAAAATCGACGCCATCTGGGGCACGTGGGACGCCTTCAGCCAGGGCGCGTATAAGGCGCTGAAGGAGAACGGTCGCACCGAGATCAAGCTCTACAGCATCGACATCTCCAACCAGGATCTGCAGCTGATGCGCGAACCGGGCAGTTCGTGGAAGGTGAGCGTGGCGGTGGATCCGAAGCTGATTGGCGCGACCAACGTGCGTCTGGTGGCGAACAAGATTGCCGGGGAAGCGACGCCAGCGACCTACGATTTCAAAGCGGCCGCCATTCCGCAGGCGCTGCTGGCCGCCCAGCCGGGCGCGGTGAACGTGGCGTCTCTGGGGAAAATCATTCCGGGCTGGGGCCAGACGGAAGATTTTATCGCGCCGTGGTTTGCGACGCTGGAAGCGAAAAATAAATAACACCAAGCCGGGTGGCGTCAGGTGCGGCCTGATGCCCTCACCCCGGCCCTCTCCCACAGGGAGAGGGAGAAAACCAACAGGAGTTCAAGGTGACTTCTTTACCCCCTCCAGAATACAGCCGCAATATGCGGCTGATTGGCCATAGCGACCAGGGTGGTCGTCCGGACGGCGTGCAGCTGATGGTGCATCGCGGTTTCGCCTATATCGGCCATATGGTGTCGCAGGGCTTTTCGATTGTCGACGTGCGCGACCCGAAGAACCCAAAAACGGCAGGCTACGTGCCCGCGCCGCCCGGCACCTGGAACGTGCACCTGCAGGCGCATGACGACCTGCTGCTGGTGATTAACGCCCGGGATCTGTTTGCCGATGCCCGCTTTGCCGACGAGAAGGTCTACTACACCCGCCAGGTGGGGGAGACCGTCAGCGACGTGAAGGACAAAGGCTGGAGCGCCGGGCTGCGCGTGTTTGATATCTCCACGCCGGACAGGCCGCGCGAAATCGGCTTTCTGTCGCTGAGCGGCATCGGCATTCACCGCATCTGGTACGTCGGTGGCCGCTGGGCCTACGTGTCGGCGCTTATTGACGGCTTTACCGACTATATCTTCCTGACCATCGATCTTGCGGACCCGCGTAAGCCTGAAGTGGCGGGGCGCTGGTGGCTGCCGGGGATGAACCAGGCGGAAGGGGAGAAGCCGAACTGGCCGGA
Source organism: Enterobacter sp. 120016 (assembly GCF_018383635.1). NCBI lineage: Bacteria > Pseudomonadati > Pseudomonadota > Gammaproteobacteria > Enterobacterales > Enterobacteriaceae > Enterobacter > Enterobacter sp. 120016. The sequence continues at coordinate 37,308 of NZ_JAHAWC010000006.1, read as the reverse complement.
AGGGAAACGCTACGCGCTGCACCACGCGATTATCGCGGGCGACACCGCCTACGGCAGCTGGCGCGACGGCGGCCTGACGCTGCTGGACGTGAAGGACCGCACCCGGCCGAAGCTCATTAGCCACCGCAACTGGAGCCCGCCGTTTGGCGGAGGGACGCACACCGCGCTGCCGCTGCCGGACCGCGACCTGCTGGTGGTGCTGGACGAAGCGGTGCTGGACAATCAGGAAGACGGCGAGAAGCTCATCTGGCTGTTTGATATCCGCGAGCCGTCGAACCCGGTGAGCATCTCGACCTTCCCGCAGCCGGGTGAAACCGACTACGTGGCGAAAGGGGCGCATTTCGGCCCGCACAACCTGCATGAGAACCGGCCGGGAAGCTTCGTCAGCTCGACGCTGATTTTTGCAACGTATCAGAACGCGGGCGTGCGCGCGTACGACATTTCCAATCCGTATCGCCCGGTGGAAACGGGGGCGCTGGTGCCCGCGGCGCCGGAGAGGATGATGGATACGCGGCCAAATCGCCCGCGGGTGATCCAGTCGTGCGACGTGTTTGTGGATGCGCAGGGGATTATTTACAGCACGGATTATAACGGCGGGTTATCGGTGATTGAGTATTTGGGGTAAGTGCAGTTTGATGCCCTCACCCCGGCCCTCTCCCACAGGGAGAGGGAGAAAATCAGCTGTACTGCCGCACTCGTGCCACCAGCTCTTCCGCGCTGTCGATGCGGTCGGCAATGACAATCAGCGCTTTACCGAGCGTTATCGCGTGGCGCAGGCATTCGTGGCGCATGGCTTCATCCTGAATGGTGTCGATATCCGCGACGTGGGAAAGCCCAACGCTGCGGCGAATGAGCTCGGTGCCGCAGAACCCGATGGCGTCATGCCAGACCTTTTTCAGGAACGCGGAGGCATAGCCCGGTGCGCCGAGCGCGGCGTCGCGGGCTTTCTCGTTTGCCAGCGCCTGGAAGCGTTCCGCGAAGGTGTTCCACAGCTCCTGAATATCGCTCAGGCGCTGCTCGCGCGCGGCGGCGGCATCGCGAATGCCCAGGTGCCCCGGCAGGCCGCAGAAGTTCAGCAGCAGGTTGCCGATGGCGGTACCAATATCAAAACCTATCGGCCCGAAATAGCCGAACTCGGCGTCGATGGCCTTCAGGCTGCCGTCGGCCACAAAAATCGACCCGCTGTGAATATCGCCGTGCAGCAGGGCTTCAGCCTGAGAAAAGAAACGGTGCTTCAGGGAGGCCACGGCAATTTTTAGCTGGGCATCGTCGCGCAGGGCCGCTACGTCATTTTCCAGCTCGGCCGGGTAGCTGTTGCGCTCGTGGATCTGGTACGGATCGTTGAAGAACAGATCCTCGGTGATCTCGCACATCTCCGGGTTGATGAATTTCGCCACCTGCGCTTTTTTCTCGTGCGGGTGCAGGTAGAAGTCGCTGGTGTGGAACAGCGCGTGTGCGAGGTATTCGCCCAGCTGCTGCGCCGCCTGCGGGTAGTAAATATTGCTGATCAGCTCGCCGCGCCAGATGCGATGGCTGGAGAGATCTTCCATCACCATTACCGCCAGTTCCGGGTCGAAGTGGTGGATTTTTACGGTGTGCTGCGGGCTGTGCCGGTAGTGCTCGACCAGCGTTTGCGCCTCAAGGCGGGCGCGGTCCAGCGTCAGCGGCCAGGACTCCCCGACGCAGCGCACGTAGGGCAGCGCCTGCTTGACGATGATGCGGCTCACGCCCGCGCTGTCGAAAATTTTAAAGACCAGATTGAGGTTGCCGTCGCCTACCTCCTGCGCCTCCACCAGCGATGATGGGTCATCAAGGCCGCCAAACTGCCTGGCATATTCCACGGCGTCCTGAGCGGTAAAGGTACGGTATTGCGACATGGCCTGTTCCTCACGGGTTTGCTAATAAAGACATGTAGACGTCTATACATCTGGATTTCATCCTGACACAATGTGCTACAACAACGCAACAGGGAATTAACGACATGCAGACATTACAGACGACCAGCCTGCGGGTGGCGAATAATCAGCTCTTTATTCTCGACCAGCAGGCGCTTCCGCAGGAGAAACGTTGGCTGGATGCCTCGACCGTAGAGGCGCTGGTTGGGCACATTCATGCCCTGCGGGTGCGCGGCGCGCCGCTGATTGGTCTCTCTGCAAGCCTGCTGCTGGCGCTGCTGGCGGAAAACGGCAAAAGCCGCGACGAGCTGGCGGCGGCGCTGGAAACCCTGCGCGCCTCCCGCCCGACGGCGGTGAACCTGATGAACAATCTCGACCGCATGAAGATTGCGCTGTGGCAGGAAGATTATGTTCCGGCGCTGGTTGCCGAAGCGCTGCGGCTGATTGACGAAGACAAACGGCTTTGCGACGCGATTGCGAAAGCCGGCAGCGCGCTGGTTAAGCCCGGCAGCCGCCTGCTGACCCACTGCAACACCGGCGGGCTGGCAACGGCGGGCGTTGGCACCGCATTGGGCGTGATTGCCCGCGCGCATCAGGACGGCAACGTCAGCTGCGTCTGGGTGGATGAAACCCGTCCGCTGCTGCAGGGCGGTAGACTGACCGCGTGGGAGCTTGGCGAGCTGGGCGTGCCGTACAAGCTGATTACCGACTCCATGGCCGCCAGCCTGATGGCGAAAGGGAAAGTGGACGCCGTGTGGGTGGGCGCAGATCGTATTGCCGCCAACGGCGACGTGGCGAATAAGATCGGCACCTATTCTCTGGCGGTGCTGGCGAAATTCCACGGCATTCCGTTCTACGTTGCCGCGCCGCAAACGACCCTCGATCCGGACTGCCCGAACGGTGACGCGATCCCGATTGAACAGCGCGCCGCCAGCGAGGTGACGGGCGTAGCCGGAAGCTTTGGCGCGGTGCAGTGGGCGCCGGAAAATGCGCAGGTCTATAACCCGGCGTTTGACGTTACGCCTGCCTCGCTGATTAGCGGCTGGGTGCTGGATACGGGCATGGTCACGCCGGAAGCGGTGGCAAACGGGAAATTCGCCTGAGTCCGGCTATCCTTGTAAGGGGTTCCCCTGAGAGGACAACATCGTGACGCTCGATCCTGAAACAGACTTAAAACTGGAGCGCGTGGTGGACGCACCGCGCGACCTGCTGTGGCTCTGCTGGACTACGCCGGAACACATCAAAAATTTCTTCATTCCTGCTCCCCATAAGGTGATCGAATGCGACCTCGACCTGCGCGTAGGCGGGCGCTTTAACACCGTGTTTGATGTGGACGGGCAGCGGATGGATAACCGGGGGATTTTTCTTGAAATCGATCCCGGTAAAAAGCTGGTTTTTACCGACGGTTACGAGGAAGGCTGGAAACCAGCGGAGAAACCGTTTATGACGGCGATCCTGCTGCTGGAAGACGTAGGCGAGGGCAAAACCCGCTACACGGCGATAGCGCGCCATCCGACGAAGGAAATCCGCGAGCAGCATGAGCAGATGGGCTTCCACGAAGGGTGGGGGGTTGTGGTGGATCAACTGGTGGCGTATGCAAAAGGGCTTAACGCGTAGTGCGCGCTGATGCCCTCACCCCGGCCCTCTCCCACAGGGAGAGGGAGAAAAGATCATGCCAGCCTTGGATATGCATCCGCGATCGCATCGCCCGTAAACTGCGCCACCCAGCCTTCCGGGTTATCGAAAATACGAATGGCGGTAAAGTTCGGCTCTGAGCCCATATCAAACCAGTGCGGTGTGCCCGCGGGAACGGAAATCAGGTCGTTTTTCTCGCACAGCACCTGATACACCTCATCGCCAATGTGCAGGCAGAACAGCCCCGCGCCTTCCACGAAAAAGCGCACTTCGTCTTCGCCGTGGGTGTGTTCGTTCAGGAACTTCGCGCGCAGCGCCTCTTTCTGCGGGTTGTCGGCGCGCAGGCTGATCACGTCCCAGCTCTGATAGCCTTTCTCCGCCACCAGCTTGTCAATCGCATGTTGATACGCTTCGATCACGGCTTCGGGCGCGGGATCGTGTCCTAAATCGCGATCCGCAGCCCAGCGTTCAAACCGCACGCCTTTAGCGTTGAGCTGCTGGGCGATCTCGGCGGCGTCGGTGCTGTGCCACTGGTGTTGACTGGCGTCTTTATCGGAATAAATGGTCAATGCGCTCATGAAGGGATCTGCTCCGGATTAATCTCGTCAAACTGGTGAACCTGGTGGTGATGGCTTGCGCCGTCATCATCGCCGCGAATCAGCTGCAGGGTGCGACAACCTGCCTGTTCAGCCGCGTCCAGCTCCTGATGGATATCGGAGAGGAACAGGATCTGCGACGGGGCGATGCCCGTTTGCGCCGCAATGTTTTGATAAGACTGCACCTCGCGCTTGGCGCCGATGTGGGTATCAAAATAGCCGCTGAACAGATGAGTAATATCACCTTCGTCGCTGTAGCCAAATAACAGTTTCTGCGCGGCGACGGAGCCTGAGGAATAAACATAGAGATCAATTCCTTGCGCTTTCCACTTTTCCAGCGCAGGCAGCACGTCCGGGTAGAGGTGGCCGGTAAAGTCGCCGTTCACGTAGCCGTCATGCCAGATGATTCCCTGCAGGGCTTTGAGCGCCGTGGATTTGCGGTCTTCATCCATAAAGGCAAACAGGGCGTCGATAAGCTCGCTGAGGCTGGCGTGCGGGTGGCCGATTTCATCACGCAGGTTGTCCAGAATGGATTTGACCGGCTCGGCGTACTGCTGCGCGGTCACGAAGGCCGCCAGCCGCTCACGCGCGTAGGGGAACAAAACATCATGGACAAAACGGATATCGCTGGTGGTGCCTTCAATATCCGTCACAATCGCGCGAATCATACTCTCTCCAGTTGTCGTAAACGCATTTCGCATTCAAATAAGAATTCTAATCCTTCCAGATGACGGCGGGCCTCGGCCACATCGCGTCCCCAGCAGGTTAAGCCATGACCGCGAAGAAGAAAACCATAATTAAGCGGGCGTTCCTGCGCGTAATGGGCGATTCGGGAGGCGAGGGCGTCGATGTCCTGGTCGTTATCAAAAACCGGGATAGCCACCGTATCCAGATGCGTGGTCTGCCCGGTGAGGGATTTTTGCATTTCAAAGCCGCTGATGTTGAGCTCGGCTTCTTTGACCAGACGCGACAGCACCGTGGCGTTGACGGTATGCACGTGCAGGACGGCGTTGGCCTCCGGGAACAGACGATAGATAAGGGTGTGCAATCCGGTCTCCGCCGACGGCCTGCGGCCAGAGGGCGCGCGGTTGGTGGCGATCTCCACCTGCAGAAAATCCTCCGTCGTCAGGCTGCCTTTGTCCTTGCCGGACTCGCTGAGCCAGCACAGGCGTTCGTCCTGACGCACCGACATGTTGCCGCCGGTGGCGGGGGCCCAGCCTTTGGCGCCAATCCAGCGGCAGGCGTCGACCAGATGTGTGAGTTGCAGGTTGTCTGTCATTTTACCCTCGCGGCCGGGAATATTTATATGGTATAGACGTCTAAGCGTCTTGATTGCCAAAGACTAACATCGTGTTATAGTGGCAGCAACATAAGTATTACAAGCAGGCACGACACAATGAGCAATAACGCATTGATTCCGCAGAGTAAGCTTCCCAATCTCGGGACCACCATCTTTACGCAGATGAGCGCCCTGGCGCAGCAGCACAACGCCATTAACCTTTCCCAGGGGTTCCCGGATTTCGACGGCCCGACCTATCTGCAGGAGCGTCTGGCGTACCACGTGGCGCAGGGGGCGAATCAGTACGCGCCGATGACGGGCGTGCAGGCGCTGCGTGAAGCCATTGCGGATAAAACGGCGGAGCTGTATGGCCATAAGCCAGATGCGAACAGCGAGATCACGGTGACGGCAGGAGCGACCGAAGCGCTGTATGCGGCCATCACCGCGCTGGTGCGCACGGGCGATGAGGTCATCTGCTTTGACCCGAGCTACGACAGCTATGCGCCTGCGGTTGAACTCTCCGGCGGCGTGGTGAAACGCGTGGCGTTACAGCCGCCGCATTTCCGTCCTGACTGGCAGGCATTTGCTGCGCTGCTGAGCGACAAAACCCGCCTGGTGATCCTGAATACGCCGCACAATCCGTCGGCGACGGTGTGGCAGAAAGCCGATTTCGCCGCGCTGTGGCAGGCGATTGCCGAACGTGAGATCTACGTGCTGAGCGATGAAGTCTACGAGCACATCTGCTTTGCAGAAGAGGGGCACGCCAGCGTGCTGGCCCATCCGCAGCTTCGCGAGCGCGCCATCGCCGTCTCGTCATTTGGTAAGACCTACCATATGACCGGCTGGAAAGTGGGCTACTGCGTGGCCCCGGCCGCTATCAGCGCCGAGCTGCGTAAAGTGCACCAGTACCTGACCTTTGCGGTGAACACGCCTGCCCAGCTGGCGCTGGCGGATATGCTGCGCGCCGAGCCGGAGCACTACCGCGAGCTGCCGGACTTCTATCGAAAACGCCGGGATCTGTTTGTGAACGCGCTGAGCAAAAGCCGCCTGGAGATTTTACCCTGTGAAGGGACCTACTTCCTGCTGGCCGACTACAGCGCGATTTCCGATCTCGACGACGTCAGCTTCTGCCAGTGGCTCACGAAAGAGGTGGGCGTGGCCGCCATTCCGCTGTCGGTATTCTGCGCCGATCCCTTCCCGCATAAGCTGATCCGTCTTTGTTTTGCGAAGCAGGAATCGACGCTGCTGGCGGCGGCAGAGCGTCTCAACACGCTCTGATTATTTTACCGTCCAGGCTTCTGAGTAGCGGCGGTCTGCAAACAGCTCCAGCAGACCGTTGATTTGCTTGAGGCGCAAGACTTCATCCCCGTCCATTCCCAGCTCCTTGCTTATTCTCTCGTCGTTCCAGCCAAGCTGCACCAGCTCGCGAACGATCTCCGACATGGCGTTAATCTGGTGCCGGCCCCGCGCCCGGTTGTGACGAATGGTTGCGGCCATACGGTCATGTTTATCCTGCCGGTCCTGACGCAGGCAGGTGATGGGGAGATACCCCTTGAGCTGATGCTTCAGCGCCGCCCGATTTTTACCGATTTCATGACGGTGAAAACCATCCACAATTTCGTAGTGCTGCGGTTCACTTTCTGTCACAACGATAGGTTGGGTGAATCCATCGAGTTCCAGCGACTTACTGAGCAGCCGTTTTTCTGGTGGGGCAACGTTATTGGGGTTGTAGTCGTTAGCGGTAATAGCGTCCTGTCTGATCCAGAGGACACAGTCGATCGGTTGCTCACGAAAAGGACTGTTTTTATGGATCGCTTCGCGAAAAGCATTTATGGCATTAATGCGATCCTCTTCGGGAAGTGACTGAAGGTACGTTTCCATCTCGGTAATTAGTCTTTGTCGCATAATATGCCCCACTCCTTGCGTTTCGCCTTCACTCTGTCGCTGTAGCGTTGATAATGTTTGGGTTTATTTGGGCTGAACGATAGCGCTCTGCACCAGTAGTCGTTATTAAGGATAACCTTACAAATACGGCGCCAGGAGGGAATGTCTTTGGCGCCGATATCGCCGTCCTGCGTATCGGGAATATCCTCTATGCCTCTCTTCTGATACCAGTGCAGATAAATGGCGATTTTATTGCGGTAATGCTCAGCGGTATTTTGCGGCATGCTGTCGAGGAGCAGCATGGCATATTCGCGCCAGCAGAGGTGTTCGGGTTTCAGGATTTTCCGGTGGCCGTAAAAATGGTTATCGTGCCCGGCGTAAATCCCCCCGCTGCGCACGCCGCTCACGCGCTCGCACATGGCCGCCCAGCGATCGGGCTCAACAACGTGGTAGAGCCATAGCCCCTGGCGTTGCTCCGGGCCAAAGGGCTCGCAAATACGCATATAGCGGGGCGGCACGCCGGCCTGGAACATCAGGTCATAGAGCGGGTTATAGCAACATCCCGATTTGGCGAACCAGGTCCAGATATCGGCAGTTTTCCAGTCGTAGAGGGGATAAACATACCAGGCATGCCCCCCCGGTGCGATGGTTGTCCAGGGCTTATCATCGGCAAACCGCTGCTTACGCGCCGACGCGATAGCCAGAAAACGGTTGTAAGACTCATCGGCGCGGATGCCAATCATCACCGCCGCCGGGCGATTGTGAGAGAACCAGTCGGAGAAGCTGCGGACAAAGGTTTCAAACGTCATGCCGGGCTGGTAGAAGGGAAAAAAAGCGGGATCGGTTATCGCATCGTCAGGAGGCTGGCGGACCCATCGGGTGCCGGGTTCCCAGCATTGCCATTCCGGCTGGAATTGCGACAGGGAATTTTGCGTGGTGAGGGGAAGCGCTACCCACCAGAAATGGCCGATAACATCGCTGTACAACTCGCGCATATGCTCAACATGGGTGATGGTATGGGAAAACTGCGCTTCCCAGTCGATAAAGAGGACATCTATTTTGGTTTTCATCAGCCGCGCCTGCCTGGCAACCAGATGCAGCATGACGGTGGAGTCTTTACCTCCTGAAAAAGAGACACAGGTCCTGGGTAAGTTTTCGAGAGTCCATTTAATACGTTCCCTCGCCGCAGTAAGAACATCCTGGTTTAAGGGGTATTTATAAATTGACATGCTTATTCTCATCCTGAGGAATAAATACCAGACGTTGGTGTCAATACTAGAGTGAGAATTATATCAGTCAATAATTTATGAGGTGTATAAAGTTTATGCTGAATGTTTCTATAACGATGGTGTATGTTTCTGGAAAAGGTGGCTCCCACTCTGTGCGAGAACCACGCTAACATCTCACGGTAAAGTTATTTCTTCAATAAAACTCGCGAATGCTGAGCTATTTAGCGCGGAGCGATTATACATCATGTAAATATCAATACTGGGAAATTGAATGTCTGTCTCCACTTTGCGCAGGTTAAGCGCTGGACCATATTGTTCAAAGGCCGGTGTGGGCGCTAACCCTATGAGGTCGGATGAACTGATCACCGACAGAAGGGAGATAAAAGAGTCGCTTCGATAAACGATATTTCTTTCTGTTAACAGGCTCTCGGCTTTTTCCTGGTAGTCTTTGACGCTGTTCTCATCGCTCAGGTAGGCGGTGAAGTTTTCATTCAGAATCTCTTCACGCGTCGGTTTTCCGCTCATGCGGGGATGATCCTCCCGACAAACGAGAACAAACGGAAGTTTATGAAACAGACTGCAGGCGATAGAGCGGCTGTTGGAGGAGGCAAAAGAAAATATCAGGTCGGCCTTTCGGTAAGCCAGGAGATCTTCTGCGGAATCAGGGGCGAGAAAAACATCATGTAATTCAACTGAATAATTATACTTGTTCATGAGCAATTTCATTGGCTCAAGCATCGTTTTGGTGCTCATAAACTGCGGGCAGTAAATGACAAAATTCTTCTTCAACCCGCTGCTGTGCATCATATTGATGGTCTGCTCAAGCTGGTTCAGGTTCTGTTCCAGATGATGATGCAGATTGACGCCGACGGTCGTGGGCGTGATCCCTTTACCGGAACGGATAAACAGAGGATCGTTGAGTTGTCCTCGCAGGCGTTGCAGCGACTGGCTCACGGCAGAGGGGGTGATATACAGCGTCTCGGCGGCTTTACTGATACTAAGATGTTGGTAAATGCACTCGAAAATGACTAACAGATTAAGATCGAATTTTTTAAGGTCGTAGAGGTTTGCCATGTTTCGTCCTGAGGATGCCGTGTTTGCTGTGGTTATCACATCACTGATAACTATAGTTTGAAGTTAACCATTTACAATCCTTTCGGTTAACTCTCTTAATTTTAAATTAAACTGTTCTTAATATATCACGACGTCAGATTATTGAAATAGCGCTTCAAAGGTGATTAAGATAATTTTATCTTAGAAGAGGGAATGAACGCTTTAAATGACAATTGTCATTTATATATTGCGATAGTTTTATAATAAAAATAAATTTATAACGCTCCGGAATGATGTTTGACACAACCTATCGCAGCTATAGGCAGGAATGCCGCTCTTATGGATTGCTCAATCCCTGCACGGGTGGTGTAATCAAACGGCTGTTACCGCCTTGATATAAAGGGTTGTAGAGCGCAACGCAACGCCAGCTTCGGCTGGCACTGAATCTACCTGCGGGGAATTCAGGTATCAGGGCCGCCCGTTGAGGCGGCCTTTTTACTTTCAGGCTTTCCTGTAAAAGGTTCACCTTGTTGTCTTGTCGACGTTGTAAGGTTTGGCTGATTGATTTGATAAAGCATACGCATTAGCCCCGATGAATAAAGTTGGTTACCTTACATCTCAACGAAAACACGGAGGAAGTACAGATGTCTTTGATTAATACCAAAATTAAACCTTTCAAAAACCAGGCGTTCAAAAACGGTGAGTTCATCGAAGTTACCGAGAAAGATACCGAAGGCCGCTGGAGCGTCTTCTTCTTCTATCCGGCTGACTTTACCTTCGTTTGCCCGACTGAACTGGGCGACGTGGCAGACCACTACGACGAACTGCAGAAGCTGGGCGTAGACGTTTACTCTGTCTCTACCGACACCCACTTCACCCACAAAGCATGGCACGGCAGCTCTGAAACCATCGCGAAAATCAAATACGCGATGATCGGTGACCCGACTGGCGCCCTGACCCGTAACTTCGAAAATATGCGTGAAGATGAAGGCCTGGCTGACCGCGCCACCTTCGTTGTTGACCCGCAGGGCATTATCCAGGCTATCGAAGTTACCGCTGAAGGTATCGGCCGTGATGCTTCTGACCTGCTGCGTAAAGTGAAAGCCGCTCAGTACGTGGCTTCTCACCCAGGCGAAGTGTGCCCGGCGAAATGGAAAGAAGGCGAAGCGACGCTGGCTCCATCTCTGGATCTGGTCGGCAAGATCTAAGTCTGTAAAGCCTGGCGGCGCTGCGCTTGCACAGGCCTACCGTATCGTAGGCCGGGTAAACGAAGTGCCACCCGGCAATCAATGGGCGCACCCGCGCCCATTTCATTCCAGCACCATGATGCAAGTTGCATTCAGGCCGCCCGTATAAGGCAGCTTGCATGATGACGTCTTAAGAGAGGGAAGAACAATGCTCGACACAAATATGAAAACCCAGCTCAAGGCCTACCTTGAGAAACTGACCAAACCCGTTGAGCTGATTGCTACGCTTGACGACAGCGCCAAATCGGCAGAAATCAAAGAACTGCTGGCGGAGATCGCCGAACTGTCTCCGAAAGTGACCTTCAAAGAAGACAACGCGCTGCCGGTCCGTAAGCCCTCTTTCCTGATTACCAACCCAGGCTCCGACCAGGGGCCGCGCTTTGCTGGCTCTCCGCTTGGTCACGAATTTACCTCACTGGTGCTGGCGCTGCTGTGGACCGGGGGGCATCCGTCAAAAGAAGCGCAGGCGCTGCTGGAGCAGATCCGCGATATCGACGGTGATTTCGAGTTTGAAACCTATTACTCGCTCTCCTGCCACAACTGCCCGGACGTGGTGCAGGCGCTGAACCTGATGTCGGTCCTGAACCCGCGCATTAAGCACACGGCGATTGACGGCGGTACCTTCCAGAATGAAATCACCGATCGCAACGTGATGGGCGTTCCGGCGGTCTACATGAACGGTAAAGAGTTCGGCCAGGGCCGCATGACGCTGACCGAAATCGTTGCCAAAGTGGATACCGGCGCAGAAAAGCGTGCGGCGGAAGAGCTGAACAAACGCGATGCCTACGACGTGCTGATCGTCGGTTCTGGCCCTGCGGGTGCGGCGGCAGCGGTGTACTCCGCGCGTAAAGGTATTCGTACCGGCCTGATGGGCGAACGCTTCGGCGGCCAGGTGCTGGATACCGTAGACATCGAAAACTACATCTCCGTGCCGAAGACCGAAGGCCAGAAGCTGGCGGGGGCGCTGAAGGCGCACGTCAGCGACTACGACGTGGACGTGATCGACAGCCAGAGCGCCAGCAGGCTGGTTCCGGCAGCGGTCGAGGGTGGTTTACACCAGATTGAAACCGCGTCCGGCGCGGTGCTGAAAGCGCGCAGCATTATCATTGCCACCGGCGCGAAATGGCGCAACATGAACGTACCGGGTGAAGATCAGTACCGTACCAAAGGCGTGACCTACTGTCCGCACTGCGACGGCCCGCTGTTTAAAGGCAAACGCGTGGCGGTGATCGGCGGCGGCAACTCCGGCGTGGAAGCGGCTATCGACCTGGCGGGGATTGTTGAACACGTTACGCTTCTGGAGTTCGCGCCAGAGATGAAGGCTGACCAGGTTCTGCAGGATAAAGTTCGCAGCCTGAAAAACGTCGATATCGTCCTGAACGCGCAGACCACGGAAGTGAAGGGCGACGGCAGCAAAGTGACCGGCCTGGAATACCGCGACCGCGTGAGCGGCGACGTGCACAGTGTTCAGCTGTCAGGGATCTTCGTGCAGATTGGTCTGCTGCCAAACACCACCTGGCTGGAAGGCGCGATTGAGCGCAACCGCATGGGCGAAATCATCATCGATGCGAAATGTGAAACCAGCGTGAAGGGCGTGTTTGCGGCAGGCGACTGCACCACCGTGCCGTACAAACAGATCATCATCGCCACGGGCGAAGGTGCGAAGGCGTCTCTGAGTTCGTTTGACTATCTGATCCGCACCAAAACCGCATAATAGAAGAAAGTAAGGCTACACCTGCAATAGCGAGAGGCCACCGAAAGGTGGCCTCTTTTTTTATCTTACGACCATCACCGGTATGTGGGTGTGGCGGATCACGCTGGAGGCGTTAGAGCCCAGCAGATGCGTGGTAATGGAAGGGTTGCGCGAACCGATGACCACCACGTCTGCTTTCAGCTCGTTCGCCAGTTCGTTTACCGCATCGCGTACGCTGCCGAATCTGACGTGCGTTTTGATCCGTGAAGGGTCGATGCTGAAGTGGCTGACCATGGTTTGCAGACGGGTTTCCGCTTCATGCTGCAAATGCTCCTCGAAGCGACGCACGTCGGCGGCAAAGCGGTGAAGGCTCAGGCTGGCGGAGCCCGGCAGGACGTGCAGCAGATGGATGACTCCGTCCTGCTGCGCCAGGAACTCCGCATGGCGAACGGCCTTGTCGCTCAGCTCCATCTCAAAAACATCAACCGGCATAATGATTCTCTGATACATACCCGTTTCTCCTTGTTTATAAACGCTGAACTCATTTAACCATAAAATATAAATGGTTTCTGTAAGCGCTCCGTCAGTTTTCTTATCTCGCCAGGATAAATCTCAAAAGCCCCGTATTCCGGGGCAGACCTTGAGGGGTAGCTACCCTTATACACTTACCTGGAACCTTTCGGAGGTCGCATGAAAGCACTTACGTATCACGGTCCGCACCATGTTCGCGTCGAGAATGTCCCCGATCCCATCATCGAACAGCCCGACGATATCATTCTGCGCGTCACGGCCACGGCGATCTGCGGCTCCGATTTGCATCTCTATCGCGGAAAGATCCCGAAGGTGCAGCACGGCGACATTTTTGGCCATGAGTTTATGGGGGAAATCGTCGAGTGCGGCGCAGAGGTGAAGAATTTGCAAAAAGGGGATCGGGTGGTGATCCCCTTTGTCATCGCCTGCGGGGACTGTTTCTTTTGCCGCCTGCAGCAATACGCGGCCTGTGAGAATACCAATGCCGGGCAGGGCGCCGCGCTGAACAAAAAGCAAATCCCCGCGCCGGCCGCGCTGTTTGGCTATAGCCATCTCTATGGCGGCGTGCCGGGGGGACAGGCAGAATATGTCCGCGTGCCAAAAGGCAACGTCGGGCCGTTTAAGGTCCCACAACTCCTTTCCGATGATAAGGCGCTTTTCCTTTCCGATATTTTGCCCACGGCCTGGCAGGCCGCAAAAAATGCGCAGATTGAAAAAGGCTCAAGCGTAGCGGTTTTCGGCGCCGGGCCGGTGGGGCTACTGACCATTGCCTGCGCGCGGCTGCTGGGAGCGGAGCAGATCTTTGTTATCGATCACCACCCGTACCGTTTGCGCTTTGCCGAGGCGCGTTACGGCGCAATCCCCATCAACTTTGATGATGATAACGACGCAGCGGAAAAAATCATCGAGCAGACCGCTGGCCAGCGCGGCGTTGACGCCGTGATTGATGCGGTAGGGTTCGAAGCGAAAGGCAGCACCACCGAAACGATCCTCAGCAATCTTAAAATTGAAGGCAGCAGCGGCAAAGCGTTGCGTCAGTGCATTGCTGCCGTTCGACGCGGTGGGGTGGTTAGCGTACCCGGCGTGTACGCCGGGTTTATTCATGGCTTCCTGTTTGGCGATGCCTTTGATAAGGGGCTGACGTTTAAGATGGGCCAGACGCACGTCCATGCCTGGCTGGGTGAACTGTTACCGCTGATCGAAAAAGGGCTGCTTACGCCGGAAGAGATCGTGACCCATTATCTTCCCCTTGCTGATGCGGAACGCGCCTATCAGGTATTCGAAAAACGGGAGGAGGAGTGCCGGAAGGTGATTCTGGTCCCCGGAGCAGAAACGCCCGAGGCCGCAGAGCAGAAAGTTAAGGGCCTGGTGAACGCTTTTCCGGGTGGGGTTGCATGAGTGCTCGCTTACCTGTGGCGTTCAAGGTAGAGCACGGCCGTGACGATAATCGCCACAAATATCAGAAAAATAAGTGTGATAACCAGTATCTCACTCATGACCGTCCCCGCGGCACCAAAACAGATTAAGCGTGGATGAAGGCCGCTTTGCGCGATATAGGAAAATGGGGTGAATTTGCGGAAAGAGGATGCGGCTGCATCCTCTGTGCAACGCGGAGGCGCTTGTTCAGAAGAGGTTAACGCAGGTAATCGCCCGCGGCTTCTGGCTGGTACAGTAATGCCAGCACTTCAAGATGGGCAGAGGCGCCGCCCGGCAATTCCCAGTGGATGGTATCGCCCGTGCGTAGACCGAGCAGCGCGGCACCCACAGGCGCAAGCACGGAAAGCTGGGCGCTGCTGTCGGTCATCTGCGCCGGGTAAACCAGCGTGCGGGTCAGCTCTTCGCCGGTGGTCAGGTTGCGGAATTTTACCTGGCTGTTCATGGTGACCACGTCATGCGGCATTGACTCAGGCGTGCACATCTGCGCCCGGTCGAGCTCCTCATTCAGGGCGTCGGCCACGGGAAGTGAGGCAAACTCTGCTTTTTCCAGCAATCTGTCGATACGTTCTGCGTCGAGCTCATTGATGATAATTGTAGGTCTGGACATTTTTACTCCATGTCGTTAATGCTGCGTGTCACGCAGAAACCGATCCAAAAGAAAACCCTCGCCGTCTGGCAGCGAGGGTTTAACTCTCCCGATGATACTGGCTGAGCGCCCAAGTTTGAAGTGATGAAGGTCACATTCATGGTCCATATGAATTTTCGCTGAAATTTATTCAGTCTTCATTCCGGGAGGAATACGTTACGCTGAGATCCTGAACCAGGGCGTTGCCCACCAACGAGAGAGAACTATGTACTTCTACCAACCGTCTAAGGGTCACGGCCTGCCGCACGATCCGCTGAACGCCATTATTGGTCCACGTCCGATCGGCTGGATCTCCTCATGCGATAAGGCCGGTCAGCTGAACCTCGCGCCGTATAGCTTCTTTAACTGCTTTAACTATCGTCCGCCGATCATCGGCTTTTCCAGCAACGGCTGGAAGGACAGCGTGCGTAATATTACCGAAACAAAGGAATTTGTCTGGAACCTGGCGACGCGCGATCTCGCACAAGCGATGAACCAAACCTCAGCAATGCTTCCCCACGATCGGGATGAATTTAGCTTCGCCGGGCTAACGCCAGCGGCAAGCCGGTTGGTTAACGCGCCCCGCGTCGCAGAAAGCCCGGTGAACTTTGAGTGCCGCCTGTCGCAGTGCATTCAGCTTACCGGTGCCGACGGCACGCCGGTCGATACCTGGCTGGTATTGGGGGAGGTGGTCGGTATCCATATCGCCGAAACGCTGCTGGAAGAGGGGATATACCAGACGGCAAAAGCGCAGCCCATCCTGCGTGCGGGTGGGCCGACGGCGTACTATGGCATCAGTGACGAAAACCGGTTTGATATGGTGCGCCCGACGGTAGATCAGTAACCGGCTTTATCAATCACGAACTGTTTTCCGCAGTTACCCGGATGTGGCTGCGGTGCAAATGACGCCGCTGAAAGCGGGTTGTTAATGGCGTCTGCCTTCAGGGAAATCTGCATTTCGGTCAGATACGCCGGATTACCGTTGCAGGTCAGCTTGATCGCTTTGATGTTCTCCTTGCCCCAGCTTTTGGCAACGGCACTGTCAAAGTCGCTGCGATTGACGGGTTTCCCGTAGTTGTCGGCGAGGAATTTACCGACCGCGCTGCTTTTAACTTCCTGATTCATCCGCACCATCGTGCCGAAATAGGCATCGGGGTCGAAACCAAAGCAGACGCCATGTTTGGCATATTCGTAGCGTTCCAGGCAGGAGTTTCCGCCCGCGCCCGGCATCACGTCGTTGAGCTTGGCGGCAGCGGAAAGCGACAGTCCGGTTTCGGCGGCATCGCATTTGCGACTGGCCTTCACTTCCGGCATGTTCGGAATCGGACGTGTGGCACAGCCGAAACGCATCCATCGACGTTCATCCACGCCGCGCGCGGCAATAGATTTCGGCAGGCCGGGCCATAGCCCGTGAACGGTCAGAAAATCGGCTTTATTCTCGCGCTCTTTTTGCAGGCGACATTCGTCAGGTTCATTACGGTTGCGCTCGACCATGCTCTGGCAAAACCCGGTTTGCCAGGACAGCGCCAGCACATAGCGATCGAAATCACCATACTGTGTTGCCTTCAGCGGTTCCGCCTGTGCGGAGAAGAGACAGAGTGCAAGCGCCATTGCGCCAGACGGGATGACGATATCCTTCCTGAACATATGATTTCCTGATCGAATGAGCACGATTAATTTCTGGAAGTTATTAAAGCACAAAAAGCGCCCGCAGGCGCTTTTTGGATATCCCTAATTTAGCTTAGGCCGCGCCGGGTACCAGCACTTCCGTGGCGATAATCACGATAATCAGGCCAACCATAACGGGCACTGAGGTGCGTTTGACGACTTCGAATGGCGAGATTTTCGCCATCCCGGCAACGGCAACGACCACGCCCGACACCGGAGAAATGGTACGGCCCAGGTTTGACGCCTGCAGCATGGGAATGGAGAGATAGGCCGGGTTAATACCGGATGAGTGGGCCAGTTTCGGTATCATCTCAACGAAAGCGTAGAAAGGCGCATTACCGGAACCGGTGGTCATGGCCGCCAGCATGGTGAGCACCACCAGAACCAGCATCAGGATAATACTGGCCGAGCCGAACGAGGTGGCGATAGAAATCAGGCTCTGGATAAAGCCGATTGTGCTCAGACCCTGGGCAAAAACGCCTGCCGCAACCAGCAGCATCACCACGCCAGCGAAGGCATCCGCCATACCGCGATACGCTACTTCCAGACCTGAGAAGACTTTTTGCGTGTTAAAACCGCGCACAAACTCCAGCACGGCGGCCAGCAGCATACAGATGACCAGAATGGTGATGATGTGCAGCTGTGGACCCCATTTGCCGTCAAAAATCAGCACCCCGATGATCGGGGTGAACGGCAGAATGGCATAGAACGCGGGAGCGGTGGTGGTGATTTCACTCACGTCCATCATTTCATGGCTGATGTTTTCTTTCTTGTCGAGATAGCGCTGCCAGAAGAAATGCGCGATACCCATGCCCACGATGGCAACAATCGAGATCGGTAACGTGGTTTTAAAGGCGAAGTCAATGAGGGGCATCTCCGCCGCCTTTGCTGCCAGCACAACGTCGCCAGAGGTCGGGGAGAGAATAATGGCTGCCGGAGACGCGCAAATTGCCGCTGCCGCACCGCGGCTGATACCGACGTTCACCATGACCGGGAACAGCGTCGCCATGAGCAGTACGCCAAGTCCGGTAGCCGACGAAACGGCCAGCGACATCAGGCAGGCGAGGAAATAGGCCGCGACCATCAGCAAATACGGCGAGTTGATGTACTGCAGGGGTTTGGAGGCAAGCTTAACGACCATGTCGTTGGCGCCGATGTGGGTCATGTAGGCTGCAAAACCGCACAGCATCATGATCATCATGCCCAGATCGCCGCCGCGGCTCATGAGCAATATTTTAATGTATTCAACAATATCTGTAGCGGTGTAACCGGTGCTGGTCGCGCTGGCTGGTAACACCTGGTGCCCCATTATTGCGCTGATAATCAGCAGTGTTAAACCGCCAACAAATAATACGCCCGTGGCCGAGTAGCCTTTAATG
The DNA here is from genome assembly GCF_018383635.1 of Enterobacter sp. 120016. NCBI lineage: Bacteria > Pseudomonadati > Pseudomonadota > Gammaproteobacteria > Enterobacterales > Enterobacteriaceae > Enterobacter > Enterobacter sp. 120016. The sequence continues at coordinate 19,157 of NZ_JAHAWC010000006.1, read as the reverse complement.
ATGTAGCGCGCGACGCCGACAATGACGACGACGCCAATAAGGAGCTCGAATAACGTAAGCATGACTTCCCCTGTATCTCTGCTGCAATGGAGCACAAAAAATCAATAAAAAAAAGAAGGATGAAATGTGCCGAATAATTGGCCTGTTCTTGCTGATTAAAATCAATAAACAGACGACTAGAGAACAGAACAACCGTGTTTTTGCCATGGCCCATACATTTATGTCATACGGCCCTTGACCGTCAGAAATAGCGCAACATGTCCCATTAATGATAACAAATTGTTAATGTTTTGTGTGGTTTTGCATGCCGTTGATTAACAAGGCTTAATGTGAAAAGTCACACCCCTTGTGGGCTTATTTGCATGTATCTCTCGCTTTCTTTAAGAATATTCCCGGAAAGAGACCGAATAATTAGGAATAACGCCGATGCCGTTAAGCCTTGATTCAACTATTTTATGGTAAACTTTGCCTCGAATACTAAGAATGGTAATTGCATTGTGATCGTACGTAATACATTTTTCTCTATTTTGTTGTTTATTTTTGGGCAGTTAACGTTTTCTTCTGTTGCACAGGCAGAAGGCAACGCGGCGGATAAAGGCTGGTTTTCAACCTTTACGGATAATGTTTCCCAGACATGGACGGCACCTGAACATTACGATCTCTATGTTCCGGCAATAACGTGGCATGCGCGTTTTGCTTATGACAAAGAGAAAACCGATAAATACAACGAGCGTCCGTGGGGCGCGGGTTTTGGCCAGTCTCGCTGGGATGAAAAGGGAAACTGGCATGGCATCTATCTGATGGCCTTCAAAGACTCGTTTAATAAATGGGAGCCGATTGGGGGGTATGGTTGGGAGAAAACCTGGCGTCCGCTGGCGGACGAGAACTTCCACGTCGGTTTGGGCTATACCGCCGGGGTCACTGCACGTGACAACTGGAACTACATCCCGATCCCGGTGCTGCTGCCGCTGGCCTCTATTGGCTATGGCCCCGCAACGTTCCAGATGACCTACATTCCGGGGACTTACAACAACGGAAACGTTTACTTCGCCTGGATGCGTTTTCAGTTTTAACTGACAAAACGTGAAATGGTGGTGAAAAAACGCGCAGGCGTTGATTCATAAGCGATAAAAATCTGTCAGTGAAAATTAACGCGACTTTAGTCACTTTTTATCAAAGATCCGCTGGACAAAAGGTCCCACAATTGATGTACTGATAACCGACACAGCATTTGTGTCGTTTTTTAATGTAAAGGTAATTTTGATGTCTAAGATTAAAGGTAACGTTAAGTGGTTTAATGAGTCCAAAGGATTCGGTTTCATTACTCCTGAAGATGGCAGCAAAGACGTGTTCGTACACTTCTCTGCAATCCAGACTAATGGTTTCAAAACTCTGGCTGAAGGTCAGCGTGTAGAGTTCGAAATCACTAACGGTGCCAAAGGCCCTTCTGCTGCTAACGTAATCGCTCTGTAATTCAGACGCGTCAGCAAGAATTTCAAAACCCGCTCACTGAGCGGGTTTTTTTTGTTTTTGAATCAGCCAAGCAGATACATTTTCAGGAAGCTGGCAACGATCAGCACGCTCAACAACACCATTCCTGCGCTCATCAGACTCTCTTTCATTCTGTCACCCTCGTTCAGTACTGCATCCAGAGTGACAGAGAAAAATTAAGCCAACATTAACGGTTCGGCTGTTAATGCGCGCTTGCGGAAGAAAATAGCCAGAATGCGATCCCCGTCATCGCAAAGGAGCCGAACATATTGGTCGCCATATTCATCAGCGCCCAGCCGATACGGCCTTCCTGAAAGAGAAAAACCGTTTCCGCAGAAAAGGTCGAGAAGGTGGTTAACCCGCCGCAGAAACCCGTTGTAATCAGGACTTTCCACATCGGGTCGATGTGCGTCATGCGGTTAAACCAGGCCAGCCCCATGCCGATGATAAAGGCGCCGATCAGGTTAGCGGCAAGCGTCCCCATGGGAATCGCCTGATGCAGGGGGTTAAACCGCATACTCAGAAACCATCGCGCAACGCTACCCGTTCCCCCACCAATAAAAACGGCTAAAAGTAGTTGTAACACGCTAAATACCTGCTATTTGATGTGTAAGAGAAGCGAGTTTAACGCCGTTTATGATGAGGGGACAAATATGTATGTTGCGGTAGGGCAATTTGTGGTCACGCCTGACTGGCGTGAAAATGCGCTCACGTGCGTCGACCTGATGAAGCAGGCCCGGAAGAAAGGCGCGTCGCTGCTGGTTCTCCCCGAGGCGCTGCTGGCCAGGGATGATAATGACCCGGATTTATCCGTGAAGTCCGCGCAGCCGCTGGACGGTGAATTTTTACAGCAGCTGCTTGCCCAGAGCGCGGGCAATACGATGACGACGATCTTAACGATCCATGTTCCCTCAGCGCCGGGTCGAGCAGTCAATACGCTTGTGGCTCTTCGTGGCGGGGCTATTGTCGCACGCTACGCCAAGCTTCATCTCTATGATGCGTTCAGCATTCAGGAGTCGCGTCGCGTTGATCCCGGAGACGATATCCCCCCGCTGCTGGAGATTGACGGATTTAAGATTGGGCTGATGACGTGCTATGACCTGCGTTTTCCCGAGCTGGCGCTCCATCTGGCGCTGCAGGGGGCGGACGTACTGGTACTGCCTGCCGCGTGGGTCAGAGGGCCGTTAAAAGAGCACCACTGGACAACGCTGCTTGCGGCGCGCGCGCTGGATACAACCTGCTACGTCGTTGCCGCAGGGGAATGTGGCACGAAAAACATCGGGCAAAGCAGGGTGGTTGATCCGCTGGGGGTGACGATCGCCGCCGCCGCTGAAGCCCCGCATTTGCTGGTGGCGGAGATAAACTTAGAGAGAATTGCGCTTGCGCGTCAGCAATTACCCGTTCTTCGCAATCGTCGGTTTGCGCCACCGCAATTATTGTGATGTTTTTTTCAACAATGCTTGATTCACCTTGTTACAGATTGCTATTGTGTGCACGCGCTAAATGACCGTTAATACAATCAGGTTTTGGCGCTGAATGCAGCCTGTTTTAAGTAAAGAAGGTATCTATGGGTGAGATTAGTATTACCAAACTGCTGGTGGTTGCCGCACTGGTCGTCCTGCTGTTTGGTACCAAGAAGTTACGCACGCTGGGTGGTGACCTGGGGGCTGCCATCAAAGGCTTTAAGAAAGCGATGAACGACGATGATGCAGCGGCGAAGAAAAGCGCCGAGGATGACGTCCCGGCAGACAAGCTTTCTCACAAAGAGTGACAGCAACGCCTGAGGGCTTGCGAAAAAAAACCGGCTCATGAGGCCGGTTTTTTTGTATTACTGTAAAAGAATATTACAGCATTATTTAACTTCTTCGCCTTTTGCCTGCATATCGGCGTGGTATGAGGAGCGAACGAATGGGCCGCAGGCAGCGTGGGTGAAGCCCATCGCCATCGCTTCGGCTTTCATTTCATCGAACTCGTCCGGGCTCACGTAGCGCTGTACCGGCAGGTGGTGACGGCTTGGCTGCAGATACTGTCCCAGGGTCAACATGGTCACACCGTGGCGGCGAAGATCGCGCATCACCTCAATGATTTCCTCATTGGTTTCACCCAGACCCACCATCAGACCAGACTTGGTCGGAATATGCGGATGCGCTTCTTTGAAACGCTCCAGCAGTTTCAGAGACCAGTTATAGTCAGCACCCGGGCGGACCTGACGGTAGATACGCGGCACGTTCTCCAGGTTGTGGTTAAACACATCTGGCGGCGTTGCGGTCAGGATATCCAGCGCGCGGTCCATACGGCCACGGAAGTCAGGTACCAGCGTCTCGATTTTGATGTTAGGGCTCTTCTCGCGAATGGCCGTAATGCAGTCGGCGAAGTGCTGAGCACCACCGTCACGCAGATCGTCACGGTCAACGGAGGTGATCACCACATAACGCAGCGCCATGTCGGCGATGGTCTGCGCCAGCTTCTGGGGTTCGTTAGCATCAGGTGCGACTGGACGGCCATGAGCAACATCGCAGAACGGACAGCGGCGGGTGCAGATAGCACCCAGAATCATAAACGTCGCGGTACCGTGATTGAAACATTCAGCAAGGTTCGGACAAGAGGCTTCTTCACATACGGAGTGAAGGCCATTCTTGCGCATCGCCGCTTTGATCCCCTGGATACGCGAAGAGTCGGCCGGAAGTTTGATTTTCATCCATTCCGGTTTTCTTAACAGCGCCTCGCGCTCTGTAGCCACGTTTTTAACCGGGATAAGGGCCATTTTATCGGCATCGCGGTATTTAACACCGCGTTCCATCACAATGGGTTTACTCATAGCGTGCGTGTTCCAGTTGCGAATATCGAAGGAAAGCGTTTCAATTCAAGGGAATGTTGTATTTATCAACTATTTTTGAACGAACGACAGGCAGTATATCATTGAAACGGTCGTTAAAGCAGCCTGCCAGATCGCCAATTTGTAAAATAGTTGTTGTTTTGTGCCTTTTGCCCTGCCTGTTGCAGGGGCTTGTGCTGGCTAAACCTGTCAGAAGGCCTGACGGATAATGCGGATGACGTTTTCCAGGACCGGATCGCGCAAACTCAGCTTGTTGTAATGCAGTGAAATCTCGATAGATTCCGCATTAAGCTGACTGAGCGGAATGCTCTCCAGCGGCCAGCATTTTCGTAGCAGGCCATACAGGCGTGATGGCATAACGCACAGCATGTCGCTGCTGCCGATCAGGGATGCGGTGGTGAACATATTGTAACTGCTGAAGCTGATCTGACGTTCCGGGAAAATTTCATCAATACGCTGACGAAGCGCATGGTTTGACTGCCCTTCGGTCATGAAAGACGAGTGGTCGTAGTTGCGCAGGTTTTCGATGGTCAGCGGTTCGCTGAGAACCGGATGCTGCTGCCGGCAAACCAGCACCAGATTATCTGCATAGAGCACGTTCTGCCCCAGCGCTCTGGCACTGAAGCTGCCGCTTTCAATAATCAGGTCCGTCTGGAACTGCGCAAGCTGAATGTCAGGTTCATTGAGCGGCACGTTGCGAAGCAGGAGCTGCGGAGCATGTTCTTTCACGGCCTGGAAGATCGCCGGCATCACCAGCACACCCACAGAAGGGGAGCAGCCGATGGTGATGGTTCTCTGCTTATCATAGCTCCCGGTTAAATCCAGCGCGCCCAGAATCGACTCCAGCCCCTGGCTGATGTACTCGTGGAGATGCGTGGCGTAAGCCGTCGGTGTTACCCCCTGGCCCTTGCGGATAAATAACGGGTCAGGAAATATAGCGCGTAGCTTTTGGATTGACTGGCTTATTGCTGATGGCGTGAGATTAAGAATTTTCGCAGCGTTAACGATACCCTTATGGACATATACTGCCTCAAAAATAGTCAGTAAATTGAGATCAATATTACGTAAAGTCCGAAAAATTTGCGGCTTGTCTTCGCCACCAGGTTCATTCAGTCGTTTGGCTGGTAAATTATTATACTCCACGCTTTCACTCCGTATACATTCACAATATGAATGATAGTTGAATTTATTTATTATGCTTGTAGAGATTCGTAAAGTGTTGGTTCTGTTTCACTTGTTTATCAAAAGCAAACAGTTGTGTGATAATTGCTCACGTTACTTATGCCGTGTTTGCCGTGCTTGCTGGAGGCTAAATAATATGTAGCGGTAATATTCGGGCGCTTCGAAAATATAGAATCTGTGGATTATTGTAAAGTGCAAAAGCGGTAAATAAACAGCGGCTCGTCAAATTATCGAGCCCTGTTGTACGATATATTAAGCAGGGATATATTCGTGCGGGGGATTGTTAAGTAGCGCTAACACGTTCTTCAAAAGCACGGGACGAATATTTTCTGGCGTAGCGGTTTCGACCCATTGGCACATTTGCGTCATTTCCATGCCGGCGTAGCCGCAGGGGTTTATGCGCTGGAATGGCGCGAGGTCCATATTAATATTCAAGGCCAGGCCATGGAATGAGCAGCCTTTACGAATACGCAGCCCCAGGGAGCAGATCTTCATTTCCCCAACGTAGACGCCCGGCGCATCGGCGCGCGGATGCGCGTCAATACCATATTCCGCCAGCGTGTTGACGACCGTTTGTTCCAGCAGGGTCACCAGCTCACGCACGCCCAGCTTTCTGCGTTTCAGATTTAGCAGGACGTACATCACCTGCTGCCCGGGCCCATGGTAAGTGACCTGACCGCCGCGATCGCTCTGGATAACCGGGATATCTCCCGTCATTAATAGATGTTCTGCTTTACCCGCCTGACCCTGCGTAAATACCGGCAGGTGTTCGACCAGCCAGATTTCATCTGGGGTGCTGTCATCGCGTGAATCGGTGAAGTCATGCATGGCCTGGGAGACAGGCTCATAAGGTTGCAGCCCGAGGTGACGGACCAGAATTTTATCCTGATACAAAACTGCGTCTCCGAAGACGAGGGACAAAAGGTGTGGGGGAGTATATCACAGCGGGGAGAGGGGTTACCCGGCAAACCGGGTAACCGCAAAGGGACTACAGCACCATACGAACAATTTCGATATTGCCGAGCTCTTCGTACAACGTTTCCACCTGCTCAATGTGTGTCGCAGTGATGGTAATAGAAACCGAGTGGTAGTTGCCCTTGCTGCTTGGTTTTACTGACGGAGAGTAGTCACCCGGCGCATGGCGCTGTACCACTTCAACCACCTGATCAACCAGCTCAGGTTTCGCCAGACCCATTACTTTGTAGGTAAATGAGGTAGGGAATTCAAGCAGTTCGTTAAGTTTGGTTTTCATGTCAGCTCCGGCGTAACGTCAAAAAATAATAACTCCCACGTCAGGTGGGAGTTATCAGGATACTTAGTATATGGGGATCAAAATCACACTTTCAAGTGTTCAATTTTTAACCAAACCAGTGGTGGAACATCAATTTAATGTAATCAATGATTTTGCCGAAGAAATTGCCTTCAGGAATTTCTTGCAGGACAACCAGCGGACGCTGATCGATCGTTTTTCCATCCAGCTGGAAGTTGATGGTGCCCACAACCTGGTTTTTCTGCAGCGGGGCATGCAGCTCGGTGCTGTTCAGCACGTAGCTGGCTTTCAGATCCTTCATACGACCGCGCGGAATGGTCAGGTAGAGGTCTTTATCAACGCCGAGAGAAGCACGGTCGTTGTCGCCGAACCAGACGGGTTCAGACGCAAACTCTTTGCCTGCTTTCAGTGGATTCACGGTTTCGAAGAAGCGGAAGCCCCAGGTCAGCAGTTTCTTGCTTTCGGTTTCACGACCTTTAAAGGTGCGGCCGCCCATCACGGCAGAGATCAGACGCATCTGACCTTCAGTAGCAGAGGCCACCAGGTTGTAGCCCGCTTTGTCGGTGTGGCCAGTTTTAATGCCGTCAACGTTCAGGCTGTTATCCCACAGCAGGCCGTTACGGTTGGTCTGACGAATACCGTTGAAGGTGAACTCTTTCTCTTTGTAGATAGAGTATTCATTAGGGACATCGCGGATCAGCGCCTGACCAATCAGGGCCATATCGCGTGCGGAGCTGTACTGACCGTCTGCGTCCAGGCCGTGTACGGTCTGGAAGTGGCTGTTTTTCAGACCCAGCGCGGTTACGTAGCTGTTCATCAGACCCACGAAGGCATCCTGGCTACCGGCGGCGAAATCGGCCATCGCCACGCAGGCATCGTTACCCGACTGCAGGTTGATACCACGAATCAGCTGGGAAACAGGAACCTGCATACCCGGCTTCAGGAACATCAGAGAGGAACCTTTGAAGACAGGGTTCCCGGTTGCCCAAGCATCGTTACCGATGGTGACCAGATCCGATTCTTTGAATTTACCTGCCTTCATCGCCTGGCCGATAACGTAGCTGGTCATCATTTTGGTCAGGCTGGCCGGGTCACGGCGGGCATCGGCATTCTGTTCTGCCAGCACTTTGCCAGAGTTGTAATCGATCAGGATGTAGGATTCCGCGTCGATTTGCGGAACGCCAGGGATCATGGTCTTGATATTCAGGTCATCGGCGTGAGCTGCAGAGAGCGCAGCAGCGCAAAGGGCCGTGGTCAGCGCCATGCGCTGCACAAAACGAGCAGAAAAAGTGGTCTTCATGGTCAGAACTACGACATCCGTGATGGAATTAAAAAAAGTGCCTTACTATAGCAAATGCTATTCAGGCAGGCATCCGACTTTAAGCATGAGTTTGTGAATGTATTTTACACTAACTGACAATTCGGATACCGCCGGTTCATTATTTCGCAACAGCGATAAATGACTGAAGTTGAGCTTCATTCTGCAGACGCTGCTGCAGGGATGCTGCCTGCGATTTGCTGGCAAACGGCCCCATCTGAATGCGCCAGACCGCGCCGTTCTGCTCAACGCGTCCTGGTACGCCAAACTGCTGGCTCAGACGCTGTTGATACTGTTTGGCCCGGGCCTGATCGCTCACTGCACCTACCTGAACCACATAGCTGCCGCTGGCCGCTGCTGGAGCCGCCACCGCCGCACTTTGCGTGGCCGCTGGCGCCGTTACGGGAGCCGGCTGGGTGGCTGGCGCAGCTATGGGAGCAGGCGCTGGAGTGGGCTCACTGCCTTCCAGCACGCCCGAGGCTAAGGTCGTCGGTGCGCCAAGAAAGCCGCTACTCTTTACCGGCGCGCCGGTAGCATCCTCGCTTTGCAGCGTATCATTGCTGATCGGGCGTATTTCTCCCCCCGGCTGAGCAGGCTCTGCCGGAGACGAGACGCTTCCCATTCCGCCGTCAAGATTTGGGCGGTCAGGAAGGGCATAGGTCTGTTTTGCCACCGTCGTACACGCGGTACCCGGCCCGGAGAGCGAACCATCCTGCGCGACGATAATCGGGTCAATACGGACTTTGGTGTTGTTCGAGGTGTTCAGGCGATCGGCAGACGCGCGCGACAGGGAAATCACCCGGTCATTCCCGTAGGGGCCGCGGTCGTTGATACGCACGACGATCATGCGGCCGTTAGCCAGGTTGGTGATACGGGCGTAGCTCGGGATTGGCAGCGTTGGGTGTGCCGCGGTCAGCTGCATTGGGTCGAACGCTTCCCCGGAAGCCGTCAGGTTACTGCCCGGCTCGGCATCATAAATGGCGGCAAAGCCCGCCTGACTGAAACGGGAAGGGTCCTGAACAATTTTATAGCTTTTGCCGTCGCGCTGGTAATCCTGATTGGCACTGGCATTCAGCGGTTCATAAACGGGATCGGCACCGCTGATTTCAACGATCGGGCCATTACACACCGCAGGCTGCGGCGGCGCGACGGTTGCCTGTTGCTGACCATCATCACTTGTGCAGGCCGCAAGTAAACTTGCCGCGATGCAGATCCCCAGCCACTGCTTACGCATTCCGATCCCCTTATTTTTATACGCTTTTTGACAACATTTTTCTGTGGGTATGGATCGACATCACGATACCAAACCCGGCCATCAACACGATCAGTGCCGAGCCTCCGTAACTCACCAGCGGCAGCGGTACGCCTACCACCGGCAGAATACCACTCACCATACCAATATTTACGAAGACATAAACGAATAAAATCAGCATCAACCCGCCAGCCATGACGCGACCAAAGGTGGTTTGTGCGCGTGCTGCAATCCACAATCCTCGCATGATCAGCAGGACATACAGCGCCAGTAGTATCAGGATGCCCACCAGCCCCAGCTCTTCCGCCAGTACGGCGAAGATAAAGTCGGTGTGGCGTTCCGGTAAGAATTCCAGCTGCGACTGCGTGCCGTGCAGCCAGCCTTTACCGCGCAGCCCGCCGGAGCCAATCGCAATCTTGGACTGAATAATATGATAGCCCGCGCCCAGCGGATCGGTTTCCGGATCGAGCAGCATCATGACGCGCTGACGCTGGTAATCATGCATCAGGAAGAACCAGAGGATAGGAATGAACGCCGCAATCAGCACCACGGCGATACCAATCAGACGCCAGCTCAGACCCGACAGGAAAAGGACAAACAGGCCGGAGAGGGCAATAAGGATTGAGGTACCGAGGTCAGGCTGCGCCGCAACCAGCAGCGTCGGCAGGAAAATCAGCACTAGCGCGATGGCGGTATTTTTCAGAGACGGCGGACAGACGTCGCGGTTAATAAAGCGTGCCACCATCAATGGAACGGCGATTTTGGCAATTTCCGAAGGCTGGAAGCGGACAACGCCCAGATCCAGCCAGCGCTGCGCCCCTTTTGAAATGGCGCCAAACGCATCTACCGCAACCAGCAAAATAATACAGAAGATGTAGAGATAGGGCGCCCAGCCTTCGTAGACGCGCGGCGGGATTTGCGCCATCACCACCATAATGATCAGACCCATGGCGATCTGGCCGATTTTACGCTCCATCATGCCGATGTCCTGGCCGCTGGCGCTCCAGATAACCAGGGCGCTGTAAACCAGCAGAGCCAGCAGGATCAGCAGCATGGCTGGGTCGATGTGGATTTTGTCCCACAGCGATTTTTTATTTGGATTATCCGTCATGATTATTGGTCCTCCGCCGCAGCGGCGGCCGGGTTTTCAGCCGGCAGTTCGGTGTTGTTATCACCCAGCATAATGTGGTCAAGGATCTGGCGCATGATGGTCCCTACTGCTGGCCCGGCACCGCCGTTCTCCAGAATCATCGCCACCGCGACCTGCGGGTTATCATAAGGGGCAAACGCCGTCATTAGCTTATGGTCACGCAGACGTTCAGCAATGCGGTGCGCGTTATAGGTTTCGTTGGCTTTCAGACCAAACACCTGTGCAGTACCGGATTTTGCGGCTACTTTATACGGCGTACCGGCGAAGTACTTGTGCGCGGTACCGTTCGGGCGGTTTGCCACGCCGTACATACCGTCTTTCGCAATTTCCCAGAAGCCGGAATGAATGTCACCCACCGGGGCCTCGTGCGGCTGGTTCCACGGCACTTTTTTGCCGTCTTCAACCGTGCTCTGCAGCAGATGAGGCACTTTTACCACGCCGTCATTGATGAGGATCATCATGGCTTTGTTCATCTGAATCGGCGTTGCCGTCCAGTAGCCCTGGCCGATACCCACCGGAATGGTGTCACCCTGATACCACGGTTTTTTAAAGCGCTTCAGCTTCCATTCACGCGTTGGCATGTTGCCAGAACGTTCTTCTGAAAGGTCAACGCCGGTGTAATGCCCGTAGCCGAATTTACTCATCCACTCTGACAGGCGGTCGATGCCCATGTCATACGCCACCTGATAGAAGAAGGTATCCGCAGATTCCTCCAGCGATTTGGTGACGTTCAGATGACCGTGGCCCCATTTTTTCCAGTCACGATAGCGCTTGTCTGAACCCGGCAGCTGCCACCAGCCCGGGTCAAACAGGCTGGTATTACGGTTGATAACGCCGGCACTCAGCGCAGAGACCGCCACGTAAGGTTTAACCGTTGATGCCGGCGGGTAAACCCCTTGCGTCGCGCGGTTCACCAGCGGCGTGTTCGGATCGTTCAGCAGGCCGGAATAGTCTTTACTGGAAATGCCGTCAACGAAGAGGTTCGGGTCATAGCTAGGCATGGAGACCATTGCCAGGATGCCGCCGGTACGAGGATCGGTGACCACAACGGCTGCACGGCTGCCCGCCAGCAGGGTTTCGATATACTGCTGAAGTTTAAGATCGAGCGTCAGATAGACGTCATGCCCCGCCTGAGGAGGCACTTCTTTCAGCTGGCGAATCACGCGGCCGCGGTTGTTAACCTCAACCTCTTCATAGCCGGTTTGCCCGTGCAGGACGTCTTCGTAGTAACGTTCGATCCCCAGCTTACCGATGTCGTGCGTTGCAGCGTAGTTTGCCAGCTTGCCGTCTTTATCAAGGCGGTCGACGTCTTTGTCGTTAATCTTGGAGACGTAGCCAATCACATGCGTCAGCGCGGAGCCGTAGGGATAGTAGCGACGCTTATATCCCTTCACTTCCACGCCGGGGAAGCGGTACTGATTCACCGCAAAGCGGGCTACCTGGACTTCCGTCAGATTGGTTTTAACCGGAATGGAGGTGAAACGATGAGAGCGGGAGCGCTCTTTTTTGAAGGCCGCGATATCGTCATCGTTAAGGTCGACAACGCTTTTCAGCGCTTCAAGCGTATCCTGAACATTATCGACTTTCTCCGGCATCATCTCGATTTGATAGATGGTGCGGTTTAGCGCCAGCGGGGTGCCGTTACGATCGTAAATAATGCCGCGGCTGGGGGCGATAGGCACCAGCTTAATACGGTTTTCGTTTGAACGCGTCTGGTAGTCGGTAAAGCGGACAATTTGCAGATTATAAAGGTTGGCGATCAGCACGCCGGTAAGCAGCAAAATCCCGGTAAAGGCGACCAGCGCCCGGCGCACAAACAGCGCGGACTCAGCCGTATAGTCGCGAAAAGAATTCTGTAGTTTCATCCGCTGCTTAATCTACCCTGGTCAGTCATTACTCGCGGTGATAGGGGTGGTTGGTAGTAATGCTCCACGCGCGATACAGGCTTTCTGCCACCAGTACCCGGACGAGCGGGTGGGGAAGCGTCAGCGCGGAGAGGGACCAACTTTGTTCAGCCGCTGCTTTGCAGGCGGGGGATAACCCTTCTGGACCGCCAATCAACAGACTGACGTCACGGCCATCCTGCTTCCAGCGCTCCAGTTCGTGCGCCAGCTGCGGCGTATCCCAGGGTTTTCCTGGAATATCGAGGGTGACGATGCGGTTTTTGCCTGCGGCTGCCAGCATCAGTTCGCCCTCTTTATCGAGAATACGTTTGATATCCGCGTTCTTGCCGCGCTTACCGGCGGGAATTTCCACCAGTTCGAACGGCATGTCTTTTGGAAAGCGACGCAGATATTCAGTAAAACCGGTTTGTACCCAGTCCGGCATTTTGGTGCCGACAGCGACCAGCTGCAACTTCACGCATTAACCCCAGAGTTTTTCCAGCTCATACAGGCGACGGCTCTCGTCCTGCATGACGTGGACAATCACATCGCCGAGGTCGACCACCACCCAGTCAGCCGTCGCTTCACCTTCAACGCCCAGCGGCAATAGCCCTGCTGCACGCGATTCCTGAACCACGTGATCGGCAATCGAAACAACATGACGCGTCGATGTACCGGTGCAGATGATCATGCAATCGGTAATACTGGATTTACCCTTAACGTCGATAGCGATGATGTCCTGACCTTTCAGGTCATCAATTTTGTCAATAACAAAATCCTGGAGTGCTTTACCCTGCAAGTTTTCCCCCTGGGGTGAATAAGATTGTATAACTTTGAATTCGTAGCCAGACAGTATACCTGAACTCACGCCTGTGTCGGGACAAATGTCTCCGGCCGGGCTTTTGAAGGCGGGTATCATCCCACCCTCCGCCTGAGATTGCATCGCCATTTTTGTAAAACAATTTCTGTAAAGCAATGATCGGCGGGAAAGTCTGGCAGCGGAGAATAACAGTATGGCTTACCCTGTCAAGGCAGGATAAACAATAAGCCGCTTTTTATGCCCTCCGGCTATTCATCTGCGCTTTTCTGATACAAACCGTGCGTATGGATATAGGCCAGCACTGGGGTCGGCAGCAGATCGTCACATGCTAAACCCTGCTGTAAACGCTCACGAATGAGGGTCGCAGAGATATCGAACCACGGCGTTTCCGCCAGATAGATCTTCCCGGCAGGCTGATTGTGGAGATCTTCAACATTATCGGTGAGATGGTCTTCCAGCCACTGCTGGTATTGCTCTTCGCGCATGGTCAGCGGATAGCCGGGACGGCGGCAGACGAGCAGATGGCTGTTCTCCAGAATGGTTTCATACTGATGCCATGTGGGGAGATTCAGCAGGGAATCCTGGCCGATGATAAACGCCAGCGGCTTGTCTGGCCCTTGTTCGGCGCGCCACTCCTGAAGCGTCTGCGACGTCCAGGAGGGCGTGTCGCGACGCAGCTCACGCTCATCAAGTCGGAAGAGCGGTTTATCTGCGATGGCAAGAGCCAGCATCTCTTTTCGCTGCTCGCTGGTCGCCTCGGGCTGCGGACGATGGGGCGGGACATTGTTGGGCATGATGGTGACGCGCTGAAGGCCGATCAGATTCGCCAGAATTTCAACCGGCTTCAGGTGCCCGTAATGTACCGGGTCGAAGGTGCCGCCATACAAGGCCTGTAAAGAATGCATACTATCCATCAATAAAAACGTCTGCCAGCGCCTTGTGGCAGAGCAGCAGAGAAAGGCTTTCCAGCTCCGCCCAGACCGACTGGCCGTAATCTTGTTTTAACGTGAGCTCTGCGCGCATCAGAAGCTGTACAGCCTGACGAAGCTGTTCATGGCTCAGGCGGTTGACGGCCTCCGTGGTCAAAGCCCGGCGATTTTGCCACACGCGGTGTTTATCAAACAGCGAACGCAGCGGCGTATGGGCGGACTGACGCTTGAGCGTAATCAGCAGCAGTAATTCGCGCTGCAGCGTACGCAGCAGAATAACGGGTTCGCTCCCTTCAAGACGCAGCTGTTGCAGAATATGCAGGGCGCGTTTGCTCTTCGCCGACAGCAGCGCGTCCACCCAGTGGAACGGCGTGAAGTGTGCCGCGTCATTAACGGCCTGCTCGACGCGCGGCAAGGTCAGCTTGCCATCCGGCCAGAGCAGCGAGAGTCTGTCCAGCGCCTGCGCCAGGGCCAGCAGGTTACCTTCATAGCAGTAGCAAAGCAGTTGATTTGCCGCATCATCAAGCTGAAGGTTGTTCTGCTTCGCTCTCGCGGCCACCCATTTGGGCAAATGCGCCTGTTCAGGCGTCTGGCAGGTGACCTGCACCGCGTGGGCTGCGAGCTGGGTAAACCACGCCGCGTTTTCCTGTGCTTTGGTGAGCTTGTTGCCCCGCACAATAATGAGCAGATCGCTGTGTAACAGGCTGACCAGCGTGGCGAGTTGCTCATTCATTGCCGCGTTAGGACCGTTCTCCGGCAGCAGGATCTGAATGGTCTGGCGCGATGCAAAAAGGCTCATTGCCTGACAAAGCGAGAAGAGGGCGTTCCAGTCGGTGTTATTGTCCAGCTGGACGGTGTGGTGTTCATCGAAGCCCTGAGCGGCGGCGGCATGCCGCACGGCATCCAGGCTTTCCTGAAGTAATAGCGGATCGTTTCCAAGGAGCAGATACGCCGCGCGCAGCCCTTCATTGAGCTGCGCGCGGAGTTGTTCAGGATACAGCCTGATCATCATTTACCCAGAGAGTTAGCAGCAGGAAGCGTGCCGGCAACCGGTTTTTCAACGATGTCAGATCCTTGTTTAGTCGACGCTGCAATACTTGGCAGTTTACGGATCAGCTGTTCCGCTGCCTTGTCGTACATTTCGTTGATGATAATCTGCTGCTCGGCATCTTTTGCCAGCGCCGTCTGCGGGTTATCGAAGAACGAACGGTACACTTTAGTGCTGATTGGGTAGATGTCTTTACCCGGGATCAGAACTGCCGCGTTGACCGTCAGCACCATCTGGTACTCTGCGGTACGCCCATCCTGGAAGATAGAGGCTGTATCTTTAGACAGACCGCCTCCTAATAGACGTAGGGACGGAACATCCTTGCGCAGCGTTTGTTTCTCAACAAGCTCAACGCCGTTCAGACGCAGCTGATTACGAATTGCCCGGCTGAGTGGGCCATTCGGATCTGATGAGTCGAACATCATCGTTTTCATCTCAGCGGGCACCGCCGTGGTATTGCGCAGGTGCCAGCCACAGCCAGCGGTGACAAGCACCGCCAGAGATAAGAATATTGTTGCCAGTTGTCGCACGTTTCCTCCCGCGCTTAGCCAACGACCAGATTGAGCAGTTTACCCGGTACGTAGATCACTTTACGCACGGTAACGCCCTCAAGATATTTTGCGACCAGAGTTTCCTGGCCCGCGCGCTCGCGAACCTGTTCTTCGGTTGCATCGACCGCCACGGTAATTTTACCGCGGACTTTGCCGTTTACCTGGACTACAACCAGCGTCGTGTTTTCCACCATTGCTGATTCGTCAGCCTGCGGCCACGGCGCGTTGTCGATATCGCCTTCGCCTTTCAGCTCCTGCCACAGGGTAAAGCTAACGTGCGGAGTGAACGGGTTCAGCATACGAACGACGGCCAGCAGCGCTTCACGCATGAGGGCACGATCCTGCTCGCCGTCCTGCGGAGCCTTCGCCAATTTGTTCATCAGTTCCATAATAGCCGCAATTGCGGTATTGAAGGTCTGACGACGACCAATATCATCGGTCACTTTCGCAATCGTTTTATGAACATCACGACGCAGCGCCTGCTGATCTTCAGTCAGTGCGGCGGCGTTCAGCGCCGGAGCATCGCCCAGTGCAGTGTGTTCGTAAACCAGTTTCCAGACGCGTTTCAGGAAGCGGTTCGCGCCTTCCACGCCGGACTCCTGCCATTCCAGGGTCATGTCGGCCGGAGAGGCAAACATCATGAACAGACGTACGGTATCCGCACCGTAACGCTCAACCATCACCTGCGGGTCGATACCGTTGTTTTTAGACTTGGACATCTTGCTCATGCCGGTGTAGACCAGCTCATGACCTTCGGCATCTTTCGCCTTAACGATACGGCCCTTCTCGTCGCGCTCAACGATCGCATCAACCGGAGAAACCCAGTTACGCTCGCCGTTGGCACCGACGTAATAGAACGCATCCGCCAGCACCATGCCCTGACACAGCAGCTGTTTTGCTGGTTCGTCAGAGTTCACCATGCCCGCATCGCGCATCAGCTTATGGAAGAAGCGGAAGTAGAGCAGGTGCATGATGGCGTGTTCGATGCCGCCAATGTAGATGTCTACCGGCAGCCAGTAGTTTGCCGCATCGGAATCGAGCATACCGTCCTGATACTGCGGGCAGGTGTAGCGCGCATAGTACCAGGATGACTCCATAAAGGTGTCAAAGGTGTCGGTTTCACGCAGCGCAGGCTGGCCGTTAACGGTGGTTTTTGCCCACTCGGGATCGGCTTTGATCGGGCTGGTGATGCCGTCCATGACCACGTCTTCCGGCAGGATCACCGGGAGCTGATCTTCTGGCGTTGGCATCACGGTGCCATCTTCCAGCGTCACCATCGGGATTGGCGCACCCCAGTAACGCTGACGGGACACGCCCCAGTCGCGCAGACGGAAGTTAACTTTACGCTCACCCACGCCCAGAGAGGCCAGCTTGTCGGCGATGGCGTTGAAGCCCTCTTCGAAGCTCAGACCGCTAAATTCACCGGAGTTGAACAGGGTACCTTTTTCAGTCAGCGCGTGTTCGGACAGGTCTGGTTCAGAACCATCGGTGGCCAGAATAACGGCTTTAATCGGCAGGCTGTATTTGGTGGCAAACTCATAGTCGCGCTGATCGTGGCCCGGTACGGCCATTACCGCGCCTGTACCGTACTCCATCAGAACGAAGTTCGCGGCCCAGACCGGGATCGCTTCGCCAGTCAGTGGATGCTTAGCATAGAAGCCCGTTGCAACGCCTTTTTTCTCCATCGTCGCCATGTCGGCTTCGGCCACTTTGGTGTTGCGGCACTCGTCGATGAAGCTAGCCAGTTCCGGATTGTTCTCTGCCGCTTTCTGCGCCAGCGGGTGACCAGCGGCCACGGCCAGGTAGGTCGCGCCCATGAAGGTGTCCGGACGGGTGGTGTAGACGGTCAGGGTCTGGTCGTAGTTCTCAACGTTGAAGGTAATTTCTACGCCTTCAGAACGGCCGATCCAGTTGCGCTGCATGGTCTTAACGGTATCTGGCCAGTGGTCCAGGTTATCCAGATCGTTCAGCAGCTCATCAGCGTAAGCGGTGATTTTGATAAACCACTGTGGGATCTCTTTACGCTCAACTTTGGTGTCGCAGCGCCAGCAGCAGCCGTCGATAACCTGTTCGTTCGCGAGAACGGTCTGGTCATTCGGGCACCAGTTAACGGCAGAGGTCTTCTTATACACCAGGCCTTTTTTGTACAGCTCGGTGAAGAACTTCTGCTCCCAGCGATAGTATTCCGGGGTACAGGTTGCCAGCTCGCGGCTCCAGTCATAGCCAAAGCCCAGCATTTTGAGCTGGTTTTTCATGTACGCGATGTTGTCGTACGTCCACGGCGCCGGTGCGGTGTTGTTTTTGACCGCCGCGCCTTCCGCAGGCAGACCGAACGCATCCCAGCCGATAGGCTGCAGAACGTTTTTGCCCAGCATGCGCTGGTAACGTGCAATCACATCGCCGATGGTGTAGTTACGCACATGGCCCATGTGTAGTCGACCAGAAGGATAGGGAAGCATCGACAGGCAGTAATACTTCTCTTTGCTCTCGTCTTCGGTTACTTCAAAGGTGCGCTTCTCGTCCCAGTGTTGCTGGACTTTTGATTCTATCTCTTCCGGGCGGTATTGCTCTTGCATGGCAGCCAGTGGTCCTGTTTTCAATACAGCTACAAATGTAGCCAATGGATGTGGTAATTCAGATCCGCATAGCATAGCCCAAACGCCCGCGTCAAAACAGCCTTTCGCACAAATGCGCTTTGCAGGAATTTACCGGGTCTGTGCTTCACCTGACAAAGCGGCGATTAAATAAGGTCTATTATTAGAAATAGTTACTTACCCGGGAGGCAAAATGATGAACAAGGTTGCTCAATTTTACCGCGAACTGGTGGCGACACTGACGGAACGGCTGCGTAACGGCGAGCGAGATATCGACGCGCTGGTGGAGCAAGCGCGTGCCCGCGTGACGCAAACGGGTGAGTTAACGCGAACCGAAGTGGAAGAGGTGACGCGCGCCGTGCGTCGCGATCTGGAAGAGTTCGCGCGCAGCTACCAGGAGAGTCAGGAGGAGGTCACGGACAGCGTTTTTATGCGGGTGATTAAAGAGAGCCTGTGGCAAGAGCTGGCCGATATCACGGATAAAACGCAGCTGGAGTGGCGCGAGGTTTTTCAGGATTTGAACCATCACGGTGTGTATCACAGTGGTGAGGTGGTCGGGTTGGGAAATCTGGTGTGCGAGAATTGCCACCACCATATTGCGGTGTATACGCCGGATGTCCTGCCGATGTGTCCGAAATGCGGCCACGATCAGTTCCAGCGTCGGCCGTTTGAGCCCTAGGTAAAAGCAAAACGGCAACCCTGTTGCCGTTTTTAGTGTTTGCTCCCTCTCCCCGTGGGTGTACGGTCCGGGGACATGGTAGACAGGTGTTCGGGGACATGGTGAACACTTTTTAACATCCTTTACCCATGGTGATCGACTTTTTCTTCAGGTC
>NZ_JAHAWC010000005.1:0-265738 GCF_018383635.1 Enterobacter sp. 120016 | reverse complement strand
GAATGCCGGGCACAACCTTGACGTGACCGCCAGCGACCTGAAGGCGGGCGGCAGCGCGGGGCTGAGCGCGGGCAACGATCTCAATCTGAACGCGGAGCAAACAAGCGAAAGCAGCCGTAAAGGGAAAAGCGAATCCCACAGCACCGGGCTCGACCGCACCACGATTTCCGCAGGCGATAACCTGGTCCTGAAGGCCGGGCAGGATATCAACGCTCAGGCCGCCGCGCTGGCGGCGGAGAAAAGCGTCGGGCTGCAGGCGGGTCGCGACGTGAATCTGGCTGCGGAAGAGACCACGCAGGGCGACAGCTATAGGTCAGGCCGTAAAAAAGTGATTAATGAGTCGGTTCGCCAGTCGGGAACCGACATCACTGCGGGTGGGAATGTGACCGTTGTCGCCGGACGGGATGTGACGGCACAGGCAGCAGATGTCTATGCCAAAGGCGATACAGCCGTGGCCGCCGGGCGGGATATCACCCTTTCCACTGCAACGGAAAGTGACTATGCATACCGGGAGGAGAAAAAGACGTCCGGTGGATTCCTCAGCAAGAAAACCACTCACACCATCCACGAAGAAACGCATACGCGTGAGAAAGGTACGCAGCTTTCCGGCGACAACGTTGCTCTCCGGGCTGGTAACAACCTGACGGTACAGGGCTCGTCAGTTGCCGCTGAGCGCGATGTGGCACTGAAGGCTGGAAATGATCTGACCGTGGAGGCAGCAACCAACACCGACACGTTCTACGACATGAAGAAGACGAAGAAATCCGGCGTTTTCTCCAGCGGGTCGGGATTGGGTATCACCATCGGGTCGCAGTTTTCAAAAAGCACCCGACAGGGGGCAAATACGACGCAGAGTGATGCCCGCAGCACGGTGGGTACTACTGGCGGTAATGTCATTATCAGCGCCGGAAATGACGTCCAGTTGAGTGCGGCAGATGTGGTTGCCGGAAGAGCGAAGGATGATTCCTCCCGTAAAACCGGCCATATCGATATCACTGGCGACAGCATCGCCATCCTTCCTGGACGGGATACGACCACTGAGTCCATGAAGCAGGAGGCTAAATCGTCTGGCGTAACTGTCAGTGTGAAAGCGCCATTCGAAGACACGGTGCGTAACGTGCGCGATATCGTGCGCGGTAAGGGCAACAGTGGCAACAGCACCGTCGATAAAGTGAAGGGACTGGGGGCAGAAGGCGGTGCGCTCGGTCTTGACGGACCCGGGCAGATGATGGCCATTGCCGCAGGCAGCAGCCGGTCTTCCTCTGAGTCGCACTACGAGGGCGAGTTTAACAGCGGCAGCCATCTTGCCGCCGCAGGCAATATCCAGATGACTGCCACCGGTAAACAGGGAGGCAGCAACAGCGGCAATATCCTGATTGCCGGAAGCCAGGCTAAGGCCGGTGAAACGGTGATCCTCGATGCGAAACGCGACGTTGATATCACCACCTCAACAGACAGCGAGAAACACAGCAACAGCGCAAAAAATAGCGGCTGGAATCTTTCGAGCGCCCTGAGCGCCGGAAGTGCTGTTCGCGCCATCTCGGGTGGGGGTTCCCACGGCAATCAGCTTCTCCCGGGCGGCATGAACAAGGCAGAGAACAACGGTAACGATACCCGGACCACTCAAAACGCGTCGGTCATTCAGGGCTCAGATATTTACGTTAACAGTCGTGACGGCAGCGTGGATATCAGCGGCAGCCTTATGACCGCCACGGACGATCTTCTGCTGTCAGCCACAAATGGGGATATCTCCGTTTCTGCCGGACGCAATACATCGCGCACTGAGAGCAGCGGCAGCAGCAAATTGCTGGGAACGCTGGGAGGCGATGGTTACAGCGCCACGGCAGGCTACCGCCATGAAAAAAACAGCAGTCGGGAAGATAGCAGCCTCGAAAACGGATTGCGCAGCCAGCTAAGCAGCAAAAACGGTAACGTTGTCGCGCAGGCCGGTAACGATCTCTCCCTGTCAGGTACGGATATCCGTGCCGGTAAATCGGTCTCACTCAGTGGCGAAAATGTCCTCATGGGGGTGAGCCGGGATACCCGTGACGGTGAAAACCACAGCAGCAGCGCCCAGTATGGTGTGACGGCATCTGCTGGCGGCTGGGCTGTTGAGGCTGCAAAAGCCGCTGAGACGGCTGCACGCAGCGCAGAAAATGGCGATGACCCGAGGCTGACCGCCATCAGAACAGGTCAGTCGGCGGCAACCGCGGCGCAGGGCGCTATGTCGGATTCGTCGCTCATCAAGGCTAAAGTGTCTTTAACGGCGGGGACGTCATCTCAGGACAGTCGTTACCACAGTACCGACACGCAGGGCACCACCATTAATGCCGGCGAGAATGTCTCTGTTCGTGCCGGAAACGACATTGCCGGCACGGGGGTACAGATCGCGGGTAAACACGTGGCGCTGGATGCGGGGCGGGATATTCTGCTGTCTGCCTCCCAGAACACAACCCACTCTGAGAGTAAAAACAGCGGCAGCCAGTTCAGCGTCGGTGTCGGTGTGAGCCTGATTGGTGCGCAAAACGGCATCTCGGTGGAGCTGGGAGCGTCACAGCATAAGGGTAAGGAAAACAGCCAGTCACAGCGCAATACGAACAGTGTTGTCCATGCTGATGAACAGCTTACGGTGAACAGCGGGCGCGACACTACCCTGAAAGGTGCGGAGCTGGAAGGTAATCGTGTGGTGGTGAACACCGGGCGCGATCTGACCATCAGCAGCGTGCAGGATACGGCCAGTTATGACAGCAAGCAGTCTTCGTCAGGCGCGTCCCTCAGTCTGTGCATACCGCCACTGTGTTATGGTGCCTCTTCCGGTAGCGTCAGTGCATCGGGTGAGAATATCACCCAGAATGGTAAGAGCGTTTCTGAACAGAGCGGGATATTCGCAGGCAAGGGCGGCTTTGCTGTCACCACCGGAAATCATACCCAGCTTGACGGCGCGGTGATTGCATCCACGGCGTCTGCAGATAAAAATAGCCTCGACACGGGTACGCTGGGTTTCAGTAATCTCCACAACGAGAGCCAGACCAGCGGCAACGGCTACACGGTGGCGCTTTCTGGCAGCGCGGGCGGCAGCGGAAACGGTGAAAACCGCAACCTGGCACCGGCAATCGGTACGGGCCAGGCAGAAGAGAGCCACACCGGGACGACCTCATCAGCGGTGAGTGGCGGTAGCATTGTCATTCGCAACCCGGCGGGACAAAAACAGGATATTGCCGACCTGAGCCGTGATACGGCTGGCGCCCACCACGGCGTGGACGTGAACGGTGATGTGCAGAAGGTCAGGGATAACCTGGCGGTCCAGAGCGAAGGCGCGGCGCTGGCCACCTCTGCGCTGGATGCTTACGGCAAGTATGCGGAGCAGAAAGCGCGGGAATCCAATGCGGCGCTGGGCGCGAAACTGGCATCTGAAGGAAAACTGCAGGGCGATACGCCGCAGGAGCAGGAAGCGTTTCTGAAGACACAGCCAGGATATCAGAATACCGAGTACGGTCCGGGGAGTGCCTTCTGGACTAAGGGCAGCGCAGCGGCGGGATTACTGGCAGGTGCGTTTGGCGGTAACCTGAAGGCAGGGGCGGCAGCAGGGGCGGCCCCTCTGCTGGCGACCCTGGTCAAGGAGCAGAAAGACCCGACAGCCCGTGCCGCGCTGCACGGTATTGTGGCGGCGGCGCTGACGCAGCTGAGTGGCGGGAGCAGTGCTGATGGCCTGAAGGCTGGTGCCATAGGAGCCATTACGGCCTCGGCGATGACTGACCATCTGGTCAGCGCGCTGTATGGAGATAAAAAATCCAGTGACCTGACAGCAGAGGAGAAACGGCTGGTCAGTAGCCTCGTGAGTATTGCAGGTGGTCTGGCGGGCGCTGCAGTGACGGATGGCAGTGTCTCCATGGCGGCGACGGCGTCGGAAACGGCGAAGGTGGAGGTTGAGAATAACTCGCTGGGTGTCGTTATACAGGGCGGTAAGCTGGCTGCGCAGGGATGTCTGAAAATTTCTGCTTGCCGTGATCGGCTGGTTGCCAGTGGTCTGGGTGCTTTGCTGGGGATTGGTGCATCCACATCAGCAATGGATACATTGTCTCAAGATGAGCAGTTACATCTGATCTATGTGGCCTCGCTCAATGATCCATCCCAGCTAAGCCAATTAAATGATGCTCAGAAAGCGGCATATGAGTCCCTGACAGGTAAGACGATCACCAGTACTGGTGGTACGCAGGTCATCAATCCGGGACCATCAAACACTGGTGGAGACCGGACTGTAACCGGAAATGTGCCTTCAAATACAGGGAATAACCAGTCCTCGGGTCAGGGTGCAACCAATACAGGTAACATTGATGGAAATCCGGATACGGGCGGCAATACTACGGTTACACCGATTCCAGAAGGCCCAAGTAAAGATGATTTGGCTTATCTGGATAAACCTGCAAACTTGTCACCTGAAGGTTCCGCAAGGTCTGGAGCTTTCAATGAAGCTAAAAGGAAATCGGGTATCCCTGTAAGCCAAAGCCCGAGTAAAGTATATCCAAATGTTGATAAACGGAATAACCCTCAACCAGGATATATATATGAATTTGAAGTGCCCAGACCTGGCGGCGGAACACAGAAAGTATATATCCGTGATGATGCGGGTGGTCATTTCTTTACGGATGACCCAAGCCAAAATAGAGGCCCACATTTTAATGATGAAAGAGGTAATCATTATGACTACTAACTATGTCAAGCGATATGCTGAAAATATAAATATCAAAAATGATATTTGTGATCTTAGAGGTTTACTCCCTGGTATGAATGAGATAGCAGCCGTAAGTTGGGAATTGCCTAATTGTTCCCGTAAGGAGTTTGGTGCCTTCCTGTTAAATGAAATGTTTTCTACAATTACTGATGGTGAATTAAATTGTTATCATGTAATGGTAGAGTTAGTTCCAGAGCAGCCTGATACGGCGATAGTTAATTATAAAAAAACATGGGGGTTGATTGAAAATTCAGGTGTGAAATTAGAATCTTTTCAAGATAAGTCTTCTTTTATTGATAAGGGAAGTCGTGGGTTAATACTAACAGGAACTTGTCGTATTTCTTGTTCTCTTCATGGTGAGATTCAGCAGCTAATAAACACTGAAGAGAAATTGTTTTTTTCTAATTTATCGCCAGACTTGAGTATTTCTTTTGAATCTCAACCAAAGCGACTAATAAAATGGATTGAAAATATACTGCATAATAATGGGGTTGTTTTTTTTATGTTGGGGCAGTTTGATGAAAATGACTCAGAGGTTGTTGCTATCGGCAAAAGAATTGTTTTGGAAAAAATTATATGATTTTTGTTAATCATTATACACATATGAAAATAACGATGACACGCCTAATGGACATGCTAATATGCATGGCGATTTTCACCGGGATAGTTGTGTGTTCCGACAAAAAAACGCCGGGTCAAAAAGTTGCTGCTTTGGAAATGCATCAGCAAAATGACTTATAACCTGCTGACTAGAGGGAAATTGGCTTTGGGCCCTCAATAATCGCGTCGGAACGAGTTGTTGTTGAGAATAACTCGCTGAGTGGTGACCGGGCTCGCGAAGCGGCAAAACAGACTGCTGAATCCCTGAAAAATCAGGTAAGAGACAAGCTGGGCGAAGGTGCAACCTCTGCCATCGCGAATGGTATTATCAATGCTCTCGCTGATACCAGTGAAGCAGCACTAGGCTCGGCGGACTAAGCCGCTGATGCGGCAATGGCACTGGCTTCGTGTGCTGCGGGCGACAGCTACTGCAGCAAGGCGATGAGCGACCTGGCCGGGAAAAATCAGGCGGTAGCAGACAGCGTTAAGGCGCTGATGAAAAGTGATACCTGGTACGCTGTTGCTAATACGCTGACTGGAGCATGGGGCGGAAACTAGGCTTCCTTGGAAGCAACTGGGGGAATACTGGCTAGTATTATATTGCCTGGCAAAAAAGTTCCTGAAGGTACTGTTAATGCTGGGAAAATTTCGGCTGAAAAAGAAGCATTAGAAAAAATTGCTCAGAACTCGAAAAATACAGCTAACCTTAATTCAAAACAGAATTATTCGGTGCTTGATCAACAGGCTTCACAAAGCAATGTCATCATAGAACAAGACAAGCTTAAATTTCTATTTGGAGAGATCAATAGTAGTGCTCATAACCCCCCCCGTTCGACTCAATTGGCTCAATCAATGTATCGTCTTGGTATTCCTTTAGATGATGTATTGGCCAAGTTGATAATGGAACATATTTCTCAGGTTCCTAAAATACCAGGCAGTATTATAAATGTTTATAGTAATAAATTCGGAAGGTTTGAAATTAGAGAGTCATTGCTAATGGGGCCATCAGGTAAGGCTGCCAAGTTAGAAACATCATTCCAAATAATGGATGATGGTTCTCGTCGATTCATAACAACAATACCGAAGGATGGCAAAAAATGATTTTTATCGAAAATCTTCCAGATCCTATAGATCTCCTTTCGTTTTTTGAAAGTGAACCGTTTTTTCTAATGAAATAGATCATCACTATGGGTATGAATATACAGATAGTAATGGTGTGAAATTAATTTTCTCATATGCAGCTTTAGAAGGGTGGATCCAAACCATAATTGAAGTTAATGGTGAGAAAATATCTCAACATCTTAGCGAAGGTGTTAACTATTTTGAAATCAAGAGCGAAACAAAAGGTGAATATCTGTCATCTGATATCAATTTAGGAGAAACCGTAACGCGAATGGAGATTAGGTTAAAGCCTTATGTATCAGTTCAATGGAGTACATTAATAAGATGATTAACAAGAAATCCGCCCATAGTTGGTGGTTTTTTGCTCCGCAACGGCTTAAATGTGTATGAAAATGGAAAAATTGTACATGAACAAGCTTTCCATCAGGTTTATATCGATGGTCAGTATGTTTACGATCCAAGAGTGTCCTTAAAACCAATTCCTAAAGGAGATTGGGAAAAACATATCAAATCTATAAATCAGGGAAGTGTTAAGATCTCTGACAAATTACAGGGTATAGAATAATGTTTCCGATAGGTAAGAAAGAAACAATCTTGTTGGACTTCATTGGTTCTCTTGGAAAACTGGAGTGGTTACATTATCAGAGCCGTATTGAAGATGAATGGATAAATGACCATTTTGAAAAAATTGATCGCTCTAAGTATCCTCCTTATACCAGTTTTCGTTTTGAAAAAGAGGTCCCAGAAGTTATTACCTTACTGGAAGATGCGATTCAATCATATAAAGGTAAAGTTGAGTGGTGTATGACCCATCATCCGAAAGAGTATGGTACTGGTGTTAATCATCGTATTTTGCCTACATTTGTTAAGAATCTCAGAGCGAGTGAAGGTATGGAAGTTGTTAACGAGTATATAGAAAACCATTATCCAAATTTTTCCCAATCGCCTATGAAGATCTTGTTGGACTGGCTGAACATGTTCAATCAGTTTTCAAAAATGCTGGATATGACGCATGAATTTTCTCTATATTCTCTGTAATAACATTTTGATATGGAGCTTTAATCCGTTATATGTACGGACGGAAAAAAGTGTCCGGTGATTATTTCATTCAGAATGCCTTAACAATAATGGCTAGCGCCACCAATCCTGGCATCGGTGCATTTCTTTGTTTTGTAGACCCGGTAAGCGAATCGCCACCGGGCCATGGCAGATTAATTATTGACTCATCACCCTTTCGGGAACACCCACACATGCTTCTCAGGCAGCGAAAGATGGCAGTGCTGCGGATCCCGAACCTCATGCCCATACGCACGAATAACAAAATCATCCCCCACCGTGCGGAACAGGTACTCCCAGCGGTCGCCGAGATACATGCTGGTGAGCAGCGGCAGCTCAAGCTGATTTTCCCCTGGCCCCTCAACCACCGCCACGCGCTCGACGCGGATCACCGCCGTCGCTTCTTCACCGCTCTGCACCCCTTCACCGGCCTGGCCCCACAGCACCCAGCCTTTCCCTTCAATACGCGCTTTGCCGTCGCGTACTTCGGTGACCTTGCCGTGCAGGCGGTTGTTGCTGCCCATAAACTCGGCGGTAAACAGCGTTTTCGGCGAGCCGTACATCTCCTGCGGCGTGCCCTGTTGCTCAATTTTGCCATTGTTAAGCAGCAGGATGCGGTCGGAGATGGACATCGCTTCGTTCTGGTCGTGCGTCACCATGAGCGCCGATAGCCCGAGCTTGATAATCAGCTCGCGCAGGAACACGCGGGCCTCTTCGCGCAGCTTGGCGTCGAGGTTAGAGAGCGGTTCGTCCAGCAAAATCACCGGCGGGTTGTACACCAGCGCCCGGCCAATCGCCACGCGCTGCTGCTGCCCACCGGAGAGCTGGTGCGGGTGACGTTTGCCAAGATGGCCCAGACCCAGCTGGTCCAGCACGCCCTGCACGCGCTGCTGGATCTCTTTGGCCGGGACTTTGCGCAGCTTGAGCGGATAGGCCACGTTCTCAAACACGGTCTTGTGCGGCCACAGGGCGTAGGACTGAAACACCAGCCCCAGGTTACGCTCTTCCGCCGGGACCTCGCTGCGCGGCGTGCCGTCGTAAACTTTATTGTTGCCAATGACAATCGACCCCTGCGTCGGTTTTTCCAGACCCGCGACGGCGCGCAGCAGGGTGGTTTTACCGCTGCCGGAGGGGCCTAACAGGGAGACCACTTCGCCGCGCTTCAGGTTCATGGAGACACCTTTTAAAACAGGATTGTCGCCGTAGGTTAAGTGCAGATCGTCAACCGCTAATTCAATCATGTATTTTCACTCCGAAACGAAGGGCAATGCCCAGACCTACCACGACCAGCAGGATGTTAATGAAAGAGAGCGCCGCCACGATATCGATGGCACCCGCGGCCCAGAGGGAAACCAGCATCGAGCCGATGGTTTCCGTGCCGGGTGAAAGCAGGTACACACCCGTTGAGTATTCGCGCTCAAAGATCAGGAACATCAGCAGCCACGAACCGATAAGACCGTAGCGGGAGAGCGGGATGGTGACGTGGCGGGTGATCTGCCCGCGCGTCGCCCCGGTGCTGCGCGCCGCTTCCTCAAGCTCCGGCCCCACCTGCAGCAGCGTGGAAGAGATAAGCCTCAGCCCGTAAGCCATCCACACCACGGTATAGGCCAGCCAGACGCTGAAAATGGTGCTGCGCAGCGAACGCAGCCAGACGATGACGTTTTCGCGCATCCAGTCGGTCCAGGCGAACCCGGAAAGCCAGCCGGATTTCAGGGAGTTATCCAGCCACATCGGCAGGAACAGGAACACCCACAGGAACGCCAGACCCGCCAGCAGGCCAGGCACGGCGCGCGGCACCAGCACGCTGTAGTCCAGGAAACGCGTGGTGTTATCCGGCTTACGGTGCATGGCAATGCCGACAAACAGGTAGCACACCACGGCCAGCGCGCCGCCAATCACGCCAATCGCCATGGAGTTGACGATGGCGCGCAGCAGGTTGGGCTGCGCCCAGATGGTGCGGAAGGTGTTCAGAGAAAGCTCGTCCCACAGCGAAACGCCCACGCCCCAGTTGGAGATAAACGCGCGCAATACCACGCCGAGCAGCGGAACGCCGATGGTGACGGTGAGCCAGAAGGCAATCACTCCGCCAGCCACCCAGCGCCATTTACCCAGCGGTAGCGCGCGGGCCTGCGAGGCCTTGCCCTTCATGGTGACGAAGCGGTTGGCGGTGCGCATCAGGCGACGCTGGAGCATCACCAGCGGGATGGTGATGCAGATCAGCACCACGGCAACCGCCGCCATCAGGTTATAGGATGGGGTGCCCATCTTGTTCGTTAGCTTATAGAGATAGGTCGCCAGCACCATGTTGCCTTCCGGGTCGCCGAGTACCAGCATCAGGCCAAACACTTCCAGCCCCAGGAAGAACAGCAGCACGGTGGCGTACAGAATGGACGGGCGCACCATCGGCAGGCTGACGGAGGTCATCACCTGCCAGGGCGACGCCCCCGCGGTGCGCGCGGCTTCTTCCACATCGGAGCCCACGCTGCGCAGCGCTGACGAGATATACAGATAGGCGTGCGGGACGTGCGTCAGGCCGGCGATGACCACAATGCTCGACATGTCGTAGATATTCCACGGCACAAAGCCAATCAGCGCCTGAGCCCACTGGGAGAGAAAGCCCACCGGACCGGCGGCCACCACATAGCCGAAGCCCAGCACCATCGGTGAAACGAAAATCGGGACCAGGATCAGCGGTTCAATCAACCGACGGCCGGGCAGGTCGGTACGCACCATCAGAAACGCCAGCACGCCGCCCAGCGGAATGGAGATAAAGACCAGCCCGAAAGCAAGAATAAAGCCGCTTTTCAGGGCCTTATAAAAATCAGGGTCGGTGAAAATAAATTCAAATGATTCAAAGCTCCACTCTTTTGACGGCGAAAAGAACGGGGCGGACAGGAAGCTCTGTATCACGATAAACGACAGCGGCGTGTAGATAACCAGGGCGGTTATCAGCACGACGATGCCTCGCGGCAGGCTTTGCCACTTTCTGCGTAATGTATTCATGGGGTATCCCTGGTGTTGCAGCCCAGAAAAACGAACTCAGTCGATAAGGGAGCGCGGCGGCCTGCGCCGCGCTCAGACGCTTATTTACCGGCGGCGGTACGCCACTCTTTGATGTACTCCAGGCGTTTTTTCGGCTGCAGGTATTCCAGCAGCGTTTCATCAACCGGAATTGGCTTCAGCGCGTTGCCGAGGATTTTGGTCAGGCCGTCGATATCATTTTTCCCTTCGATATCGTTACGAATGGAGGGAATATCCGCCTGATTGGCCAGAATGTTTTGTCCTTGTTCAGACAGCACATAGTCCAGCCACAGCTTCGCGGCGTTGCCGTTTTGCGCCTGCTGGCTGATGAACGACACGCGCGACAGCACCAGGGTGTAATCTTTTGGATAGGAAATGCCGAGCGACGGATCGTTCTTCGCACGCGCTTCCGCGTAGGAGCCGAGGATGTTGAAGCCGATCAGGTTTTCACCGGAGGAGACGCGCTCCATCATGGTGCCGGTAGACGACTGCACCGATAAGCCGCCTTTGGCGACGTCGGCCAGGGTCTTAAAGTAGTTAGGATCGGCGTTGTGATCCTGAACCGAGAGCATAAAGCCCAGGCCCGATTTTTCGATGTCGTAGGTGGTGACTTTGCTCTTGAATTTGTCCGTCTGGCTGGCAATCAGCTTCGCCAGCGCGGCGTGAGAGTCCGGCACGTCGCTGGCCGGGATCAGACGCTTGTTGTAGATAAAGACCACCGGCTCATAGGTAGTGCCGTAAGCCTTATCCTTCCAGACCGCCCATTTCGGCAACTGGCCTTGCTCCGGAGATTTATACTCCATGGCGTAGTCGGTGGCGAGCTTCAGGCCCGTGTCCATAGAGGAGCTCCAGACCACGTCGCCGCTCACGCCACCGGAGGCCTGTTCGCTGATGAAACGGTTGTACAGCTCGGTGCTGTTCATGTCGTTGTATTCAACTTTAATGCCCGGGTAGGTTTTTTCGAAGCCCTGGATCAGCGGCCCGGCGGCTTTGATGTCGGTGGTGGAGTAGATAACAACCTTGCCCTCTTTCGTTGCGGCATCAACAACTTTTTGATACTCAGCGGGATACCCCTGCGGCAGGGCAGACAGTGCAGAAGCAGAGAACAGTACAGTAGCGGTAAGCAGAGAAATTCGGAACGTGTTCGACATTATAGTTAACCTTTTAGTTACATTTGAGGAACTAATTGTCAACATAGCGTATCGGGCTCCACCCACAATAGGGGGGAGCGAGTAATGATTCCGAAGTGTGATTGTCGCCGTCGTTTCAGCAATTAACACCATAAAATCCGCGAACGTTAGCCTGTGAACGGTTCTGAATTACGGTTTATCGGGCGCTTTGCGGTATAACCTTCGCGGATGACCAATATTGCCATACAGCATTTCGACGCTGATTAACCCGCTCTCCACGCAGTATTCAAGGTAGCGACGCCCCGTGGTTTTGCTGATCCCCACGTTTTCCACCACCTCTTCAACCGACATGGCGTTGTCGGGATGCTCGGCGAACAGGCGTTTAATCCGTTCCAGCGTCTGGGGCTCAATGCCCTTCGTCGACGGCGCAATGGAGGCTTCCGCAGCAGGCAGATTAAACAGGCGATCCAGCGCATGCTGGTCGACCACTTTAACCTGCTGCACGGTGTGGATGAAGCGCATAAACCGCTCCAGCGAGGCGTGCAGGCGCTGGAAAAAGACGGGCTTAATCAGGTAGTCAAACGCGCCGCTGCGCATGGCGTGGCTGCAGGTCTGCATATCGCTGGCGGCGGTGATGAAGATCACCGAGCACTCATAGCTTTTCAGCAGCGGGTTATCGATGAGCTCCACGCCTTTACCGTCCGGGAGATAGTTGTCCAGCAGGATAAGCCGCGGCTGATGCTGACGAATCAGGCTGCACGCCTGCTCAATCGACGCGGCGATGCCCACCACGCGCAAATGAAAGTTTTGCTCGATATACTCGCGATGCAGCTCCGCCAGGTGCGGCTCATCCTCAACGATCACAACGTCAAGTGGTCGGGTCATGCTGTTGCCCATTCGGAATAAACACGGAAAAAATAGTGCCCTGCGGCGTGTTGTCGGCTATCTCAATACTGCCGCCGGCCTTGTCGATATATCCTGCCACCAGAAACAGGCCGATACCGTGCTCGGTACCCACAATGTCGTTTTCGCTGTCCGGTTTGCTGCTAAACCCCTGGCGGAAAATGTGCGGCTTCATCGCATCGTCCACCCCGCAGCCCCGGTCGGCTACCTCGATCAGCAGCTCCTGGTTACGGTCAGAAATGTAGAGTTCTACCGGCGCGTGGACCGGCGCGTTGAGGGTCGCCTCCACGGCGTTATCCAGCAGATTACCAATAATGGACATCAGCTCCGTTTCACTCAGCGAGGCAGGCATGCGGGTGAGCTGGCAGGCGGGATCAAACAGCAGCTCGATGCCTTTTTCGCGCGCGCTGACGTATTTTCCGAGCAGCAGCCCGCACAGCGCCGGAGAGACAAAATGGGCAGAGACAAAATCCAGCACGCGCTGCGCGCCTTCTGACTGCACCTGGATGTAACGGATCGCCTCGTCATAGTGTTTCATCTGCAGTAACCCCACCAGCGTGGCGGTCCAGTTCAGCTGTTCGTGGCGCATAATGCGCAGGTTATCCGCATAGCGTTTGATCTGGCTAAGCTGGCTGCTGAGCGTGTTAATGTCATTTTTGTCGCGAAAGCTGTAGACCCAACCGCTTTCAACGCCCGGTTCGACCTCAATCGCTACGCGGTTGACGATCACCTCCCGCTGGTTCAGCACCGCAATCTGGTCGTGCCTACCGCTGCTCACCGAGGCGTAGCGCTGGGATAAAAAGCCCGGCGACGTTTGCAGAATGTCTTCCAGCGGTTTACCGATAAGTTCTTTCTCACTTTGCCGAATATCCAGCATTTCTCGTGCCGCGCGGTTAATTAAAATCAGCTGCTTCTCACCGTTGACGGCAAATACCCCTTCGTACATGGCTTCTAATAGCGCGCGCTGCTGTAAAACCAGCTGAGCGATATCTTTTGGCTCCAGTCGGAACATCTGTTTTTTGAGGTTGCGGGTAAACAGCCAGGAGAAAATAAACAGCAGGAGCAGAAGACCTGCGCCGTACAACCCGGACTGCCAGAGAATGCGGGCGTTAATGTTGGCAATATACGAGGTCAGATAGCCGACCGAGACAATGCCAATCACCTGATGCTGCGCGTTGAAGATGGGGGCTTTGCTGCGTAGCGACACGCCAATCCCGCCCTGAC
Organism: Enterobacter sp. 120016; assembly: GCF_018383635.1. NCBI lineage: Bacteria > Pseudomonadati > Pseudomonadota > Gammaproteobacteria > Enterobacterales > Enterobacteriaceae > Enterobacter > Enterobacter sp. 120016. The sequence goes on along the minus strand of NZ_JAHAWC010000005.1, from coordinate 251,950 downwards.
GCACGGAAATAATGGTTTTCCCCTTTAACACCTCCGCATTATCCCCGCCGATCATCGGTAAATTAATACGCTCCGGGGATTCCGAATGATAAAGGTGCTGTTCCTCGGTATCGCCAATCACAATGTAGCTGGCATCGCTTTGGGCGCGCAGCGGCTGAATTAATCGGGCGATGCCGGGGATATCTCTGGCCGCAACCATTGCCGCCAGACCCGGCATCAGCGCGATCTGGCTGGCCTGAACCCGGGCGCGCTGGCCGAGATCGTGATGGAGCTGTCGGTCAATAAAATGAAACAGGATTGTTCCCAGCAGAACTAACAGCAGGCAGGAGAAGCACACCAGCGCTAAAAACAGCTTTACCTGAAAAGAGAGTCTGCGTTTCATTCAACCTGCGGAAGTTATGTAAAAGTGACATTTGCCGAGCCTGACATGTGCCAATAGCGGACGCAATCTGGCGAGAAAAGAGTTGTGACCTGGCTTTTCGTTTTCGGCGTTATAGCCATCAGGATCCCGTAAGGCTATGCTTCATTCAGCACGATAATAATTACAGAGGCAATGTCATGGATAAAGAACTACTGGATGCGGGTTACCGGGCCTATACCGGCGAGAAAATTGACGTTTACTTCAATACCGGGATCTGCAAACACTCAGGTAACTGCGTGCGTGGGAGCGCAAAGCTGTTTAATCTGAAACGTAAGCCGTGGATCATTCCCGATGAAGTGGACGTTGAAACGGTTGTCCGCGTGATTGATACCTGCCCGAGCGGTGCGCTGAAGTATCGCCAAAAATAAGCGAGGAACCATGGATATTCTGGAAGGCCATAACAAGTTTTACGTGAATGATGCGAACGGCAACCAGGTCGCGGAGATTGTCTTCGTACCGACCGGCGAGCACCTGAGCATTATCGAGCACACCGACGTGGATGAGAGCCTGAAAGGGCAGGGCGTTGGCAAACAGCTGGTTGCGAAAGTGGTGGAGAAGATGCGCGGTGAGAACCGCAAAATTATTCCCCTGTGTCCGTTCGCGAAGCATGAGTTTGATAAAACGCGCGAATATGACGATATTCGGGCGTAAATAACACCGGCGATGGCCGGTGTTTTTTCATCTCGCCTGCTCAAATAGCAATATCAACGCGATCAGCACCATTATCCCTCCCGATGCCATGCTTACCAGACGCGCCGCCTGCGGCCGGGTCGCCAGTACCGCTTTCGAACCATACCCCACCAGCAGATAGACCAGCGTACAGGTGATAAGGTGCATCACGCCAAGCGCGGACATTTGCATCGCTATCGACCAGCTTCCGGTCGGGTCGGTAAACTGCGGAAGCAGTGCCAGGAAAAGCAAAAAAACTTTCGGGTTAAGGCCGCTAATACAGAGCCCTTTCACCGCCCACTGTCTCCAGTTTCCCGCATGGTGGGTGGCCTTTTCCGGTGCGGCAGGGTGACGCAACAAGCCTATGCCAAGCCACAGGAGATACGCGGCTCCCGCGAGGGTCAGCCCGGTTAACGCCAGCGGATGTTGAGCAATCACTACCCCCACGCCAGCCACCACAATCAGCGTGGCTAACAGATGCCCGGACATCAACCCCATCACCGCCGGCACCACGCGTCGCCCGTTAATTCCGGCGCTAATGGCGTAGGCCCAGTCGGCGCCTGGCGTCATGATAAGCAGAAAAGAAACCACCCAAAAGCCGGCCACAATACTCATTTCCATCGTCCTGAAGACTCCCGCAGTGCGTCAAAGGTTGAGAAAAAGAATATCGCTAACCCTGCGAAATAGGCTTTCAATGTTATGCTCATAACACCGTGAAATTGAGAAAATCTTCCACATGGATAGCATCGATCGAAAAATTCTTGCTGAGCTACAGTCTGATGGCCGCTTATCCCTGACCGAGCTGGCTGAAAGAGTGAATCTGAGCCTCTCGCCGTGCCATCGTCGCGTGCGGGCGCTGGAGCAAAGCGGGGCCATAACGGGATACCGGGCCAGCCTCGACCCCGCCAAAATGGGATTCAACTTCGTGGCTATAGTGTTTGCGACGCTGAAGGAGGGAGACAGAAAGGCGGTTAGCGCGTTTGAAGCGGCGGTGGAGGAAATTCCGCAGATCGTGCTGGCGCAGCGCCTGTTTGGCGATCCCGATTATCTGATGCACGTCGTGACCCGCGACCTGTCGGCTTTCCAGAAGCTCTACGACGAGAAGCTCTCCGCCATGCCGGGCGTGCAGCACCTTCGCTCTACGCTTGTTATGAAAACGGTAGTGCAGGACAGGCCTTTTCCGCTGTAAGCATGGCCTGCCCGGCAGAGCGCCGGGCAGGAAAGGGGATTAGCCGACAAACATCACCGACACGCACAGCACGCCGACGATCAGCGTCAGCAGGTTGCCAATGGAGCGGTACTGTTTCAGTGAGGGGATCAGATACGTCGACAGCGTCGGCATGATAAACAGGATCATGGCGATAAGCGGGCCGCTGATGGCGTAAATCATTGAAATGGCGTTCGGGTTAATGCAGCAGACGGCAAAGGTGATTAACGACACCCCCATAATGGAAATCGCGCGGTTAAAGGCGCGGCTCTTTTTCACGCCCACCTGATTGAGCGATGACTTCACGATCTCCGTCGCCCCTTCAATCACCCCAAAATAGGTGCCGAGGAACGATTTCGACATCGCAATAATCGCCACGATAATCCCGGAAATGCCCAGCCACGCCGGTGAAGAAGGCATCATCGACAGCGCGGACAGGATCGTTACCCCTTGCTCTTTGGCGGTCACGATGTACGACGGCGGAATAGAGAGCAGGCAGCTGAAGACAAAGAACAGCACGCTCAGGCAGATGATCAGGTACGCCACCTTCATGATTTTCTTGCATTTATCCATGGCGCCGTCGGCAAATTTCTCGCGGCGATCAACGGCAAACGTTGAGATAATCGGGGTATGGCTGAAAGCAAATACCATCACCGGAATCGAAATCCATACCTGATGCAGCGTATGACGATCGACGGCCATCTGGCTGGTCAGCAGCGAAGGTTGCCAGCTTCCGGTCAGATAGAGCGAGACAAACAGAAAATAGGCAATCAGCGGAAATACCAGGAAACCCATCACTTTTATCGTGATATGGCGTCCCATCAGGAAGATCAGATTCAGAACCAGCACCACGCCCAGGCTGACCAGCACGCGAACGGCGGTATCCACCGTCAGGTGTTTTGCCAGCTGCTCCGTGAGCGAGTTGGTGATGGCCACCGCATAAATCTGTACCACCACAAAGAAGGCGATGAAGTAGAGCGTGGTGATCAGATTGCCAATCTTCCTGCCGTAGTAGTGCGAGACGGCGCCGGTGATCCCTTCATTGCCTTTTGTTTTTGACGACAGGATAAATTGCGCCAGCGCTCTGTGCGGCCAGTAGGTTAAGGGATAGGCCACGAGGGCGGTAATAAACAGGACGATAGCGCCTGCGGAGCCCAGCTGAATGGGCAAGAACAGCGTTCCTGCGCCCACGGCCGTGCCATAGAGAGCGAAACTCCAGAGAGTCTCATCTTTTGACCAAATTTTCGACATTAGAGCAACGTATCAACTATCAAACCATCGGAATGGAGTGCAATTTACCATAGTTATGCACTGAGAGCGCAGTTGCTTCGAAGGAGTTTGGCCGGAACGGGCGTCCGGCCAAGGGCGGTTTAGCCTGCCAGGGCGCGCCGTTGCTGGCGACGCTTAAGAAATTTCTCGCGCAGGCAATCGTATACCCAGTTATAGAACATGGTGTACGGCAGGAAGAACAGGAAGAAACCTATTTCCAGCGTGAATGCCTGAAGCAGGGTGACGCCCAGCACGGCGGCGACAATCGACACGCCAATCACAATGAACCCGCATTCGAACCCCAGCGCATGCAGCGCGCGCACTTTTGCCGTACGTTTGACGCGCTGAACCGGCCAGAAGCGGTCGAAGCCGAAGTTGTAAATAATGTTCCACAGCATGGCGGTAGTGGCCAGAATAATGGTCAACCCACCCATCTCCACCACGGAACGCTGCATGAGCCACGCTGCCGTAGGGGCGAGGATCGCCGTCGCAATCCCTTCAAAACAGACAGCATGAAAGATCCGCTCCGGCAGTTTACGTTGGAGTGCATCCTGATGTTGCATAGTCATAGACCTCATTAATTCGCCGGTATGGGCGTTGATGCAGCCTATTTTCATCGCTAAAGTTGATATAATAAAGATGGTATCCATCGCTAAAGTAGATAGGTTATGCGCTATTCACCCGAAGCCCTTAATGCGTTTGTCGAGACCGTTGCGGCGGGCTCGTTTTCTGCCGCCGCACGCCGGCTGCGTAAAAGCCAGTCGACGATCAGCACGTCCATTGCCAATCTTGAAGCCGATCTCGGTTTCGAACTGTTTGACCGCTCGGCGCGTCAGCCGGTGTTAACGGTCCAGGGAGAACAGGTGCTGGGCTACGTGCAGGCCATCCTGGCCGCCAGCACGCGGCTGGACGAGCTGGCGGTGTCGTTAACGGCGCAAACGGAGGCGCGTCTGACGTTTGTCCTTTCCGATACCCTCAACCCGGACGTGCTGGAAGATATGATGAAACAGTTTGACGCGCGTTTTCCCCATACGGAATTCGAATGTCTGATTGGCGAGGAAGAGGACGTGATCGATCTGCTGCAAAAGGAGCGAGCGCAGGTTGGCCTCACCGAAGCGCGAGACGGTTATCCTACGGATATCGGCGCTATCCGCCTGCCGATGCAGACCCGCATGGCGATCTATGTCGCGACCACGCATCCGCTGGCCGGACAACATGACGTTCAGCGTGACGAGCTGCACGGCTGGCGAGAGCTGCGGCTGAGCACCTATCTTGAGCGCGAGGCTGAGATCGCGCGCGGGCCCGTCTGGTCGGCACCGAATTACCTGTTACTCTTGAGTATGGCGGTACAGGGATTTGGCTGGTGCGTATTGCCCTGTGCGCTGGTGGATGAATTTGCCGCCGCGAAATCCCTGGTACAGCTCGATGTTCCCGGCTGGCCGCGGGCGATCGGCATCGATCTGCTGTGGAATAAACGATCCCCTCCCGGCGTTGCCGGAAGCTGGCTGCGGCAGTATCTGCAGGATGCGCGCTGATCCTTGTGATTAAACTCACTATTTTTAAACAATTAAGATAATTGCCAGTAACAATCCTCTACTATCGTCATGTCATTTAACACAGAGGTCGTGATGAAAGATGTCGTAATAGTGGGTGCGTTGCGTACAGCTATCGGCTGTTTTCAGGGAGCGCTTGCGCGTCACTCGGCGGTTGACCTGGGGAGCGTGGTGGTAAAAGCGCTGGTGGAACGTAGCGGGATCGCAGCACATGAAGTTGATGAGGTGATCCTGGGACAGGTTCTCACGGCCGGTGCCGGGCAAAACCCTGCGCGTCAGGCGGCGCTGAAGGGCGGGCTGCCCAATACCGTCTCCGCCATCACCATTAACGACGTCTGTGGCTCAGGATTAAAAGCGCTGCATCTCGCTACGCAGGCCATTCAGTGTGGTGAGGCGGATGTGATCATTGCCGGCGGGCAGGAGAATATGAGCCGCGCGCCGCACGTGTTGACCGACAGCCGTACCGGCGCACAGCTTGGCAACAGTCAGCTGCTCGACAGCCTGGTGCATGACGGGCTGTGGGATGCGTTCAATGACTACCATATGGGCGTGACGGCGGAAAACCTGGCGCGCGAATACGGCATCAGCCGTGAGGTGCAGGATGCCTACGCGCTAAGCTCGCAGCAAAAAGCGCGTGCGGCGATTGATTCCGGCCGTTTTCGCGACGAGATTGTCCCGGTCAGCACGCAGCGTCAGAGCGGCGAGCTTATCGTCGTGGATACCGATGAACAGCCGCGCACCGACGCCAGCGCGGAAGGCCTGGCGAGGCTGAATCCTGCGTTTGAAATGCAGGGCTCGGTGACGGCGGGAAATGCCTCTTCCATTAACGACGGCGCTGCCGCCGTCATGATGATGAGCGAAAGCAAAGCCCTTGAGCTCGATCTCCCCGTGCTGGCCCGCATTAAGGCGTTCGCCAGCGTGGGGGTTGATCCTGCCTTAATGGGGATCGCACCGGTCTACGCGACCCGCCGCTGTCTGGAACGCGCGGGGTGGCAGCTTTCGGATGTGGATCTGATCGAAGTGAACGAAGCCTATGCCGCGCAGGCGATCTCCGTCGGAAAAATGCTGGAGTGGGATCCCCTGCGGGTCAACGTTAACGGCGGCGCGATCGCGCTGGGTCATCCTATCGGTGCGTCCGGCTGCCGGATCCTGGTTTCGCTGGTCCACGAAATGAAAAAGCGCAATGCCCGGAAAGGTATTGCCACACTCTGTATAGGCGGCGGGCAAGGGGTGGCGCTGGCCATCGAACGCTAACCTCTCCTTATTGAAAATGACCTCCTCCGGGAGGTTTTTTTTCGTTCCCTTTTTCTCCCTGCGGTTTAATTGTGATCCGAACATCATTTTCGTCATAAACAAAAATAAAAATGAAACGTTGTTTTAAATACAATTGAAAAGCCTGCTTTATGCCGATAGTATGTGTTCATTATGAAAAACGGAACGCTGTTTCGTTTATTTCCGCCTTCGGGCATGACCACATCTGGAGGTTACCGTGGACGTCAGAGAAAGCATCCACAGTGCGCACGCCAAAACGCTGGATACTCAGGGGCTGCGCAATGCATTTTTAGTCGAGCAGGTATTCGAGGCCGACAGGTACACCATGGTTTACAGCCATATCGACCGCATTATTGTGGGCGGGATTATGCCCGTCACGAACAGCGTCTCCGTGGGCGGTGAGGTCGGTAAACAGCTGGGCGTGAGCTATTTCCTCGAGCGTCGCGAGCTGGGTGTGATTAACATCGGCGGGCCGGGCACCATCACCGTAGACGGACAGTGCTATGAGATTGGCCATCGCGAGGCGCTGTACGTGGGTAAAGGGGCGAAAGACGTGGTCTTTGCCAGCATCGACGGCAGCAAGCCTGCGAAGTTTTACTACAACTGCGCGCCGGCTCACTCCACCTACCCAACCAAAAAAGTGACCACGGCAGACGTCGCACCCGTGACGCTGGGCGACAACCTCACCAGCAACCGCCGCACCATCAATAAATACTTCGTGCCGGACGTGCTGGAGACCTGCCAGCTCAGCATGGGATTGACCGAGCTGGCGCCGGGCAACCTGTGGAACACCATGCCGTGCCATACCCACGAGCGCCGCATGGAAGTCTACTTCTACTTCAATATGGATGAGGACGCCTGCGTGTTCCACATGATGGGACAGCCGCAGGAAACGCGCCATATCGTGATGCATAACGAGCAGGCGGTGATTTCACCGAGCTGGTCTATTCACTCCGGCGTAGGGACGAAGGCCTACACCTTTATCTGGGGAATGGTGGGCGAAAACCAGGTCTTCGATGATATGGACCACGTTGCGGTCAGCGATCTGCGCTAGTGGCGGGCGGTGAAGCATAAACCTGCCTGTGAGTGACAGGCTCTGAAAGAGTAAGGAATAAATATGATTCTGGATGCATTCTCTCTGCAGGGGAAAGTGGCTGTGGTTTCCGGGTGCGACACCGGGCTGGGTCAGGGGATGGCGTTAGGGCTGGCGGAAGCGGGCTGCGATATCGTCGGAATTAATATCGTTGAACCGACTGACACCATCGAACGCGTGACGGCCCTGGGCCGCCGTTTCCTGAGCCTGACCGCTGACCTGCGTAAAATCGATGCCATTCCTGAACTGCTGGACCGTGCGGTGGCTGAATTCGGTCATATCGACATTCTGGTGAACAACGCCGGGCTGATTCGCCGCGAAGACGCGATCAGCTTCAGCGAGCGCGACTGGGACGACGTGATGGATTTGAACATCAAGAGCGTATTTTTTATGTCCCAGGCGGCGGCGAAGCATTTTATTGCGCAGGGGAAAGGCGGCAAGATCGTTAATATTGCCTCTATGCTCTCGTTCCAGGGCGGCATCCGCGTGCCGTCTTACACCGCGTCCAAAAGCGCCGTAATGGGCGTGACCCGCCTGCTGGCAAACGAATGGGCGAAACATAATATCAACGTGAATGCGATTGCGCCGGGCTACATGGCGACCAACAACACGCAGCAGCTGCGCGCAGACGAAGAGCGCAGCGCGGCGATCCTGGAGCGTATCCCTGCGGGACGCTGGGGCCTGCCGAGCGATCTGATGGGGCCGATTGTCTTCCTGGCCTCCCCGGCATCGGATTACATCAACGGTTACACCGTGGCTGTAGACGGCGGCTGGCTGGCGCGTTAATTCCACCTGTATTAAAAACCTCTGCCCATGGGCGGAGTTTTTTTTGCGCAAAAATTGGCTTAGTCCATATCGTTAAAGATGAAAAATCCATACTGAAAAATCATGAATGACGGCAATCACACTTTTATTGCTTAAATATTAAGTGATTAGTAAAAATACATGATTATTCGCCACAAGTTGAAATTGTAATGTCCATCACAGAACCGTATGCCGTAGCGGAATAATCCATAACTTCGCGATTTCCGGCCTGACACTTTTCCTCGCTTTCTCGTAATTTCAGTTAACGAATTTTGCTGTTGAGGCAGGAAAAATATGACATCAATAAATGACTCTACCCTAATGCCCGCTGCGCTGCGGGATACGCGCCGCATGAACCAGTTTGTCTCCATTGCCGCCGCCGTGGCGGGCCTGTTGTTTGGACTGGATATCGGCGTCATTGCCGGAGCGCTGCCGTTTATTACCGATCACTTTACCCTCAGCAACCGTCTGCAGGAGTGGGTGGTGAGCAGCATGATGCTCGGCGCGGCCATCGGGGCGCTGTTTAACGGCTGGCTGTCGTTCCGCCTGGGGCGCAAATACAGCCTGATGGTCGGGGCGGTCCTGTTCGTCGCGGGGTCGATCGGCTCCGCGTTTGCGACAAACGTAGAAGTGCTGCTGCTCTCCCGCGTGCTGCTGGGCGTGGCGGTGGGGATTGCCTCCTACACCGCGCCGCTTTATCTCTCCGAAATGGCGAGTGAGAACGTGCGCGGCAAGATGATCAGCATGTATCAGCTGATGGTCACGCTGGGCATCGTGCTGGCGTTCCTGTCTGATACCTACTTCAGCTACAGCGGCAACTGGCGCGCGATGCTGGGCGTGCTGGCCCTACCGGCGCTGGTGCTGATCGTCCTGGTGGTTTTCCTGCCAAACAGCCCGCGCTGGCTGGCGCAAAAAGGGCGCCACGTGGAGGCAGAAGAGGTCCTGCGCATGCTGCGCGATACCTCGGAAAAAGCGCGCGAAGAGCTGAACGAGATCCGCGAAAGCCTGAAGCTGAAGCAGGGCGGCTGGGCGCTGTTTAAGATCAATCACAACGTGCGCCGCGCGGTCTTCCTCGGCATGTTGCTGCAGGCGATGCAGCAGTTCACCGGGATGAACATCATCATGTACTACGCGCCGCGCATTTTCAAAATGGCCGGGTTTACCACTACGGAACAGCAGATGATCGCAACTCTGGTGGTCGGGCTGACCTTTATGTTCGCCACGTTCATTGCGGTATTCACCGTGGACAAAGCCGGGCGTAAACCGGCGCTGAAAATCGGTTTTAGCGTAATGGCGATCGGCACGCTGATCCTCGGCTACTGCCTGATGCAGTTTGATAACGGCACCGCCTCAAGCGGGCTGTCCTGGCTTTCTGTCGGTATGACCATGATGTGTATCGCAGGTTACGCGATGAGCGCCGCGCCCGTGGTGTGGATCCTGTGCTCCGAAATTCAGCCGCTGAAATGCCGTGACTTTGGCATCACCTGTTCCACAACCACCAACTGGGTGTCGAACATGATCATCGGCGCGACGTTCCTGACGCTGCTGGATTCAATTGGTGCTGCCGGAACCTTCTGGCTCTACACGGTGCTGAACGTCGCGTTTATTGGCGTCACGTTCTGGCTGATTCCGGAAACCAAAGGCGTGACGCTGGAACACATCGAGCGCAGGCTGATGGCAGGGGAAAAACTGCGGAACATCGGCGTGTGATGTTTTTGCCCGTCCGAAGGCTGGAATACATGGCGTAACTTGAAAGGGAAAGGTGGCTTAATCACAGTAATAATGTGACTGAGATCACTACTAACTCGGGTAGGGAGTAGACACAGAGAGGGTACTGGCATTAGGATTTTTCTTAGATTGTTGAATTGTCTGGCTACAGCTATCAATTGAGCAAAGGCGCGTCGCATCCGGAAAAAGAAAAATCACTATGTCAGAAATGGATTTAAAAAAAAGCACGGACCTCGACTTTCCCCGTTATGCCGTCCCGGCTGTAAGCGCAAAAGAGATAGATCTTCTGGGACTGTTTGAGGTCCTTCTGGCGGCGAAAAAACGTATCGTCGCCATTGTCTTTACTTGCGCGCTGGTGGGGTTGGCCGTTTCATTTTTACTGCCGCAGAAATGGACCAGTCAAGCGGTGATCACCCCGGCAGAACAGCTGCAGTGGAACCCGCTGCGCCAGATGATGGTGGCGTTACAGGTGCTTGATGTGGACGTGAAGATTACCCGTCCTCAAATCTTTGACCTGTTTATTAAAAAGTTCCAGTCACAGTCATTGCTCGAAGAGTATATGACAACCTCTCCTTACGTAACGTCGCAGCTCCAAAGCACCGAGGTGGATCCGCTTGAACTGCATCGGGCGATAGTGAACATTTCATACCGAATGAAGGCGGTGAATAACGCTCAGGGAAAAGAGGCGGATAAAACACCTTATGTTTCCTGGACATTGAGCTTCTCTGCGCCGACAGCAGACGATGCGCAAGCCGTCCTGGAGGGATACATCGATTATATTGCGGCTATTGTTGAAAAAGAGACGGTACAGAATATCCGCAACCTGATCGCCCTGAAAACGAACGTCGTTGAGCAGCAGCTGGAACTGGATCGCGTCCGTCTGACCAATATTCACAATACCAACCTGCAGCGGCTGAATTATTCGCTGGAAGTGGCAAATGCCGCTGGCATCAAGAAGCCGGTTTACAGCAACGGGCAGGCCGTAAAAGATGACCCGGATTACTCCGTTGCGCTCGGAGCAGACGGTATCGCGCAAAAGCTGCAGATTGAAAAAAATCTGAAGGATGTGACCGAGCTGAATGCAGAGTTCCAGAACCGGGAATACTATCTCGCCCAGCTGAAAAAGCTCTCCTTTGCCGATGTTAAGCTTGAGCCATTCAGGTACCAGCTTTCGCCCTCCATGCCGGTGAAAAAGGATGGTCCGGGCAAGGCCCTGATTGTCGTTCTGGCGGCGCTCCTGGGAGGCCTGTTTGCGTGCGGTAGCGTTTTATTGCGCGAGGCGATGCTCACCCGTACTTCGCCGCCAGAGCCGGTGGCGAAATAAATTCTGAAGTTTAAAAAGGCGCTGAACAGAGCGCCTTTTTTTATGTGCATCGGTTGTGTTAAAAAAAGAGACCAAAATAAGGAGGGATGATGAAAACGATCGGCCTGTTAGGTGGAATGAGCTGGGAATCGACAATCCCTTATTACCGCCTGATTAACGAAGGGGTAAAGCAGCGTCTGGGTGGTCTGCACTCCGCAAGCCTGCTGCTGCACAGCGTTGATTTCCATGAGATCGAAGCCTGCCAGTCGAGCGGCGAGTGGGATAAAGCCGGGGAGATCCTGGCCCAGGCGGCGCTGGGGCTGGAGCGCGCCGGCGCAGAGGGTATCGTGCTCTGTACCAATACCATGCACAAAGTGGCGTCGCATATTGAGGAGCGCTGCTCGCTGCCGTTTCTGCATATAGCGGACGCGACCGGGCGTGCGATTGCGGCCTCCGGAATGCGCCGCGTAGCGCTTTTAGGTACACGCTACACCATGGAACAGGATTTTTATCGCGGACGTTTGCACAGTGAATTTGGGATCGAAAGCCTGATCCCTGATGAAGACGATCGGGCGCGCATCAATCAGATTATCTTTGACGAGCTCTGCCTCGGTACCTTCAGCGAATCTTCCCGCGCGTATTACGTCAGCGTCATCGATAAACTCGCGCAGCAGGGGGCCGAAGGGGTGATATTCGGCTGCACCGAGATCGGTTTGCTGGTACCCGTCGAGCGAAGCCCCGTCCCGGTATTCGATACCACCGCCATCCATGCCGCGGATGCCGTGGCGTTTATGCTGTCATAGCGGGTTTTGCAGGTCAGGTAAGCGAAGCGCCACCTGACGCGCGTGCTCCGTTAAGTGTTCGGTGAACGCGTCCACCAGCGCGGAAGCCGGACGGTGCAGCGGGCGGATCAGGCTCACGGTGAACGGGACGGAGACGCTAAAGCGGCGGATGACGATCCCGCTTCCGGCATAGTCCAGCGCCGTGAGCGGATTCACCACCGCGACGCCGACCCCTGCACGCACCATCGCGCAAATCGAAGCCGCGCTGTGCGTTTCCACCACCATTCGCCGTTTGACCTGATGCTCTGCAAACAGCGTATCCAGCAGCTGTCTGTAGCTGTCGGTCTGCGACAGGCTAATGTAGTTTTCCCCGTGGAAATCCTCCGGTGTGAGCACCGCCTTACCGGCAAGCCGATGTCCGGCGGGCAGAACGCACACTTCATCTAATGAGAGCAACTCCGTGCGTGCCGTTCCCGCTGGCGTGGAGAGGGTTTCGGTCAGGCCTAAATCATGGCGCTGAGCCGAAAGCCACTCTTCAAGCAGGGGGGATTCCTGAGGCACGATGGTGAGGTTGACCTCCGGGTATCGGGCCAGAAAGGGTTGAAGCAGCATCGGCAAAAAAGATTGCGAAAAGACGGGCAGGCAGACGATCGACAGCTCGCCCTGGCGAAACTCGCGCAGGCTTTCCGCAGCGCTCACTATTCTGTCCAGTCCGTACCAGGAGCGCTGAACTTCCTCGAACAGGCGTAACCCCTGTACCGTTGGGTGAAGCCTGCCGCGGGTGCGTTCGAACAGCTTCAGCCCCAGCACTTTCTCAAAGCGCGCCAGCTCGCGGCTCACCGTCGGCTGCGAGGTATGCAGCATCTGCGCGGCTTCGGTGAGATTGCCGGTGGTCATCACGGCGTGAAAAATTTCGATGTGGCGTAAATTGACGGCGGGCATAGGGCACCTGAAAGCAGATTACTGTCCATATCATTTTTGCATAGACTCGCGATAAAACGATATTTTTTATTCTCTTCGTGCTGTGGCGTAATCATGAAAACGCATTTATCCGGAGAAGACCATGCCACGCCCGCTGAACCAGACTGATACCGATTTGAACGCCGACAACCTGCTGCGCCTGCCCGCCGAGTTTGGCTGCCCGGTGTGGGTCTACGACGCGCAGATCGTTCGCGAGAAGATCGCCGCCCTGCATCAGTTTGACGTGGTGCGCTTTGCCCAGAAGGCCTGCTCCAATATCCATATTCTGCGCCTGATGCGTGAGCAGGGCGTGAAGGTCGACTCCGTCTCACTGGGCGAAATCGAGCGCGCGCTGGCGGCCGGATTCGATCCGAAAGCCGACGGCGACGCGATCGTCTTTACCGCCGACGTGATTGACGATGCGACACTTGCGCGCGTCCACGAGCTGCAGATCCCGGTGAATGCCGGTTCTGTGGATATGCTGGAGCAGCTGGGGCAGGTTTCTCCCGGCCATCGCGTCTGGCTGCGCGTGAATCCGGGCTTTGGTCATGGCCACAGCCAAAAAACCAATACCGGCGGCGAAAACAGCAAGCACGGGATCTGGTATGCCGATATGCCTGCCGCGCTGGAGGTATTACAGCGCTATAGCCTGAAGCTGGTGGGTATTCATATGCACATTGGATCTGGCGTCGATTACGGCCACCTTGAGCAGGTGTGCGGCGCGATGGTGCGCCAGGTTATCGGCTTCGGTCAGGATCTGGAGGCGATCTCTGCCGGTGGCGGCCTCTCCATTCCCTATCGCGAAGGCGAAGAGGCGATCGATACCGATCACTATTACGGTCTGTGGAGCGCCGCGCGTGACCAAATTGCCGCGCATCTTGGTCACGCGGTGAAGCTGGAAATTGAGCCGGGTCGTTTCCTGGTGGCGGAAGCCGGTGTGCTGGTTTCACAGGTGCGCAGCGTGAAAGAGATGGGGTCTCGCCACTTCGTATTGATTGACGCAGGCTTTAACGACCTGATGCGTCCGTCCATGTACGGCAGCTATCACCACATTACCGCCCTGGCTGCCGACGGCCGCGATTTAACGCAGGCTCCGCGGGTTGAGACGGTCGTTGCGGGGCCGCTGTGCGAATCGGGTGACGTGTTCACTCAGCAGGAAGGCGGCAAAGTGGAGACCCGCGCGCTGCCAGAGGTCAAACCGGGTGATTATCTTGTGCTGCATGATACCGGTGCCTACGGGGCGTCGATGTCATCTAACTACAACAGCCGCCCGCTGCTGCCGGAAGTGCTGTTTGATAACGGCAAGGCACGGCTGATCCGTCGTCGCCAGACCATTCAGGAACTGCTGGCTTTAGAACTCATTTGATGAAAGTACGGCCCCGTCGTGACCGAATCGCGTAAGACCAGCGTGCCGGTAAACGGCGGGATGGCATCGACCGGCTGGTTTTTTGCCAGCCGGATCGCCTGATCGATGGCCGTGACAATCATATTGTCGATGGGCAGATAAACCGACGAGAGCGCAGGCTCCAGCCATTTCGCGCTTGGGGCATCGTCAAAGCCGAACAGCGAAATATCCTGCGGGATTTTAAGCCCCGCCTGGTGTAACGCTTTGGACGCACCCAGCGCCATATCGTCGTTACAGGCAAACAGGGCGCTAAACGGCACGCCGTCGGCAATCAGCTCCTTGCATAGCTCGTATCCCCGCGTCATTCCCGCATCGCCGTACTTTATCCGACGCTCGTCCAGGCGGATGCCGTGCTTTTCCAGCGCCTTGCGATAGCCCATCAGCCTCGCTTTCCCGGTTGGGGTATGGATCGGAACGGTGATACAGGCGATCTCCCGATGTCCCTGGCCGATCAGGTAATCCACGGCCTTAAACGCGGCATCCTGCTGTTCGAAGAACACACAGCGATCCGGCGCCTGGCTCACTTCACGGTTAATGACCACCAGCGGCGTTTTCACGGTGTCCATCAGTTTGACGATCGCCTTCTCGCTCATATAGCGCGTGTAAAGCACGATGGCATCGCACTGGCGATCGGCCAGCATCTGCACCGCCTGTTCTTCCTGTTCCGGCGCGTCGTGGCCATCGGTGACGATCAGCTGTTTCCCGTGGGTTTCGGTCTGCCGCGACGCCTGCTGGAGAAGACGACCAAAGTAAAAGCCGTCGAAGGTGGAGACGACCAGACCAATGCTGTTGCTGGTTTGGTTAGCCAGCGAGCGCGCGAGAAAGTTTGGGCGATAGCCCAGCTCTTCCATCGCCGCAAACACCTGCTGACGCGTACTCTCTTTAACCTGACCCGTGCCGTTCAGCACGCGCGATACCGTGGCCTTCGACACGCCCGCACGCAATGAGACATCCAGCATTGTTGCCATTCTACATTCCTGCTTCCACGTAATGGCCTGCAGTTTAACACAGACCTCACGGCGTATAAGCGATGCGGGAAGCGCAAAAACTCCGCCACGATCACGCTTTTTGGCAACGACCTGACAGCACGGAATTATCGTCGTTAAGTGGTATGCCAAAATGGTCAAAAATACTCATCTGGAATACCTCTTGCTCCGTTGAGAGCTTAATCACAGAACGGGAAGCCTCATAAAGCTATTTTTGGTATGCCAATAGTATCCGGCTGTACACCTTATTCAATAAAAGCCCTTTTACTGAGGTATTACCCTATGGCATTACAGGAAAAACTGATCGACGCTCTGGGCAGTTTTGCCACCAAATTCAACAGCTATCGCTACATCATGGCGATCAAGTCTGCCTTTATTACCTTAATGCCGGTCATCATCGTTGGGGCATTCTCCGTGCTGATCTCCAACATGGTCCTGGATCCGAAAAATGGCCTGGCGAGCTTCCAGTCGCTGTCGTTTCTCGCCGCGCTAAAGCCGATCACCAGCGCGCTAAACTACGCCACGCTTAACTTCCTCAACATCGGCGCGGTGTTTTTGATTGGCGTGGAGCTGGGGCGGATTAACGGGATCAAATCCCTGTTCCCCGGCCTGCTGGCGGTGATCTGCTTCATCTGCGTGACGCCGACCACGGTGGAAATGCTGGTGGACGGCGAAATGCACGTGGTGAAAGACGTGCTGATGCGCCAGTTCTCCGACACCCGCAGCCTGTTCCTCGGCATGTTTATCGCCATTCTCTCCGTCGAGGTCTACTGCTGGCTGGAAAACCGCAAGGGGCTGAAGATTAAGATGCCGGATACCGTACCGCCTAACGTGGCGGCATCGTTCTCGGCCCTGATCCCGGCGATTATCACCACCACGGCGATTGCCACGTTTGGCTTCGTTTTCCACCAGCTTACCGGCATGTATCTCTACGACGCGGTCTACCAGGTGGTGCAGCAGCCGCTGGAGCGCGTGGTGCAAAGCCTGCCTGGCATTCTGCTGCTGATGTTTGTCGCCCAGCTGTTCTGGGTGATTGGTATTCATGGCAACCAGATGATCAAGCCTATCCGCGAGCCGCTGCTGCTGGGGGCGATCACCGTTAACATGAGCGCCTTTGAGCAGGGCAAAGAGGTGCCGAACATCATCACCATGCCGTTCTGGGACGTGTATATGAGCATCGGGGGGTCAGGGCTGACCATCGGCCTGCTGATCGCGGTGATGATCGCCACCAAACGTAAAGAGATGAAGGAGATCGCCAAGCTCTCTATTGGCCCCGGCATTTTCAACATTAACGAACCGGTGATCTTCGGTATGCCAATCATGCTCAACCCGATCCTTGCCATTCCGTTCATCATTACGCCGCTGGTTACCGGCTCCATCGGTTACTTTGCGACGGTAACCGGTTTTGCCGGCAAAGCCGTCGTGATGGTGCCGTGGACCACACCGCCGCTGATTAACGCCTGGCTTTCCACCGCAGGCTCAATGGGGGCGGTGATAACCCAGCTTATTTGCATTGTCACTGCCGTCATTATCTACCTGCCGTTTGTGAAAATTGCCTCACGCCGTGCAGATCAGGCCGCGCTGCAGCAAGCTACCGATAACGCCTGAGGTGATGATGAGCATAAAAAAGATAACCCTGCCGCAGGATTTTATTCTCGGCGCAGCGGCGTCAGCCTGGCAAACCGAAGGCTGGAGCGGCAAAAAACCGGGCCAGGATTCGTGGATCGATCTCTGGTACAAAAACGATCGTCACGTCTGGCATAACGGCTATGGACCGGCGGTGGCGACCGATTTTATCAACCGCTTCCGCGAAGATGTAGCCCTGATGAAGCAGGCGGGGCTGACGCACTACCGGACCTCGATAAACTGGTCACGGTTTTTGACCGACTATGAAAACGTGACGATAGATGAGGAGTACGCTGCGTATTACGCCGCCCTGTTCGATGAAATGCACCGCCAGGGTATTGAACCGATGATCTGCCTGGAGCATTACGAGCTACCTGGCGTGCTGCTTGAGAAATACGGCGGCTGGGCGTCGAAGCACGTGGTTGAACTGTTTGTCCGCTACGCGGAAAAGGTGTTTGAACGCTTTCACGGCAGCGTCACCCGCTGGTTTACCTTCAATGAGCCGATTGTGGTGCAGACCCGCGTTTATCTGGATGCGTTGCGCTGGCCGTACGAGCAGAACACCGGCACCTGGATGCAGTGGAATCACCACAAGGTGCTGGCGACGGCGAAGGTTGTGAAGCTGTTTCGGGAGAAAGGGTATGACGGTTCCGTAGGCTGTATTCTCAACCCGGAAGTGACCTATCCGCGCTCGCGTGCGCCGCACGACGTGCGGGCGGCGGAGATGTACGATCTCTTCTACAACCGTGTCTTTCTCGACCCGCTGGTGCACGGGCGCTATCCGCAGGCGCTCTTTACCCTGCTGGAGCAGCACCAGGTGCCGTGGGCCTATACGGATGACGAACTGGCGCTGATTGCCGACAACACCGTCGACGAATTAGGGATCAACCTCTACTACCCGCACCGGGTGAAAGCGCCTTCCCGCGCCTGGCATCCGGAGACCCCGTTCCACCCGGCGTACTACTACGAGCCGTTTGAACTCCCGGGGCGACGGATGAACAGATCCCGCGGCTGGGAGATTTATCCGCGCATTATCTACGACATGGCGATGCGGATTAAAAAGGAGTACCGCAATATTGACTGGTTCGTGGCGGAAAGCGGAATGGGCGTTGAAAACGAAGCGCAGTTCCGCAACCGTGACGGCATTATTGATGATGCCTACCGCATCGACTTTATCAGCGAACATCTCTATTACACGCTGCTGGCGCGCGAGGAGGGGGCGAACTGCCACGGCTATATGCTGTGGGCCTTTACCGACAACGTCTCGCCGATGAACGCCTTCAAAAACCGCTATGGTCTGATTGAGATCGATCTGGAGGATAACCGCGCCCGGCGCGCCAAAAAATCGGCATCCTGGTTCCGTCAGCTGCGCGATGAGCGCGTCCTGACGCTCAGCGTTGACGATGAATGGAAGTAAGCGTTCTGATAAAATAGCGTACAAACTGGCCGGGAGGACGCCCGGCCTGCGCATTAACTGAAAAAACAGGTGAAAACGTGGATAAGGCTGTCATCCTGCCGGAAAAAAAACAGTACCAGGAAATTGGCGAGGATTTACGGGCGCAAATTATCCAGGGGCATTATCCCGTTGGGTCGCGCCTGCCGCCGGAGCGCAACATTGCCGAGACCTATGGCGTAAGCCGCACTATCGTGCGCGAGGCGCTGCTGATGCTGGAGCTGCAGGGCACGGTGGATATCCGTCAGGGCTCGGGTGTTTACGTCATGCGCATCCCCGACGAACATGAAAATGAGGAAGAGCGTTTCCTCAATAGCGACGTGGGCCCGTTTGAGATTTTGCAGGCTCGCCAGCTGCTCGAAAGCAACATCGCAGCTTTTGCCGCCAAAATGGCGACGCGGGCCGATATCGATAATCTGCGCCGCATCATCGAGCAGGAACAGCGCGCCATTGCCGCGGACGACAACAGCCAGGACAACAACAAGATGTTCCACCTGGTGCTGGCGGGCGCAACGCAAAATCAGATGCTGCTGGCAACAGTGGAAAGTATCTGGCACCACATGGACAGCAGCCCGCTGTGGCAGCAGTTTAACGTCCATATTGCCAGTCGTGCGTATCGCCTGAAATGGCTGGGCGACCGGCAAACCATTCTTGCTGCCCTGCGCCGTCGCGACGTGATGGGGGCCTGGCAGGCGATGTTCCAGCATCTGGAAAATGTGAAAAAAAGTTTGCTGGAGCTGTCTGATGAAGATGCGCCGGATTTCGACGGTTATCTGTTTGAGTCAGTTCCTCTTTTTCAGGGGAAACTGATATGAAGATCCTCCCGCTGTACGCCGCGCCGCAGTTTGCGGAGCAGGTGATCGACTGGATCTGGCAGGCCTTCGGTGACGGCCTGCCGCGCGAGTTTTTCCAGAGCGTTATCGATCACAGCCAGACGCCCGGCGCGCTGCCGATGACGTTTATTGCCGTTGAGGATGAACGTCTTCTGGGCACCGTCGGATTATGGCGCTGCGATCTCATCACGCGTCAGGATCTTTATCCCTGGCTGGCGGCGCTGTACGTGGATGAGGCGGCGCGAGGAAAAGGACTCGCGGGGAAGCTTCAGGAGCATGTTATTGCGTATGCCGCGCAGGCCGGGTACACCGAGCTGCATCTGTGGTCTGCCTGCCGCGACTTTTACGAACGTTACGGCTGGCAGTATATCGGTGATGGGCTGGAATACCCCAACACGCAGGTTCACCTCTACCGTTATTCGCTCTGCGCTTCCGCAAGAGAGGCAACGGAGTGACGACGAACCAGCGTCGGGCTAAACAGATGCGTAATATCCGGCGGCTGGCGCTGTTCAGCCAGCGCTAACGCCAGCTCGGCGGCCTGCGTTGCCATGGTGATAATCGGGTAGCGCACGGTGGTCAGACGCGGGCGCACGTAGCGAGAGACCAGCACGTCATCGAAGCCAATCAGCGAAATTTCTGCCGGTACCTCAATCCCGTTGTCATTCAACACCCCCATTGCCCCTGCGGCCATCGAGTCGTTATAGCTGGCAACCGCCGTGAAATTCCGTCCGCGACCCAGCAGCTCGGTCATGGCCTGTTCACCGCCACTTTCATCCGGTTCACCGTAGGCCACCAGGCGATCGTTACACGGCAGTCCGTTTTCGCGCAGGGCATCGTAGTAGCCCTGCAGGCGGTCTTCCGCATCAGAAATCGGGTGATTAGAACAGAGATAGCCAATCCGGGTGTGACCCTGTTGAATCAGATGGCGGGTCGCAAGCCATGCGCCGTAGCGGTCGTCGAGCGCCACGCAGCGTTTTTCAAACCCGGGAATTATGCGGTTGATGATGACCATCCCGGGGATCTGCTTCATCAGATGAATCAGTTCGGCATCGGGGATCATTTTGGCGTGAACTACCAGCGCCGCGCAGCGGTGGCGGATCAGCTGCTCGATGGCCTGGCGTTCTTTTTGTTCATTATGATAGCCATTGCCGATCAGCAAAAAATTGCCTGTCTGATAAGAAACCTGTTCAACGGCTTTCACCATGGCGCCGAAAAAGGGATCGGAGACATCGCCCACCACCAGCCCAATGGTTTCTGTGGACTGCTGGGCGAGCGCGCGGGCATTGGCATTGGGATGATAGTTCAGGGATTCCATGGCGGTTTGTACCGCCTGGCGTGATGCGTCACTGGCTTTCGGTGAGTCGTTAATCACGCGGGAGACGGTTGCCACCGACACACCTGCCAGACGGGCCACATCCTTTATTGTCGCCATTCATTACCTTCTTATTGGGGGTAAGCGTTTACACACCAAATAGTGTTGCGGAAAAGCGGCGCGCATTCAAGGGGAGCGGATTTCCGCTCTCCACAAACGTGACGCAGGACAACCCTGGCGGTGTAATCGTTACACGCGCAGTCATGTCTGAAAAATGTCAATCTGAACCTTTGGTTACACTTTGCCTCAGGCTGTTGCGATTGTCCGATGGCGAGGACGTTAAAGAGGTTGATACAGTCGAGATCCCAGAGGTATTGATAGGTGGAATCAACTCCGGTTGATTAACACGCTTTACACCAACCTGCGTTTTTACGCAGGTTTTTTTTTGCCTGACAGTTCAACCTGTAACAGCAACAGAGAATATTCACACCTGGTTGCACTTCGGCTCATTCCCTTGCGTTTTCCTGCTGGCGAAGCGCAGGGTGAACGGCCAGAATCAAGATCCCAGAGGTATTGATTGGTGAGAATTCTTAGTACGGTTTCGTACTCATCTCTTGCACCAACCTGCGCGGATGCGCAGGTTTTTTTTCGCCTCCACTTTTGCTGTCGCTCCCGTATCACTTCTCGTGTAATCTGCCACCATTTACTATCAACCCTCCACACTGGCTGGCAAAGGGAGTTGAGATGCTATTTGGGTTCTTCCGTACACTATTCCGTATTCTCTTTCGCATCCGCGTCACTGGCGATGCCCAGGCGCTTCGCGGCGAACGCGTTCTTATCACACCAAATCATGTTTCCTTTATAGATGGCATCCTGCTGGCGCTGTTTCTGCCCGTACGCCCGGTGTTTGCGGTCTATACCTCTATTAGCCAGCAGTGGTACATGCGCTGGCTCACGCCGCTGATTGATTTTGTGCCGCTCGATCCGACAAAGCCGATGATGATTAAGCATCTGGTGCGTCTGGTCGAGCAGGGACGTCCGGTGGTCATTTTCCCGGAAGGGCGTATTTCAGTGACCGGTTCGCTGATGAAAATCTACGACGGCGCGGGGTTTGTCGCGGCGAAGTCAAAAGCGACCGTGGTGCCGCTGCGCATTGAAGGCGCAGAGCTGAGCCATTTCAGCCGCCTGAAGGGGCGGGTGAAGCAGCGTCTGTTCCCAAAAATCACGCTGCATATTCTGCCGCCAACGTCGTTACCGATGCCGGACGCGCCGCGTGCCCGCGATCGCCGTAAAATTGCCGGGGAAATGCTGCACCAGATTATGATGGAAGCGCGCATGGCCGTGCGTCCGCGCGAAACGCTGTACGAGTCTCTGCTTTCCGCGCAGCACCGCTATGGCGCGAAGAAAAACTGCATCGAAGACATCAACTTTACTCCGGATACCTATCGCAAACTGCTGACCAAGACCCTGTTTGTGGGCCGCATTCTTGAAAAGTACAGCAAGAAGGGCGAGAAAATTGGCCTGATGCTGCCTAACGCGGGCATCAGCGCGGCGGTGATTTTTGGTGCGGTTTCCCGGGGGCGCATCCCGGCAATGATGAACTACACGGCGGGCGTGAAAGGGCTGACCAGCGCCATCACCGCTGCCCAGATTAATACCGTCTTTACCTCTCGTCAGTTCCTGGACAAAGGCAAGCTCTGGCATCTTCCCGAGCAGCTCACCCAGGTGCGCTGGGTCTTCCTGGAGGATCTGAAGGCGGACGTAACCACCGGCGACAAGCTGTGGATTTTTGCTCACCTGCTGATGCCGCGTCTGGCCCAGGTCAAACAGCAGCCGGAAGATGACGCGATTATCCTCTTCACGTCGGGCTCGGAGGGCAACCCAAAAGGCGTCGTCCACAGCCACAAGAGCATTCTGGCGAACGTTGAGCAGATTAAAAGCATTGCCGACTTTACCGCGGATGACCGTTTTATGTCGGCGCTGCCGCTGTTCCACTCCTTTGGCCTGACGGTGGGGCTGTTTACGCCGCTGCTGACCGGCGCAGAAGTGTTCCTCTATCCAAGCCCGCTGCATTACCGCATTGTGCCGGAGCTGGTGTATGACCGTAACTGCACCGTCCTGTTCGGCACCTCAACCTTCCTCGGCAACTACGCGCGTTTCGCCAATCCGTATGACTTCTATCGCGTGCGGTATGTGGTGGCCGGTGCGGAAAAACTGCAGGAGAGCACGCGTCAGATCTGGCAGGACAAGTTCGGCCTGCGCATTCTCGAAGGCTATGGCGTTACCGAGTGTGCTCCCGTGGTCTCGATTAACGTTCCGATGGCTGCGAAGCCGGGTACGGTGGGCCGAATACTGCCGGGAATGGATGCGCGTCTGCTTGCCGTGCCGGGCATTGAGGACGGTGGCCGTCTGCAGCTGAAAGGGCCAAACGTGATGAACGGTTATCTGCGCGTGGAAAACCCAGGCGTGCTGGAGGTCCCGACGGCGGAAAACGTCAACGGCGAGATTGAAACCGGCTGGTACGACACCGGTGATATTGTCCGTTTTGATGAACAAGGCTTTGTTCAGATTCAGGGACGTGCAAAACGCTTCGCCAAAATCGCCGGTGAAATGGTCTCTCTGGAAATGGTTGAGCAGCTGGCGACGGCCGTGTCCGCGGATAAGATGCATGCGACGGTGGTGAAGAGTGATGCCAGCAAAGGCGAGGCGCTGGTGCTGTTTACGACCGACGCTGAGCTTAAGCGCGACAGGCTGCTTAGCTATGCGCGTGAACACGGTATCCCTGAACTGGCGGTGCCGCGCGACATTCGCTTCCTGAAGCAGCTCCCGGTGCTGGGTAGCGGGAAGCCCGATTTCGTGACCCTGAAAGGCATGGTTGAAGAGGCGGAACAGCAAAATGCGTGAGTCAGTACACACTAACACATCGCTCAGATCGAAAGGCATGATGGCCGTTATCGCCGCACAGTTTCTCTCTGCGTTTGGTGATAACGCGCTGCTGTTTGCCACTCTGGCGCTGCTGAAAGCCGAATTTTACCCCGACTGGAGCCAGCCGATCCTGCAGATGGTGTTTGTGGGCGCTTACATTATCTTTGCTCCGTTTGTCGGGCAGGTGGCAGACAGCTTCCCCAAAGGCCGGGTGATGATGTTTGCCAACGGTCTCAAGCTGCTGGGTGCCGCCAGCATTTGCTTTGGCTTCAACCCGTTTATTGGCTACACGCTGGTGGGCATTGGCGCCGCCGCCTACTCTCCGGCGAAGTATGGCATTCTCGGAGAACTGACCACGGGCGATAAGCTGGTGAAAGCCAACGGCCTGATGGAGTCGTCAACCATTGCCGCCATCCTGCTCGGATCCGTTGCGGGCGGCGTACTGGCCGACTGGCATGTTCTGGCGGCACTGGGCGTATGTGCCGCGGTGTATGGTGGCGCGGTTGTGGCGAACCTGTTTATTCCCAAACTGCCGGTGGCTCGCCCGGGGCAATCCTGGCGCTTTAAACCGATGACCGGCAGTTTCTTTACCGCCTGTCGCGTGCTGTGGCGTAACGGTGAAACGCGTTTCTCCCTGATGGGAACCAGTATGTTCTGGGGCGCGGGCGTTACGCTGCGCTTCCTGCTGGTGCTGTGGGTGCCCGTGGCGCTGGGGATTACTGACAACGCGACGCCGACCTATCTGAATGCGATGGTGGCCATCGGCATTGTGGTGGGGGCAGGCGCGGCGGCGAAGCTGGTGACGCTCGAGACGGTAGCACGCTGCATGCCCGCAGGGATCCTGATTGGCGTCGTGGTACTGATTTTCTCGCTGCAACATGCTTTATTGCCTGCGTATGTCCTTCTCATCCTGATCGGTATTCTGGGCGGTTTCTTCGTGGTGCCGCTGAACGCGTTGCTGCAGGAGCGTGGCAAGCAGACCGTCGGGGCGGGGAATGCCATCGCCGTACAAAACCTGGGTGAAAACCTGGCGATGCTGTTGATGCTGGGGCTCTACTCGCTGGCGGTGAAAGTCGGTGTGCCGGTGGTGGGGATTGGCGTCGGGTTTGGCGGGCTGTTCGCGCTGGCGATTGCAGGTTTGTGGATCTGGCAGCGTCGGCGTTGATAAGTGCGGCCTGATGCCCTCACCCCGGCCCTCTCCCACAGGGAGAGGGAGCAAACTCTAAAAACGGCAACGTGCGTTGCCGTTTTGCTTTTATTACGGTGCCGGGTATGTGTATACCTGATGCACCGCTTCAATCTCCGCTAACACCTCTTCACTCAGGTTCAGATGGAAACTCTCAATATTGGTTTTCAGCTGTTCCATCGTGGTCGCGCCCAGCAGGGTGCTGGCAACAAACGGCTGACGACGCACGAAGGCCAGCGCCATCTGCGCAGGGTCAAGACCGTGACGCTTTGCGATATCCACATAGGCTGCAACGGCTTTCTGCGTTTGCTCTCCGCTGTAGCGGGTAAAGCGGCTAAAGAGGGTATTTCGCGCCCCGGCCGGTTTCGCGCCGTTCAGGTATTTCCCCGTCAGCGTGCCAAAGCCGAGACAGGAATAGGCGAGCAGTTCCACTTCTTCATATTGCGTCACTTCGGCCAGACCCACCTCATAGCTACGGTTAAGCAGGCTGTAAGGGTTCTGGATGGTGACGATACGCGGCAGATCGTGTTTATCGGCAAGGTGCAGATAGCGCATTACGCCAAAGGCCGTTTCGTTAGAGACGCCAATGTAGCGGATTTTTCCCGCGCGCTGGCACTCGGTCAGCGCTTCCAGCGTTTCCAGCAGCGTTACGGCGGGGGCGCTCTCATTCCAGCTGTACCCGAGCTTACCAAAGCAGTTGGTTGGGCGCTGCGGCCAGTGCACCTGATACAGGTCAAGGTAGTCGGTTTGCAGGCGCTTCAGGCTGGCGTCCAGTGCGGCGCGGATATTCTTGCGATCGAGGATCTGATTCGGGCGGATCCCGGTATCGTTGTTGCGCGCGGGACCGCTGACTTTTGAGGCAATCACCAGCTTTTCACGGTTGCCGTGTTTTGCCAGCCAGTTACCGACGTAGGTTTCGGTAAGTCCCTGCGTTTCCGGACGGGGAGGAACAGGGTACATCTCCGCGACATCAATCAGGTTAATCCCCTGGCTGACCGCGTAATCGAGTTGTGCATGGGCATCGGCTTCGCTGTTTTGTTCACCAAATGTCATCGTGCCCAACCCCAGTTGGCTTATTTCCAGAGCGCTGTGGGGGATACGGTGATAATGCATAGCCGGCTTCCTCAGTAGACTTATAGACCGCGTCAGGGCGTGCCCGACAAAGGAATATAAACATGGCAGAGGGGAAGCAAAAGGGGAAGAAAAAAATCAAAAAGGCCAGCAAGCGACTGACCTCTCTCTGTTTATCGCTCGATAATTTGCGAGACTTCGTCGCGATTGATCTGCATTTTATTACCTTCCTGGTCGCGGTAGCTGACCAGACCGGTATCATCGTCGACTTCGGGTTTGCCGTCGGTCAGGATCATTCGACCGTCTTTTGTCGCCATAACGTAATCGCTGCTACAGCCCGATACGGCAAACGCTAAACCGACTGCTGAAACTAACACTGCCCATTTTTTCATCGTTATCGTCCTCATCTGGCGCGTATCAAATCATAATCTAGTATTAACCCGATATGGCGACTTGAGGAAGCGGTAAAATCTTAAAAAGCAGTCGATTATGTTTGAGAGCTCGCAAAATAAGTAAAAAACTATGTTTTTAACAGGAAATGACGTGCCAGGAGTGCGCCAGTGAAATTCTTTTTGAGATAAAAACCGCGCGGCAACGTCAGTATCGGCTCGCCCTGCGCGCCGATTGCCTCGGTAAGCGCTTTACTGTTGGCCGCTTTCGGGCGCAGTTGTAATACTTCTCCGTGTCGGGCGGTGATGCGCTCTACCTGCCCAAGCACAATCATGTCCATCAGCTCCTCCCAGTCCAGCCGCAGCTGATGCTCTTCATCGTCGTTCGGGCTCCAGAGCAGCGGCGCGCCAACGCGACGCTCAGCCAGGGGGATCTGACGCTCACCTTCAACCGGTACCCACAACACGCGCTTCAGCTTGTGGCGAACGTGGCTGGTTTCCCACGTCACGCCGGTGTTGCCGGTTAATGGCGCAACGCAGACGAAGGTGGTCTCAAGGGGCTTGCCCTGGCGGTCTACAGGGATGGTTTTTAACTCCACGCCAAGCGCTGCAAAATCCTGCTCGGGTTTGCTCCCTGCGCTGGCGCCCAGCCACAGTTCAAGCAGCATGCCGATCCAGCCTTTATCCCGCTTCAGATCCTTCGGGATCTGAAGCCCTGCCATTGCCGCCAGTTCGCCAAGCGAAAAGCCTGCCAGACGCTGTGCCTGCTGTAGCAACTGGCCTTCGCTGGACGGCGGTGAGAGCAAGGGTGTAAGCGGATGCATGAAGGTAACCTTTTGATTAAAAAATAAACGAAGAAATTGTCCCCTGTGGATAGAGTTTAACTATTTCTGTACCAATATTCTATGTCTATGATTTATAGATTTTTTTTATTGATTTGAAATCGTTTCACCTGAGTCAGAAAACCGGTTGTTCAAATCTGGTCACTGACAATGAACAGGATCTTACACCATGTTATCCACAGAAAAATGGGATAACTGGGCATAACCCTAACTACTGTTTCAATTTACAGCCTTGACGTGCGATGAAAATCGAATTTTCAAACAAATTGTGACTAACTTATTGGCACAATCTGTGGATAAAACCGACGCTGTTCGATCTTTCATCAGCACCACGATCCCTGATGTGACGATCGTCACGCTATTCTGTTTTGCGTTCATGGATATACATTTAACTATATGAAAATAAGTGCATTATTGAATTCAGATAAAAGAGAGAGCACGGCGGTGTTTTAGGTTGTTCATCGGTAATCAGACACTTCTTCACAACTATATCCACAGAAAAGGTGAATAAAATTCCCTTCATTGACTCTCATCTGTTTATAACTCAGCACTTATTTGTGAGTTATTCAAATGTTATTAGGCTGCAGCCCTGTAAGAGAGTGGTTTACCGCCTCCCTGTAGTGTGAAACAATCATTCATATATAAGGTTTAGTTTGGGGTAGTCCGGTGATTGATGACGATGGCTACCGCCCGAACGTAGGAATAGTAATTTGTAATCGTCAGGGCCAGGTAATGTGGGCCCGGCGATATGGTCAGCACTCCTGGCAGTTCCCGCAAGGCGGGATCAATCCAGGAGAGTCCCCAGAACAAGCGATGTACCGGGAGCTTTTTGAAGAGGTCGGTTTAAGCCGAAAAGATGTTCGCATCCTGGCTTCGACCCGCAACTGGTTGCGTTACAAGTTACCGAAACGTTTGGTGCGTTGGGACACAAAGCCGGTTTGTATCGGCCAGAAACAGAAGTGGTTTCTGTTGCAGTTGGTGGGCAACGATTCAGACATCAATATGCAAACCAGCAGTACGCCGGAGTTCGATGGCTGGCGCTGGGTGAGCTATTGGTATCCTGTTCGTCAGGTCGTGTCATTTAAACGCGATGTTTACCGTAGGGTGATGAAAGAGTTTGCAAGTGTGGTAATGCAGCTTCAGGAGATCCCGCCTAAGCCGCAGAGCGCACCTGCATGGCGACGTAAAAGAGGTTAAGCTACGCAAATCATGCTCACCCGCTTGCGAGAAATAGTCGAGAAGGTGGCCAGTGCTCCGCGTCTGAACGAGGCGCTGAATATTCTGGTCACTGACATCTGTCTTGCGATGGAGACCGAGGTCTGTTCGGTGTATCTGGCCGACCACGATCGGCGCTGCTATTACCTGATGGCGACCCGTGGTTTGAAAAAACCACGTGGACGCACGGTAACGCTGGCATTTGATGAAGGTATCGTCGGTCTGGTTGGCCGGCTGGCTGAACCTATCAACCTTGCTGACGCACAAAAACACCCCAGCTTTAAATACATCCCTTCCGTAAAAGAAGAGCGCTTCCGCGCTTTCCTTGGCGTGCCGATTATCCAGCGCCGCCAGCTGCTCGGCGTGCTGGTCGTCCAGCAGCGCGAGCTACGTCAGTACGATGAAAGCGAAGAGTCTTTCCTCGTCACGCTGGCCACGCAGATGGCGGCGATTCTCTCCCAGTCTCAGCTTGCCGCGCTTTTTGGTCAGTATCGCCATACGCGCATTCGTGCTCTTCCTGCATCGCCAGGCGTGGCGATAGCGGAAGGCTGGATGGACGCCACCCTGCCGCTAATGGAGCAGGTTTACGAAGCCTCAACGCTTGATGAAGCGCTTGAGCGCGAGCGTCTTACCGCCGCGCTGGAAGAGGCGGCGAATGAATTTCGTCGTTACAGCAAGCGCTTTGCCGCAGGCGCACAAAAAGAGACGGCGGCCATCTTCGACCTCTATTCGCACCTGCTCTCCGATGCGCGTCTGCGTCGTGAGCTTTTTGCGGAAGTGGACAAAGGCTCGGTCGCAGAGTGGGCGGTAAAGAAGGTAATCGAAAAATTTGCCGACCAATTTGCGGCACTGACCGACGGTTACCTGAAGGAGCGGGCTGGCGATCTCCGCGCCCTGGGCCAGCGCCTGCTGTTCCATCTCGATGACACCATTCAGGGGCCGAATGCCTGGCCAAAACGGTTTGTTCTGGTCGCCGATGAACTCTCGGCAACGACGCTGGCTGAACTGCCTCAGGACAGGCTGGCCGGTGTGGTGGTGCGCGATGGCGCCGCCAACTCACACGCCGCCATTATGGTGCGCGCGCTGGGTATTCCGACCGTTATGGGCGCGGATATCCAGCCGTCGGTGCTGCACCGCCGTACGCTGGTAGTTGACGGCTATCGCGGTGAGCTGCTGGTCGATCCTGAGCCGGTTCTGCTCCAGGAATATCAGCGTCTCATCAGCGAAGAGAATGAATTAAGCAAGCTGGCGGAAGATGACGTTAACCTCCCCGCACAGCTGAAGAGCGGTGAGCGGATCAAAGTCATGCTCAACGCCGGTTTAAGCCCGGAGCATGAAGAAAAGCTTGGCAGCCGCATCGACGGTATTGGCCTGTACCGTACTGAAATCCCGTTTATGCTGCAGAGCGGTTTCCCCTCGGAAGAGGAGCAGGTGGCGCAGTATCAGGGGATGCTGCAGATGTTTAACGACAAACCTGTCACCCTGCGAACGCTGGACGTCGGGGCGGATAAACAGCTGCCCTATATGCCGATCAGCGAAGAAAACCCGTGCCTGGGCTGGCGTGGGATCCGCATTACGCTCGACCAGCCGGAGATCTTCCTGATCCAGGTGCGTGCGATGCTGCGCGCCAACGCGGCGACGGGCAATCTCAGCATCTTACTGCCGATGGTCACCAGCATTGATGAGATCGACGAGTCCCGGCGACTGATCGAACGTGCGGGTCGTGAAGTGGAAGAGATGATCGGCTACGCGATCCCGAAACCACGGATTGGGGTGATGCTTGAAGTGCCGTCTATGGTCTTTATGCTGCCGCAGCTGGCAAACCGCGTTGATTTTATCTCTGTCGGCACGAACGACCTGACGCAATATATCCTGGCCGTCGACCGTAACAATACCCGCGTCGCCAGTATCTACGACAGCCTGCATCCGGCGATCATTCGCGCGTTAGCGATGATCGCCCGTGAAGCGGAACAGTACGGCATTGATTTACGCCTGTGCGGTGAAATGGCCGGGGATTCCATGTGTGTTGCAATCCTGATTGGTCTGGGATTCCGCCATCTGTCGATGAACGGTCGTGCCGTCGCCCGCGTGAAATACCTGCTGCGGCATATCGACATCAATGATGCCCGCGAGCTGGCTGAACGCAGCCTTGACGCACAGCTGGCAGCTGAGGTTCGTCATCAGGTCGCGGCGTTTATGGAACGACGCGGTATGGGCGGCCTGATCCGCGGTGGGCGCTAATCGTCTTTCGCCCTCTCCCTGTGGGTGAGGGCGCCAGCGCGCATAAAACCCTATACACATCTTTTACATCTCCGGCGCATCCTCCGCGCCCGCCTTGTGCTATGATTCGCAACTTTGGAGCCTCTGCTTACAGCAGAATCGCATTTCTACCGCTGTCCACTTTCAGCGGAATAACAACATCTTGTGGTGACAGATGAACAGTGGTTATCTGCATTTTCCGGAATTTGATCCGGTCATTTTCTCAGTAGGACCTGTTTCGCTTCACTGGTACGGTCTGATGTACCTGGTGGGCTTCATTTTTGCCATGTGGCTCGCTGGCCGTCGCGCCAGCCGTCCGGGCAGCGGCTGGACTAAAAACGAAGTTGAAAACCTGCTGTATGCGGGCTTCCTCGGCGTGTTCCTCGGTGGCCGTATTGGGTATGTGCTGTTCTATAACTTCCCGGTATTCCTGAACGATCCTCTCTATCTGTTCCGCGTCTGGGACGGCGGCATGTCCTTCCACGGCGGGCTGATTGGGGTGATCCTGGTAATGGTGATTTTTGCCAAACGCACCAAGCGCAACTTCTTCCAGGTTTCAGATTTTATCGCACCGCTGATCCCATTTGGTCTCGGCGCTGGCCGTCTGGGCAACTTTATCAACGGTGAGCTGTGGGGCCGCGTCGACCCGAGCGTGCCGTATACGATGCTCTTCCCGGGCTCCCGCGCAGAAGATATTGCGCTGCTGCCATCACATCCGGAGTGGCAGTCCATTTTCGATACCTACGGCGTGCTGCCGCGCCATATGTCTCAGCTGTACGAGCTGGCGCTAGAAGGCGTGGTGCTGTTTATCATCCTCAACCTGTTTATCCGCAAACCGCGTCCGATGGGCGCTGTCTCCGGCCTGTTCCTGATCGGCTACGGCGCATTCCGTATTATCGTCGAGTTCTTCCGTCAGCCAGACGCACAGTTTACCGGCGAGTGGGTACAGTACATCAGCATGGGGCAGATCCTCTCCATTCCGATGATTGTCGCGGGTGCCATTATGATGATTTGGGCGTATCGTCGTCGTCCACAGCAACAAATTTCCTGAGGAACCATGAAACAGTATCTTGAATTGATGAAAAAAGTGCTCGATGAGGGCACGCCGAAAAACGACCGCACCGGTACCGGTACGCTCTCCATTTTTGGCCACCAGATGCGCTTCAATCTGCAAGAAGGCTTCCCGCTGGTGACGACAAAGCGCTGCCACCTGCGCTCAATCATTCATGAACTGCTCTGGTTCCTGCAAGGCGATACCAACGTTGCGTATCTGCACGAAAATAACGTCTCAATCTGGGACGAGTGGGCAGATGAAAACGGCAACCTGGGCCCGGTTTACGGCAAGCAGTGGCGCGCATGGCCAACGCCTGATGGCCGCCATATTGACCAGATCACCACCGTGATGAACCAGCTGAAAAACGATCCGGACTCGCGCCGAATCATCGTTTCCGCCTGGAACGTCGGCGAGCTGGATAAAATGGCGCTGGCACCGTGCCACGCGTTCTTCCAGTTCTATGTGGCGGATGGGAAGCTTTCCTGTCAGCTCTACCAGCGCTCCTGTGACGTGTTCCTCGGGCTGCCGTTTAACATTGCCAGCTATGCGCTGTTGGTCCACATGATGGCGCAGCAGTGCGACCTGGAAGTGGGTGATTTTGTCTGGACCGGTGGGGATACCCATCTTTACAGCAACCATATGGAACAGACGCATCTCCAGCTGACCCGCGAACCGCGTGCGCTGCCGAAGCTGATTATCAAACGAAAACCGGCATCAATCTTCGACTACCGCTTTGATGATTTCGAGATTGAGGGCTACGACCCGCATCCTGGCATCAAAGCGCCCGTCGCTATCTGATGCGATAAAGCGTGACACAACCGGTGCTGTTTAGCGCCGGTTTTTTTTTGCCGTTATCCCGTTTCCCGAGGCGCTATCCACAAAGCGTGCAACGCGCTGCAACTCTCCCAATTCTTCTGATAACGCCTCGTAAAACGAGGATCCGTCGCTCGTCATGTTCACGGCGCTTCGCCACACTCCCGGTATGAAAAAAGAGAACGGTTTTACGCTTATCGAAACGCTGGTCGCGATTTCGCTTGTCGTTATCCTCAGCGCCACAGGACTGTACGGCTGGGACAGCTGGCAACGGCAGCAGCGGCTGTGGCAAACCGCCAGCCAGGTGCGAGATTACCTGCTGTTTTTGCGCAACCATGCCAACCGCCACAACCGCGACCATCAAATTACCCGTCAGCGAGTGGGAGACCGGGACTGTCTGGCGAGCTCTGCCGTGCAGGGATGTGAGAAGGGCAGTCCCTTTGTACTGATTTCGCTCTGGCCTGAGGTCGAGGTCAGTGAGGTCACGCCGTCTCTGGCGTTCTATGGATTAAGGGATACGGCGTGGGCGGGGCGGATACGCGTTCAAAGCCGTGCCGGAGCATGGCTGATTATTGTCTCAAATGGAGGACGCATCAGGATGTGTAAGGTCTCTGAGGGAGGTTCATGTTGATGAGGCAGCGCGGTTTCTCACTGACTGAAGTCCTGATCGCCACGGCGATAAGCAGCCTTTTGCTGATAAGCGCATCGCGTTTTTTACCCGGATTACAGCGGGCAGTTTTACTGCAATCCGGCCAGAGAGAGCTGGAGGAAGAGGTCTGGCAACATCTGTTTGCCCTGGGCAAGCAGCTTCAGCGTGCGGGGTACTGTGCGGGAAACTGTCAGGGACAGGCGCTGGTGACCGCGAGGCTTGGAGGCTGCGTCATCGTGCGGTGGGATGCCAACAGTAACGGCATCTGGGATAACACGGCATCAGAAAATGACAGCACCGGTTTTCGTCTGGAATCTGGCGCGCTGGAAACCCAGCGTGGAGCGACGTCGTGTGAAGGAAAAGGATGGGAAAAGCTCACGGACCCGGAAAGGCTTACGATCGCGCATTTTGTGGTGAGGAAAGTGGAGCATGCCGGTTTTGCGCCAGAGGTGACTATCGAACTTGCCGCGATGCGAAAAGACGGGCAGGGGGAGCCCTGGGAGGCTTCGTATACGGTCACGGGGTACAACCTGTGAATCGTCAACGCGGAATGTCTTCACTGGCGCTGGTTCTGCTTTTGCTCGTGCTCGGTACCCTGATCCTCACGGGGCTCAATCAGCAGCTCACAACGTTTAGCGCGCTCGTTGGCGGCGAGAGCCGCTCGCTCCAACTGCAGGCGACGGTACAGTCCGCGCTTGAGTGGGGACGGGTTCAGAGCTGGTCGTCAGAGTCACAGGTTCAGTGCAAAAAGACATCGGCGTGGCGAGTCTGCTTGCGCCAGCTGAGTGAGGCGCGTGTGCTGCTGATTGCCGGTGACAGCGGCCTCCTGCTCTGGCGCGCAGGAGAGATTGTCGACGGGAAAATTCGCTTTTCGCCTCACGGCTGGAGTGATTTTTGTCCCCTCAAGGAGATCGCGTTATGCCAGCTGCCGTGAGCAGAGAAAAAGGGTTTAGCATGGTGGAGGTCCTGCTGGCGATGATGCTGCTGGTGATCGTCGTGACGGCTCTGTCGGGTTATCACCGGGCACTGGCGGTGCGGTTTAGCGTGTTTAATCAGTATCGCCAGCTCTGGCACTATGCCTGGAATCAGTCTCAGCTCTCAACAAATGTTCTCCCCGCAGGCTGGCAGGCCAGTCGGGGGCAGACAACGCACGCAGGATGTGTCAGCATCACGGTTACACTTATTTCTCCTCTGGGGCGGCGCGGTGAGATAACGCGTCTGCATTGCCCGGTTAGCCAGTAGTCGGGAGCGTCTATGTTAAGGGTCTACCACTCAAATCGTCTGGATGTGCTGGAAGCACTGATGGAATTTATCGTTGAGCGCGATCGGCTTGACGATCCTTTTGAGCCCGAAATGGTGCTGGTGCAGAGCACCGGTATGGCGCAGTGGCTGCAAATGTCGCTTTCCCGTAAATTTGGCATAGCCGCGAACATTGATTTCCCGCTGCCCGCGAGCTTTATCTGGGACATGTTCGTTCGCGTCTTGCCGGACATCCCGGAGCAGAGCGCTTTCAACAAGCAGAGCATGAGCTGGAAGCTGATGGCGCTGCTGCCGGACATGCTGCAGCGCGATGAATTCGCCATGCTGCGCCACTATCTCAATGACGATACCGATAAGCGCAAGCTGTTCCAGCTGGCGTCGCGCACCGCCGATCTCTACGACCAATACCTTGTTTACCGTTCTGACTGGTTAATTCGTTGGGAAGCGGGCGAGTTGATTGAAGGGCTGCCGGAGGCGCAAATATGGCAGGCACCGCTGTGGAAAGCGCTGGTAGAGTATACGGAGAAACTTGGCCAGCCAAAGTGGCACCGTGCCAATCTTTACGATCGGTTTATCTCGATACTTGAAAATGCGTCGGAGCGCCCGGCCCGACTGCCGTCACGCGTCTTTATCTGCGGGATATCCGCATTACCCCCTGTCTATCTGAAGGCGTTACATGCGCTGGGTAAGCATATTGATATCCATATTTTGTTTACCAACCCTTGCCGACAGTATTGGGGGGATATCCTCGACGAACGTTGGCTTGCGCGGCTGGTAACTCGCCAAAGAAAACGCCTTTTTGAAGAACGTGCCGTCCCGCTGTTTAAAGACGGCTCGACTGCCGGGCAGCTTTTCGATGAAGACGGTATCCAGAACCTGCCCAATCCGCTGCTTGCCTCGTGGGGGAAGCTGGGGCGTGACTACATTCACATGCTTTCAGACATCACTTCATCAGGTGAAGGCGACGTGGATGCCTTTGTCGACATTACCCCGGATAGCCTGCTTCACCATATTCAGCTGGATATTCTGGATCTGGAAAACCGTGCCGTGATGGGCGTGACGGCGAACGAGTTCGAACGCAGCGACAGCAAGCGGAAGCTGGACGCTGGCGATCGCAGCATCACGATCCATGTTTGCCATAGTCCACAGCGTGAGGTCGAAGTGCTTCACGACCAGCTGCTGGCGATGCTGCAGGACGATCCCGAACTGACGCCACGCGATATCGTGGTGATGGTGGCGGATATCGACAGCTACAGTCCCTTTATTCAGGCCGTCTTTGGCAGTGCGACGGGCGAGCGATACCTGCCTTACGCTATCTCTGACCGTCGTGCCCGCCAGTCGCATCCGGCGCTGCAGGCATTTATCACCCTGCTTTCACTGCCGGATAGCCGCTTTATCTCCGAAGATGTCCTTGCGTTACTGGATGTTCCCGTGCTGGCTGCACGCTTCAACATCAATGAAGAGGGGCTGCGCTACCTTCGCCAGTGGGTGAATGAGTCCGGCGTTCGCTGGGGGATCGATGACGATAACGTTCAGGAGTTCGAACTCCCCCCAACCGGGCAGCACACGTGGCGATTTGGCCTGACGCGTATGCTGCTGGGCTACGCCATGGAGAGCAGCCAGGGCGAGTGGAACGAGGTGCTGCCTTACGATGAGTCCAGCGGGTTAATTGCTGAACTGGTGGGGCATTTAGCGTCACTCCTGATGCAGCTTAACCGCTGGCGACACGAGCTGCTGCAGCCGCGTCCGCTTGACGCGTGGCTTCCGGTTTGCAGGGCGTTGCTTAATGATTTCTTCCTGCCAGACAGTGACACCGAAGCGGCAATGGCGCTGATTGAAACGCAGTGGCAGGCGATCATCGATGAAGGCGTGAATTCCCACTATCAGGAGGCCATCCCGCTGTCGCTGTTGAGGGATGAGCTGACGCAGCGGCTCGATCAGGAGCGAATCAGCCAGCGTTTCCTGGCAGGCCCCATCAATATCTGTACCCTGATGCCAATGCGTTCTATCCCGTTTAAAGTGGTCTGTCTGCTTGGCATGAACGACGGCGTTTATCCCCGCGCGCTGGCGCCGCTGGGGTTCGATTTGATGAGCGCAAATCCAAAACGGGGCGATCGTAGCCGCCGTGATGATGACCGCTACCTCTTCCTTGAGGCGCTCATTTCTGCCCAGAATAAGCTCTATATCAGCTATATCGGCCGTTCCATTCAGGACAACAGCGAGCGTTTTCCCTCCGTTCTGGTGCAGGAGCTGGTGGACTATATCGGTCAGAGCCACTATCTGCCGGGGGATGAGGAGCGCAACTGCGATGAAAGCGAGCAGAGGGTGAAAGCCCATATCACCTGTCTCCACAGCCGCATGCCGTTTGACCCTGTGAACTACACGGCCAGCGAGCGCCAGAGCTATGCACAGGAGTGGCTACCGGCGGCGAAAAGGGAGGGGAATGCGCACACGGATTTCATTCAGACGCTTGATCCGCTGCCCATTAACACCCTGACCTTCGAACAGCTTCAGCGGTTTTGGGCGCATCCGGTGCGGGCCTTCTTCCAGCAACGATTGCAGGTTAACTTCCGTTCTGAAGAGAGCGAAATTCCGGATGCAGAGCCTTTTACGCTGGAAGGGCTGGAGCGCTATCAGCTAAACCTTCAGCTGCTGAATGCGCTGGTTGAAGAGGAAGATGCTGACAAACTTTACCGCCGCTACCGTGCTGCAGGGCAGTTGCCCTATGGGGCGTTCGGGGAAATTGTCTGGGAGGCGCAGTGTCAGGAGATGACCGCCCTGGCAGAGCGCGTGAGAGCGTGTCGGCAGCCGGGCAAAAGTATTGAAATCGATCTCAACTGCAGTGGCGTAGAGCTCACGGGCTGGTTAACCCAGGTTCAGCCGGACGGGCTGCTGCGCTGGCGGCCCTCTATGCTGAGCGTTTCACAGGGATTGCAACTCTGGCTGGAACATCTTGTCTACAGTGCGGGTGGTCATAAAGGTGAAAGCCGGATTTTCGTGCGCAAAGAGGGCGAATGGCGCTTCCCGCCGATGGAGTCTGAACAGGCGTTACGGTACCTGTCTTTGTACATTGAGGGCTACCGTCAGGGAATGAACAAACCGCTCCTGTTACTGCCGGAAAGTGGCGGAGCGTGGATAAAAGCCTGTTATGACGCGCAGAATGATGCGATGTTAACGGATGAGGCTTCGCTGCAGAAAGCACGCAGTAAATTTATGCAGGCCTACGAAGGTAACATGATGGTGCGTGGCGAAGGTGAAGATGTGTGGTATCAGCGCTTATGGCGAACCCTTGAGCCAGAGTACTTCGAGGCAATCACGGAAGAGGCGCAGCGCTACCTGCTGCCGTTGTTTAAATTTAATCAGTCCTGAGCGCTGTATAAAAATTGCGCAGCATGGGGTGTTCATTTATGATGCACTTCTTATCACGGACTGATGTACCCAATAAAGAGATGTTGGCGTGTCCAGCACGCAATGTGTTAATGATGTAGCCGTGATAAAGAGGTCGTAATGCCAGGCAGCACCTTGTTTAAAGCGTTTGTTTTGTTTGTCGCCCTCTGGGCACCTGTCACTCAGGCAGACTCCGGTTGGCAACCCGTTCAGGAAACTATTCGTAAAAGCGAAAAAGATACCCGTCAATATCAGGCTATTCGTCTTGATAACGGCATGACCGTACTGCTGGTTTCCGATCCGCAGGCGGTGAAATCCCTCTCGGCATTGGTGGTGCCGGTTGGATCGCTGGAAGATCCTGACGCTCATCCTGGGCTTGCACACTATCTGGAACATATGACGCTGATGGGGTCAAAAAAATACCCGCAGCCAGATAGCCTGTCCGAATTTCTGAAAATGCATGGCGGCAGCCACAATGCCAGCACGGCACCGTACCGCACGGCCTTTTATCTCGAAGTCGAAAATGATGCGCTGGAAGGCGCGGTCGATCGCCTTGCTGATTCTATCGCCGCCCCCTTGCTGGATAAAAAATATGCCGATCGTGAACGCAATGCGGTGAATGCCGAGCTGACCATGGCCCGCACGCGAGACGGTATGCGCATGGCCCAGGTCAGCGCTGAAACCATCAACCCTGCGCACCCGGGTTCGCGTTTCTCCGGCGGTAACCTGGAGACGTTAAGCGACAAACCGAACAGCCCGGTGCTTGATGCCCTGCACGCGTTTCGCGATAAATACTACTCTGCCAACCTGATGAAAGCGGTCATCTACAGCAATAAACCGTTGCCAGAACTTGCAGGCATGGCGGCTAAAACGTTTGGCCGGGTGCCGAATAAAAATATCGACCTGCCGCAGATAGACGTACCGGTGGTCACGGACGCGCAAAAAGGGATCGTTATCCACTACGTGCCGGCGCTGCCGCGCAAAGTGCTGCGCGTGGAATTCCGCATCGATAACAACACCGCACAGTTTCGCAGTAAAACCGATGAGCTGGTGACCTACCTGATAGGTAACCGTAGCCCGGGCACGCTTTCTGACTGGCTGCAAAAACAGGGGCTGGTGGAAGGTATTCGCGCCGATTCCGATCCCGTTGTGAACGGCAATAGCGGCGTGCTGGCGATCTCCGCCACCCTGACCGACAAAGGGCTGGCAAACCGTGATGAAGTGGTAGCGGCGATCTTCAGCTACCTCTCTTTGCTGCGTGAGAAAGGCGTCGATAAGCGCTATTTTGATGAACTCGCCCACGTGCTGGATCTCGATTTCCGTTACCCGTCCATTACCCGCGACATGGATTACGTTGAGTGGCTGGCGGATACCATGATCCGCGTGCCGGTGGAACACACCCTCGACGCGGTGAATATTGCCGACCGGTATGACGCCGAGGCGGTAAAATCCCGCCTGGCGATGATGACGCCGGAGAATGCCCGCATCTGGTACATCAGCCCGAACGAACCGCATAACAAGACGGCGTATTTTGTCGATGCCCCCTATCAGGTGGATAAAATCAGCGCGCAGACCTTCGCCGACTGGCAGAAGAAGGCCGGAGAGATTGCGTTGAAGCTGCCGGAGCTGAACCCCTATATTCCGGATGACTTCTCGCTGACCAAAACGACTCAAGATTACCCGCACCCGGCGCTTATCATTGATGAGCCGACGCTGCGCGTGGTGTATACCCCCAGCCGCTATTTCGCAAGCGAGCCAAAGGCCGATGTCAGCGTGGTGCTGCGTAACCCGAAAGCGATGAACAGCGCCAAAAATCAGGTGATGTTCGCGCTCAATGACTATCTCGCCGGAATTGCGCTCGATCAGCTTAGCAATCAGGCGGCCGTGGGTGGGATCAGCTTCTCCACCAACGCCAACAACGGTTTGATGCTCAATGCAAACGGCTATACCCAGCGTTTGCCTCAGCTGTTCCAGGCGCTGCTGGAAGGGTATTTCAGCTACACGCCGACGGAAGAGCAGCTTGAGCAGGCCAAATCGTGGTATGCGCAGATGATGGATTCTGCGGAGAAGGGTAAAGCCTACGATCTGGCGCTTATGCCAGCGCAAATGCTGTCGCAAGTTCCTTATTTCCAGCGAGAAGACCGCCGCGCGCTGTTGCCTTCGATCACCTTAAAAGACGTGCTGGCTTACCGTGACGCGCTGAAAACCAACACGCGTCCGGAATTCCTGATCGTCGGCAACATGAGTGAGGATCAGGCCAAAACCCTGGCGGAGAATGTGCGCACTCAGCTCGGCTCGAAAGGCGACGAGTGGTGCCGCAACCAGGACGTGCTGGTTGAGAAAAAACAGAACGTGATTTTTGAAAAGGCGGGTAACAGCACGGATTCCGCGCTGGCCGCGGTATTTGTGCCAACGGGCTATGATGAATTCGCCAGCTCAGCGCAGAGTGCCGTGCTGGGGCAAATTATTCAGCCGTGGTTCTATAACCAGTTACGCACAGAGGAGCAGCTTGGCTACGCGGTGTTTGCCTTCTCCATTAACGTAGGCCGACAGTGGGGTCTGGGTTTCCTGCTGCAAAGCAGCGATAAACAGCCAGCGTATCTCTGGCAGCGTTACCAGGCCTTCTTCCCGCAGGTGGAAGCAAAACTGCGCGCCATGAAGCCGGAAGAGTTTGCTCAGATCCAGCAGGCCGTCATCGCGCAGGTGATGCAGCCGCCGCAGACGCTGGGTGAAGAAGCCTCGCAGCTGAGCAAAGATTTCGATCGCGGTAATCTGAAATTTGATTCGCGTGATAAAGTAGTGGCCGAGATAAAACAGCTGACGCCGCAGAAGGTTGCCGACTTCTTCCATCAGGCGGTCATTAAGCCGCAGGGTATGACCATTCTGTCACAGGTTTCCGGTAGCCAGAACGGGAAAACGGAGTACGTGAACCCGAAAGGTTGGAAAGTCTGGAAGAGCGTCAGCGCGCTGCAGCAATCTATGCCCTGGAGTAAGAAAGAATGACCGATACCGCTGAGTCCCTTGATCCCTTACGTTTACCTCTGCAGGGTGAACGATTGATTGAAGCCTCAGCGGGAACGGGAAAAACCTTCACCATTGCCGCCCTCTATCTGCGTCTGCTGCTGGGGCTTGGCGGCAACGCAGCTTTTCCACGCCCTTTGAGCGTGGAAGAGCTGCTGGTGGTGACCTTCACCGAGGCTGCCACCGCTGAGCTGCGGGGCCGTATTCGTACCAATATCCACGAGCTGCGCATCGCCTGTCTGCGTCAGAGCACGGATAACCCTCTCTACGCGAGCCTTCTGGAAGAGATTGCCGATAAGCAACAGGCAGCCCAGTGGCTGCTCCTCGCCGAACGGCAGATGGATGAAGCGTCCGTCTTCACCATTCACGGTTTTTGCCAGCGCATGCTCAGCCTGAATGCGTTTGAATCCGGCATGCTGTTTGAACAGCAGCTTATTGAAGATGAATCCGTGCTTCGCTATCAGGCCTGCGCGGATTTCTGGCGTCGCCACTGTTACCCCTTACAGCGCGATATCGCCGAAGCGGTACACGCGTTGTGGAAGGGCCCGGAGGCGCTGCTGCGCGCTATCGATCGTTATCTGCAGGGGGAAGCGCCGGTCATCAAATCCCCGCCGCCTGCGGATGAGACCCTGGCCTCACGGCATGAAAAAATCATCGCGAAAATTGCCGACATCAAGCAAAAATGGATTGAGTCCGTTGGCGAGATTGACGCAATCATCGAAAATTCCGGGATTGACCGACGCAAGTTTAACCGTGGCAATCAGGGGAAATGGATCGACAAGATCGGCGCCTGGGCGCAGGAAGAGACGCGAGGCTATCAGCTCCCGGACGCGCTGGAAAAATTTTCCCGACGTTTCCTGGTTGAGCGGACCAAAGCCGACGGCATTGTGCCTGAGCATCCCCTGTTTGTGGCGATTGAAACCCTGCTGGCTGAGCCCTTAACGCTCAACGATCTGATAATCACTCGCGCCATGACCGAAATTCGCGAAGCCGTCGCGCGTGAAAAACGCCGCCGGGGTGAGCTGGGGTTCGACGATATGCTGAGCCGCCTCGATGCGGCACTGTGCAGTGAGAACGGCGAAGCGCTTGCCGCCGCGATTCGCACCCGTTTCCCGGTGGCGATGATTGACGAATTTCAGGATACCGACCCTCAGCAATACCGCATTTTCCGCCGTATCTGGCGCCAGAAGCCCGGCACCGCGCTGTTGTTAATCGGCGATCCGAAACAGGCCATTTACGCCTTCCGCGGTGCGGATATTTTCACCTACATGAAAGCCCGCAGCGAGGTTGACGCGCACTACACGCTCGACACCAACTGGCGCTCCTCTCCAGGCATGGTGGAAAGCGTCAACGCGCTCTTCAGCCGTATGGATACGGCGTTTATGTTCCGGGAGATACCGTTTCAGCCGGTAAAATTCGCCGAGAAAAATGCCTCGTTGCGCTTCGAGTTCAACGGCGCGACGCAGCCTGCCATGAACTTCTGGCTGCTGGACGGGGAAGGCTGCGGCGTTGCCGACTATCAAAATGCCATGGCCCAGCACTGTGCTGCGCAAATCCGTGACTGGCTCAGTGCTGGCGCGCGCGGTGAAGCGCTGCTGTGGAAAGGGGATAAATCTGCCCCCGTAAAGGCGTCCGATATTACGGTACTGGTGCGCAGCCGTCAGGAGGCCGCGCTCATCCGCGACGCCCTGACGCTACTGAATATCCCCTCCGTCTACCTCTCCAACCGCGACAGCGTCTTTGAAACGCTGGAAGCGCAGGAGATGCTGTGGCTGCTGCAGGCCGTGCTGGCCCCGGAGCGGGAAAGCACGCTGCGCAGCGCACTGGCCAGCGCAATGCTCGGGCTGAATGCGCGTGACATTGATGCGCTCAACAATGACGAAGCCGCGTGGGATGCCGTGGTGGAAGAGTTTGTTCGCTACCGCGAAAAATGGCAGAAGCGCGGGGTCATGGCGATGGTGCGCGAGCTCATGGCTCAGCGCCACATTGCGGAGAATATGCTGGCGACAGCGGGCGGCGAGCGCCGTTTAACCGATATTTTGCACATCAGCGAGCTGCTGCAGGAGGCGGGTACGCAGCTGGAGAGCGAGCACGCCCTCGTGCGCTGGCTGGCGCAGCAGATTGCCGACCCGAACAGCAATTCGTCCAGCCAGCAGATGCGCCTTGAGAGCGATAAACATCTGGTGCAGATCGTCACCATTCACAAATCGAAAGGCCTGGAATATCCGCTGGTCTGGCTGCCGTTTATTGCCAATTACCGCGTGCAGGATCAGGCCTTTTACCACGATCGCGAGTCTTTTGAGGCGGTGCTCGATCTCAGCAACGCGGAGTCCAGCATTGAGCTGGCTGAGGCCGAGCGTCTGGCGGAAGACCTGCGCCTGCTCTACGTAGCGCTGACCCGTTCGATCTGGCACTGCAGCCTGGGCGTTGCGCCTCTGTTCCGTCGCCGTGGCGAAAAGACCGGGGAGAGCGATTTTCATCTGAGCGCGCTGGGGCGGCTTATTCAGCACGGCGAACCCAAAGACGCGGCGGGCCTGCGCCAGTGCATCGAATCGCTTTGCACAGAGCATGTTGCCCTGCATATTCCGTCGCAGCCCGACACGAGCCGCTGGCAGATGCCGGAGCTGCGTGAGTCAGCGCTCCATGCCCGCCAGGTTGTGCGTACCATTGCCGACGACTGGCGCGTCACCAGCTACTCCGGTTTACAGCAGCACGGGCAGAGTATTGCGCAGGATCTGATGCCAAAACTGGACGTGGATGCCGCAGGAGCCGGGAGCGTACCCGTTGAGCCGGTGCTTACGCCGCACCAGTTCCCGCGCGGCGCCTCGCCGGGCACGTTTTTGCACAGCCTGTTTGAAGAGCTGGATTTTACCCAGCCGGTTTCCGAAGAGTGGGTGCTGAAGATGTTACAGAGTGGCGGCTACGACGCGCAGTGGCAGCCGGTTCTCACCGACTGGATCCGCGCTGTACTGCACGCGCCGCTTACGACGCAGGGGATCTCGCTGAGCCAGTTGACCGCCAAAGATAAGCAGGTGGAGATGGAGTTTTATCTCCCCATCGCCAGCCCGCTCAGAGCCGAGGCGCTTGATGCGCTGATCCGCGAGCACGATCCGTTATCTTCCGGGTGCCCGCCGCTGAACTTCCGCCAGGTGCAGGGGATGCTCAAAGGCTTTATCGACCTGGTTTTCCGCCACGAAGGGCGCTACTACCTGCTGGATTACAAATCGAACTGGCTGGGTGAAAGCAGCGAAGCCTACACGCAAGACGCGATGGCCTCTGCCATGCAAATGCATCGCTACGATCTGCAGTACCAGCTTTACACCCTGGCGCTGCACCGTTACCTGCGTCATCGCATGGCCGATTACCGCTACGACGCGCATTTTGGCGGCGTAATTTACCTGTTCCTGCGCGGAGTGGATGCTAACGACCCGCGTTCCGGCGTCTTTAGTACGCGTCCGGCTGCGGAACTGATTGAAAAAATGGATAACCTGTTTGCTGCAAGCACGGAGGAGGTGGCATGACGATGCAGGCGCTACTGCTGGACGCGGTTGAACAACGATTGCTGCGCCACCTGGATGTGCAGTTCGCCATGATGGTGGCAGGTGAGGAGCCTGCCGTCATGCTTGCCGCCGCCATTCTGAGCAAAGAC
Source organism: Enterobacter sp. 120016 (assembly GCF_018383635.1). Lineage (NCBI taxonomy): Bacteria > Pseudomonadati > Pseudomonadota > Gammaproteobacteria > Enterobacterales > Enterobacteriaceae > Enterobacter > Enterobacter sp. 120016. The sequence continues at coordinate 207,554 of NZ_JAHAWC010000005.1, read as the reverse complement.
GCGGGAGAGGGGCACGTGTGTCTGCCGCTGTCGCGTCTGGCGGTGGATGAGAAGATGCCTCCGGCTTTACAGGCGTGTTTCGCGCTGCTGGGTGACGCAGTGGACTGGCAGGAAATTTTACTCGGCTCGCCTGCCGTGAGCGGAGCCGATACCGGGACGCCGATGATCCTTGTCGGCGAGCGGTTGTATCTTAACCGGCTTTGGCGTAACGAACTGACGGTTGCGCGCTTTTTCAGTGAGACCAACGCCCCGCTTCCCTGCGATGAAGCAAAGCTCCGGCAAACGCTGGATACGCTGTTTACCTCCGACGACGCGACAGACTGGCAGAAAGTGGCGTCAGCCGTGGCCTTAACGCGACGGATCTCGGTGATTTCTGGCGGCCCGGGCACCGGGAAAACGACCACAGTGGCAAAACTGCTTGCTGCGCTGATTCAGCTATCGGGTGAGCAAAAGTGCCGTATTCGCCTGGCGGCCCCCACCGGTAAAGCGGCGGCACGTCTGACGGAATCGTTAGGCGGCGCGGTGCAAAAACTGCCGCTAACCGGGGATCAGCTTGCGCTTTTCCCCAACGAAGCCAGCACGCTGCACCGTTTGCTTGGCGCACAGCCGGGTAGCCAGCGTCTGCGCTATCATGCCGGTAACCCGCTGCACCTTGATGTTCTGGTGGTGGATGAAGCGTCGATGATTGACCTGACGATGATGTCACGTTTGATTGATGCGCTCCCGCCGCACGCGCGGGTTATTTTCCTCGGCGATCGCGACCAGCTTGCCTCCGTTGAGGCCGGGGCCGTATTGGGGGATATCTGCACGTATGCCAGCCTGGGATATACCGCTGAGCGCGCTCAGGAGCTGGCCCGTCTCACCGGATGTTTGCTCATCTCTGAAAACCATTCGCTTGCAGGGGCGCTGCGCGACAGCCTGTGTCTGCTGCAAAAAAGCTACCGTTTCGGCAGCGACTCCGGCATCGGCCAGCTTGCGGCAGCGGTGAACCGGGGCGACCGGCGCACCACCACGGCGGTATTTGACGGAACCTTTACGGATATTGAGAAAAAATCGCTGCAAAGCGGGGAAGAGTATCAGGCGATGCTTGATGACGCCCTGCAGGGGTACCAGCGCTTTCTGACGGGCGTACAACAGCAAAGTACGCCGGAGCAGGTCATTGCCGCGTTTGGCGAGTATCAGCTGCTCTGTGCGCTGAGGGAAGGCCCCTTTGGTGTCCGGGGTCTTAACGACAGGCTGGAACAGCTGCTGGCGCAAAAACGCAAAATTAACCGTACCCCGCACTCCCGATGGTATGAAGGGCGACCGGTGATGATCTCCCGTAACGACAGCGCGCTAGGGTTGTTTAACGGGGATATCGGGATTGCGCTCGACTGCGGCCAGGGCCTGCGCGTCTGGTTCCAGATGCCGGACGGGAGCGTGAAGTCTTTCCAGCCCAGCCGTTTGCCCGAGCATGAAACCGCCTGGGCGATGACGGTGCATAAATCCCAGGGCTCCGAGTTTAACCATGCGGCGCTGATCCTGCCCACGCAGCTTTCACCCGTCATTACCCGCGAGCTGATCTATACCGCCATTACGCGCGCGCGTCAGCGCCTGTCGCTGTATGCCGATGAACGGGTGCTGGTGCAGGCGATCGCCACCCGAACGGAACGCCGAAGCGGGCTGAGCGCGATATTTGAGTCCCTCTGAACGAAAGCCCTCGCCGGACGGTGAGGGCGTCGTATCATCCCAGATCGGCCATCAGCACTTTTGAACGACGCTGATAGTTGTACATCTCTTTCTTCGTTTCCGGCAGAGAATCGATATCCACCGGCGTGAATCCGCGCTCCTGGAACCAGTGAATGCTGCGCGTCGTCAGGACGAACAGCTTGCTTAGCCCCATCTGGCGCGCCTGTACCGCCACGCGCTCAAGCAGCATTTCGCCGCGTGAAGAGCTGCGGTAATCAGGATGCACCGCCACGCAGGCCATTTCACCGATCTTCTCTTCCGGGAACGGATAGAGCGCGGCGCAGGCAATGGTCAGGTTATCGCGCTGAATAATGGTGAATTTGTCGATCTCCATCTCCAGCTGTTCGCGTGAGCGACGCACCAGAATACCCTGCTGTTCCAGCGGGCGGATCAGCTCCAGAATGCCACCGATGTCGTTGATGGTGGCGCGGCGGATCTGCTCTGCACTCTCCATCACAATCTGTGTACCAATACCGTCGCGGGAGAACAGCTCCTGCAGCAGGGCCCCGTCTTCCTGATAGCTGATCAGGTGGCTGCGGCGCACGCCGCTGCGGCACGCCTTCACGGCGCCGCGCAGGAAGCGAACGGTGCCAGAGTGGTAATCGCCTTCGGCTTCCAGCGCCTCTACGCGAGCCTGAGCTTCGTTCGGGAAGAGTTCCGGTACGATTGTTCCTTCATCATTCACGACGCCCTGGGAAGAGCAGAACCCAATCATTTTTTCCGCCTTCAGCTTGATCGCCAGCTGCGTGGCAATCTCTTCGGACGTCAGGTTAAAGCTTTCGCCGGTCACGGAAACGGCGACCGGGCCCATCAGCACGATGGCTCCGCTGTCCAGCTGGCGATGAATAGCTTCTTCATCAATACGACGAATGCGGCCGCTGTGGCAGTAATCCACGCCATCGTCCACGCCGAGCGGCTGGGCAATGATAAAGTTTCCGCTCACGACGTTGATATGCGCCCCCTGCAGCGGCGTATTGTTCAGGCTCATGGAGAGACGCGCGGTAATATCCAGCTGCAGCAGACCCGCCGCCTGTTTCACCAGCTCAAGGGTTTTGGCATCGGTAACGCGGGTATGCTTGTGGTAAATCGGCTCGTGGTGGTGAGCGGCCAGGTTGGCGTCGATCTGCGGACGCGCGCCATACACCACCACCAGGCGGATCCCGAGGCTGTGCAGCAGGCCAATGTCATTGACGATGCTGGAAAAATTTTCATGCTCAATGGCTTCGCCGCCAAGCATGATGACAAACGTTTTTCCCCGATGGGCGTTGATATAGGGAACAGAATGGCGGAATCCCTGGACCAGTTCGGTTCTACGTTCCTTCACCATGGCACAACCCTTAATGAATGTTTATTCGTAATTTCTGTATTTTTATTCGATTGTGGCCGCGTGTGCAAGCGCAAATTTTCCGCGACCCACAGAAATTGGTAAGTAATCCGTGCGTTAGCGTATGATTGTTTACCCTTTTATAGATGACAGTTTATGCGTCATTCGTTAAAGTTTTCGGTCAATTTGGACATTTTGTATATCAGTCAGTGTTCTTGCTCGGGAGAAGCATGTCGGGATCCAATTCAGCAATAAGCCGCCGCCGTTTGTTAAAAGGGGCCGGGGCAATGTGGTTGCTTAGCGTCAGTCAGGTCGGTCTTGCCGCCACGAGTCAGGTGGTGGCGGTGCGCGTCTGGCCGTCGTCGACCTATACGCGCGTGACGGTCGAATCCAACCGCGTGCTGAAATATAAGCAATTTGCCCTCAGCAACCCTGAACGCGTGGTGGTGGATCTCGAAGGCGTTAACCTCAACTCCGTGCTGAAAGGGATGGCGGCGCAGATCCGCGGCGACGATCCGTTTATTAAATCGGCGCGCGTCGGGCAGTTTGATCCGCAAACCGTACGCATGGTGTTTGAGCTGAAGCAGAACGTTAAGCCGCAGCTGTTTGCCCTGGCGCCCGTTGCGACCTTCAAAGAGCGCCTGGTGATGGATCTCTACCCGGCCAATGCGACGGATATTCAGGATCCGCTTCTTGCCCTGCTGGAGGATTACAACAAGGGCGATTTGCAGCGTCAGGTTCCACCTGCGCAAAGCGGTCCGCAGCCGGGGAAAGCAGGGCGCGATCGTCCGATTGTGATCATGCTCGATCCAGGACACGGCGGCGAAGATTCCGGCGCGGTGGGGAAATACCGCACGCGTGAAAAAGACGTGGTGCTGCAAATTGCCCGTCGCCTGAAAGCGTTGATTGATAAAGAAGGCAATATGCGCGCCTATATGACGCGCAATGAAGACGTCTTTATTCCGCTGAAGGTCCGGGTAGCGAAAGCACAGAAGCAGCGCGCCGATTTGTTCGTGTCGATCCATGCGGATGCCTTTACCAGCCGCCAGCCAAGCGGCTCGTCGGTGTTTGCCCTCTCAACCAAAGGCGCGACCAGTACCGCAGCAAGATTCCTGGCTGACAGCCAGAACGCCTCTGACCTGATTGGTGGCGTGAGCAAAAGCGGCGACCGCTACGTCGACCACACTATGTTCGATATGGTGCAGTCGCTGACCATTAACGATAGCCTGAAGTTTGGTAAAGCGGTGCTGGGCAAGCTGGGCAATATCAATAAGCTGCATAAAAACAGCGTTGAACAGGCCGGGTTTGCGGTACTCAAGGCACCGGATATCCCGTCCATTCTGGTAGAAACCGCGTTTATCAGTAACGTTGAAGAGGAGCGCAAGCTCAAGACGGCAAAATTCCAGCAGGAAGTGGCGGAGTCGATTCTGGCGGGGATACGGGCGTATTTCTCTGACGGGGCGACGCTGGCGCGACGCGGGTAAATCTTTCAGCCGGGTAAACGCCCGGCAAATTCGCAAACGACAGATACAAAAAAACACCCTTAAGGGTGTTTATTGTTTTTAGAAGTATTGGTTGCGGGGGCCGGATTTGAACCGACGACCTTCGGGTTATGAGCCCGACGAGCTACCAGGCTGCTCCACCCCGCGTCCGTCTTTCTACTCGTGTAGAAACTTACTTCTTCAAATTTGATTGGTTGCGGGGGCCGGATTTGAACCGACGACCTTCGGGTTATGAGCCCGACGAGCTACCAGGCTGCTCCACCCCGCGTCCGTCTTTCTACAGTCGTAGAAGATACTTCATCAAATTTTAATTGGTTGCGGGGGCCGGATTTGAACCGACGACCTTCGGGTTATGAGCCCGACGAGCTACCAGGCTGCTCCACCCCGCGTCCGTGGATGCGCACTATACTCGGATAGGTTTGTGATGCAACCCCTTTTTCACATAAATCATGATTTTGTATGCAAATTGAACGACATGGCTTTGTTTGGACTATTTTTTGCGCAAAATTTGCCAAAGGGCATGCGATCGCATTTCATTAGCCCTGGCGGTTTGTTATCTTCATCACGCGGAAATGGGCAACTTAAAGACGAGATATAATGAAAGGACGTTGGGCGAAGTATCTGATGGCGGGCGCAATGGTAGCGATTCTTGCGGCCTGTTCTTCCAAACCGACCGATCGCGGTCAACAGTATAAAGACGGGAAGTTATCCCAGCCTTTCTCTTTAGTTAATCAGCCTGATGCCGTCGGCGCACCGATTAATGCCGGTGATTTCTCCGAGCAGGTCTACCAGATCCGCAACGCGTCGCCGCGTCTGTATGGTACCCAGAGTAGCGTGTATAACGCGGTCCAGGATTGGCTGAAAGCAGGTGGCGATACGCGCAACATGCGCCAGTTTGGTATCGATGCCTGGCAGATGGAAGGGGCCGATAACTACGGCAACGTTCAGTTTACCGGCTATTACACCCCGGTTATCCAGGCGCGACACTCCCGTCAGGGCGAGTTCCAGTATCCTATTTACCGTATGCCGCCAAAACGCGGTCGTCTGCCGTCTCGTGCTGAGATCTATGCCGGTGCGCTGAGCGAAAACTACGTTCTGGCCTACAGCAACTCCCTGATGGATAACTTCATCATGGACGTTCAGGGCAGCGGCTATATTGATTTTGGCGACGGTTCGCCGCTTAACTTCTTCAGCTATTCCGGTAAAAACGGCCACGCCTATCGCAGCATCGGTAAGGTGCTGATCGACCGCGGCGAAGTGAAGAAAGAAGACATGTCGATGCAGGCTATCCGCGAGTGGGGCGAGAAACACAGCGAAGCCGAGGTGCGTGAGCTGCTGGAGCAGAACCCGTCGTTCGTCTTCTTCAAACCGCAAAACTTCGCTCCGGTGAAAGGGGCGAGTGCCGTTCCGCTGATTGGCCGCGCGTCGGTAGCATCGGATCGTTCGATTATTCCTGCAGGCACCACGCTACTGGCTGAGGTTCCTCTGCTGGACCATAACGGCAAGTTCAACGGCCAGTATGAGCTGCGCCTGATGGTGGCGCTGGACGTCGGCGGGGCGATTAAAGGTCAGCACTTCGACATTTACCAGGGTATTGGCCCTGACGCAGGCCATCGCGCGGGCTGGTATAACCACTACGGACGCGTGTGGGTACTGAAGGCGGCACCGGGTGCTGGAAACGTATTCAGCGGCTGATTGTGGTATTCTGAGCGCAATACGGATTACTGTTCAGGGTGAGGAAAACCTCACCCTTTTTACATCTGAGGTTTTATGTCTGTGGTAATCAGCGACGCCTGGCGCCAGCGTTTTGGCGGAACGGCACGTTTATATGGTGAAAAAGCCCTGCAGCTGTTTGCGGATGCGCACATCTGCGTCGTGGGCATTGGTGGTGTGGGGTCGTGGGCGGCAGAAGCGCTGGCGAGAACCGGTATTGGCGCAATCACGCTGATTGACATGGATGACGTTTGCGTCACCAACACCAACCGTCAAATCCACGCCCTGCGCGATAGCGTCGGCCTGGCGAAATCCGAGGTCATGGCGGAGCGTATCCGTTTGATCAACCCGGAGTGCCGCGTGACGGTGATCGATGACTTTGTGACGGCAGATAACGTCGCGGAGTACATGAGCAAAGGCTACAGCTATGTGATTGACGCCATCGACAGCGTGCGGCCAAAAGCGGCGCTGATCGCATACTGCCGTCGCTACAAGGTGCCGCTGGTCACGACGGGCGGCGCGGGCGGGCAAATCGATCCGACGCAGATCCAGGTGGCCGATCTGGCGAAAACCATTCAGGATCCGCTGGCTGCCAAGCTGCGCGAACGCCTGAAGAGCGACTTTAACGTGGTGAAGAACAGCAAAGGCAAGCTGGGCGTCGACTGCGTGTTCTCGACCGAAGCGCTGGTCTACCCGCAGGCGGATGGGTCAGTCTGCGCAATGAAAAGCACGGCGGAAGGGCCAAAACGAATGGATTGCGCCTCCGGGTTTGGTGCGGCCACCATGGTGACCGCCTCCTTCGGCTTTGTGGCGGTGTCTCACGCCCTCAAGAAAATGATGGCAAAGGCGGAACGTCAGGCCTGAGCCTGACGCGCGGCATCCAGTACCGCGTCGCTGAGCGCGATCAGCCCCTGACCGCGCGAGGCGCTGAGCTGCGCGCGCAGCCCAAGCTCATCAAATAGCGCCAGCGGCGAATGTGCCAGCAATTCCGCCGCGCTTTTCCCTTCCACAGCGGTCAACAATACGGCCAGCAGGCCCCTGACGATGCGGCCTTCGCTGTCGCCAAAAAAGTGCAGCTTCTCGCCGGAGACGCTCACGCCCAGCCAGACGCGGTTTTCACAGCCTGCGATCTCTTTCGCCTGCGCTTTGAGATCGTCTGAAAGCGCAGGGAGCTGTTTACCCAGCAGGATCAGCTGTCGATATTTATCTTCCCACTGCTGGAGCGGGGCGAAGGTCTGTTTTAAGGTCTCTTCTGTGATGACCGTGCCAAACGGATGTCCGGCTAATGCAGCGCTAGTCATTAATCCACCAGTATTTCAAGGGCGCGGTCAACGGCGGCAACCAGCGCGTCGACATCGCTTTGGGTATTATACGGCGCAAACGAGGCGCGCAGCGTACCGTTAACGCCGAGCGCCGCCAGCAGCGGCTGGGCGCAGTGCTGTCCGGCACGCAGGGCAATGCCGTACCCGGCCAGCAGCGTCACCATGTCGCTATGATGAACGTCCGCAAAATCAAAGGCGAGCAGGCTGGAGCCCTGAACGCGGAACGAGCGGAAGCCCGGGCGCTTTTTGAGTTCTTCCTCTGCCAGCGTCGCCAGCCCCCGGCTCCAGCTTTCAGCCTGGACAATGTCTGTTTCAGCCAGCCACTCCAGCGCCGCGCTTAAGCCAATCACCCCTGCTACGTTCGGCGTACCGGCTTCCAGACGATAGGGAACGTCCTGCGTTTTGAAGCCATCGAACGACACTTCGGTAATCATTTTGCCGCCACCGAGCCACGGCGTCATTTTTGCCAGCTGTTCTGGCTTGCCGTACAGCGCCCCTATGCCGGTTGGCCCGTAGAGCTTATGTCCCGAGAAGGCATAGAAGTCGATATCAAGCGCCTGCACATCAGCGGGGAAGTGCACCACGCCCTGAGCGCCGTCGACCATCACCACCATCCCGCTGGCATGGGCGATGCGAATGGCCTGAGCCAGATCCGGGCAACCTCCCGTGACGTTCGACATTTGTCCGAGCGCCAGAATGCGGCTGCGGGGAGTAATCAGCTCGGGGAGACGGGCCACATCGGGCAGAAGGTCTGCACCCAGTGGGAGTTTTACCACGCGTGCACCCGTTTGCTCGGCCACCATCAGCCATGGCACCAGGTTGGCGTGATGTTCCGCTTCGCTGACGACGATCTCATCACCCGGCTGAAGCAGCGGGCGCGCGTAGCACTGGGCCACCATATTGATGGCCTCTGTCGTGCCGCGCGTCCAGACAATGTTTTTCCCGCTTTCGGCATTGATCAGGCGCGCGACCTGATCGCGTGCGGCTTCGTAGCGCGCGGTTAATCGCTGCGCTTCGGCAAACTGGCTGCGATGCACGTTCCCTGCGCTCAGGCTGTAGAACTGCTGCGTGGCCTCAATCACCGCCTGTGGCTTAAGGGCGGTGGCGGCGCTATCCAGGTAAATACCGGCATCGGCCAGGGCCGGAAACTGTGCGCGGAACTGCGCAGGACTGAAAGCGTTCATGGGATTCCTCATTTCAATATAGCGATCGTCGCGCAATTTCAGCGGCAGGGCAAGGAGGTTGATATCTATCAGAATTGTCTGCTTATCCTTACGACCTCAAAAAAGCAGGTTATGCTAAATAGTGTTAGGCGGATGTTTTAGCCTGTTATAAATCGAGGTTTGAATAGCATTAATTGCTAAAGGAGAATAATCATGAATAAGACAGCTGCAATCATTTCTGCCTGTGCGTTTACTTTTGCCCTGAGCGCGTGTTCTGGTAACAACTACGTGATGCACACCAACGATGGTCGTTCTATCGTTTCGGAAGGGAAACCGACTACCGATAATGATACCGGGATGATTTCGTACAAAGATGCTAACGGGAACAAGCAGCAGATCAACCGCACGGACGTGAAAGAGATGAAAGAGATCGAGCACTAACGGATCGCAGGCGAAAAAAAAGCACCGCAAATTGGCGGTGCTACATTAATCACTATGGACAGACAGGGTAAATGTACAGGAAGTGAAAAATTGGTAGCGTTGCTACCGTGGTCTGAATCGCAGACCAATTGCAAACACAACAACACAACATCACAACCGTAAGCCAAAAGCCCTTCAGAACACGCATTCCGAAAAAAGCTCTTCGTTCCGGCTCAGGAAGTGCCGCCACTATAGGTATTTGCTGGTAGTTCCTCAACGGACAAATTATAATGGCTCAGATAAAAAAAACTAATAGGTTAAACGTTGTTTCCTGTTTGTTAAAATCCGTTAACATCTAAGCCAGATAACCATGTCAAAGCGATTGCCACCCCTCAATGCATTACGTGTTTTTGATGCAGCAGCACGTCACCTGAGCTTTACCCGCGCAGCAGATGAGCTTTTTGTGACACAGGCCGCAGTAAGTCACCAAATCAAGTCTCTGGAGGATTTTCTGGGCCTTAAGCTGTTTCGTCGACGCAACCGTTCGTTGCTGTTGACCGAAGAGGGGCAGAGCTATTTTCAGGATATTAAAGAGATTTTTTCCCAGCTTACGGAAGCGACGCGTAAGCTGCAGGCTCGCAGTGCAAAAGGTGCCCTGACTGTCAGTTTATTGCCCAGTTTTGCCATTCATTGGCTGGTGCCCAGACTCTCAAGCTTTAACTCAGCTTATCCGGGGATCGACGTTCGAATCCAGGCGGTAGATCGCCAGGAGGACAAGCTGGCCGATGACGTGGATGTCGCCATTTTTTATGGTCGCGGTAACTGGCCGGGCTTGCGTGTTGAGAAATTATACGCAGAATATCTCCTGCCGGTCTGTTCTCCCCTGCTGCTAACAGGTGAAAAGGCGCTGAAGTCACCCGCTGACCTGGCTCAGCATACGCTTTTGCATGATGCCTCTCGCCGCGACTGGCAAACTTATACCCGTCAATTAGGTCTTACACATATAAACGTGCAGCAGGGACCCATCTTTAGCCACAGTGCGATGGTGTTACAGGCTGCCATTCACGGGCAGGGCGTGGCGTTGGCGAACAACGTCATGGCGCAGTCCGAAATTGAGGCAGGCCGCCTGGTTTGCCCTTTTAATGATGTACTGGTCAGCAAGAATGCGTTTTATCTGGTTTGTCATGACAGTCAGGCAGAACTGGGTAAAATAGCCGCCTTCCGGCAGTGGATACTGGCGAAAGCGGCAACCGAGCAAGAAAAATTCCGCTTCAGGTATGAGCAATAACGTTTGTGTGCCGGGCACGCATCAATTCAGGACTTAAACATGACCAGCCGATTCATGCTGATTTTTGCCGCGGTGAGTGGCTTTATTTTTGTTGCACTGGGCGCCTTTGGCGCACATGTATTAAGCAAGTCTTTGGGCGCAGTAGAGATGGGCTGGATCCAGACCGGCCTTGAATATCAGGCGTTCCACACGTTGGCGATTTTTGGGCTGGCGGTGGCGATGCAGCGTCGCATCAGTATCTGGTTTTACTGGAGCAGCGTGTTTATGGCGCTGGGTACCGTGTTGTTCAGCGGTAGCCTGTACTGCCTTGCGCTCTCACATCTGCGCCTGTGGGCGTTCGTTACACCTGTCGGCGGCTTCAGCTTCCTGGCGGGTTGGGTATTAATGTTTATCGGAGCTATCCGTCTGAAACGCAAGGGCGTTGTTCATGAATAAGGTTGTTTTATATTGTCGCCCGGGGTTTGAGAAAGAGTGCGCCGCGGAAATTACCGATAAAGCGGCGAAGCGCGAAGTCTTCGGCTTTGCCCGCGTAAAAGAAAACGCGGGCTATGTGATATTCGAGTGCTATCAGCCTGAAGATGCAGACAAGCTGGCACGCGAGCTGCCGTTCAGCTCGCTGATCTTCGCTCGCCAGATGTTTGTTGCGGGGGAGCTGCTGAAGGATCTTCCGCCGGAAGACCGCATCACGCCAATTGTCGGCATGCTGCAGGGCGTGGTGGAGAAGGGGGGTGATCTGCGCGTCGAAGTGGCGGATACCAACGAAAGTAAAGAGCTGATGAAGTTCTGCCGTAAGTTCACCGTGCCGCTGCGTGCGGCGCTGCGTGATGCGGGCGTGCTGACAAACTACGAAACGCCGAAGCGTCCGGTGGTGCATATCTTCTTTATCGCACCGGGCTGCTGCTATACAGGCTATTCGTACACCACAAACAACTCTCCCTTCTTTATGGGCATCCCGCGTTTGCGCTTCCCGTCCGATGCGCCAAGCCGTTCCACGCTCAAGCTGGAAGAGGCGTTCCACGTCTTTATCCCGGCAGATGAGTGGGATGAGCGTCTGGCAAACGGCATGTACGCCGTCGACCTTGGCGCGTGCCCGGGCGGCTGGACCTATCAGCTGGTGAAACGCAATATGTGGGTATCATCCGTTGATAACGGTCCAATGGCGCAAAGCCTGATGGACACCGGACAGGTCACCTGGCTGCGTGAAGACGGTTTCCGCTATCGCCCGAACCGTAACAACATCTCGTGGATGGTGTGCGATATGGTTGAGAAGCCGGCAAAAGTCGCCGCGCTGATGGCCTCCTGGCTGGTGAACGGCTGGTGTCGTGAGACCATTTTCAACCTCAAGCTGCCGATGAAAAAGCGCTATGAGGAAGTGTCGCAGAACCTGGCGTACATTCAGGAACAGATGGACGAAAACGGTATTAACGTGGAGATCCAGGCGCGTCAGCTGTATCACGACCGTGAAGAGGTGACGGTGCATATTCGTCGCTGGTGGGCTGCGGTCGGCGGACGTCGCGACGAGCGATAGTGCGCGCTTTGTTTTGCCCGGTGGCGCTGCGCTTACCGGGCCTACAAAACCCTAAAGTCGCTTTAACGTTCTAACCGCAGCTGCTGTAAATTGCCGTCCAGCTGTAAATCCGTCTGTAGCGTTGCGATTTCCCGGCAGATAAACGCCATCTCTTTATGCGCCTCCAGCTTCTTGCGCCACTTTTCTGGCACCTCATCCAGACGGGCGTAAATCCCTTCCAGACTCTGAAAATCGGTCAGCAGCTGTGCGGCGCTCTTCGGCCCAATACCGGCGACACCCGGAACCTTAGAACTGCTGATGCCTGCCAGCCCCCAGTAATCCGGCAGTTGCTCAGGTGAGACGCCGAACTCGCTGGCAATAAACGGCGCGTCCAGCCAGCGTTTTTGAAAATAGTCGCGAATGCGGATAGTGGGCGAGAGCAGCTGGCAGTAGCCTTTGTCGGTTGAAACGATGGTGGCCTGATGCCCGGCACTTGCCACCTTTACGGCCAGGGTGGCCGCGAGATCGTCGGCTTCGTTTCCCTGTGCGCCCCAGCAGGGGACGCCCCGCTGTTCAAATGCAGCGCGCAGCATGGGCAATTCAGCGTGAAGATCGTCCGGCATCGGTGCGCGTCCGGCTTTGTAGTCCGGCAGACGCTGGTGTCGCCAGCCCGTGTTGCGGGCTTCGTCATCAAATACCGCGACCGCGTGGGTGGGTTCACTGTGGCGGATAAGCTGTTCCAGCGCGTGCAGACAGGTGTCTTTACAAGGCGTCCCCTGTACCGCATGGATACGGCGGATCAGGTTAAGAGCATCGACGATAAGTAAATGAACGGCCACAGATAATCTCCCTTCTATCTAATGCGTGAAGGGTAACACTGTCAGCAGCGTGAAACTATGAATGGTGGGGAAAACAGGAAGAAGCCTCGCAAAACGAGGCTTCCTGAGAGGCTTAATCGCAGGTCACGATCTTCATCGCCAGGCCGCCGCGAGAGGTTTCACGGTATTTGGCGTTCATATCTTTACCGGTTTCGTACATGGTTTCGATAACCTTATCGAGACAGACGCGCGGCTCGCTGGTGCGGCGCAGCGCCATACGTGCCGCGTTCACCGCCTTCACGGAGGCAATCGCGTTACGTTCGATGCACGGCACCTGTACCTGCCCGGCAACCGGGTCACAGGTCAGTCCCAGGTTATGTTCCATGCCGATTTCCGCAGCAATGCACACCTGTGTCGGGCTTGCACCCAACAGTTCGGCCAGACCCGCCGCCGCCATGGAGCACGCCACGCCGACTTCACCCTGACAGCCCACTTCCGCACCGGAAATGGACGCGTTCATCTTATACAGCGAACCAATCGCACTGGCGACCAGCAGGTAGCGTGCCAGTGAGTTCGCGTTCACTTCACGGATAAACTTGTCGTAGTACGCCAGCACCGCCGGAACGATACCGCAGGCACCGTTAGTCGGCGCGGTGACCACACGGCCCCCTGCGGCGTTCTCTTCGTTTACCGCCAGTGCGAACATGTTGATCCAGTCTACGACGGCCATCGGGTCCGTTGTCGTTTTGTCGGTGCTCACCAGCATGCGGCGCAGCGCTGCAGCACGACGCGGCACGCGAAGCTTGCCAGGCAGAACGCCTTCGGTGGTGATCCCACGCTCAATACCGCCGCGCATCACTTCCCAGACGTTAGTGAAGTGCTGTTCGAGCTCTTCTTTGCTGTGAAGTGCCAGCTCGTTTTTCATCATCAGGCCGGAGAGGGAAAGACCCGTCTCCTGGCAGTGACGCTGAAGATCCGCCGCCGTTTTGTACGGATACGGCACCTCGACAGAAGCGTTATCGGTTTGACCAAAGTGGTCTTCGTCGACGATAAAACCGCCGCCGATAGAGTAATACGTCTGGCTGTATACCGCTTTGTCGCCGGCCAGCGCGGTAATGCGCATGCCGTTTTCGTGCAGCGACAGGTTGTCCGCATGGAAATTCATGCAGTGGTCAACCGGGAATTCAACCTCATGCTCACCGTTCGCCAGCAGCAGGCGACCGTGGGTGTTCACATCCTGGATGAAGCCAGGGATCGCATCAATATCAACGGTATCCGGCAGATTTCCCGCCAGGCCCATGATAATGGCGATATCGGTATGGTGGCCTTTCCCGGTCAGGGAAAGCGAGCCGTATACATCGACAACCACGCGGGTAATGTCATGCAAGATGCCGCGTGCAATCAAGTCATCCGTGAACTGCTTACCGGCTTTCATTGGTCCGACGGTGTGAGAGCTGGAAGGACCAATACCGATTTTGAAGATATCGAATACGCTAATCATGATGCGTCCATTGCTTTCAGTCAGAGAGGGAGGAGTGCGCCGTCCGAAGACGGCGCGGGTGATAATCAGAACATGGTGTACAGGGAGTAGAAGATCGCAGAGATTGCGATAAGACCCATGATAACCACAAAGACGTTGCTCACATGACCGCTGTACTTGCGCATAGCAGGGACTTTCTGAATCGCGTACATCGGCATCAGGAACAGAATCATCGCGATAACCGGGCCGCCCAGGGTTTCAATCATGCCCAGGATGCTTGGGTTCAGCGTTGCTACCGCCCAGGTGGTGAGCAGCATAAACAGTGCAGTGATTTTGTTCAGCTTGTTGATTTCAATGCTCTTGCCTTTACCGCGCAGAGATTTAATCACCATACCGTTGAAGCCTTCACGTGCGCCGAGGTAGTGGCCCAGGAAGGATTTGGTGATGGCGATAATCGCGATGATAGGCGCCATCCACGCAATGACCGGTGCGTTAAAGTGGTTTGCCAGGTAAGACAGAATAGAGATGTTCTGCTCTTTCGCTGCCGCCAGATCCACCGGGGAGAGGCTCAGTACGCAGCTGAAGACGAAGAACATCACGGTCAGTACCATCATGATGTGAGCGCGTGCCAGGATGCTGGAGCACTTCTTCTCTGCGCCATTACCGTACTCTTCACGTTTCGCAACAGCGAAAGAGGAGATGATTGGGGAGTGGTTGAAGGAGAACACCATTACCGGAATCGCCAGCCAGAGGGTCATCAGCAGGCCGTTACCGGTTACCGATGCGCTGCCCAGGGACAGGGTTTCCAGCGCTGCGCCGTTCCACTGTGGGATCAGGTAGCAAGCCAGCACCATCAGAGCAATAACGAACGGGAAGACCAGTACGCTCATTGCTTTCACAATCATCTGCTCACCGAAGCGCACGATGGTCATCATGCCCACAATCAGGATCAGAGACAGAATCGCACGCGGAGGCGGCGTCATGTGCAGCTGGTGCATCATGAAGCTTTCAACGGTGTTGGTGATCGCCACGCTGTAGACCAGCAGAATCGGGTAAATCGCGAAGAAGTAGAGCAGGGTAATCAGTTTACCTGCGCCAACGCCGAAATGCTCTTCAACAACTTCAGTGATGTCTTCGCCCGGGTTCTTACCGGACAGCACGAAGCGGGTCAGACCGCGGTGTGCAAAGAAGGTCATCGGGAAAGCAATGATAGCCATAATGATCAGCGGGATCAGACCGCCGACGCCTGCGTTGATAGGAAGGAACAGTACACCAGCGCCGATTGCCGTGCCGTAAAGGCCAAGCATCCACATGGTATCCGTTTTGCGCCAACCACTTCGGGATTCAATCGAAGCAACGGTGCTGGTTTGAGTGGTTTCCATCTATATCTCCTGGAGGAAGCGAATTGTCAGGTTTTTTAGTCAAATCCGATGAAAAAGTGCCTGACGGTAATATGAAATTCGTTCAGTGACGGTTTTTTAATAATTTTCACCCGTAACTATTGGCGGGCGGAAAGATACATTCTAGTTATGAATCTATCAGTGATCCTGATCCCAAATGCAATAATCCACTTATGATGTGGGCATCTTTAGACCATTTATCTGTTAAAAAAACATCAAAGAGAATTTACGGGCGCGAAGGCTACCACCAACGACATGTGAGCTGAAAGACCGACCCGTGATATAGGTGTCTTTAGCTGTAAAGAATTGGGTTTTTAGGATTTTCTGGCGGGTAATTTGGATTAAGGCTGATAACTTACGGTTGTAAAAATGAGGTAATCGTTTGCGTTTGTGAATAGTTTGTAAAAGACATAAGTGATGCCTATGAATTGCTTCGGTAAAAAAAAACCGGGACGCGCGAGAGGGCGACCCGGTTTTGATGAGACGCTGCTAAGCGTTAGGTGCAGATTTCGTAGCAAGGAATGTAGGCGGAGCCTGGCAACTTCATGCGGTGCTGGGCGACGAAGCCCTGCAGCATGTCGTCCATACGGCGCATCATCTCCGGGTCGCCGTGGATCTTGTACGGGCCGTACTGTTCAATGGCGCGGATGCCCATCTCTTTGACGTTGCCCGCCACAATCCCGGAGAAGGCACGACGCAGATCGGCCGCCAGAACTTCCACCGGCTGGTCCGGGTAGAGTTTCAGGTTCGCCATATTTTCATGCGAAGGCTCGAACGGGATCTGCAGGTCCGGCGCAATGCGAATTGACCAGTTAAAACTGTACGCATCGCCGGTATCGCGACGGTTCTCCTTCACCAGCGGCATCGCTTTTTTCATCTGGCGCGCCACCTCTGCGGCATCGTCAATGATGATGCGATAGTGACGACGCGCGGATTCACCCAGCGTGTGCACGATAAACTCGTCCAGCACGCGGAAGTAGTCGGCGCTCTCTTTTGGCCCGGTCAGGATCAGCGGCAGAACCTGATCTTTGTTAGCCGGGTTCATCAGAATACCAAGCAGGTAGAGCAGCTCTTCCGCTGTCCCCACGCCGCCCGGGAAGATGATAATGCCGTGGGCGATACGGACAAACGCCTCAAGACGCTTCTCGATATCCGGCATGATAATCAGCTCGTTAACCAGCGGGTTAGGTGGCTCAGCGGCGATAATTGACGGCTCGGTCATGCCGATAAACCGCCCCTCTTTATAACGCTGCTGCGCGTGCCCCACTGCGGCACCTTTCATTGGCGCTTCCATCGCACCCGGACCGCAGCCGGTACAGATGTTCAGCTCGCGCAGTCCGAGCTGCGTTCCTACCCTACGGGCATAAAGGTATTCGGTTTCGTTAATGGAGTGACCGCCCCAGCAGACGACCATGTTCGGCGCTTCACCAACGTGCAGGGCGCGGGCGTTACGCAAAATGGAGAACACCAGGTTGGTAATATGGACCGAGCTTTCCAGGTCGAGATGCTGGAAACGGCCTGCGTTGTGGATCTGCCCGTTAACAAACAGGATGTCACGCAGCACGGCAAACAGGTTAGCCTGAAGTGAACGAATGATGCGCCCGTCGACAAAGGCCTCTTCCGGCGGGTTGATGACTTCAAGCTTCACGCCACGCTCGCGGCGCAGCACGTTGATATCAAAGCTTTCGAAGCGGGACAGCAGTTCTTTACTGTTATCTGTCAGGCTTCCGGAGTTCAGTACGGCAAGTGAACAGTTACGAAACAGTTGATAAAGATCGCTGCTGGCCGTGCGCTTAAGCATGTCCACTTCCAGCTGCGACAACATATCCATTGAGCCAAGCGGGCTAATATGTGTAATCAAGTGAGCTCCTTACGGGACGATTATCGTCTTTCCCTGTTGATTACAATAGCCCTGCCGCGTGACGTTTCACAACCTAAAGCGCGGAAGATACCGCGCATATTGTGAAAATATTTATATTATTGACGCACCAGCCGTCCCGTCGCAGGCACAAAATCGGTGTTGGTGCGCCACGGGTTGATGTCCAGTCCGCCGCGGCGGGTGTAGCGCGCATAAACGCTCAATTTTTCTGGCTGGCAGAAACGCTGAATATCGCTAAAGATACGCTCCACGCACTGCTCGTGGAATTCGTTGTGATGGCGGAACGACACCAGGTAGCGCAGCAATTTTTCCCGGTCGATTTTCGGGCCGCGGTACTGGATCTGCACCGAGCCCCAGTCCGGCTGGTGGGTGATCAGGCAGTTGGATTTCAGCAGATGGCTGACCAGCGTCTCTTCGACCACCTTTCCGCTCGCCGCGTTTTCGAGGTAATCGGCGCTGAATTCATAATTCTCCACCTCGATATCCTGATCGTCGATGCAGGTCCCGTTGAAGTGGGCGACCGGCTGCCCTTCCAGCTCGTGCAGGCGATACAGTGAAACGCTTACCTTTCCCTGCGCGCAGGCGCTTAAATCACGTTCCAGGGTGTGCTGAACGTCATCCCAGCTGTTGAATTTTGTCTGGTTAAAACTGTTGAGATAGAGCTTAAAGCTTTTGGACTCGACGAGATTAACGCTGGCGTAATCCAGCTCAACGTGGCCCACCGCCACCTGCGGCAGACCGCGTGCGTTGAGCCAGGAGAGTTCGTACAGCGTCCAGATATCGCCGCCGACAAACGGCAATGCGTCCGCATGCAGACCCAGAGGATCGCGATTCAGGCTGCGCGGCACGCCCTGCAGCAGGCCTGCATCGTAGGTATCGCGGTAATCGGTCGATTTACCCAGCGTTAAGCCGGTTAACGCATGATGATTTTCGTAAGACATGTTTCATAGCCACTTTACAGGTACACTTATGGGCTGAGTTTATCCTGTCTGACAAGAAGAGAGAAATCGGTGGACATCGAAACTGCAAATGCCCTCACTACCTTCACGACCCGCTATTGCGACGCATGGCATGAAAAGCAGGGCTCGTGGCCGCAAAGTGCTGATTTATATGGTGTACCCTCGCCGTGCATTATCTCTTCGCTTGAGGATTACGTTATCTGGCAGCCGAAGCCCAATACCGGCGAGCAAAATGTAAATGCGGTTGAACGGGCAATGGACATTGTGGTACAACCAGCGGTTCACGCGTTTTATACTACTCAGTTCGCAGGGGATATGCCCGCGCGCTTTGCTGATATCACGCTGACGCTGTTGCAGACCTGGAGCGAAGACGATCTGCAGCGTGTTCAGGAAAACCTGATTGGTCATCTGGTCACGCAAAAACGCCTTAAGCTTTCTCCGACGCTCTTTATTGCCACGCTGGACAGCGAACTGGATGTGTTATCCGTCTGTAACCTGTCAGGTGAAGTGGTTAAAGAGACTATCGGAACCCGCAATCGCGAGACTCTCGCCCCCTCTCTTGCGGATTTCCTCACCCGACTTGAGCCACTTCTGTAATCCATGATGCTATAGCGCGTGTGAGAGATCTCTTACAAGGTTTGTGAGAGATCGCTGGAACATTCAGTATTACCTTATTTAATTCAGATTAATATCACTCTATTTTTCAATAGATTAGTGGTTTATCGCATCGTTTTTAGGGATTTCTTACGGCTTACAACCCCGAAAGGGTGGGTTGTAAGACGAAGCGGAATAGCGGATTCTATCTCCGTCGACAGGACGCCGACACGAGAAACGAACATCAGGATGATGGCGTATCTCACTCAGGACTCGTCAGGATGGCGCTGCAGGAAGGCTTCAGGATGAAGCAAAGTGGATAACGCAGGATGCGTAAGGGACACCTCCAGGAAGGAGAACGAGAGCCGGTCAGGATGGTCGGTGGGTCAGGAAGGCCAGGACGTTTCAGGATGAAACAAACACGTCAGGAAGATGTGTGCAGGATGCAACGGTTTACGGATGACCAGGCCTTCGGGCTTCAGGAAAAGTTGTCACGGATGAGCAGGGAGCACGAATTGTAGCTGGAATGCTGCGGAACGAACCGGGAGCACTGTTTTTACAGTGCTCCCTTTTTTTATTTCTGCCTTCCGCAATGCTATGCTGCGCGCCGTTCACTTTTTCAGTTGAGGTTACTATGACGCAACACGATAGCGTTCGTGCCCAGTTGCACGCCATCGAAGCCCTTTTGCGCCAACATCAGCTGTGGCAGGAGACCGCGCCGCAGCCAGAAGCGTTCGCGAGCACCCAGCCCTTCTGCCTGGATACGCTGGCCCCGTTTGAGTGGCTACAGTGGGTGTTAATTCCGCGCATGCACGCCCTGCTTGAGGGCGGTCACCCGCTGCCGCAGGCGTTTGCTGTCTCTCCCTACTATGAAATGGCGCTCGAGGCGACGCACCCTGCGCGCGACGTGATGCTGGTCGAACTGGAAAAACTGGATACCCTGTTTGCCGGTGACGATGCATGACGCTTGAGATCCTCTATCAGGACGAGTGGCTGGTGGCGGTGAATAAACCGTCAGGCTGGCTGGTACACCGCAGCTGGCTCGATCGTGATGAGAAAGTGGTGGTGATGCAGACCGTTCGCGACCAGATTGGTCAGCATGTTTTTACCGCCCATCGTCTCGACAGGCCGACCTCCGGCGTGCTGCTGATGGGGCTTTCCAGCGAGGCGGGACGCCTGCTGTCACAGCAGTTCGAACAGCACCAGATGCAAAAGCGCTACCACGCTATCGTCCGTGGCTGGCTGACGGAAGCCGCCACGCTGGACTACCCGCTGGTGGAGGAACTGGACAAAATCGCCGATAAATTTTCCCGCGATGACAAAGGTCCGCAGCCCGCAGTGACGGATTATCGCGGCATGGCGACGACCGAAATGCCGGTGGCAACCAGCAAATTTCCGACCACACGCTACAGCCTGGTTGAGCTTCTGCCTAAAACCGGGCGTAAGCACCAGCTGCGACGCCATCTCGCGCACCTGCGCCACCCGATTATTGGCGACAGCAAACACGGTGATTTGCGCCAGAACCGCAGCGCGGCCGAACACTTTGGCTGCCATCGTCTGATGCTGCACGCCAGCGAGCTGAGCCTGACGCACCCGTTTACCGGCGAACCGCTGTCTATCCGTGCCGGGCTGGACGACGTCTGGATGCAGGCGCTGTCACAGTTTGGCTGGCTGGGACAACTCCCCGAAAATGAAAGGGTTGAGTTTGTATCAGGCAACGTTCAGGATGAACGGTAAACGCATTCATTATGGGAAAATATCATGGCTGAAGTAGGCATTTTTGTCGGCACAATGTACGGCAACTCGCTGCTGGTAGCGGAAGAGGCTGAGGCAATACTCGCCAGCCAGGGCCATAAAGCCACGGTCTATGAAGACCCGGAACTGGCGGACTGGCAAAAGTATCAAGATAAATACATTCTGGTGGTGACCTCCACCACCGGGCAGGGCGATCTGCCGGACAGCATCGTGCCGCTGTTCCAGGGCATTAAAGACCAGCTTGGCTATCAGCCGAACGTGCACTACGGCATCATTGCCCTGGGCGACAGCTCTTACGCCAACTTCTGCGGCGGCGGCAAGCAGTTCGATGCGCTCCTGCAGGAACAGAGCGCCCAGCGCGTCGGCGAGATGCTGCTGATTGATGCCGGGGAGCACCCGGAGCCAGAAAGCGAATCAAACCCGTGGGTTGAGCACTGGGCAACTCTCCTTAAATAGTTATCCAGGCCGGGTAAGGCTTAGCCGCTACCCGGCAACGAAGCCGCAGCAAATCCTCAATTCCGTGAACCACCTTCCACTCCCTTGGGCTTATGCCATAAACAACCTCTCATACCCCCTTCAATACTGTGTTTCTGCACGGTGAGAGAACGTGTCACTCCTTCATATACTTTCCCGGTCACTATAAAACGGCTTCAGGCCGTACCAAAACGACAAAACACAAGTCTCATTCTGATTACCCTACCGGTGCTGTACAGAATGAACCAGGCGAAAGCTATGTTTCAGGAGTGCAACAATGAGTACATTAAGCCACGCAGCGAGCAGCGCTGAAAAGCGCACCAACGCCCGCTACTGGATAGTGGTGATGCTGTTTATCGTCACGTCCTTTAACTATGGTGACCGCGCCACGCTGTCGATTGCCGGCTCGGAAATGGCAAAAGATATCGGCCTTGATCCCGTGGGCATGGGTTACGTTTTCTCCGCATTCTCATGGGCCTACGTCATCGGCCAAATTCCTGGCGGCTGGCTGCTGGACCGTTTTGGATCTAAACGCGTCTATTTCTGGTCTATCTTTATCTGGTCGATGTTTACCCTGTTGCAGGGTTTTGTCGATATCTTCAGCGGCTTCGGTATTATCGTAGCGCTCTTCACGCTGCGCTTCCTGGTAGGCTTAGCGGAAGCACCTTCCTTCCCGGGCAACAGTCGCATTGTGGCGGCATGGTTCCCGGCGCAGGAGAGGGGAACGGCGGTGGCGATTTTCAACTCCGCACAGTACTTCGCAACGGTGATCTTCGCGCCAATCATGGGCTGGCTGACGCATGAGGTAGGCTGGTCACACGTCTTCTTCTTCATGGGCGGGCTTGGGATCGTCATCAGCTTCGTCTGGCTGAAAGTGATCCACGAACCCAACCAGCATCCTGGCGTGAACAAAAAAGAGCTGGAGTACATCGCAGAAGGCGGAGCGCTGATCAACATGGATCAGAAATCCGCAAAAGCAAAAGTCCCGTTCAGCCAGAAATGGGCGCAGATCAAGCAGCTCGTCGGCTCGCGCATGATGATCGGCATCTATCTGGGCCAGTACTGTATTAACGCCTTAACCTACTTCTTCATCACCTGGTTCCCGGTGTACCTGGTGCAGGCACGCGGCATGTCGATTCTAAAAGCGGGCTTTGTCGCCTCGGTTCCGGCAATCTGCGGCTTCGTCGGCGGCGTGCTCGGCGGGGTGATTTCCGACTGGCTGATGCGCCGCACGGGGTCACTGAACATCGCGCGTAAAACGCCGATTGTGCTCGGCATGCTGCTCTCCATGACCATGGTGTTCTGTAACTACGTCAATGCCGAATGGATGATTATCGGCTTTATGGCGATGGCCTTCTTCGGCAAAGGCATTGGCGCGCTGGGCTGGGCGGTGATGGCGGATACGGCACCGAAAGAGATCAGCGGCCTGAGCGGCGGTCTGTTCAACATGTTCGGCAACATCTCCGGGATTGTTACGCCCATCGCTATCGGCTACATCGTCGGCACCACCGGCTCTTTCAACGGTGCGCTGATCTACGTGGGTGTGCATGCGCTGGTGGCGGTGCTGAGTTACCTGGTGCTGGTGGGGGATATCAAACGCGTCGAACTTAAACCTGTAGCGGAGCGTGGATGATGACAACGCAATCGAGTCCAACCGTCACGGAGATGAAGGTCATCCCGGTGGCCGGACAGGACAGCATGCTGCTCAATATTGGCGGTGCGCATAACGCCTGGTTTACCCGTAATATCGTTGTGCTGAAAGACAGCGCAGGGAATACCGGCGTGGGCGAGGCCCCAGGCGGAGAGGTGATTTACCAGACGCTGGTCGATGCCATTCCGCAGGTCGTGGGCCAGGAGATCGCCCGTCTGAACAAGGTGGTTCAGCGGGTGCATAAGGGCAATCAGTCGGCAGACTTTGATACGTTCGGTAAAGGTGCCTGGACGTTTGAACTGCGGGTCAACGCCGTTGCCGCCCTGGAGGCCGCCCTGCTCGATTTACTGGGTAAGGCGCTCAATGTTCCGGTTTGCGAGCTGCTGGGGCCCGGCAAACAGCGCGATGCGGTAACCGTGCTGGGCTATCTGTTCTACGTTGGCGATCGCAATAAGACCGATCTCCCCTATCTGGCGCGATCCACGGGCGATCACGACTGGTATCGCCTGCGCCACCGGGAAGCGCTCTCCAGCGACGCGGTGGTGCGGCTGGCCGAGGCGGCGCAGGATCGCTACGGCTTTAAGGATTTCAAGCTGAAGGGCGGCGTGCTGCCCGGCGAGCAGGAGATTGAAACGGCCCGGGCGCTGAAAAAACGCTTTGCGGATGCACGGATCACCGTCGATCCCAACGGCGCATGGCTGCTGGATGAAGCGATTAGCCTGTGCAAAGGGCTGGGGGATGTCCTGACCTATGCGGAAGACCCCTGCGGCGCGGAGCAGGGCTTCTCGGGCCGTGAAGTCATGGCCGAGTTCCGTCGTGCCACCGGGCTGCCTGTCGCGACCAATATGATCGCCACCAACTGGCGTGAAATGGGTCACGCGGTGATGCTGAACGCCGTCGACATACCGCTGGCGGACCCGCACTTCTGGACGCTTTCAGGCGCAGTGCGCGTGGCGCAGCTGTGCGATGACTGGGGGCTGACCTGGGGCTGTCACTCGAACAACCACTTTGACATTTCGCTGGCGATGTTTACCCACGTTGGCGCGGCGGCGCCGGGTAACCCGACCGCCATCGACACCCACTGGATTTGGCAGGAAGGGGAAGCTCGCCTGACGAAAAATCCGCTGGAAATCATCAATGGCAAGATTGCCGTACCGGATGCGCCGGGCCTGGGCGTGGAGATTGACTGGGATCAGATCCATAAAGCCCATGAGGCGTATAAAAAGCTACCGGGCGGCGCGCGTAACGACGCGGGCCCGATGCAGTACCTGATCCCCGGCTGGACATTTGACCGTAAGCGCCCTGTTTTCGGACGTCACTGATAAAAGGATTGAACGATGAGTACTTTTTCTACCCCTGTAGTTACCGCCATGCAGATCGTTCCGGTTGCGGGCCATGACAGCATGTTGATGAACCTGAGCGGCGGGCATGCGCCATTCTTTACCCGCAACATTGTCATTATCAAAGACAATTCCGGCCATACGGGCGTGGGCGAAATTCCGGGCGGGGAGAAGATCCGCCAAACGCTGGAAGATGCCATTCCGCTGGTGGTGGGCAAAACGCTGGGTGAGTACAAAAATATCCTCAACACCGTGCGCAACACCTTTGCCGATCGCGATGCCGGAGGGCGTGGCCTGCAGACCTTCGATCTGCGCACCACCATCCACGTGGTGACCGGGATTGAATCCGCGTTGCTGGATCTGCTGGGTCAGCATCTGGGCGTCAACGTTGCGTCGCTGCTGGGCGAGGGTCAGCAGCGCAGCGAAGTGGAAATGCTGGGCTATCTGTTCTTTGTCGGCGACCGCAGGCTGACGCCGCTGCCTTATCAGAGCCAGCCGGATGAACAATGCGACTGGTACCGACTCCGCCACGACGAGGCGATGACCCCGGATGCGGTGGTGCGCCTGGCGGAAGCCGCTTATGAAAAATATGGCTTCAATGATTTCAAACTGAAAGGCGGCGTGCTGGCCGGTGAGGAAGAGGCGGAAGCCGTCACCGCGCTGGCAAAACGTTTCCCGCAGGCGCGCGTGACGCTGGATCCGAACGGCGCATGGTCGCTTAAGGAGGCCATTGCGATCGGTAAACAGCTGAAAGGCGTGCTGGCGTATGCGGAAGATCCGTGTGGGGCTGAGCAAGGCTTCTCAGGACGTGAAGTCATGGCGGAATTCCGCCGCGCAACGGGGCTGCCGACCGCGACCAATATGATTGCGACCGACTGGCGTCAGATGGGACACACCCTGTCCTTGCAGTCTGTTGATATTCCGCTGGCGGACCCGCACTTCTGGACGATGCAGGGGTCGGTGCGCGTGGCGCAAATGTGCCACGAGTTTGGCCTGACCTGGGGCTCGCACTCTAACAACCACTTCGACGTGTCGCTGGCGATGTTCACGCACGTTGCCGCCGCCGCGCCGGGCACGATTACCGCTATCGACACGCACTGGATCTGGCAGGAAGGTAACCAGCATCTGACTAAGCAGCCGTTTGAGATCAAAGGTGGCATGGTGCAGGTGCCTTCCACCCCGGGGCTGGGAGTTGAGCTGGATATGGACCAGGTCATGAAGGCCAACGAGCTGTATCAGAAACACGGTCTGGGCGCGCGCGACGACGCGATGGCGATGCAGTATCTGATCCCGGACTGGACATTCGACAATAAACGCCCGTGCATGGTACGATAAACGCATTGGGACCGCTCCCAAAAGCGGTCTTTTACGTGGTGTATGCTTAACGTAACGACTATGCGTAAGGATGGCTTATGAAAATTGTTATCGCACCGGACTCGTATAAGGAAAGTTTGAGTGCGCTTGAGGTTGCGACAGCGATAGAACGTGGTTTTCGCGAGATCTTCCCCGAGGCGGTTTACGTCAAACTGCCGGTCGCGGACGGTGGCGAAGGGACGGTTGAGGCGATGATCGCGGCAACGCAGGGACGCATTGTGCATGTTCCGGTGACCGGTCCGCTGGGTGAGCGCGTGGAAGGGTTTTATGGCTTATCCGGTGACGAGCAGAGTGCCTTTATTGAAATGGCGGCGGCAAGCGGCCTGGAGCTGGTCGTCCCTTCGCAGCGTAATCCTCTGAAAACCACCTCCTGGGGCACGGGCGAACTTATTCGTCACGCGCTGGATGCAGGCGTTAAGCATATCATCATTGGCATTGGCGGCAGCGCCACCAATGACGGCGGAGCAGGGATGGTGCAGGCGTTGGGGGCAAATCTGCTGGACGACAGCGGGCAGCCCCTTGGGCAGGGCGGCGGCGAGCTGGGAAAACTCGCGCGTATCGACCTGAGCGGGCTGGACAGACGTCTGGCGGAGTGCCGGATAGAAGTCGCCTGTGATGTGACGAATCCGCTCACCGGAAAGGATGGCGCGTCCGCCGTATTTGGCCCGCAAAAGGGGGCCACTCCCGAGATGATCGTTACCCTGGACAACGCGCTGGCACAGTATGCGAGAGTCATTGCCCGGGATCTGGATATCGATGTGCTAAACCTTGCTGGCGGCGGCGCGGCGGGTGGCATGGGGGCCGCGCTGTACGCCTTTTGCGGCGCGCAGCTGCGCCAGGGCATTGAGATCGTGACCGATGCGCTACACCTGGCCGACCAGGTGGCCGATGCGGATCTGGTGATCACGGGAGAAGGTCGCATCGACAGCCAGACGATCCACGGCAAAGTCCCGGTGGGCGTGGCGAAAATCGCAAAACGCTTTAACAAACCCGTTATCGGCATTGCAGGAAGCCTGACGGCGGACGTTGGCGTGGTACACGATCACGGCATTGATGCGGTGTTTAGCGTGATCTACACCATCTGCTCGCTGGAAGACGCGCTGGAAAATGCCAGCGAGAACGTCAGGATGGCCGCAAGGAATATCGCGGCGGTGCTGAAAGTGGGGCAGGGAATGTAGTTCTCCCTCTCCCCGTGGGAGAGGGGCGGGGTGAGGGCATCAGGCCGCACCCGCAATTGTAGGCCCGGTAAGCGTAGCGCCACCGGGCTTTTACCTCAGCTCCCCAATACCTTCATCGCTTCCCGCGTCACGTTATCCATCTCATCCAGCAGCTCCAGGAATTCCGGTTCAAGCTCCGATTCCGGCGTACCGGCACGCAGCTGCTGCTCCAGCAGCTGGCAGAGGTTTTTCAGCCGCGGCACGCCGCTGTAACCGCAGCTACCATGCAGCTTGTGGATTGCTTCCAGCAGATCTTCCGGGTTTTCACCCACCAGCTGCTCTTCCACCTTATTGCGAATTTCCGGCAGAAACGCGACCAGCATTTGCAGCATTTCGCGGGCCAAATCGGGCTTACCTGCCGCCTGGCGCAGGGCAAGCTGCCAGTCAAAGGTCGCGTTCTGGTTGACGCTGATTTCAACCGGCTCGCTGGAAACCGTGTACGTCCCGCCAATATGACCCGGCTTATAGCGTAACAGCAGGTTATGAAGTTTCTCTTCATCGATTGGCTTCGCCAGATAATCATTCATTCCGGCGCTCAGCAGCTTCTCTTTCTGACCGGCCATCGCGTGCGCGGTGACCGCAATGACCGGTGTTTGCTGCTGATGCGGCAGCTGGTGGATCAGCTCGCAGGCCCGAATGCCATCCATGCCCGGCATCTGAATATCCATCAGTATCAAATCAAACTGCATCTGCTTAGCCTGTTCAACCGCCTGCGCGCCGCTGGTGCACAGTTCCACATGCTGAACCTGGTCTTCAAGCAATACGCCAATAAGCTTCAGGTTGGCCGGATTATCATCCACCGCCATCACGCTCATCGGCAATTTTTGCTCATCGTCAATCAGCGGGAGGGCATGCTGGCTAAGACGGCAATACTCCGTGAGCGCGGGCAGCAGGCGGGTCGCGGTGAGCGGTTTCAGCAGACACGCGGCGGCCCCGTCATTTTTCAACTCTTCTGCATTGAGCTGGGCATGGCAGGGCAGCGCCAGCAGCAGATAGTCGGTCATTGACGCGGCTTTCGCCAGCCGCTCCTGCTGCATGGTCAGTTCGCCGGTAAAGGTGACCGGGATCCCCATCAGCAGAATGTCGTAGTGCTCAACGGCAAGCGCTGAGAAGGTTGGGCTGTAGACCACCTCCAGCGGCGTGGTGCTTAAAATATCGAGCGCGCACTGCGCTGCCGCCGCGTTAGGTTCGACGTAGGCCAGACGCTTGCCTTTCAGGCAGTCCGTCACCGGACCGTCGGTCAATACGTTTGGATTGAGGTCCAGATTAATGTGGAACCAGAAGGTTGAGCCGCGGTTCGGCTGGCTGTGGAAGGAGATATCGCCGCCCATCTCGTTCACCAGGCGCTGCGTGATCACCAGCCCCAGGCCGGTACCGCCATGACGGCGGGAGATACTGGCATCCGCCTGGCGGAACGCCTGGAACAGACGCGACTGATCCCGCTCCGGAATCCCGATGCCGGTATCGCGGATCTGGACTTCAATCTGCACCTTATTGCTGCTGATCGAGCGTTTTTCTACCAGAATGTCGATGTTACCGCTTTCGGTGAATTTAATGGCATTCCCGACAAGGTTGGTAATGACCTGCTGCAGACGCAATGGATCGCCAATAACGTTATCCGGCACGTCGTTTTTAATGTTGAGCGTCAGCTCAAGGCCTTTGTCGTGCGACGAGTGCGCGAGCAGCGTCACCACCTCATCCAGCGTACTGCGCAGCGGGAAGGGAATACTCTCCAGGATCAGCTTGCCCGCTTCCAGCTTGGAGAAGTCCAGCACGTCGTTGATGATCGCCAGCAGGTTGTTGGCCGAGCGTTCAATGGTGTGCAGGTGATCGCGCTGAGTCGGGTTGAGCTCGCTTTTCAGGGTCAGGCGGGTGAAGCCGATCACGCCATTGAGCGGCGTACGCAGCTCGTGCGACATATTGGCCAGGAATTCTGACTTAATACGTGCCGCTTCCTGAGCGCGCTTTTTCGCCAGATCCAGCTCAACGTTCTGGATCTCCATCTGCTCCAGCGTTTCGCGCAGGTCGGACGTCGCCTGGTCAACGTTGTGCTGCATCTCTTCGTGATACGCCGCCAGCGACATGGCCATCGAGTTGATGCCGTTCTTCAGCATATCCAGCTCGCCCAGCATAAACCCTTCCACCCGGCTGTCGAGCTGTCCCCGGCGGATGCGGTCAACCGTGTTAACCATGTTGCGGATGGGGCCCGTCACGTCGCGCATCAGGCGCCAGCCGAAGATCAGCGCAATGCCAATGCAGAACAGCATCATCACGCCAGAGATGAAGATTTCTTTATACTGCTGTAGCCGGACCGACTTGAGATCCAGCTCCAGCGCCACGTATCCCAGCATATTGTTGCTGGATTTGGCGTCGGATTGCGCAGACTCATCGGGTGAATAGCTTTCCGATACGATCGGCGTGCGCAGGATCATGATATCGCCGCGCCGCAATACGGTGAGGTGGCGCGGGAACGGCGTACCGTCCGGGATCTTCAGAGCCGCAGGATCGAGATGAAAATTCGAGGTGACAAACAGGCGGTTATGTTCGTCGTAAACGGAAATGGCGCGTACGATGTCCGAGTGGCGGCGGTGGAGTACGCTGATTAACTGACCAATGGATTCGCGGTTTTGCAGGTTCATGCCGTACTCGCTGGAAACGGCAAGCGGTTCGATAATGCTGGCGCCTGCATCCTCCAGCTGTCGCTGCAAATCGTTATAGCGGTGCACCACAAAGAAGATACTCAGCAGCAAACCGATGAGAACGGTGGGGGCGAGGATCAAAATCATCATGCGCGCGCGCAGGCTGTAGTTGGTCATGGCGTTCCGTTATGGGACAATTAAGATAATTATGTTTATGTGAGAAAAATCTCGGCGATGGCGCAATTCTACTCTGCAAAGCGACGCGTGACGACGCGTCAAATCATCACTGTTGAAGCCACGGACCTCGATCCGTTTGGTCAGGGAGTGGCACGTCACAATGGTAAGGCTCTGTTTATAACAGGTTTACTGCCAACAGAACGAGCAGAAATTACGCTGACGGAAGATAAACGCCAGTTCGCGCGCGGACAGGTTAAGCGTCGTCTCAACGATAGCCCGGAGCGCGTGAAGCCCCGCTGCCCACATTTTGGCGTTTGCGGGGGCTGCCAGCAACAGCATGCGAGCACAGAATTACAGCAAAAAAGCAAAAGCCGCGCGCTGGCGCGTCAGCTTAAGCACGACGTTAACGAAATTCTCGCCGATGAGCCCTGGGGCTACCGTCGGCGCGCCCGCCTGAGCCTCAGCTATCAGCCAAAAACGGCGCGGCTGGAGATGGGATTTCGCAAGGCCGGCTCCAGTGACATCGTCGATGTGCAGCAGTGCCCCATTTTGGTGCCCCATCTTGAGGCATTGCTTCCGGAAGTGCGCACCTGTCTCTCCGGGCTGGACGGCGTTCGCCACCTCGGGCATGTCGAACTGGTTATGGCAAACAATGGACCGCTGATGGTCCTGCGCCATACCGCGCCGCTGTCGAAAAAAGATCGCGAAAAACTGGAACGTTTTTCGCATTCCCACGACCTGGCGCTTTTCCTTGCACCACAAAGCGAGATACTTGAGCAGGTTACCGGTGAGGCGCCCTGGTATGCGTCAAACGGGCTACGCTTAACGTTCAGCCCGCGGGATTTCATTCAGGTGAATGATGGCGTAAACCAGCAGATGGTTGAGAAAGCGCTGACGTGGCTGGACGTTCAGAAAAGCGATCGAGTGCTCGATCTGTTCTGCGGAATGGGCAACTTCACGCTGCCGCTGGCGCGAAACGCGGCCAGCGTCGTCGGCGTGGAAGGCGTTGAGGCGCTGGTGGCTAAAGGGCAGGAGAATGCGCAGCAGAACGGCTTGCAAAATGTGACATTCTTTCATCAAAATCTTGAGGAAGATGTCACCCAACAGCCGTGGGCAAAACAGGGCTTTGATAAAATTTTGCTCGACCCGGCGCGTGCCGGTGCCCCGGGTGTGATGGCACATATTATTAAACTCGCGCCGAAGCGTGTGGTCTATGTTTCCTGTAACCCGGCAACGCTTGCCCGGGACAGTGAGGCATTAATCAGCGCGGGTTACCAGATTCAGCGTCTGGCAATGCTGGACATGTTCCCGCACACTGGTCATCTGGAATCGATGGTGTTGTTCGAGCACATCTAATTTGTTTGGCTTGTCGACTTCGACAGGCCCAGGTCCCTAAAGGAGAGGACAATGGTTGCGGTAAGAAGTGCACATCTCAATAAAGCTGGGGAGTTTGACCCACAAAAATGGATCGCAAGTCTGGGAATTTCCAGCCAGCAGTCGTGTGAACGCTTAACCGAAACCTGGGCCTATTGTCTGCGCACTACGCAGGGGCATCCCGACGCCGATCTTCTCCTGTGGCGCGGCGTGGAGATGGTTGAAATCCTGTCCATGCTGAACATGGACATCGAAACCCTGCAGGCCGCGCTTCTCTTCCCCCTCGCGGATGCGGACGTGGTCAGCGAAGACGTGCTGCGCGACAGCGTCGGGACATCCGTCGTCGCGCTGATCCACGGCGTGCGGGATATGGCGGCCATCCGCCAGCTCAAAGCCGCGCACACCGATTCCGTCTCTTCAGAACAGGTCGATAACGTTCGCCGGATGCTGCTGGCCATGGTGGATGATTTCCGCTGCGTGGTCATCAAGCTTGCCGAGCGGATTGCCCACCTGCGTGAGGTGAAGGATGCGCCGGAAGACGAGCGCGTGCTCGCCGCCAAAGAGTGTACAAACATCTATGCGCCGCTGGCGAACCGCTTAGGGATTGGTCAGCTGAAATGGGAGCTGGAAGATTACTGCTTCCGCTATCTGCACCCGGCGGAATATAAACGTATTGCCAAACTCCTGCATGAGCGCCGTATCGACCGCGAGCACTATATCGAGGAATTTGTCGGCGGCCTGCGCCAGGCGATGAAAGAAGAGAACGTGCGCGCCGAAGTCTACGGTCGGCCTAAGCATATCTACAGCATCTGGCGCAAAATGCAGAAGAAACACCTCGCCTTTGACGAGCTGTTTGACGTGCGCGCCGTGCGTATCGTGGCGGAGCGTCTGCAGGACTGCTACGCCGCGCTGGGGATAGTACACACTCACTTCCGTCATCTGCCCGATGAGTTCGATGACTATGTCGCCAACCCCAAACCGAACGGCTATCAGTCTATCCATACCGTTGTGCTTGGCCCTGGCGGCAAAACGGTCGAGATTCAGATCCGCACCAAACAGATGCACGAAGACGCCGAGCTGGGCGTCGCCGCGCACTGGAAATACAAAGAAGGCACGTCCGGCGGGGCGCGTTCAGGACATGAAGACCGCATTGCCTGGCTGCGCAAGCTGATTGCGTGGCAGGAAGAGATGGCCGACTCCGGCGAGATGCTCGACGAAGTGCGTAGCCAGGTCTTTGATGACCGCGTCTATGTCTTTACCCCGAAAGGGGACGTTGTCGACCTGCCTGCGGGCTCTACGCCGCTCGATTTTGCCTACCACATCCACAGCGATGTGGGACACCGCTGCATCGGGGCGAAAATCGGCGGACGAATCGTACCGTTCACCTACCAGCTGCAGATGGGTGACCAGATTGAAATCATTACCCAGAAGCAGCCCAACCCGAGCCGTGACTGGCTTAACCCTAACCTGGGCTACGTCACCACCAGCCGCGGGCGCTCGAAAATTCACGCCTGGTTCCGTAAACAGGATCGTGACAAGAACATCCTTGCCGGTCGCCAGATCCTTGACGACGAGCTGGAGCATATCGGGATAAGCCTGAAAGAGGCGGAGAAATTCCTGCTGCCGCGCTACAACTTCAACGAGCTTGACGAGCTGCTAGCGGCCATTGGCGGCGGTGATATCCGACTGAATCAGATGGTGAACTTCCTGCAGGCGCAGTTCAATAAGCCAAGCGCGGCAGAGCAGGACGCGGCGGCGCTGAAGCAGCTGCAGCAGAAAACCTATGCGCCGCAGCAGCGCAGCAAAGACAACGGCCGCGTGGTGGTCGAGGGCGTAGGCAATCTGATGCACCACATTGCCCGCTGCTGCCAGCCGATCCCGGGCGACGATATCGTCGGCTTTATCACCCAGGGACGCGGGATTTCGATTCACCGTTCCGACTGCGATCAGCTTGCCGAGCTGCAGTCGCATGCGCCGGAGCGCATCGTGGAAGCGGTCTGGGGTGAGAGCTATTCCGCCGGCTACTCGCTGGTGGTGCGCGTCACTGCCAACGACCGCAGCGGCCTGCTGCGCGACATCACGACCATTCTCGCCAACGAGAAGGTCAACGTGCTGGGCGTTGCCAGCCGCAGCGATACCCGCGAGCAGCTTGCCACCATCGATATGACCATCGAAATCTACAACCTGCAGGTGCTGGGCCGCGTGCTCGGCAAACTGAACCAGGTGCCGGATGTGATTGACGCGCGTCGTCTGCACGGCGGATAAGATTTCCCTTTTTTGTAGGCCGGGTAAGGCGTAAGCCGCCACCCGGCATTTTTTTATCAGGACATAACCATGACTCAAATCGACCGCCTGCTCGGCATCATGAAACGCCTGCGCGACCCGGAAAACGGCTGTCCGTGGGATAAAGAGCAGACTTTCGCCACCATCGCCCCGTACACCCTTGAAGAGACCTATGAGGTGCTGGACGCTATTTCCCGTGAAGATTTTGACGACCTGCGCGGCGAGCTGGGCGATCTGCTGTTCCAGGTGGTGTTCTATGCGCAAATGGCGCAGGAAGAAGGGCGCTTTAACTTTGACGATATCTGCGCTGCTATAAGCGACAAGCTGGAGCGCCGTCATCCCCATATCTTTGGCGATGCCACCGCAGGGAACAGCGCCGAGGTGCTAGCCCGCTGGGAGCAGATCAAAAGCGCCGAGCGGGCGGAAAAATCTCAGCACTCGGCGCTGGATGATATTCCGCTGAGCCTGCCCGCGCTGATGCGCGCGCATAAAATCCAGAAACGCTGCTCCGCCGTGGGTTTTGACTGGACCTCCCTCGGCCCGGTGCTGGATAAAGTGCACGAAGAGATTGATGAAGTCATGCACGAAGCGCAGCAGGCGGTGGTGGATGAAGCAAAGCTTGAGGAAGAGATGGGCGACCTGCTGTTTGCGACCGTCAACCTTTCTCGCCACCTGGGTGTAAAAGCGGAAACCGCCCTGCAAAAGGCCAACATAAAATTCGAACGACGCTTTCGCGAAGTTGAGCGGATTGTCGCCTCGCGAGGCCTGGAAATGACCGGAATTGACCTCGAAGCAATGGAAGAAGTCTGGCAGGAAGTAAAGCGCCAGGAATCTGATCTCTAACGAGATTTTGCGATCAAGCGCAATTTGTGTGATTTTTTAAATGACAAGCGCTTGATTTGCGTCAAAAACATTTACCCAAAAGGGGCTATTTTCTCACTCCTTATGTTTGTCATGGCCTGGAATGGAGACGGAGAATGAAAGTTTGTGGCGCTCGCCGTGTTCGGGTATACTACTTTCCCGTCCTGGTTATTCCATCGTTTCACCCTAACTTCTCAGGTTCAGCATGACAACGAACTATATTTTTGTGACCGGCGGGGTCGTATCCTCTCTGGGTAAAGGCATTGCCGCAGCCTCCCTCGCAGCCATTCTTGAAGCCCGTGGCCTCAATGTGACCATGATGAAACTGGATCCGTACATCAACGTCGATCCGGGTACCATGAGCCCAATCCAACACGGGGAAGTGTTCGTTACTGAAGACGGCGCTGAAACCGATCTGGATCTTGGCCACTACGAGCGTTTCATCCGCACCAAAATGACCCGTCGTAACAACTTCACGACTGGCCGCATCTACTCCGACGTTCTGCGTAAAGAGCGCCGTGGTGACTACCTGGGTGCAACCGTTCAGGTTATCCCGCACATCACTAACGCAATCAAAGAACGCATTGTTGCGGGTGGCGAAGGCCACGACGTGGTGCTGGTGGAAATCGGCGGTACCGTGGGTGATATCGAATCCCTGCCATTCCTGGAAGCGATTCGTCAGCTGGCGGTAGATATTGGCCGTGAACACGCGCTGTTCATGCACCTGACCCTGGTGCCGTACATGGCCGCCGCAGGTGAAGTGAAAACCAAGCCGACTCAGCACTCTGTGAAAGAGCTGCTCTCTATTGGTATTCAGCCAGATATCCTGGTTTGCCGCTCCGATCGCGCGGTTCCGGCGAACGAACGTGCGAAAATTGCATTGTTCTGTAACGTGCCTGAAAAAGCCGTTATTTCAATGAAAGATGTCGATTCCATTTATAAAATCCCGGGCCTGTTGAAATCGCAGGGCCTGGACGATTATATTTGTAAACGATTCAGCTTGAACTGTCCGGAAGCTAACCTGTCTGAATGGGAACAGGTTATTTATGAAGAAGCCAACCCGGCAGGCGAAGTGACTATCGGTATGGTCGGCAAGTACATTGAACTGCCGGATGCCTATAAGTCAGTGATCGAAGCGCTGAAACACGGTGGTCTGAAAAACCGTGTCTCTGTGAACATCAAGCTGATTGATTCGCAGGATGTAGAAACGCGTGGCGTTGAAATCCTGAAAGATCTGGATGCTATCCTTATCCCTGGCGGCTTCGGCTACCGTGGTGTAGAAGGCAAGATCGCCACCGCGCGCTATGCGCGTGAAAACAATATCCCATACCTCGGCATCTGCCTGGGTATGCAGGTTGCGCTGATCGAATTTGCGCGCAACGTAGCGGGAATGGAAAACGCGAACTCTACGGAATTTGTGCCAGACTGTAAGTACCCTGTGGTGGCGCTTATCACTGAATGGCGTGACGAAGAAGGTAACGTCGAAGTCCGTACCGAGAAGAGCGATCTGGGTGGCACCATGCGTCTTGGCGCACAGGCCTGCCAGCTGTCTGACGATAGCGTGGTTCGCAAGCTGTATGGCGAACCAACCATCACCGAGCGCCATCGTCACCGCTATGAAGTCAACAACATGTTGTTGAAACCTATTGAAGCCGCGGGCCTGCGTGTTGCGGGCCGCTCCGGGGATGATCAGTTAGTCGAGATCATTGAAGTGCCAAACCATCCGTGGTTTGTCGCCTGCCAGTTCCACCCGGAATTTACTTCAACGCCGCGTGACGGGCATCCGCTGTTTGCAGGCTTCGTGAAGGCCGCCAGCGACTACCAGAAGCGTCAGGCGAAGTAAAAAAAGTTAGAACGGCAACGCGTACCTTTGGTACGCGTTGTTTGTCTGGAGTTTTAGTTTAACTTGTACTGAGGAAAATCTAATGTCCAAAATCGTTAAAGTCATCGGTCGTGAAATCATCGACTCCCGTGGTAACCCGACCGTTGAAGCCGAAGTTCACCTGGAAGGTGGTTTCGTTGGTATGGCTGCTGCTCCATCAGGCGCTTCTACTGGTTCTCGCGAAGCGCTGGAACTGCGCGATGGCGACAAATCCCGCTTCCTGGGCAAAGGCGTACTGAAAGCGGTTGGCGCTGTAAACGGTCCGATTGCTCAGGCAATCCTTGGCAAAGACGCCAAAGACCAGGCTGGCATCGACAAGATCATGATCGATCTGGACGGTACTGAAAACAAATCTAACTTCGGTGCGAACGCAATCCTGGCTGTTTCCCTGGCGAACGCCAAAGCAGCTGCAGCAGCGAAAGGTCAGCCACTGTTCGAGCACATCGCTGAACTGAACGGCACCCCAGGCAAATACTCCATGCCTGTACCAATGATGAACATCATCAACGGTGGTGAGCACGCAGACAACAACGTTGATATTCAGGAATTCATGATTCAGCCAGTTGGCGCGAAATCCCTGAAAGAAGCGGTACGTATGGGTTCTGAAGTGTTCCACAACCTGGCTAAAGTTCTGAAAGCTAAAGGTATGAACACTGCTGTTGGTGACGAAGGTGGCTATGCGCCAAACCTGGGTTCTAACGCAGAAGCACTGGCTGTTATTGCAGAAGCAGTAAAAGCTGCTGGCTACGAGCTGGGCAAAGACATCACCCTGGCGATGGACTGTGCAGCATCTGAATTCTACAAAGACGGTAAATACGTTCTGGCTGGCGAAGGCAACAAAGCGTTTACCTCCGAAGAGTTCACTCACTTCCTGGAAGACCTGACCAAACAGTACCCAATCGTGTCTATCGAAGACGGTCTGGACGAGTCTGACTGGGCTGGTTTCGCATACCAGACTAAAGTACTGGGCGACAAAATCCAGCTGGTTGGTGACGACCTGTTCGTAACCAACACCAAGATCCTGAAAGAAGGCATCGAGAAAGGCATCGTTAACTCCATCCTGATCAAATTCAACCAGATCGGTTCTCTGACCGAAACTCTGGCTGCGATCAAAATGGCGAAAGACGCTGGCTACACCGCTGTTATCTCTCACCGTTCTGGCGAAACTGAAGACGCTACCATTGCCGACCTGGCTGTGGGTACCGCTGCAGGCCAGATCAAAACCGGTTCTATGAGCCGTTCTGACCGTGTTGCTAAATACAACCAGCTGATTCGTATCGAAGAAGCGCTGGGCGAAAAAGCACCATACAACGGTCTGAAAGAGATCAAAGGCCAGGCATAATTGCTTAAGCCTTAAAATGAAAATGCCAGTCGAATGACTGGCATTTTTTTTGGCTATTTAAAATCGACCGCCATTTGCTCCGGAATGGTCAGCCCCTGGGTGGTTTGCACGCAGCGGGCGATGTAATCCGTAAACCGGGGTGGCTTCGGCATCCCCATGCTCAGAAGCTTATCGTTGCTGAAGCGCACGTTAAGCGTGGCAAACGCACCGTATAAACGCATGGCTTTCAGCATCAGACGTTCGTTGCATGGCCCAAAAATATGTTTCAACTCGCGGCGCATTCTGACCAGTGTTTCGTAGCTGACCTGAGCATATTTATCCCCGACGGGGGCTTTCTCCAGCGCCTGCGCCATGGCCTGATCGATATCCGCAAAGCGAACGCTGTTCTCTTCTCCCGCAGAAATGTGTACTACTTCTCCCGGACGAGCGTTGCTGTTGAGCAGCATTAACATCGCGTCGGCGCAATAATCCACCGGAACAACGTCGATCCGGTCTTCCATTGAGCACATAAACTTCTGCAGCATCAGGCCCATGCTAAAGACCCAGAAAATGCTGCTCGACGGCGTGCAGCCATGACGGGTATGGCCGACGACGATGGACGGACGGGCGATGAGCAGCGGCAGGTTCGGACACTCCTGGCGCATCAGCTGTTCTATGGTTGACTTCGAAAACGTGTATTCCACCAGGTGTTCAGCATTCTCTCTGAATTCAGCGCTTTCGGCGACCAGTGAATCCTGCTCCGGCGTGCATGACATCGCGGTGCCAACGTGGAGGAAACGCTGCAGTCCTGTGACCTGCTCCATACGGCGCGCCAGCGCGAGCGTACCTTCAACGTTGACCTTCCAGATCAGCGGGTTATTACCAAATGAGGCGACAGCCGCACAGTTAACGACATGCGTCACCCGATCCAGACGGGGATCGTTGAGAAAGGCTTCAGGCTGGCTGAGGTCGCCAATCAGGATATTATCCACCTTCAGAGAGGCCAGTTTGTCCTCAGGAACGT
This sequence comes from Enterobacter sp. 120016, assembly GCF_018383635.1. Lineage (NCBI taxonomy): Bacteria > Pseudomonadati > Pseudomonadota > Gammaproteobacteria > Enterobacterales > Enterobacteriaceae > Enterobacter > Enterobacter sp. 120016. Next base: position 169,085 of record NZ_JAHAWC010000005.1, on the reverse strand, counting down.
TGAACTTGCGCATATTCTCCAGCACGCGCTCCAGCCCGCTCTGCGGATCGCCGGCGCGCGCAAGCAAAAGGAGTTCTACGGATTGATCGTTGGTCAGGATTTTTTCAAGAACTGCACCGCCCAGAAATCCGGTTACGCCTGTAATCAATAACATCTTCATTAATACCGTCTCATTATGATTGATGAGGCGGATTGTAGGCGCGCAAAAGTAAACGGCATTTAAATAATAAATCGCCGAAACCGACAGCATCTTAAGCTTATTTTAAGGAAAGGAAATCGGGTGGATATATTGGACATTAGCGGAAGGGTAAAAATTCACTCTATTAAAATTTAAATTTTAACCTATTGAATTTAATGTTTTTTATGGTGGGTCGCCCGAATAGTAAACTTAATTCAAAATGTAATAAATATAATAATTTGTTACACCAAACATTTACCAAATAAATGATTTAAACACCACTTAACTAAAATCAGACGACGTAGCTCGCAGGCTGTTTTATTTAGCCTGCGAAGGATTTTTTAGAGTAACAGCGGAAGCGTGGCGCTGGCGGTTTGTTGGCTAACGTCGCCGTAATGACCATCCAGCGCAATCATGGACGTGGTCAGCAGCTCGACCAGCAGCATCACCCCAACCTTTGCATTAAGTGCGCCTGCGCTAAGGGGACCCTCTGGTTTGGCGGCAACCAGCAGCATGTCGCTCAGAGACGCCAGCGGGCTGCGGGGCGTATTGCTGAGGGCCAGAACCTTAACGCCGCGCTTGCGGGCAAGCTTCACCACGTGGAGTAAATCCCGCGTTGAACCCGAACTGGAGATGGCCACAACCAGCGTCTCTTTCGAAAGCGTTGTCGCATTCATGGCCGCGCGGTGCATATCGCTAAACAGCTGTGCGGGTTTGCCCAGCCGCAGCAGCTTGTAATGCAGATACTCCCCGAGGATCGCGCTGGCCGCAACGCCATAAATCTGCACGGATTGCGACTGGTGCAGCGCCAGCGCCGCCTTTTCAAGCAGCGTGCGGTCGAGGAGCCTGGCGGTATCCTGCAAAGCCTGCACCGACTCATCCACGACGTTATCAATCTCATCCCCCGCCTGACGCGCGGGCTGGCCCTGCTGAATATCCAGCGCAAGCGCCATTTTAAATTCGTTATAGCCCTTGCAGCCCAGCGTCCGGCAAAGACGCGTGACGCTGGCCTCGCTGGTGTGGCTCTCGCGCGCCAGTTCAGTGATCGTCAGGTAGAGCACCCGGGCAGGATCGCTGAGGACAAACTCGCCGAGTTTTTGTTGCGTTGGGCTGTACCCGGAAGCCTCCTGGCGGAGCTTCAGCAGCAGATTTTCATGGTCCGACATGCCACGTCCTTAATGTGTTTCGCTGCGACTAGTGTGGCGGAAAGGAGGGGAAAGATGCCAGTCATTTTGAAAAAGTATGATCGGCTTCCTGGTTTTTGATGATAATTTTCACGTAATAATATTTATGTGGTAAAAATTTTCATCAAACAAAGGGGAGATGAAAAAATGATGCAAATGTTCAGTGGTGCTTCTTCGGGGGGATGGTTTGAAAAAGCGCAGCGCTTTGGTAAATCCTTTATGTTGCCCATCGCCGTGTTGCCCGCGGCGGGTCTGCTGCTCGGGATAGGCGGCGCGTTATCCAATCCCAATACGCTGGCGGCTTATCCGTTTTTAGACGTGGGCTGGCTGCAGGCCATTTTCACCATCATGAGCAGCGCCGGTTCAATTGTGTTTGCGAACCTCTCGGTGCTGTTTGCGGTTGGTGTTGCCGTCGGGTTGGCAAAAAGCGATAAGGGCACGGCTGGGCTGGCGGCGCTGCTCGCGTTTCTGGTGATGAATGCCACCATCAACGCGCTGCTGATCCTCACCGGCAAACTGGCGCACGACAACCCGGGCGCTGTGGGGCAGGGCATGACGCTGGGTATTCAGACGCTGGAAACCGGCGTGTTTGGCGGCGTGGTGATTGGTCTGGTGACCTGCACGCTCCATCATCGGTTTAATAAAATTGCGCTTCCGCAGTTCCTCGGGTTCTTTGGCGGCTCGCGCTTTGTTCCCATAATCAGCTCGCTGGCGGCGATACTTGTCGGCGCGCTCATGACCGTGATCTGGCCGCATTTCCAGAAACTGATTTTTGGTCTCGGCGGGCTGGTGGATGCCACCGGTTATCTGGGCACCCTGCTGTACGGCTTCATTTTACGCATGCTGGGCCCGTTTGGTTTGCACCACATCTTCTATCTGCCGTTCTGGACCACCGCGCTCGGCGGCAGCGAGATTGTCAACGGTCACCTGGTTGAGGGCACACAGCGGATCTTCTTCGCCCAGTTGGCCGACCCGAACACGCAGCATTTCTATGAGGGCACGTCGCGCTTCATGTCCGGGCGCTTTATTACGATGATGTTTGGCCTGCTCGGCGCGTGTCTGGCGATGTACCACACGGCAAAACCGGAGAACAAAAAGCGCGTTGCCGGGCTGCTGCTCTCTGCGGCGTTAACCTCGTTCCTGACCGGGATTACCGAGCCTATCGAGTTCTCCTTCCTGTTTATTGCGCCGGTGCTTTACGTCATTCATGCGCTGTTTGACGGGCTGGCGTTCATGCTCGCACACATGCTGCATATCACCATCGGGCAAACCTTCTCCGGCGGTTTTATCGACTTCGTGCTGTTCGGCATTTTGCAGGGGGAGGCCAAAACCAACTGGATGTTCGTTCCGCTGGTCGGCGTGCCGTGGTTCTTCCTTTACTACTTCACCTTCCGCTACCTGATTAACCGCTTTGATTTCGCCACGCCGGGTCGGGAAAAGGAGGCGGTGGCCGATGAGGTGACCCTCTCGCAGAGCGAGCGCGCCGTTGCGGTGATCGCTGGATTAGGCGGAAAAGAGAATCTGGAAGAGGTGGACTGCTGCGCCACGCGGCTTCGCGTCACGGTGAAGGACGGCAGCAAAGTGAATGATGCGGCGCTGAAAGCCACCGGCGCGCGCGGCGTTATCGTGCGCGGTAACGGGGTTCAGGTCATTTATGGCCCGCACGTCACGATTATCAAAAACGAAGTGGAAGAGATCTTATCGTAATGAAAACTGTACTGGATAACCTGAAGGGAAAACTGGTCGTCTCCTGTCAGGCGCTGGAGAATGAACCGCTGCATAGCCCGTTTATTATGTCGCGGATGGCGCTGGCGGCGGCGCAGGGCGGGGCCGCAGCCATTCGTGCCAACAGCGTGGTGGATATCGAGGCCATTAAGCAGCAGGTCTCTTTGCCTGTCATCGGCATCATCAAACGGGATTACCCGGAAAGCGAGGTGTTTATCACCGCCACGATGAAAGAGGTGGATGAGCTCATGGTCGTCTCTCCGGAAATCATTGCGCTTGATGCGACGGCGCGGGAGCGTCCCGGTGGGGAATCCCTGGAAACGCTGGTCACGCGCATACGCTCACGTTACTCCTCAGTATTGCTGATGGCGGATATTTCAACGGTCGAAGAGGCAGTGACGGCGCAGGCGCTTGGCTTTGACTGCGTCGGCACCACGCTTTACGGCTATACGGCGAAAACGGCGGGCCATTCGCTTCCGGAGAACGACTGCGCGTTCCTGAAGGCCGTGCTGGCTGCCGTGACGGTTCCCGTGATTGCCGAAGGCAACGTGGATACGCCTGAACGCGCGGCCAGATGCCTGGCGCTGGGCGCGCATACGGTCGTCGTCGGCGGCGCGATCACCCGTCCACAGCAAATTACCGAGCGTTTTATGGCGGCGATTGGCGCGCAAAGCACCGATGGAGCATGACCATCCGGCGGGGATCTGCGATACTTATCGTTTATCCCCTTTACTGAGATGACTATGCAGTACCCGATTAACGAGATGTTCCAGACCCTGCAAGGCGAGGGTTACTTTACCGGCGTTCCCGCTATTTTCATTCGTTTACAGGGATGCCCGGTTGGCTGTGCCTGGTGTGATACCAAACATACGTGGGATAAGCTCGCAGATCGGGAAGTGTCGCTGTTTAGCATACTGGCGAAAACCAAAGAGAGCGATAAGTGGGGCGCGGGCAGTTCAGAAGATCTGCTGGCCATTATTGGTCGTCAGGGCTGGACGGCGCGCCACGTGGTGATCACCGGCGGTGAACCCTGCATCCACGATCTGACGCCGCTGACCGAGCTGCTCGAAAAGAACGGCTACAGCTGCCAGATTGAAACCAGCGGCACCCATGAAGTGCGCTGTTCACACACGACCTGGGTGACGGTATCGCCAAAAGTGAATATGCGCGGCGGGTATGACGTACTGTCTCAGGCGCTGGAACGCGCGGATGAGATTAAGCACCCGGTAGGGCGCGTGCGTGATATCGAAGCGCTGGATGAACTGCTGGCAACGCTGACGGATGAAAAGCAGCGCGTCATTGCGCTCCAGCCGATCAGCCAGAAAGACGACGCCACGCGCCTGTGCATTGAAACCTGTATTGCGCGTAACTGGCGCCTGTCGATGCAGACGCACAAGTATCTGAATATTGCCTAAAAAAAAAGCCCGGTGGCGCTAGCGCTTACCGGGCCTACGGTTCGAGGCTCTTGTAGGCCGGGTAAGCGTCAGCGCCACCCGGCAAGCATCACTCCCCGCGATAGATACAGCCAGCGGTGCAGGTCTCTTTGATCATCACCGCGCTCAGCAGCGGCACCAGCGGCTTCATCTGATCCCAAATCCATTTGGCCAGCACTTCGCTGGTCGGGTTTTCAAGGCCCGGGATATCATTCAGGTAGTAATGATCCAGACGATCGTAGGTCGGCTTAAACGCCGCCTTCAGCTCGGCAAAATCCATGATCCAACCGGTATGCGGATCAACTTCACCGGTGATCTCAAGACGCACCATGAACGAATGCCCGTGCAGACGGCCGCATTTATGCCCTTCTGGGACATGCGGAAGATGGTGGGCGGCTTCGAAGGTGAAATCTTTAAACAGTGTGGTGGACATGATCGCTCTCAGTAATGCGGAAAAAACCGCCGCATAGTACCGGAAAGCACAATTTTTAGCATTAACTAAAACGGCTCTGAAGCCTGGCGTCTCGTTAACGGGGGTTTTTTGATGTTTTTATCGATAATTTTCAGAGGGTTAATTAATCGGTTTTATCGCTAAGTATGACAACTAAAACAGGTTAGTCCATTTGGTTATTTATTATTTCCATCCCTTCTTTAATTGTTATTATCCTCGCCGTTAACCTTATCTTCAGTTTGGATTTATTCGCTTAAAGTCCGCTTGGCTACTGGAACATAACGACGCATGACAACACAGGCCCCACCTTCAAATTTGCTTCCCCTGAACCCGGAGCAACTGGCGCGCCTTCAGGCTGCCACCTCTGATTTTTCTCCCACTCAGCTTGCCTGGGTCTCCGGTTATTTCTGGGGAATGCTCAATCAGCAGCCTGGCGCTGTGGCGGGTGCACCGGTAACGGCCGTTGAAATTCCGGCCATTACCCTGATTTCCGCCTCGCAGACGGGCAATGCGCGCCGCGTGGCCGAAGCGCTGCGTGACGACCTGCTGGCCGCCAAACTGAACGTGAACCTGGTCAACGCCGGGGATTATAAATTTAAGCAAATCGCGTCAGAAAAACTGCTGGTGGTGGTCGCCTCTACCCAGGGCGAAGGTGAACCCGCTGAAGAAGCGGTGGCGCTGCACAAGTTCCTGTTCTCGAAAAAAGCGCCGAAGCTGGACGGCACGGCGTTTGCCGTCTTTGGCCTGGGCGATACCTCCTATGAATTCTTCTGCCAGTCCGGTAAAGACTTCGACAGCAAGCTGGCGGAGCTGGGCGCGGAGCGCCTGCTGGACCGCGTTGACGCGGATGTTGAATACCAGACCGCCGCCGCCGAATGGCGTGCCCGCATCGTTGAGGTGCTGAAAGCGCGCGTGCCGAAAGAGACATCGGCGCAGGCCGCCTTCACAGCGACGGGTGCCGTCAACGACATTCACACCAGCCCGTACACCAAAGAGGCGCCGCTGACGGCGAGCCTGTCGGTGAACCAGAAAATTACCGGCCGCGACTCGGAAAAAGACGTGCGCCATATCGAAATCGATCTCGGCGACTCTGGCCTGCGCTACCAGCCGGGCGATGCGCTGGGCGTCTGGTATCAAAACGATCCGGCGCTGGTGAAAGAGCTGGTTGAGCTGCTGTGGCTGAAGGGTGACGAGCCTGTCACCGTTGACGGCAAAACCCAGCCGCTTTCAGAGGCGCTGCAGTGGCATTTCGAGCTGACGGTGAACACCCCGAATATCGTCGAAAATTATGCCACCTTAACGCGCAGCGAATCCTTGCTGCCGCTGGTGGGCGATAAGGCGAAACTGCAGCATTACGCCGCGACGACGCCAATTGTCGATATGGTGCGTTTCTCTCCGGCTCAGCTGGATGCCGATGCGCTGATCGGCCTGCTGCGTCCGCTGACCCCGCGCCTGTACTCTATCGCCTCTTCGCAGGCCGAAGTGGAGAGTGAAGTGCATGTCACCGTAGGCGTGGTGCGCTACGACATCGAAGGCCGCGCCCGAGCGGGTGGGGCATCAAGCTTCCTGGCGGATCGCGTGGAAGAAGAGGGCGAAGTGCGCGTCTTTATCGAGCACAACGACAACTTCCGCCTGCCGGCGAACCCGGAAACCCCGGTTATCATGATTGGCCCTGGCACCGGCATCGCGCCGTTCCGTGCCTTTATGCAGCAGCGCGCGGCAGACGGCGCGCCGGGTAAAAACTGGCTGTTCTTCGGCAACCCGCACTTTACCGAAGATTTCCTCTACCAGGTCGAGTGGCAGCGCTATGTTAAAGAAGGCGTACTGACCCGCATCGATCTGGCCTGGTCCCGCGACCAGAAAGAAAAAGTATACGTACAAGACAAACTGCGCGCACAGGGCGCAGAGCTGTGGCGCTGGATCAATGAGGGTGCCCACATTTATGTCTGCGGCGACGCCAATCGCATGGCGAAGGACGTTGAGCAGGCACTGCTGGAAGTGATTGCCGAATTCGGCGGTATGGATGCCGAAACGGCGGATGAATTTTTAAGTGAGCTGCGCGTTGAGCGCCGTTATCAGCGAGATGTCTACTAATGAGCGAAAAACATCCAGGGCCACTGGTGGTCGAAGGTAAACTGACAGACGCCGAGCGCATGAAGCTGGAAAGCAACTATCTGCGCGGCACCATTGCTGAAGATCTGAATGACGGTCTCACCGGCGGTTTCAAAGGCGACAACTTCCTGCTGATCCGCTTCCACGGTATGTATCAGCAGGACGACCGCGACATCCGCGCCGAGCGTGCTGAACAGAAGCTGGAGCCGCGTCACGCGATGCTGCTGCGCTGCCGCCTGCCGGGCGGGGTGATCACCACCAAACAGTGGCAGGCCATCGACAAGTTTGCGGGTGAAAATACGATTTACGGCAGCATTCGCCTGACCAACCGTCAGACCTTCCAGTTCCACGGCATTCTGAAGAAGAACGTGAAGCCGGTGCACCAGATGCTGCACTCGGTCGGGCTGGACGCGCTGGCGACCGCCAACGACATGAACCGTAACGTGCTTTGCACCTCGAACCCGTATGAGTCCGAGCTGCACGCCGAAGCGTACGAGTGGGCGAAGAAGATCTCTGAGCACCTGCTGCCGCGCACGCGCGCCTACGCAGAGATTTGGCTCGATCAGGAAAAAGTCGCGACCACGGACGAAGAACCGATTCTCGGCCAGACCTATCTGCCGCGTAAGTTTAAAACTACTGTCGTGATCCCGCCGCAGAACGATATCGATCTGCACGCCAACGACATGAACTTCGTGGCGATTGCCGAAAACGGCAAGCTGATTGGTTTTAACCTGCTGGTGGGCGGCGGCCTGTCCATTGAGCACGGTAACAAGAAAACCTACGCCCGCACCGCGAGCGAGTTCGGCTTCCTGCCGCTGGAGCACACGCTGGCCGTGGCGGAAGCTGTGGTCACCACCCAGCGCGACTGGGGCAACCGTACCGACCGTAAAAACGCGAAAACCAAATACACCCTGGAGCGCGTGGGCGTTGAGACGTTCAAAGAGGAAGTGGAGCGTCGTGCAGGCATCAAGTTTGAGCCGATCCGCCCTTACGAATTCACCGGTCGCGGCGATCGCATCGGCTGGGTGAAGGGTATCGATAATAAATGGCACCTGACGCTGTTTATCGAAAACGGCCGTATTCTGGATTATCCGGGCCGTCCGCTGAAAACCGGTCTGCTGGAAATTGCTAAGATCCATAAAGGCGAGTTCCGCATTACCGCTAACCAGAATCTCATTATTGCCGGCGTGCCGGAGAGCCAGAAGGCGAAGATCGAGAAGCTGGCGCGCGATCACGGGTTAATGGATGCGGTTAAACCGCAGCGTGAGAACTCGATGGCCTGCGTGTCGTTCCCGACCTGCCCGCTGGCGATGGCCGAAGCGGAACGTTTCCTGCCGTCATTCACTGACAAAGTGGAGGCGATTCTGGAAAAACACGGTATTCCGGACGAGCATATTGTTATGCGCGTCACCGGCTGCCCGAACGGCTGCGGTCGTGCAATGCTGGCCGAGCTTGGGCTGGTCGGCAAAGCGCCGGGTCGTTACAACGTGCACCTTGGCGGTAATCGTATGGGGACACGTATTCCGCGTATGTACCGTGAGAATATTACGGAACCGGAAATTCTTGATTCCATCGACGAGCTTGTCGGGCGCTGGGCGAAAGAGCGCGAAGCGGGTGAAGGCTTCGGCGACTTTACGGTGCGTGCGGGCATCATTCGCCCGGTGCTCGATCCCGCAAGGGATTTCTGGGAGTAACCACGAGAGGTAATTATGTCCGTACTCGATCTAAACGCCCTTAATGACCTGCCAAAAGTCGAACGCATTCTGGCGCTGGCAGAAACCAATGCCCACCTTGAAAAGCTGGACGCCGAAGGGCGCGTGGCGTGGGCGCTGGAAAACCTGCCGGGAGACTATGTGCTGTCGTCGAGCTTTGGTATTCAGGCGGCGGTCAGCCTGCATCTGGTGAATCAGATCCGTCCGGACATTCCGGTGATCCTCACCGATACCGGCTACCTGTTCCCAGAAACCTACCAGTTTATTGACGAGCTGACGGACAAGCTCAAGCTGAACCTCAAAGTTTACCGCGCGACGGAAAGCGCGGCCTGGCAGGAGGCGCGCTACGGTAAGCTGTGGGAACAGGGCGTTGAGGGCATTGAGAAATACAATGAGATCAACAAAGTTGAGCCGATGAACCGGGCGCTGAAAGAGCTCAATGCGCAGACGTGGTTTGCGGGCCTGCGCCGCGAGCAGTCCGGTAGCCGAGCAACGTTGCCGGTGCTGGCGGTCCAGCGCGGGGTGTTTAAAGTGCTGCCGATTATCGACTGGGATAACCGGACGGTGTATCAGTATCTGCAAAAACACGGGCTGAAGTACCATCCGCTGTGGGATCAGGGCTATCTGTCGGTGGGCGACACCCACACCACGCGCAAATGGGAACCGGGAATGGCGGAAGAAGAGACGCGATTCTTTGGGCTGAAGCGCGAGTGCGGGCTGCACGAAGGGTAATCCTTTATCCTCCCTCTCCCGGTGGGAGAGGGTTGGGGTGAGGGCATCAGGCCGCGCTATACTTAAAAACCTCAGGCTTTCCCCGCTTTCGCCAGCTCCTTCACCAGCGGCAGCATCACCTTCACCACGTCACGGCTACGGTGCTCAATCCGCTGCGGCAGCGCGCTATCAATGTGCTGCTGATTATCCAGCATCACGTTGTGCCAGCTTGTCCCGTCCGGGAAGGCCTTCGATTTAGCCCGCTGCTGATAGCCATCTTTCTTGCCCAGTGCCCAGTTTGTCGCTTCCACGTACAGCACCGGAATGCCTGCCTTATCGAACACTTCCCCGTCGTTGCAGCAGCCTGTTCCTCGCGGATAACCCGGGTTACCGCCGGGGTTGCTGGTGGCATAAACGCCATGGCTGCGGGCAATCGCCAGCGCCCGGTCGCGCGTCAGTTTTCGCACGGTACCCGGCGTACTCTGCCCGCTGTTGAAATAAAGCTTATCGCCGACGATCAGGTTATCGAGGTTGATCACCAGCAGCGTATTTTTCTTCTCCTCAGCGCTCATGCGCTTAAGGAGATTCTCAGCGCCGAGTTTGCCCTCTTCTTCACCGCTGGTGGCCACGAAACGAATGCCATACTGGGTTGGAATATCCTTCATCCGCTCGGCCAGTTCGAGCATCACGCCCAGGCCTGCCGCATTGTCGTCCATGCCCTGCAGCGTCAGCCCGCCGAGGTTGTTATCCGTATCGGCATCGCTCAACGGGGCGTAGGTATCAAGGTGCGCCATAATAATAATCTGTTCAGCCGCGCTACCTTCATGCGCCGCGATAACCGTACTGCCGGTCACGTTATGCCAGTTTTTCGTTTTATTTCTGGAGGTATAAACGTAGCGGCTGTGAAACGCGCGGATATCGCTCTGGTAGCCCATGTCGGCAAACTGCTGGCGAAGATAGTCCGCGGAGAGCATTTCCGCAGGCGAACCGGTCATGCGGCCAGGAAAGACGGTGGCAATATGCCGCGCCTGCAGAGTGGCGATTTCACCATAAGGTTGGTTTTTTGCCTGGGCCGGAAGAATAAAGCAAACGCCGAGCGCCAGGGCAGCAATACGGTGGCGCGTTGCGGAAAACATAGTGAGTCCTTAAAAACTGAGCAAAATAATAACCCGCTTAGTATGAAACTGTGATCGTCCATACACAATTTGAATTGCTCTTAAATGCCCGAAATTTCGCGTGTTAAGCACTTTTTGGTATTAGCTTTTTCACGGCGTTATTCCATTGAGTAACTACTCATTCCAATTCGTAATTTCATTCGGTCTAAGCCGCCCCCTATAGTCCCTTTATTCCTCGTTGTTAGTGAGTTGTTGCTTGTGGACTATCTGCCCTTATTTGCCGCGATAAAAGAGAAGCCGGTGCTGGTTGTAGGCACGGGTGAAATTGCCGATCGCAAAATCGCGTTTCTGCAGCGTGCAGGGGCACAGGTGCGGGTAGTAGCAGAAGCAGACTTTGACGAATCACAAATCGACACCGTAGTGCTGGTGATTGCGGCGACCGAAGATCGCGACCTGAACCGGCGGATTTCCGAGGCCGCTCAGGCCCGTTACCGCCTGGTGAACGTGGTGGACGACCAGCCACTATGCTCGTTTATCTTCCCGTCGATCGTTGACCGTTCGCCGCTGCTGGTGGCGATCTCCTCCGGCGGTACCGCACCGGTGCTGGCGCGCGTGCTGCGTGAAAAAATCGAAGCGCTGCTGCCGACCAGCCTCGGGCGCATGGCGGAAAAAGCCAGCTTCTGGCGTAACCACCTGAAAACGCGCCTGACCAGCGTGACGGAACGCCGTCGCTTCTGGGAACGCGTATTTCGCGGCCGCTTTGCCAGCCTGATGCATGCCGGTAATGAGACGGCGGCGCAGAAAATCCTCGAGGACGAGCTGGATAACCCCGGCAGCACGGGCGGGGAGATCATTCTGGTGGGGGCAGGGCCGGGCGATGCCGGGCTTTTGACGCTGCGCGGCCTGCAGGTGCTGCAGGACGCGGACGTGGTGTTCTACGACCATCTGGTCACCGACGGCGTGCGCGAGCTGATCCGTCGCGACGCGGAGCAAATCTGCGTCGGCAAACGGGCTGGCGAGCACTCGGTGCCGCAGCACGACACCAACCAGATGCTGGTTGACGCCGCCAAAGCGGGTAAAACCGTGGTGCGCCTGAAAGGGGGAGACCCGTTTATCTTCGGTCGCGGCGGCGAAGAGCTGCAGGCGGCAGCCGAAGCGGGCGTACCGTTCCAGGTGGTGCCCGGCATTACGGCGGCCTCTGCGGTAACGGCCTACGCCGGTATCCCGCTGACCCACCGCGATTACGCCCAGAGTGTGACCTTTGTGACCGGCCACTATAAGGCCGACAGCACGCCGTTCGATTGGTCGCATCTCGCCCAGAGCCGCCAGACGCTGGCGATCTACATGGGCACGATGAAGGCGGCGGACATCAGCGAACAGCTTATTCAGCACGGTCGCGAGGCGACGACGCCCGTTGCCGTCATTTCTCGCGGCACGCGCGTCGATCAGCACGTTGCGACGGGCACGCTGGAACATCTTGCAATCCTGGCGAAAGACGCCCCGATGCCCGCCCTGATCGTGGTGGGAGAAGTGGTGCAGCTGCACAGCACGCTCGCCTGGTTCCAACACACAACCGATACAGAAGGCTTTGGTTCTTCTGTTGTAAATTTGGCTTAAGGAACGGTTATGGACCAAAAACGTCTTACACACCTGCGGCAGCTCGAAGCGGAGAGTATCCATATCATCCGCGAAGTGGCCGCCGAGTTTTCTAACCCGGTGATGATGTACTCCATCGGTAAAGATTCCAGCGTCATGCTGCATCTGGCGCGTAAAGCGTTTTATCCGGGCACGCTGCCGTTCCCGCTGCTGCACGTGGATACCGGCTGGAAATTCCGCGAAATGTACGAGTTCCGCGACCGTACCGCGAAGGCCTACGGCTGCGAGCTGCTGGTGCATAAAAACCCGGAAGGGGTGGCGATGGGCATTAACCCGTTCGTGCACGGTAGCGCCAAGCACACCGATATCATGAAAACCGAAGGGCTGAAGCAGGCGCTGAATAAATACGGTTTTGACGCGGCCTTCGGCGGCGCGCGCCGTGACGAAGAGAAATCCCGCGCCAAAGAGCGTATCTACTCCTTCCGCGACCGCTTCCACCGCTGGGACCCCAAAAACCAGCGCCCGGAGCTGTGGCACAACTACAACGGTCAGATTAATAAAGGCGAAAGCATTCGCGTCTTCCCGCTCTCCAACTGGACCGAGCTGGATATCTGGCAGTACATCTATCTGGAAAACATCGAAATCGTTCCGCTGTATCTGGCCGCCGAGCGCCCGGTGCTGGAGCGTGACGGCATGCTGATGATGATCGACGACGATCGCATCGACCTGCAGCCGGGTGAAGTGATCAAAAAACAGATGGTGCGTTTCCGTACCCTCGGCTGCTGGCCGCTGACCGGCGCGGTGGAATCCAGCGCGCAGACGCTGCCGGAGATCATCGAAGAGATGCTGGTGTCCACCACCAGCGAGCGACAGGGGCGCGTGATTGACCGCGACCAGGCAGGCTCCATGGAGCTGAAGAAACGTCAGGGTTATTTCTAAGGAGCCGCCATGAATACCACTATTGCTCAACAAATTGCCAACGAAGGCGGCGTGGAAGCGTATCTGCACGCGCAACAACACAAAAGCCTGCTGCGTTTTCTGACCTGCGGCAGCGTGGATGACGGGAAAAGTACCCTGATTGGCCGCCTGCTGCACGATACGCGCCAGATTTATGAAGATCAGCTCTCTTCCCTGCATAACGACAGCAAGCGCCACGGCACCCAGGGCGAAAAACTCGACCTGGCCCTGCTGGTGGACGGCCTGCAGGCGGAGCGCGAGCAGGGCATCACCATCGACGTGGCCTACCGCTACTTCTCTACCGAGAAGCGCAAATTTATTATTGCCGACACCCCGGGGCACGAGCAGTACACCCGTAACATGGCGACCGGCGCCTCCACCTGCGACCTGGCGATCCTGCTGATGGACGCGCGTAAAGGCGTGCTGGATCAGACCCGTCGTCACAGCTTTATCTCGACGCTGCTGGGGATCAAACACCTGGTGGTGGCGGTCAACAAGATGGATCTGGTGAACTTCAGCGAAGAGAAGTTCGAGGAGATCCGCCAGAGCTACCTGACCTTTGCCGAACAGCTGCCGGGCAACCTGGATATTCGCTTTGTACCGCTCTCGGCGCTGGAAGGGGATAACGTCGCCTCCCAGAGCGCGAACATGCCGTGGTACAGCGGCCCGACGCTGCTGGAGGTGCTGGAAACCGTTGAAATTCAGCGCGTGGTCGACACCCAGCCGATGCGCTTCCCGGTGCAGTACGTGAATCGTCCAAACCTCGATTTCCGCGGTTTCTCGGGCACCCTCGCGTCAGGCTCCGTGAAGGTAGGTCAGCGCGTCAAGGTGCTGCCATCCGGCGTGGAATCGACTATCGCCCGCATCGTCACCTTCGACGGTGACCTGCAGGACGCGGGTGCCGGTGAAGCGGTAACGCTGGTGCTGAAAGACGAAATTGATATCAGCCGGGGCGACCTGCTGGTAGACGCGCAGGAAACGCTGGCGGCAGTGCAGGGTGCCTCCGTGGATGTGGTGTGGATGGCGGAGCAACCCCTGACCGCTGGCCAGAGCTATGACATCAAAATTGCCGGCAAGAAAACCCGCGCCCGCGTGGACGGTATTCAGTTCCAGGTGGATATCAACAACCTCACCCAGCGTGACGTCACCGAGCTGCCGTTGAACGGCATCGGTCTGGTCGATCTGACCTTCGACGAACCGCTGGTGCTGGATCCGTATCAGCAGAACCCGGTCACGGGAGGGCTGATCTTTATCGACAGGCTGACCAACGTTACCGTCGGGGCCGGTATGGTTCGCGAACCGATTAAACAGGCTGCCGCGACGTCTGAATTCAGCGCCTTCGAGCTGGAACTGAACGCGCTGGTGCGTAAACACTTCCCGCACTGGGGCGCACGCGATCTGCTGGGAGGCAAGTAATGGCCGCCCATGATGAGAACGTCGTCTGGCATCCTCATCCGGTGACCGTCGCCCAGCGCGAACGGCTCCACGGTCACCGTGGGGTTGTGCTGTGGTTTACCGGGCTGTCCGGCTCGGGTAAATCAACGGTGGCAGGCGCGCTGGAAGAGGCGTTGCATCAGCAGGGCGTAAGCACGTACCTGCTGGATGGCGACAACGTGCGTCACGGCCTGTGCAGCGATTTAGGGTTTAGCGACGATGACCGCAAAGAGAACATCCGCCGGGTGGGCGAAGTCGCCAGCCTGATGGCTGACGCCGGGCTGGTGGTGCTGACCGCGTTTATCTCTCCGCACCGCGCCGAGCGCCAGATGGTGCGCGAACGCGTGGGCCAGGATCGCTTTATCGAGGTGTTTGTCGATACGCCGCTGGAGATTTGCGAAGCGCGCGACCCGAAAGGGCTGTACAAGAAAGCGCGCGCCGGAGAACTGCGTAACTTCACCGGAATTGACGCGGTCTACGAAGCGCCTGAATCGCCTGAGATTCACCTGGAAGGTCAACAATTGGTAACAAATTTAGTAAGCCAATTATTAGACCTGCTCAGACGGGACGATATTATCAGATCCTGAGACGGTATCGTTCGGGAGCTGTCTTCCCGAACGATGAGTCACGGTCACAGGATTAGCTATGCGCAACAGTGAACATTACATCACCACCACCGGGTCGGAGCCGCTCGCGACCGACGACGAAACGACCTGGTCATTTCCTGGGGCCATCATTGGCTTCGTCTCATGGCTGCTGGCGCTTGGCATTCCGTTTCTCATCTACGGCGGCAACACGCTGTTCTTCTTTCTCTACACCTGGCCTTTCTTTCTGGCGTTGATGCCCGTGGCGGTTGTTGTCGGCATTGCGCTGCACTCTCTGCTCAACGGTAAGCTCCTGTACAGCACCGTGGTCACGATTGTGACGGTGGTTCTGATGTTTGGTCTGTTATTTTTGTGGCTCATGGGCTAACTTCAGCCATAATTCAAACCGTAACCAACTGTGTAACGATATTGTGCAGGACGATTCTGCGGAAAAAATGTGGTACATTTGCCCGCGATGTTGCGGCATCTCTGTTACCCCGGCGTAGTGCTCTGGGGAAGTCTTGGGATGATGATGCCGTTTTTCAGGGGGCAGGATGGGTAAACTAACGCTGCTGTTGCTGGCTTTGCTAATCTGGCTGCAATATTCGCTGTGGTTCGGTAAGAACGGACTGCACGACTATAGCCGGGTGAGCGATGACGTCGCGGCTCAGCAGGCAACAAACGCCAAACTTAAGGCGCGAAACGATCAACTCTTTGCTGAAATTGATGACCTCAATGGCGGGCAAGAGGCGATTGAGGAACGCGCACGCAATGAACTCAGTATGACTAAGCCGGGCGAAACCTTTTATCGTCTGGTTCCGGATGCGTCTAAACGCAATCAGGGCTCAGCACAAAACAATCGATAATCAGGCCCAGGATTACGACATGGCAGTAACTTTTTCGGACGTATGCGCCGTGGTGCCGGCCGCAGGTTTTGGCCGGCGCATGCAGACAGAATGTCCCAAGCAGTACCTCTCTATTGGCGATAAAACGATCCTCGAGCACGCCGTGGCGGCGCTACTGGCGCACCCGCGTGTGACGCGAGCGATCATCGCTATCAGCCCTGGCGATGCGCGCTTCGCGCAGCTGCCGCTGGCAAATCATCCGCAGATTACCGTCGTAGACGGTGGCGCCGAGCGCGCCGATTCCGTGCTGGCGGGCATACAGGCCGCCGGAAACGCGCCGTGGGTGCTGGTGCATGACGCGGCGCGTCCGTGTCTGCATCAGGACGACCTTGCGCGCCTGCTGGCCCTGAGCGAAACAAGCAAGGTTGGCGGGATTCTGGCCGCGCCGGTGCGCGACACCATGAAGCGCGCCGAGCCGGGCAAACAGGCTATCGCCCACACCGTCGATCGCGTCGATTTATGGCACGCGCTGACGCCACAATTTTTCCCCCGCGAATTACTCCACGACTGCTTAACACGTGCGCTTAAAGAAGGTGCGACCATCACGGACGAAGCCTCTGCGCTGGAATATTGCGGTTTCCACCCTGAGCTTGTTGAAGGACGCGCTGATAATATTAAAGTGACGCGTCCGGAAGATTTACAGCTCGCGGAATTCTATCTTACCCGTTCGACCCATCTGGAGAAGGCATAATGCGAATTGGACACGGTTTTGATGTACACGCCTTTGGCGGAGAAGGCCCAATTATCATTGGCGGCGTGCGCATTCCTTATGAAAAAGGACTGCTGGCGCATTCTGATGGCGACGTGGCTCTGCATGCGCTGACCGACGCGCTGCTGGGCGCTGCCGCGCTGGGTGATATCGGCAAGCTGTTCCCGGACACCGACCCGGCGTTTAAAGGGGCGGACAGCCGCGAGCTGCTGCGCGAAGCGTGGCGCCGCATTCAGGCGAAAGGCTACACCCTCGGCAACGTCGACGTGACGATTATTGCCCAGGCCCCGAAAATGCTGCCGCACATTCCGCAAATGCGCGTGTTTATTGCAGAAGATCTGGGCTGCCATATGGACGACGTGAACGTCAAAGCGACGACGACTGAGAAGCTGGGCTTTACCGGGCGTGGCGAAGGGATTGCCTGTGAAGCCGTGGCGCTGCTGGTGAAGGCGAGCAAATGACGGACTTCGACAACCTGACATACCTGCACGGTAAACCGCAGGGGAACGGGGTGCTGAAAGCCAGCCCGGAAGATTTCCTCGTGGTGGAGGATCTGGGCTTTGAGCCGGATGGCGAAGGCGAACATATCCTGGTGCGTATTCTGAAAAATGGCTGCAATACCCGCTTTGTGGCCGACGCGCTGGCAAAATTCCTCAAAATTCATGCCCGCGAAGTGAGCTTTGCCGGGCAGAAAGATAAACACGCCGTCACTGAACAGTGGCTCTGCGCGCGCGTTCCCGGCAATACGATGCCTGATTTAAGCAAATTTGAGCTTGAAGGCTGTAAGGTACTGGAGTTCGCCCGCCACAAGCGCAAGCTGCGCCTGGGGGCGTTGAAGGGGAACGACTTTACGCTGGTGCTGCGTGAAGTGACCGATCGCGATGACGTTGAGAAGCGTCTGAGCGCGATTCAAGAGCTGGGCGTACCGAACTACTTTGGCGCACAGCGCTTTGGCATTGGCGGCAGCAACCTGCAGGGGGCGCTGCGCTGGGCGCAAAGCGATGCACCGGTGCGCGACAGGAATAAACGCAGTTTTTGGTTGTCGGCGGCCCGCAGTGCGTTGTTTAATCAGATTGTGAGCGAAAGGCTGAAAAAACCGGACGCGAATCAAGTTGTTGTTGGCGATGCGCTACAATTAGCGGGACGCGGAAGCTGGTTTGTGGCAACGGCCGAAGAAATGGCCGATGTGCAGTCGCGCGTGGACGCAAAAGCGCTGATGATTACCGCCGCGCTGCCCGGTACGGGCGACTGGGGAGCACAGGGCGACGCGCTGGCCGCCGAGCAGTCAGCCGTAGCGGATGCGCCAGAATTGCAATCCTTGCTGGTGCGGGAAAAAGTCGAAGCGGCACGCCGCGCGATGCTGCTCTATCCGCAGCAGTTAAGCTGGAACTGGTGGGATGACGTAACCGTCGAGTTACGCTTCTGGCTACCGGCAGGTAGCTTTGCCACCAGTGTTGTCAGGGAACTTATCAACACCTCGGGTGATTATGCGAATATTGCTGAGTAACGATGACGGGATCCACGCGCCAGGCATTCAGACCCTGGCGAAACACCTCCGTGAATTTGCGGATGTGCAGGTCGTGGCACCCGATCGTAACCGCAGTGGAGCGTCTAACTCTCTGACGCTGGAGTCGTCGCTTCGCACCTTTACCTTTGAAAATGGCGATATTGCCGTGCAGATGGGTACGCCAACCGACTGCGTTTTTCTGGGCGTGAACACGCTGATGCGTCCGCGTCCGGATATCGTCGTCTCCGGCATTAACGCCGGTCCTAACCTCGGCGATGACGTGATTTATTCCGGTACCGTGGCGGCCGCAATGGAAGGGCGCCATCTGGGGTTCCCGGCGCTGGCGGTCTCGTTAAACGGCCACACGCATTACGACACCGCCGCCGCGGTGACCTGCTCGATCCTGCGGGCGCTCGGCCGCGAGCCGTTGCGTACCGGGCGCATCCTCAACATCAACGTGCCGGATCTTCCTCTTGATGAAATTAAAGGCATCCGCGTCACCCGTTGCGGGAGCCGACATCCTGCCGATCAGGTGATCCCGCAGCAGGATCCTCGCGGCAACACGCTTTACTGGATTGGCCCTCCCGGCGATAAGTGCGATGCGGGTCCGGATACCGACTTTGCCGCCGTAGATGAAGGCTATGTTTCGGTTACCCCGCTGCACGTAGATTTAACCGCGTATAGCGCGCATGATGTGGTGTCGGGCTGGCTGGATCGCGCAGGAGTGAACGCGCAATGGTAAACAAACGTGTACAAACTCTTCTGGAACAACTCCGCGCGCAGGGGATCCGCGACGAGCACGTGCTTGAAGCGCTTGCTCAGGTTCCGCGTGAGAAATTTGTAGACGAGGCGTTTGAACACAAAGCGTGGGAAAACGTAGCGCTGCCCATCGGGCAGGGTCAGACGATTTCGCAGCCTTACATGGTGGCGCGCATGACGGAGCTGCTGGAGCTGACGCCCGACTCCCGCGTGCTGGAGATCGGCACCGGGTCGGGGTATCAAACCGCGATCCTGGCGCATCTGGTTCATCATGTATGCTCCGTTGAGCGGATTAAAGGTTTACAGTGGCAGGCGCGTCGTCGCCTGAAACAACTTGATTTACATAATGTTTCGACACGACACGGTGATGGATGGCAGGGTTGGAAGGCGCGCGCGCCGTTTGACGCGATCATCGTGACGGCGGCCCCGCCTGAAATTCCTGCAGCTCTGTTGTCGCAGCTGGATGAGGGGGGCATTCTTGTTCTGCCTGTCGGGGACGAGCAGCAGCTTTTGAAGCGCGTTCGTCGGCGCGGCGGCGAGTTTATTATCGACACCGTGGAAGCCGTGCGCTTTGTGCCTCTGGTAAAGGGGGAGTTGGCCTGAGACTCGGAATTATCCAGGGTTATTAAGGCAAATTCAGCGTATGGTGTGGCGCGAAAGATTCGTGCCATCACGGTAAATTTTAAGTCACTGGTAGTTAACACATTCCTGGGGGATAAATGAGCGCGGGAAGCCCTAAATTCACCATCAGCCGTGTTGCGGCATTATCACTGGTTTCGCTCTGGCTGGCAGGTTGTACAAGTTCTAACAACGCGCCTGCGCCCGTCAGTTCTGTCGGCGGAAACAGCGGCTCGGGTAACACGTCCAGCGGAATGTTGATCACACCTCCGCCTAAAATGGGTACCTCTACGGCGCAACAAAATCCGCCAATTCAGCCGGTTCAGCGTCCAATGACGCAGCCGACACAGATTCAGCCAGTGGAACAACCTGTTCAGACCCAAAATGGCCGCATAGTCTATAACCGTCAGTATGGGAACATTCCGAAAGGCAGCTATACCGGTGGCAGCACCTATACCGTGAAACGCGGCGATACGCTGTTCTACATTGCGTGGATCACCGGGAACGATTTCCGTGACCTCGCGCAGCGCAATAACGTCCAGGCCCCGTATGGTCTGGAAGTCGGGCAAACGCTCCAGGTGGGCAACGCGACGGGCACGCCGCTTACGCCTGGCAACACCGTTTCAGCGGCCGATGTGACGGCTCAAAATAACAGCGTTAAGCCTGCACAAAAATCCACCACGGTGGTTGCTTCACAACCTGTAATTACGTATTCTGAGGATTCAGGTGATCAGACTGCTAACAAAATGTTGCCGAATAATAAAGGGACTGCGACTGTTGTCACAGCACCGGTAACGGCACCTGTGGTTAGCTCTACTGAACCGACTGCCAGCAGTATGACCTCCAGTTCGCCAATCTCCGCATGGCGCTGGCCAACTGACGGCAAGGTTATCGAGAACTTCTCTTCCTCTGAAGGGGGAAATAAAGGGATCGATATCGCAGGGAGTAAAGGACAGGCTATCATCGCGACCGCAGACGGGCGCGTTGTGTATGCCGGTAACGCTCTGCGCGGTTACGGTAATCTTATTATCATCAAACATAACGATGATTACCTGAGTGCCTACGCCCATAACGACACAATGCTGGTCCGGGAACAACAAGAAGTTAAGGCGGGGCAAAAAATCGCTACCATGGGTAGCACCGGAACCAGTTCTACACGCTTGCATTTTGAAATTCGTTACAAGGGGAAATCCGTAAACCCGCTGCAGTATTTGCCGCAGCGATAATTTGACGGGGCATGCCAGCCAGGGTGTCTCGTTCAGGGATCACGGGTAGGAGCCACCTTATGAGTCAGAATACGCTGAAAGTTCATGATTTAAATGAAGACGCGGAATTTGATGAGAACGGAGTAGAGGCTTTTGACGAAAAAGCCTTAGTAGAAGAGGAACCCAGTGATAACGATTTGGCTGAAGAAGAGCTGTTATCGCAGGGCGCCACACAGCGTGTACTGGACGCGACTCAGCTTTACCTTGGGGAGATTGGTTACTCCCCACTGCTAACGGCCGAAGAAGAAGTCTATTTCGCACGTCGTGCTTTGCGTGGTGATGTGGCCTCGCGTCGTCGTATGATTGAAAGTAACCTGCGACTGGTCGTGAAAATTGCCCGCCGTTACGGCAATCGTGGTCTGGCTCTGCTGGATCTGATTGAAGAGGGCAACTTAGGTCTCATCCGCGCAGTTGAGAAGTTTGACCCGGAACGCGGGTTCCGTTTCTCAACCTACGCGACCTGGTGGATTCGTCAGACCATCGAACGGGCTATTATGAACCAGACCCGTACGATCCGCCTGCCGATTCACATCGTCAAAGAGTTGAACGTTTATCTGCGCACCGCGCGCGAGTTGTCCCATAAACTGGACCACGAGCCAAGCGCAGAAGAAATTGCCGAACAACTCGATAAACCGGTTGATGACGTAAGCCGTATGCTGCGTCTCAACGAGCGCATTACCTCCGTTGACACCCCGCTGGGTGGCGACTCCGAAAAAGCGCTGCTGGACATCCTGGCCGATGAAAAAGACAACGGTCCGGAAGACACCACGCAGGACGATGACATGAAGCAGAGCATCGTCAAATGGCTGTTCGAGCTGAACGCCAAACAGCGTGAAGTGCTGGCACGTCGTTTCGGTTTACTGGGGTATGAAGCTGCGACACTGGAAGACGTCGGCCGCGAAATTGGCCTGACCCGTGAACGTGTTCGTCAGATTCAGGTTGAAGGTCTGCGCCGCCTGCGTGAAATCCTGCAGGGGCAAGGTCTGAATATCGAAGCGCTGTTCCGCGAATAAGCAACCTTTCGTCAAAAAAGGCCCGTCGTGAGACGGGCCTTTTTCTTTTGCGCTACGGCTGCGCCGTTTCGTGCAGCAGGCGCCACACTATCCGATCGCCTTCCTGATTGAGCACCGCGGTTGACCAGCGCACGTTGTCAGGCAGGTCTGGCCGGGTTTGCGTTTCCCGGTAGTGCAGCACCGCGCCACGATCCCAGCGCTCGATCGTGGATAATTCGTCAATGATGATCTTCAGTCCGGGACGGCTTCCGCGCTGTTTTACCAGAAAACTGACCAGACCGGCATAGTCGATATGAACGCCGCCCGGGGGGATCATCAGGAAATCTGGACGGAAGCGGGCGAGCAGGGCGTCGGAATCACCTTCACCTTTGCCTAACCAGTCTTCAAGCGCAATGTGGAGGTCGATAATGTCGTGTTCGAAAGGCGTCATGAATTCTCCTGTCGCAGCTGGGTGAGCACCTGCGTATTGTTAAGACGAAAAACGTACAGTACAGGCAGCAAGGTCATGCCTGCGGCAAAAATAAACATCCCGTGCCAGGCGGCGAGCGGTGGCAGCCAGGCCTGCGCCAGGTTCAGCGCCTGCGCCAGCAGCAGGGCTCCGGCAAAAAAGCTCAGCTGACGATTAAGATTCCACAGCGCGCTGGCATCCGGCATCTCTTCCCGGCGCGTCGTCAGAAAAGCGCTGCTCTGAGCCGTACTGCTACACAGGCTTCCCCCCGCGCCCATCAGGGTAAACGCCGCGGCAGGCAGCAGCGTAGCCGAACTAACGTTAATCAAAAGCAGGATACCCGTCGCCTGCAGCAGGCAGCCGATGACGATCAGCGGTCGGGGGCCGATACGGTTAAAATAGCGTCCCGTTGCCGTGATGGCGATAAACGATGCTACGGACCACGGCAGCATAAGCATCCCCGTTGCGGCGGGGCTCATGTTCGCCACGTGCTGAAGATAAAACATGCCCGTGACGTTCACCCCAATAAATACGCCAGGAACGCATAAATAAACAAGCATGGAAAAACGCAAAAGTGGGTCCGCGAGCAACGACAGGTTTAGCAGTCTGGCCGCTTTCATCGCGGGCATTTCGTGTTTAAGCCACAGGCAGGCTAAAACAAAGGTCACGATAGCGACCGGCAGCGTGGCGAAAAATATCCATCGCCAGCCTAGCGTCTGCACCAGCAGTCCTCCGATAGCCGGGGAGCAGGCCGGAGCAAGCAGCGCGACCAGCATTACCGCCGAGGAGAGTCGGGCCCGCTCGTGAGGCTTATACTGTTGCCAGGTCAGCGCCTGTCCGACAGGGATCAATAATCCTCCTCCCACGCCCTGGATCACTCGCCAGGCGATCAGACCTTCAAGCGTTGCAGACAGGCCCGCCGCTGCGGAGGCTGCGCTGAACAGAAAAAGCGAGAGCAGGATGACGCGCTTTGGCCCGATGCGTCGCGTGAGCACGCTGCTGAACGGGATCACCAGCGTCAGGCCGGCAATGTATCCGTTACTGACCCAGGCAAGGGCTGAAGGCGTGGTGTTAAAGGCGTGAGCCATTGCCGGGAACGCGACGCTGGCAATAAACATGTTGATCAAATCAAGAAAAAAGCCCAGCAGATAAACAACGGCGACTTTGCTGCGATACGTCATGGTGGATCCTCCGGTGAGGTGGCGTATCGTATCCAGCCGGGAAGCACGGATAAACCTGACAAAGCGCGATATACTGTCAAAAATATTTTGACA
Organism: Enterobacter sp. 120016; assembly: GCF_018383635.1. NCBI lineage: Bacteria > Pseudomonadati > Pseudomonadota > Gammaproteobacteria > Enterobacterales > Enterobacteriaceae > Enterobacter > Enterobacter sp. 120016. The sequence continues at coordinate 145,395 of NZ_JAHAWC010000005.1, read as the reverse complement.
GTAAAGGGCGTGATGATGATTAACTTACAGCGGACGCAGATGTTTGTCGCGGTGGCCGACACCGGCAGCTTCACTGCCGCAGCCGAGGCGATGGGGCTGACAAAAGCCGTGGTCAGCTTCAATATTCGCCAGCTTGAAGATGAGCTGGGCGTTACGCTGCTGCTGCGCTCCACCCGCCGCCTGACGTTAACCGAGGCGGGCGCACTTTTTCATCAGCGCAGCGTGGCGCTTCTGAAGGATGCGGAACGGCTGCAGGATGATGTCCGCGCGAATCATGCGGGGCTCACGGGGGAGCTGCGGATCACCACTACGCCCGAGTATGGCTCACAGGTGGTGGTACCGCTGCTGGCCAGGTTTAGCCAGCAGCACCCGGATCTTCGCGTGCGGCATGTTTCGTCGTCCCTGCACGCCGACCTGATCTCGGAGCGCTTTGACGTGGCCATCCGGCTGGGAACGCTTGCCGATTCGCGCAACCACGCCGCGCTGATTTCGCATTTCTCCATTCTCCCCGTCGCGACGCCCGGGTGGCTCGTTAACCACCCGATCGACACGCTCGCGCAGCTGGCCCACGCGGACTGGATTATTCATGAGCGTCTGGCCTCGCCGCTGCGCTGGCAGGTGAGAGATGCCAGCGGTGCACCTGAAATGCTGGAGATAAAAAAAGCGCCGTGGCTGTTTGCCGACAGCGCTCAGGCTCTTATGGCTTTTGCGCTCGCAGGCGGAGGCGTGGCGTTACTGCCGGAATGGCTGGCGCGCGATGCGCTTGATGCGGGAAAACTGGTCCCGGTTTTACCGAAATATACCTTTGCGCAGCAGGGCATCTATGCGGTTTATCCCGATGCCCGGCATGTGTCAGCGAAAGTGCGCACCTTTATCGATTTTATGCGCGCCAGCGTGAATTAATCGTGCATCATCTTTTTGATGAGCGCGGAGAACTGCTCCCGCTCGGCCTTGTTAAGACGTCCTAAAAACGCCTCATCCACCTCGTTGCCAACCGGTTTACAGCCTGCAAGCAGGGCTTCACCTTCCGGCGTCAGGAAGACAAACCGGCGGCGCTTATCGGCCGGATCGTGCTCGCGTTTGACCAGACCGCGCGCCTCCATGCGGCTGAGCATCTCCGCCAGGGTCGCTTTTGTGCTGACCGCCACTTCGGTCAATGCCACCTGTTCAATACCCGGATGCTCGGCAATGGAGCGCATAACCGCATACTGTGGCTTGGTTAGTTCCGGTAAGGCATGTTGCCACTGCGCGGTATGCTGTTGAAAAAGCTGACGTAACAGGTGGAACGCCTCTTGTCTTAGTTCCATGAACACTCCGACGGAAAAAATCTCCCCCTATGATAGCCGCTATTGCTCTCAATTTTAACGCGGCATTTTTTAGCCATTCGTGTGATCGTATGCGAACGATCTTGTCAGGAAAACAATCCAGGAGTAGCTTATTTATAATGTTCGTACACGAACAAATTATTGAGGTGATGAATGAGATTGATAGTAGGAATGACGGGAGCAACGGGCGCGCCGCTGGGCGTGGCGCTGCTGCAGGCGCTGCGGGAAATGCCGGAGGTGGAGACGCATCTGGTGATGTCGAAGTGGGCAAAAACCACCATTGAGCTGGAAACGCCTTACACCGCGCAGGACGTTGCTGCCCTGGCTGACGTTGTCCACAGTCCGGCTGACCAGGCCGCCACCATCTCCTCCGGCTCGTTTCGCACCGACGGCATGATCGTCATTCCCTGCAGCATGAAAACGCTGGCGGGTATCCGCGCGGGCTACGCCGAAGGGCTGGTGGGACGTGCGGCGGACGTGGTGCTGAAAGAGGGGCGCAAGCTGGTGCTGGTTCCCCGTGAAACGCCGCTCAGCACCATTCATCTTGAGAACATGCTTGCCCTTTCCCGCATGGGCGTGGCGATGGTGCCGCCCATGCCTGCCTATTACAACCACCCGCAAACCGCTGATGACATTACCCAGCATATTGTGACCCGCGTGCTCGACCAGTTCGGTCTGGAGCATAAAAAGGCGCGCCGCTGGAACGGGCTGCGGGAGGCGAAACATTTTTCACAGGAGAATAAAGATGGCATTTGATGATTTGAGAAGCTTCCTGCAGGCGCTCGATGAGCAAGGGCAGCTGCTGAAAATTGAGGAAGAGGTAAACGCCGAGCCCGATCTGGCGGCGGCCGCCAACGCGACCGGCCGCATTGGCGACGGCGCGCCCGCGCTGTGGTTTGATAATATTCGTGGCTTTACCGATGCCCGCGTGGTGATGAACACCATCGGCTCCTGGCAGAACCACGCTATTTCGATGGGGCTTCCTGCGAACACCCCGGTAAAAAAACAGATCGACGAGTTTATCCGCCGCTGGGATAAATTCCCCGTCACACCGGAGCGCCGCGCCAACCCGGCCTGGGCGCAGAATACGGTGGACGGTGAAGACATTAACCTGTTCGATATCCTGCCGCTGTTTCGCCTGAACGACGGTGACGGCGGTTTTTATCTCGATAAAGCGTGCGTTGTCTCGCGCGATCCGCTCGACCCGGACCACTTCGGCAAGCAGAACGTCGGGATCTACCGCATGGAAGTGAAGGGCAAGCGCAAGCTCGGCCTCCAGCCGGTTCCGATGCACGATATCGCTCTGCATCTGCATAAAGCGGAAGAGCGCGGTGAAGACCTGCCGATTGCGATTACGCTGGGCAACGACCCTATCATCACCCTGATGGGCGCCACGCCGCTGAAATACGATCAGTCCGAGTATGAAATGGCCGGTGCGCTGCGCGAAAGCCCGTACCCGATTGCCACCGCGCCGCTGACCGGCTTTGATGTGCCCTGGGGTTCTGAAGTGATCCTGGAAGGGGTGATTGAGGGCCGCAAGCGTGAAATCGAAGGGCCGTTTGGCGAGTTTACCGGACACTATTCCGGTGGCCGTAACATGACGGTGGTCCGTATCGACAAAGTCTCTTACCGCACCAAACCGATTTTTGAGTCGCTCTACCTCGGCATGCCCTGGACCGAGATTGACTATCTGATGGGACCGGCTACCTGCGTGCCGCTCTACCAGCAGCTGAAAGCGGAATTCCCGGAAGTGCAGGCGGTGAACGCGATGTACACCCACGGTCTGCTGGCGATTATTTCCACCAAAAAACGCTACGGCGGTTTTGCCCGCGCGGTCGGTTTACGCGCCATGACCACGCCGCACGGTCTGGGCTACGTGAAGATGGTAATCATGGTGGATGAGGATGTCGATCCGTTCAACCTCCCACAGGTGATGTGGGCGCTGTCGTCAAAAGTGAACCCGGCAGGGGATCTGGTGCAGCTGCCGAACATGTCGGTCCTCGAGCTTGACCCTGGCTCCAGCCCGGCGGGCATTACCGACAAGCTGATTATCGATGCCACCACGCCGGTTGCACCGGACACCCGAGGCCACTACAGCCAGCCGGTACAGGATCTGCCTGAAACCAAAGCCTGGGCCGAAAAACTGACCGCAATGATGGCAGCACGCCAATAAGGAGGAAAAGATGATTTGTCCACGTTGTGCCGATGAGCATATTGAAGTGATGGCGACGTCGCCGGTAAAAGGGGTCTGGACCGTTTACCAGTGCCAGCATTGTTTGTATACCTGGCGCAATACTGAACCGCTGCGCCGTACCAGCCGCGAGCATTACCCGGAAGCGTTTCGCATGACGCAGAAGGATATTGACGAGGCACCGCAGGTGCCGACGATCCCGCCGCTGTTGTAAAAAAAGCCCGGTGGCGGCTTCGCCTTACCGGGCGATAATATCGTGCGGTCTTTTGCCCGGTGGCGCTGCGCTTACCGGGCCTACGGTTTTGTAGGTCGGGTAAGGCGAAGCCGCCACCCGACAAAACAGACCGCAGAAAACTAAACCAGACTCTTCAACCGATAAATCCACTCCAGCGCCTGACGCGGCGTCAGTGAATCCGGGTCGAGGTTCTCCAGTGCTTCCACCGCTGGCGACGTCTCTTCCGCAGGCACCAGCAGCGACATCTGGGTGCCATCAATCTGCGTCGCCGCCGCATTCGGTGACAGACTTTCCAGCTCACGCAGTTTTTGACGCGCGCGCTTGATCACGTCCTTCGGCACACCTGCCAGCGCCGCGACGGCCAGGCCATAGCTCTTGCTCGCCGCGCCATCCTGCACCGTGTGCATGAAGGCAATGGTATCGCCGTGCTCCAGCGCATCCAGATGAACGTTCGCAACCCCTTCCATTTTCTCCGGCAGCTGCGTCAGTTCGAAATAGTGGGTGGCGAACAGCGTCATGGCCTTGATTTTATTCGCGAGGCTTTCCGCACAGGCCCATGCCAGCGACAGACCATCATAGGTTGATGTTCCGCGTCCGACTTCGTCCATCAGCACCAGGCTATGCTCCGTCGCGTTATGCAGAATGTTTGCCGTTTCGGTCATCTCGACCATGAAGGTTGAGCGACCGCTCGCCAGATCGTCCGCTGCCCCGACGCGGGTAAAGATGCGGTCGATTGGGCCAATCTCCACGTTTTGCGCCGGGACGTAGCTGCCGATATACGCGAGCAGCGCAATCAGCGCCGTCTGCCGCATATAGGTACTCTTACCGCCCATGTTCGGACCGGTAATGATCAGCATTCTTCTCTGCGGTGACAGGCTCAGCGGGTTAGCGATGAACGGTTCGTTCAGCACCTGCTCTACCACCGGGTGACGGCCTTCTGTGATACGAATGCCGGGCTTGTCGGTAAAGGTTGGGCAGGTATAGTTCAGCGTTTCAGCGCGTTCTGCCAGATTCACCAGCACGTCCAGCTCCGCCAGCGCGCTGGCGCTCAGTTGCAGGTCGGCCAGGTGCGGCATCAGCATGTCGAACAGCTCGTCATAAAGCTGTTTTTCCAGCGCCAGCGCCTTACCTTTCGAGGTGAGGACTTTGTCTTCGTACTCTTTCAGTTCAGGAATGATGTAGCGTTCGGCGTTTTTCAACGTCTGGCGACGCACGTAGTGAATCGGCGCCAGGTGGCTCTGCCCGCGGCTGATCTGAATATAGTAACCGTGTACCGCGTTATACCCCACTTTCAGGGTGTCGAGCCCGAGACGTTCGCGCTCGCGGATTTCCAGCTTGTCGAGGTAGTCCGTCGCACCGTCGGCCAGCGCGCGCCATTCGTCCAGCTCTTCGTTGTAGCCTGGGGCAATCACGCCGCCATCACGCACCAGAACCGGAGGCGCATCGATAATGGCGCGCTCCAGCAGTTCGCGAAGCTCGGTAAACTCGCCCATGGTTTCGCGGAGTTTCTGCACCGGTGCGCTGTCAACGTCACTCAGCTGCGCACGCAGTTCCGGCAGCTGCTGGAAAGCATGACGCATCCGCGCGAGGTCGCGTGGTCGAGCTGTTCGCAGTGCCAGACGAGCAAGGATACGCTCCAGATCGCCCACCTGGCGCAGGACCGGCTGCAGCTCGGTATAGCGATCCTGCAGCGCAGCAATCGTCTGCTGACGGCAAACCAGCGTATCGGTATCGCGGATCGGCATATGCAGCCAGCGTTTCAGCATGCGGCTGCCCATTGGCGTCACCGTACTGTCGAGGACGGACGCGAGCGTATTTTCTACGCCACCCGCCAGGTTCTGCGTGATCTCCAGGTTACGGCGCGTGGCGGCATCCATGATGATGCTGTCCTGCTGGCGCTCCATGGTGATTGAGCGGATATGCGGCAGGGAGGTGCGCTGGGTATCTTTTACATACTGCAGGAGACACCCTGCCGCACACAGCCCGCGCGGGGCATTTTCAACGCCAAAGCCAATCAGATCGCGGGTGCCAAACTGCAGATTCAGCTGCTGGCGCGCGGTATCAATTTCGAATTCCCACAGCGGACGACGACGCAACCCGCGGCGACCTTCAATCAGCGCCATCTCGGCGAAATCTTCGGCATAGAGCAATTCTGCCGGGTTGGTGCGCTGCAGTTCGGCTGCCATCGTTTCACGGTCAGCCGGTTCACTCAGACGAAAACGTCCGGAGCTGATATCCAGCGTCGCGTAGCCAAAGCCTTTACCGTCCTGCCACAGCGCTGCCAGCAGGTTATCCTGGCGCTCCTGTAACAGGGCTTCATCACTGATGGTGCCAGGCGTGACGATGCGCACGACTTTGCGTTCCACCGGGCCTTTTGAGGTCGCCGGATCGCCGATCTGTTCGCAGATGGCGACGGACTCACCCTGATTCACCAGCTTCGCCAGGTAGTTTTCTACCGCGTGGTGCGGGATACCTGCCATAGGGATGGGTTCGCCTGCCGATGCGCCACGTTTGGTCAGCGAGATGTCGAGCAGCTGCGATGCACGCTTAGCATCGTCATAAAACAGCTCGTAAAAATCACCCATACGGTAAAACAGCAGGATTTCCGGATGCTGTGCTTTCAGCTTCAGATACTGCTGCATCATCGGCGTATGTGCGTCGAAATTGTCGATTGTGCTCATGGAGTTATGATGTCCATTTCTTTGAAAATAAACCGTTTTGATCGGCTCAGTGGCCGTTTGTTCCTTCTATTGTCGCATGAAAAAAAGGTCCGGCGCAGAAAAATGTCGTGGCTTTACGAGGCGCCTTCCGACATTAATTCGATGACAATTTTTCCATGCTCTACGCCCACTCTGACTCTGGAATGGGTCGTAAACCCCGCCTTTTCAAGCCAGTCACCTTTTAAGCTCAGCGCCGCATGCACGCTGTAGCGCTTCGGTATCTTGGTATTGCGGTCTTCATGGCGCTTTCTAAAATATCCCACTTTTAAATGGCGATAGGGTTTGCCGATCGTGAGCTCTTGCATAGGGTCTCCAGACAACACTGACAAAGGTTATTTCTGATGCCTGTATAAAATACCAGTGATTGTCGGCCGGTGTAGGGCTAAAACTGGAATCAGGCTTCAGGAAACGAAATGCAACCGCTGAAATCCAGTGGTGAAAGGTGTATTATTAATGCACTTTATTATTCGGTAAGCCGTTATGTCCGGTAAACGTATCTCACGAGAAAAAGAGACCATCGCGAAAATGATCGCGTTGTATGAAAAGCAGTGCCCACAGGCATCTCAGGAGGAAGGGCATTATCAGGCGCTCAACGCGTATGCCGATAAGCGCCTGGATAAGTGCGTTTTCGGTGAGGACAAGCCTGCCTGCAAGCAGTGTCCGGTACACTGCTACCAGCCTGCCAGACGTGAAGAGATGAAACAGGTTATGCGCTGGGCGGGTCCGCGTATGTTATGGCGTCACCCCATCCTGACTATTCGTCATCTGATTGATGACCGTCGCCCTGTACCGGAACTGCCGGAGAAGTACCGTCCGAAAAAAGAGGTCCTCGCCAAAGGCGGTAACAGAGAACTACCGCCAGGCGAAACAGATTAAACCAGGCTCTCTTTATCAATCCCGAGACGCTTCATGCGCGACAGCAGGGTGGTGCGTTTTAACCCCAGCCGCTGGGCGGCACCTTTTGGTCCGGCGACCACGCCGTTGGTCTCTTTCAGCACGCGCATAATGAGCTGATATTCATCTTCTCCCTCTTTTGCGGTCTCGGCGGCGGGCGCGGTTACGTCAGGAAGCGTAACCTCAGGCAGGGAGAGTTGCAGCACGTTACCGCGCGTCAGCAGCACCGCGCGCTCAATGACGTTTTCCAGCTCGCGCACGTTGCCCGGCCATTCCATCGATGAAAGGGTACGCAACGTCTCGGCAGGAATACTGTCGATGTTTCGCCCCATCCGGCGCGCGATCTTCGCGGTAAAGGCTTTGACCAGCAGGGGGATATCCTCCGGGCGTTCGCGCAGCGGCGGCAGGAAGATCGGGAAGACGTTCAGGCGATAGTAAAGGTCGCTGCGAAACTCGCGGTCGGCGACCATTTTTTTCAGGTCACGGTTGGTCGCGGCAATCAGCCGCACGTCGGTCTGGATAAGCTTGTTGCTGCCAAGGCGCTCAAACTCTTGCTCCTGCAGGACGCGCAGCAGTTTCGGCTGTAGCTCCAGCGGCATATCGCCCACTTCGTCGAGGAACAGCGAGCTTTTGTCCGCCAGCTCAAAACGGCCCAGCCGCTGGCTGCTGGCCCCGGTGAATGCGCCGCGCTCGTGGCCGAACAGATCGCTTTCCAGCAGTCCCGCAGGCATCGCGGCGCAGTTCATCTTCACCATCCGGCGGCTATTGCGGTTGCTCAGGTTGTGGATGGCGCGGGCAATCAGCTCTTTACCCGTCCCGGTTTCGCCGAGGATCAGCACCGTGCTGTCGCTTTGCGCCACCATCTCAACCTGCTTAAGCACGCTGTACATGGCATCGCTGCGCCCGATGATTTCACCAAACTCGCTGTCCACGTTGTTGAGCTGTTCGGTCAGGGCCAGGTTCTCATCCACCAGCCGCTCTTTCAGGCGATGGATCTCCTGATAGGCGAGGGCGTTATCCAGGGCAATAGAGATACGCTCGGCGATCTGGCGCAGCAGCTTCAGGTTGGCGGTGGTGAACACGCCTTCCTCGCACTGCGCCAGCTTCAGCACGCCCAGCATGGTGTTGCCGGACATCAGCGGCAGCAGGCACAGGGTCTGAATTTTATTGCCCCAGGTGTTGAACAGCATTCGCTCGTACGGCGCGACCGGGTCCTGCTCGTTCAGATTGAGCAGAAGGATCTCTTTGCTTTTGAAGACCCGTTCAGAAAGGGTGCCCGCTTCATCCACTTCGCTCTGCTCGTGCGCCGGGTTGGCTTCATCGAGATAATGCGTGGAGTAGATGTTCAGCTTGCCCTTGCGATGGCCGCGAAGCGCAATGCTGATAGCGTCGATTTTGAAATAGTGGTGGATCTCTTTCGAGACTTCGCTGACCAGCTCATCCATGTCGAGCCGTGACAGCACGGCGTTGGTGATGGCGACCAGAATGCGGAAGTTGTCGCGCTCGCGGCTCAGCAGGTCGTAATCGACATTATTGGTGACGCGGCTTTGGATCTGCTCAGCCACCACGGCCACAATCTGGGTAAAGGTGTGCAGGCGCTCGTACTCCGCCTCGCTCCAGGGCTGGTCGGTGGTGCGGATAAACTCGCATCCGCCAAAAATCTGGCCCTCTGCCGCCAGCGGCAACATGCAGTAATGCCCGAAAGGCTGATAGAGGTTGCTTTCCGCCAGCCTCGGCCACGCCTGGCGGAATTCCGCAAAGCTGCAGTGCAGCACTTCAGGACGGGAGAGGATGCGGCGCACCGGGCCATGCGCCAGATACGTTTCGTCTTCGTATTCAAACGTTTTGCCATTATCACGCGTTGAGTAGTAGCTCGCGCGGTGCGTTCCGCTATGCCAGAGCACAATCGCGGCGCTGTCCGCCAGCGCCGATTGCCTGACCAGCCGCGTCAGGGCATCGCTCAGCGCACCGAGGTCGGGCTGCTGTAAAAGTGTGCGCGTGATGTCAAACAGGCCCTGCTGTCCAAGATCGCTCATCGGTGTATACGGCATATTGCTTTCCAATAGAAACTGGCAAAAAAAGAGACATTCCGTGCTGACCGCTTTTGGCGCGGTTCTAGCAAATACGGGGTAAGGGTTCCGCGTGCGGCAGATCAAGCGTCCGCTTCACGCCATAAAGCCCGGTCAGGCGCACCCCTTTGCGCTCAACCACTTCACCAATCATCGCAGCCTCTTTCCCTGACGGATGAGCCCGCAGCTGTTCAAGAACGGCTTCCGCGGCCGCGCGTTCAACGCCAATCACCAGTTTGCCTTCGTTGGCGAAGTTAAGCGGGTCAAGGCCCAGCAGCTCGCAAAGGCCGCGAACGGCAGGCTTAACGGGCAGGCTGCGCTCGGTGAGTTCAATCCCGTACCCGCAGCTTGCCGCAAACTCATGGACTACGGCATTCACGCCGCCTCGCGTGGCGTCCCGCAGGGCTTTCACGCCGGGCACGGCACGCAGCGTCTGAATCAGCGGGGTGAGCACCGCACAGTCGCTGCGCAGCTCCCCGTCCAGCCCCAGACCTTCGCGCAGGTTAAGGATGGTCGCCCCGTGGCAGCCCAGCGTTCCGGTCACGATCAGCACGTCGCCTACGCTAAGCCGCTGCGCGCCCCAGTGAATATCGGCGGGGATCGCCCCCATGCCGGCAGTGTTGATAAACAGCTTGTCGGCCGCGCCGCGCTGCACCACTTTGGTATCGCCGGTGACGATCGCTATCCCCGCCTCGCGCGCGGTCTGCGCCATGCTGTTGACCACCGTCGTGAGCGTCTCCATCGGTAATCCCTCTTCGAGGATAAACCCGCAGGAGAGGTAGCGCGGAACGGCACCGCTGACCGCCACGTCGTTCGCCGTGCCGCAGACGGCGAGCTTGCCGATATCCCCACCGGGGAAGAACAGCGGATCGATCACGTAGCTGTCGGTGGAGAAGGCCAGCCTGTCGCCCTGGGCGGTGAGGGTGGCGAGGTCAATGCGCGCCTGGTCTTCCTGTTCAGCGAGCCAGGGGTTGTTAAAGGTCGCCATAAACAGCCGGTTAATCAGCTGCTGCATCGCCAGCCCGCCGCTGCCGTGCGCCATTTCAACCGTATTCATGCTTCACTCTCCTGGTTGCGATACTGATACCACGCGGCACACGCCCCTTCGGAGGAGACCATCAGCGCGCCAAACGCCGTTTGCGGGTTACAGGTATTGCCAAATAACGGGCATTGATGAGGTTTGCATTTACCGGTGAGCACGTCGCCGCAGCGGGCCCGGGGATCGTCGCAAACCTGCTGCGGCTGCGGGCGGAAATGCGCTTCGGCGTCGAACGCACGATAGGCTGACGTCAGGTGCACGCCGGATTCGGCAATCAGCCCCAGACCACGCCATTCGCTGTCGCCTTCGACGCTAAACACGTCGGCTATCGCCTGCTGCGCCCGTTTATTTCCCGCATCCGGCACCACGCGGCGGTACTGGTTTTCCACTGCACTCAGGGCCGCTATTTTCTGCTCAACCAGCATGGTCACACCTTGCAGTAGATCAAGTGGTTCGAAACCAGCGACCACTAACGGACGATTGTACTGTTCAGCGATAAAACCGTAGGCGTCTGTGCCAATCACCATGCTGACATGCCCCGGTGCCAGAAAGGCGTCTATCCCGTTTCCCGGCTCTTCCAGCAGGCTGCGCAGCGTGGGAATGAGCGTAATGTGCTGGCAGAAAAAGAAAAAGTTATCGAGCTTACGCGCTTTCGCCTGCTGCAGCGTGATGGCGGTGGCGGGCATGGTGGTTTCAAACCCCAGGCCAAAAAACACCACCTTGCGCGCGGGGTTATTCTCTGCCAGCGTCAGGGCATCCATCGGCGAATAGACGATCCGGATGTCGGCTCCGCGCGCTTTTGCCTGCAGCAGCGAGCCGTTTTTCCCCGGCACGCGCATCGCGTCGCCAAAGGTGCAGAAAATGACGTCGGGCTGGCTGGCAATTTCAATACAGCTGTCGATGCGCCCCATCGGCAGCACGCACACCGGGCAGCCGGGGCCGTGGATAAACTCGATGTTCTCCGGCAGCAGCTGGTCGAGGCCAAATTTGAAGATGGCGTGCGTGTGTCCGCCGCACACCTCCATGATCCGCAGCGGTTTTTCCGCCGTGTAGTCCAGCAGCGCCGCGCGCGTTTTCAGGTGCCCGATAAGCTGCAGCACCTGCTCCGGCGCGCGGTATTCATCAACGTAACGCATGATTAACGCTCCTCGCCGTACAGCAGCGCGCCCACGTCCGGCTCTAGGTCGAACATGTTTTGCAATGCATCCAGCGTGTCGCGGGCTTCCGCTTCGTTAATCACGCTCATGGCAAACCCCACGTGGACCAGCACCCACTGGCCGAGACGCGAGGCGCCCGTTTCATCGCTGCTGCCCACCAGCGTCAGGTCTACGTCGCGCAGGATGCCGCAGACCTCGACTTTGGCCTGAATACCGTCGATGGCGTAAATTTGCCCTGGTACGCCTATGCACATCGTTCGTTCTCCAGCCACTGTAGCCAGCCGTCCATGCCGTCGCCGCGCGTGGCGGAGACCAGCAGGATCTCAATCTCCGGATTCACTTCACGGGCATACGCCAGGCACTTATCCACGTCGAAATTCAGGTACGGCAGCAGGTCAACTTTGTTCAGCAGCATGATGGACGCGGCGGCAAACATATGCGGGTACTTCAGCGGCTTGTCTTCGCCTTCGGTCACCGAAAGCACCGCCACCTTGTGTCGTTCGCCAAGATCGAAGCTCGCCGGGCAGACCAGGTTGCCGACGTTTTCAATAAACAGAATGCCGTTATCCGCCAGCGGCAGGCGCGGGGCCGCATCGGCAATCATCTGCGCATCCAGGTGGCAGCCTTTGCCGGTATTGACCTGAATCGCCGGGGTGCCGGTTTCGCGAATGCGCGCCGCGTCGTTAACGGTTTGCTGATCGCCTTCGATCACCGCGCAGGAGACGCGTCCGTTCAGGCGCTTGAGCGTTTCCGTGAGCAGCGTGGTTTTGCCGGAGCCGGGGCTGGAGACCAGGTTCAGCACCAGCTGTTTGCGGGTGGCAAAGCGCGCGCGGTTGCGGGCGGCGATCTGGTTATTTTTGTCCAGCACGTTGATTTCCACCTCCAGCATCTGGCGCTGGCTGATGCCCGGCGCGTGGGTCCCCGCCTCCCCGTGGCCGTAGTGCAGGTCGCCCGCCTCGGAGCGCTGCGGAGCGAAGGTGATACCGGTCAGTGCCGCAGAAGGGCGTGGGGTAGGTGAAAAGGGCGCGGAGCGAAACGCGGAATGGGGGTGATGTTCATCCCCTTCTATATACAGGTTGCCTTCGGCGCAACCGCAGGTGCTACACATACTTTACTCCTTCTCGATTTCGAGGCGTTGGATCTGCATGCCGTCATCCGCCACGATGCGAAGACCGGTGCTCTGACACTGCGGACAGCGCTGAACCTTCGATGACAGCAGGGTGACGTACTGCTGGCACTGCTCGCACCAGCACTCCGCCTGCTGCTCTTCAATATGGAGCTCGCAGCCTTCCGCCAGCGTGCCGCGACACACCAGCTCAAAGCAGAAATGCAGGGCGCTGGTCTCGACGCAGGAAAACGCCCCGACCTTCAGCCAGACGCCGGTGACGCGCTTCGCGTGGTTTTGCACTGCCTGCTGTTCGATAAGTTCCAGAGCCCGCTGGCAGAGGGTGATTTCGTGCATGACGCCTCCTCAATGAATTGCGCCATTGAATGCAATAACGGTGCCAGCTTGATTTTTGTTAAGGCGTGACGATGTCAACGCTGTCGAAATGACACGTCGACACCGCGGCGTTGACAGCGCTTTTGCAATAAAACCCATTTAAAATCATTAAGATAAAAACTGGCATGGAATCTGCTTAACAGCCGCTATCTCCACTAAACGGATACCTTCTATGACTATTTGGGAAATCAGCGAAAAAGCGGATTACATCGCGCAGCGTCATCAGCAGCTGCAGGACCAGTGGCACCTCTACTGCAACTCTCTGGTTCAGGGCATAACCCTCTCGAAAGCACGTCTTCACCACGCGATGAGCTGCGCGGCGCAGGGCGACATGCGCTTCGTCCTGTTCGGCCATTTCACCATCAACGTTACCCTGGCGGACAACTTCAACAGCCACACCATTGAGTACCACCTCGAGACAAAAGACGGCGAAAAACAGTGTATTGCGAAGGCGCAGCTGATGGCTGACGGCATGGTGGACGGCCACGTCAGCAACCGCGATCGCCAGCAGGTGCTGGAGCACTATCTGGAAAAAATCGCGCCGGTCTATAACGGCCTGTACGCCGCCGTTGAGCACGATCTTCCGGTCAACCTGAAGCAGCTGATGGACGGAAATGCCTCAGCGAACGTGGCCTGACCCTTGCGTGTCGAGAAGTGTCGACAAGACAGTTTTTCGTCAAAAATGACTATCACCAGAGGATAACCCGGTGAACCGTTTTGTAATTGCTGACTCGACGGTCTGTATTGGCTGTCGAACCTGTGAGGCGGCGTGTTCGGAAACGCATCGCCTGCATGGGCTGCAGTCCATGCCGCGCCTGCACGTCATGCGTAATGAAAAAGAGTCTGCCCCGCAGCTCTGCCATCACTGTGAAGACGCCCCCTGCGCGGGCGTCTGCCCCGTGAATGCCATCACCCGCGTTGATGGCGCTGTCCAGCTGAACGAAAGCCTGTGCGTAAGCTGCAAGCTGTGCGGCATTGCCTGCCCGTTCGGCGCGATTGAATTTTCCGGCAGCCGTCCGCTGCACATTCCGGCGAACGCCAACTCGCCAAAAGCCCCGCCCGCGCCACCGGCTCCGGCACGCGTAAGCACGCTGCTGGACTGGGTGCCCGGCATCCGTGCCGTTGCGGTGAAATGCGACCTGTGCAGCTTCGATGAGCAGGGCCCGGCCTGCGTGCGCACCTGCCCGACTAAGGCATTGATTCTGGTTAACATTCGCGACATTGCCCGTACCAGCAAGCGTAAACGCGAGCTGACCATCAACAGTGATTTTGGCGACCTATCTCTGCTACAGGCGCTTAACGAGGGGGCGAAATGAACGCGGCGATGATGATTACCAGCGCGGTAGCCTGTTTTACTGCCGCCGCTGTTCTGGCGCTGATCTTCTCATTCCATAAAATCCTCAGCGGCGCGATAGCCGGGATCGGCGGGGCGGTCGCTAGCCTGATGACGCTGGCAGCAGGCGGCGTTGTCCTGCTCGGCGGCCAGTCCGCAGAGACCGTAATGCCGCTGATTCGCCACACCGTGGAGATCACGCCCCTGAACGCCATCTGGCTGGTGACCTTTGGCCTGTGCGGGGTGTTTATCAGCCTGTTCAATATCGACTGGCACCGTCACCCCAACACCAAAGCCAACGGCCTGCTGGTTAACCTGCTGATGGCGACGGCGGTCTGCACCGTTATCGCCAGCAACCTCGGCGCGCTGGTGGTGATGGCGGAAATCATGGCGCTGTGCGGGGTGTTCCTGACGGGCTGCAGCGCCTCCGGCAAGCTGTGGTTTGCGCTGGGACGCCTCGGCACGCTGCTGCTGGCGCTGGCCTGCTGGCTGGTGTGGCAACGCTTTGGCACGCTGGACTTCGCTGCGCTCAACGGCCATCCGCTGGGGAACGACGTCTGGCTGCTGGGCGTGCTCGGCTTTGGCCTGCTCGCCGGCATCATCCCGCTGCACGGCTGGGTGCCGCAGGCGCATGCGAATGCCTCCGCGCCCGCCGCCGCGCTGTTTTCTGTGGTGGTGATGAAAGTGGGGCTGTTCGGGATTCTGGCGATTACGCTGACCGGCGGACAGCCGCCGCTGTGGTGGGGCGTTGTGCTGCTGGTCGCCGGAATGATTACCGCATTCGTCGGCGGCCTGTACGCGCTGATGGAGCACAACATCCAGCGCCTGCTGGCGTACCACACGCTGGAAAACATCGGCATCATCCTGCTCGGCATTGGCGCGGGTGTCGCCGGGCTGGCGCTCAATCATCCGGCGCTGATTGCCGCCGGATTTATCGGTGGCCTGTATCACCTCGTCAACCACAGCCTGTTTAAAAGCACCCTGTTCCTCGGGGCGGGCAGCGTCTGGTTCCGCACCGGTCATCGGGATATCGAAAAGCTGGGCGGGATTGGCAAAAAGATGCCGGTGATTTCACTGGCGATGCTGGTCGGGCTGATGGCAATGGCCGCCCTGCCGCCGCTGAACGGCTTTGCCGGGGAGTGGGTGATCTATCAGTCCTTCTTCGCGCTCGGTCAGAGCGATCTCTTTATCGCGCGCCTGCTCGGCCCGCTGCTGGCGGTCGGGCTGGCGATTACCGGGGCGCTGGCGGTGATGTGCATGGCGAAAGTCTATGGCGTCACCTTCCTCGGCGCGCCGCGCACCCGCGAAGCTGAAAACGCCTGCTGCGCACCGTTGTTGATGGGCGTGAGCGTAGTCGCGCTGGCGCTGTGCTGCATCGCGGGCGGCGTCGCCGCGCCGTGGCTGCTGCCGCTGCTGGGCAACGCCATTCCGCTGCCGCTGACCGTGGCGAATACCACCGTCTCTCAGCCGATGATCGCGCTGCTGCTGATTGGCGCACCGCTGCTGCCGCTCGTGCTGATGCTGTTCTTCAAACGCGACAGGCTCACCTCCCGCGCGCGCGGTGCGGCGTGGGCCTGCGGCTACGAACACGAACAGTCGATGGTCATCACCGCCCACGGTTTCGCCATGCCGGTGAAGGAGAACTTCGCCGCCGTGCTGAAGCTGCGCCACTGGCTCAACCCGGTGGGCTGGGTACCCGGCTGGCAGAGTGCCGCCGCGCCCGTGCTGTTCCGCCGTCTGGCGGTCATCGAGCTGGCGGTGCTGGTGGTCATTGTGATTTCACGAGGAGCCTGACATGAGTCTGTTACTGGCAATTCTTCAGGCGCTGGTGCTGTTCGCCGCTGCGCCGCTGCTGTCGGGCATCACGCGCGTGGCGCGCGCCCGGATGCACAACCGTCGCGGTCCTGGCGTGCTTCAGGAGTACCGCGATCTCTTTAAACTGCTCTCCCGTCAGAGCGTCGCGCCGGACGCCGCAGGCTGGGTCTTCCGCCTGACGCCGTTTGTGATGGTGGGCGTCATGCTGACCATCGCCACCGCGCTGCCGGTGGTCACTGTGGGATCGCCGCTGCCCGTGCTTGGCGATCTGATCACGCTTATCTACCTCTTTGCCATCGCCCGCTTCTTCTTTGCAATTGCGGGCCTGGACACCGGGAGCCCGTTTACCGGCATCGGCGCCAGCCGCGAGGCGATGCTCGGCGTGCTGGTTGAGCCGATCCTGCTGCTGGGGCTGTGGGTCGCCGCGCAGGTGGCGGGTTCCACCCACATCAGCTTTATCACCCACACCGTTTACCACTGGCCGGTGGCGCGCTCGATCCCGCTGGTGCTGGCGCTCTGCGCCTGCGCGTTCGCCACGTTTATTGAGATGGGCAAACTGCCGTTCGATCTGGCTGAAGCCGAGCAGGAGCTGCAGGAAGGGCCGCTTACCGAGTACAGCGGCTACGGCTTCGCGGTGCTGAAGTGGGGCATCAGCCTCAAACAGCTGGTGGTGCTGCAGATGTTTGTCGGCGTCTTCTTCCCGTGGGGGCAGATGACGCATTTCTCCGCAGGCGGTCTGGCGCTGGCCGTCGTGATTGCCGCCCTCAAGCTGCTGGTCGGCGTGCTGGTGATTGCCCTGTTTGAAAACAGCATGGCGCGCCTGCGTTTTGTGGAAACGTCACGCATCACCTGGGCCGGTTTTGGTTTTGCATTTTTAGCGTTCGTCTCCTTGCTGGTGGCGTGATTAAAGAGAGTATTTATGTCTGAAGAAAAGAAAGGTCAGCAGTATCTCGCCGCGTTGCATCAGGCTTTCCCCGGCGTGGTGCTGGAGGAGTCCTGGCAAACCAAAGACCAGATAACCGTCACCATTAAGGTGAACTACCTGCCGGAAGTGGTGGAATTTCTCTATTACCAGCAGGGCGGCTGGCTGTCGGTGCTCTTCGGCAACGACGAGCGCCAGCTGTGCGGCAACTATGCGGTGTACTACGTGATGTCGATGGAGCAGGGCGAAAAGTGCTGGCTCACCGTGCGCGTCGAAGTCGACCCGAACAAGCCGGAATACCCGTCCGTCACGCCGCGCGTGCCTGCCGCGGTCTGGGGCGAGCGCGAAGTGCGCGACATGTACGGCCTGGTGCCGGTCGGCCTGCCGGACGAACGCCGCCTGGTGCTGCCGGACGACTGGCCGGACGAACTCTATCCGCTGCGCAAAGACAGCATGGACTACCGCCAGCGCCCGGCGCCGACCACCGACAGCGAAACCTACGAATTCATCAACGAGCTGGGCAGCAAGAAGAACAACGTGGTGCCGATCGGCCCGCTGCACGTCACCTCCGACGAACCGGGCCACTTCCGCCTGTTCGTCGACGGCGAGAACATCATCGACGCCGACTACCGCCTGTTCTACGTCCACCGCGGCATGGAAAAGCTGGCGGAAACCCGCATGGGCTACAACGAAGTGACGTTCCTCTCTGACCGCGTGTGCGGCATCTGCGGCTTCGCCCACAGCACCGCCTACACCACTTCGGTGGAGAACGGCATGGGGATCGTGGTACCGGAGCGCGCGCAGATGATCCGCGCCATTCTGCTGGAGGTGGAACGCCTGCACTCGCATCTGCTGAACCTCGGCCTGGCCTGCCACTTTGTCGGCTTTGACTCCGGGTTTATGCAGTTCTTCCGCGTGCGTGAGGCGTCGATGAAGATGGCGGAGATCCTCACCGGGGCGCGTAAAACCTACGGCCTGAACCTGATCGGCGGGATCCGCCGCGACCTGCTGAAGGACGACATGATCCAGACCCGTCAGCTGGCGCAGCAGATGCGCCGCGACGTGCAGGAGCTGGTGGACATGCTGCTTAGCACGCCAAACATCGAGCAGCGCACCGTCGGCATCGGCCGCCTTGACCCGGAGATCGCCCGCGACTTCAGCAACGTCGGCCCGATGGTGCGCGCCAGCGGCCACGCCCGCGACACGCGTGCCGATCACCCGTTCGTCGGCTACGGCCTGCTGCCGATGACTGTGCACAGCGAGCAGGGCTGCGACGTCATTTCGCGCCTTAAGGTGCGCATCAACGAGGTGTTTACCGCCCTGAACATGATCGACTTCGGCCTCGATAACCTGCCGGGCGGCCCGCTGATGGTGGAGGGCTTCACCTACATCCCAAACCGCTTTGCACTCGGCTTTGCCGAAGCGCCGCGCGGGGACGACATTCACTGGAGCATGACCGGCGACAACCAGAAGCTTTACCGCTGGCGCTGCCGCGCGGCCACCTACGCCAACTGGCCAACCCTGCGCTATATGCTGCGCGGCAACACGGTTTCCGATGCGCCGCTGATCATCGGCAGCCTCGACCCGTGCTACTCCTGCACCGACCGCATGACCGTCGTGGACGTGCGCAAGAAGAAAAGCCAGGTGGTGCCGTACAAAGAGCTTGAGCGCTACAGCATCGAGCGTAAAAACTCGCCGCTGAAATAAGGACTCGCCATGTTTACCTTTATCAAAAAAGTGATCAAAACGGGCACGCAGACCAGCCGCTATCCGCTGGAGCCGATGCCGGTGGATAAAAACTTTCGCGGCAAGCCGGAGCACAATCCGCAGCAGTGCATCGGCTGCGCGGCCTGCGTCAACGCCTGCCCGTCGAACGCCTTAACGGTCGAAACGGATCTCAAAACCGGCGAGCTGGCCTGGCAGTTTAACCTCGGGCGCTGCATCTTCTGCGGCCGCTGCGAGGAGGTCTGCCCGACGGTCGCCATTCGCCTGTCGCAGGAATACGAGCTGGCGGTGTGGAAGAAAGAGGATTTTCTGCAGCAGTCGCGCTTTGACCTGTGCAGCTGCCGCGTCTGCAGACGCCCGTTCGCCGTGCAGAAAGAGATCGACTACGCCATCGCGCTGCTGCAGCACAACGGCGACGCCCGCGCGGAGCATCACCGTGAAAGCTTTGAAACCTGCCCGGAGTGCAAGCGTCAGAAGTGCCTGCTGCCGTCCGACCGTATTGATATCACCCGCCATATGAGAGAGGCCAGCTGATGGAAAACCTACTGGGCCCGCGCGACGCTAACGGCATTCCTGTGCCGATGACGGTGGACGAATCCATCGCCAGCATGAAGGCGTCGCTGCTGAAAAAAATCAAACGCTCGGCCTACGTCTACCGCGTGGACTGCGGCGGCTGCAACGGCTGCGAGATCGAGATCTTCGCCACGCTGTCGCCGCTGTTTGACGCCGAGCGCTTCGGCATCAAGGTGGTGCCGTCCCCGCGCCATGCGGATATTCTGCTGTTTACCGGGGCCGTCACCCGCGCCATGCGCTCGCCCGCACTGCGCGCCTGGCAGTCCGCGCCGGACCCGAAAATCTGCATCTCGTACGGTGCCTGCGGCAACAGCGGCGGCATCTTCCACGATCTTTACTGCGTCTGGGGCGGCACCGACAAAATCGTGCCGGTGGACGTCTACATCCCCGGCTGCCCGCCGACGCCCGCCGCGACGCTGTACGGTTTTGCCATGGCGCTCGGCCTGCTGGAGCAGAAAATCCACGCGCGCGAGCCGGGCGAGCTGGACAACCAGCCTGCCGCCATTCTGCACCCGGACATGGTGCAGCCGCTGCGGGTGAAGGTCGACCGCACGGCGCGGAAACTGGCGGGCTATCGCTATGGCCGCCAGATTGCCGACGATTATCTGCGCCTGCTGAGCCAGGGCGACCATCAGGTGGCGCGCTGGCTGGAGGCGGAAAACGATCCGCGTCTCAATGAGATCGTGGCAAACCTGAACAGCATCGTGGATGAGGCGCGTATCCGATGAGTGAAACGGTGGTGTTCAGCCAGCTGAGCCGTAAGTTTATTGATGAGAACGATGCCACGCCGGATGCGGCGCAGCAGGTGGTCTATTACAGCCTGGCGATTGGGCACCACCTCGGGGTGATCGACTGCCTGGAGGCGGCGCTGAGCTGCCCGTGGCCCGAGTACCTGGCGTGGATCGCCACGCTGGAGGAGGGCAGCACGGCGCGGCGCAAGATGGAGGGCGTGCCGAAGTACGGCGAGATCGTCATCGACGCCAACCACATTGCGATGCTCGCCAACGCCTTCGACGCGGCGCTGAGCAGGCAAACCCCCGAGCAGCAGGCGTGGAGCAAAACGCTGCTTAGCATGCTGCACGATATTCATCAGGAGAGCGCCATCTACCTGATGGTGAGGAGATTACGTGACTGACGTTTTACTGTGTGTCGGCAACAGCATGATGGGCGACGACGGCGCGGGCCCGCTGCTGGCAGAGATGTGCGCCGCGAACCCGCAGGGCAGCTGGGTGGTTATCGACGGCGGCAGCGCGCCGGAAAACGACGTGGTCGCCATTCGCGAACTGCGCCCGGACAGGCTGTTAATCGTCGATGCCACCGATATGGGGCTCAACCCCGGCGAGATCCGCCTGATTGACCCGGACGACATCGCCGAGATGTTTATGATGACGACGCACAATATGCCGCTGAACTACCTGGTCGATCAGATTAAAGACGACGTGGGCGAGGTGCTGTTTCTGGGCATTCAGCCTGACATCGTCGGGTTCTATTACCCGATGACGCCGCCGGTGAAAGAGGCGGTGGAGGTGGTTTATTCACGGCTGGCCGGATGGGTTGGGGACGGGAATTTCTCCCGGCTCTGAACAGCGCCCGGTGGCGCTACGCTTACCGGGCCTACCAAACCCATCTCCCTCTCCCTGTGGGAGAGGGCTGGGGTGAGGGCAACAGGCTACTCCAGATCCGCCCCATTACTCGCAATCACCTTCTTATACCACCCGAACGATTTCTTGCGCTTGCGGTCCAGCGTGCCGTTTCCGGCGTCATCGCGGTCAACGTACACAAACCCGTAGCGCTTGCTCATCTCGCCCGTTGAGGCGGCCACCAGGTCGATACAGCCCCAGGTGGTGTAGCCCATCAACGGCACGCCGTCCTCAATCGCGTCGCCCATCGCGCGGATGTGCTCGCGCAGGTAGCTGATGCGGTAGTCGTCGTTGATTTCGCCGTTTTCATCAATAACGTCTTTCGCCCCGAGGCCGTTTTCCACCAGGAACAGCGGCTTCTGGTAGCGGTCGTACATCATGTTCATGGTGATGCGCAGGCCGAGCGGGTCGATGCCCCAGCCCCATTCGCTCACCTGAATGTGCGGGTTGCGCAGGGACTTCACGATATTCGCCGCGCTGGTATTGCCCGCGTTCATGTCCGCCGACGCGCAGCGCGAGGCGTAATAGCTGAACGAGACAAAGTCGACGGTGTTTTTCAGAAGTAGATCGTCGCCGGGATCTTTCACAATCACCACGCCTTTCTCGCGGAACACGCGGGCGGAGTAGGCCGGGTAGCTGCCGCGCGCCTGCACGTCGATAAAGAACAGGTTCTCGCGGTCTTTCTCCAGCGCCATCCACACGTCTTCCGGCTTGCAGGAGTACGGGTAGAAATTTCCCCCCGCCAGCATGCAGCCGACCTGGTTTTCCGGGTTCACCTCGTGGGCAATTTTGGTCGCCAGCGCGCTCGCTACCAGCTCGTGGTGCGCGGCCTGGTATTTCACCTGGTCTTCGTTTTCACCTTCCTCAAACACCAGCCCCGCGCCGGAGAACGGGCTGTGCAGCATGATGTTGATTTCGTTGAAGGTCAGCCAGTATTTCACCAGCCCGTTAAATTCTTCAAAGCAGGTGCGGGCGTAGCGGGCGAAGAAATCGACCATCTTGCGGTTGCGCCACGAGCCGTACTCCGTGACCAGGTGCATCGGCACGTCGAAGTGGCACAGGGTGACCAGCGGCTCAATGTTGTACTTTTTACACTCTTCGAACACCGCGCGGTAGAAGGCAATACCCTCTTTGTTTGGCAGCGGCTCGTCGCCGTTCGGGTAGAGGCGGCTCCAGGCAATCGAGGTGCGGAACACCGTAAAGCCCATCTCCGCCATCAGGGCGATGTCCTCTTTATAGCGATGGTAAAAATCAATCGCCTCGTGGCTTGGGTAGAACTCGTCGTCACGCAGCGAAAAACGCTTTTCCTTACCGAGCTTCACCGCCAGGCGATTCGCGCCGTGGGGGATCATATCGACCGTCGTCAGCCCTTTGCCGCCTTCACGGTAAGCGCCTTCACTCTGGTTGGCGGCAAGCGCGCCGCCCCATAAAAATCCTTGTGGAAAAACAGACATTCTTACCTCGCTTTCAATTTATGCTTGTGCTGCTTTGCTCTGTACCGGTGCGGTCTGCAGGGCGCGCGCTTTTTCGGCCTCGTCTTCGACCGGAATATCCTCAAAGCCGAGTATCAGGGTCAGAACAAACGATAGCACCACTGCCAGCCCCATCACGCCGAACACCCAGACGATGGTCATCGGGTTGGCTGGGTCGAAGAACTGCACGCTGGTGAACAGCCCCGGTGCCGCCATCGAGTGGCTGGCAAGTCCGGCCATGCCGGCGACCGCCCCGCAGATAAAGCCGCTGATCAGGCTCGCAATCAGCGGACGTTTCAGACGTACCGCCACGCCGTAAAGCGCCGGTTCAGAGATCCCCGCCATGATGGCGGAGGCCGCCGCCGCCAGCGCCGTCTGGCGCAGCTCCGGGTTTTTGGTTTTCCACGCCACCGCCAGCGACGAGCCGCCGAGCGACAGGTTGGCGCCGATTTCCGACGGCATCACCATCCCTTCCTTGCCCGTCTCGGCGATGGTCTGAATGATGGTCGGCGTAAACACGCGGTGCATCCCGGTCATGACCAGCAGCGGCCACAGCGCGCCCATGATGGCGACGGAGAGCCAGCCCAGATAGCCGTGAATGGTGTAAACCAGCGCGGAGATGGCGCTACCGATCCAGATCCCCAGCGGGCCAATCAGCACGATGGCGAGCGGGGCGGCAATCAGCACGATCAGCATCGGCTTGAGGAAGTTTTTGGTTACCGCCGGGGTGATGCGATCCACCCAGCGTTCGATGTACGACAGGCACCAGGTCATCACCAGCGCCGGGATCACCGTGTAGGTGTATTTCACCGCCGTCACCGGAATAAAGGCGAACTCAACGTGCTCGCCCTGGGCGGCTTTCGCCATCAGCTCGATAAAGCTCGGGTGGACCAGCACGCCCGCAATGGCGATGGCCAGCGACATGTTGGTTTTGAACTTCACCGCCGCCGAGGCCGCCACCATCAGCGGCAGGAAGAAGAACGCGCCGTCGCCGATGACGGTCAGAATAGTGAGCGTCGGCGCGCCCTTTGGCAGCACGCCGGTCATCTCGAGGATCATCGCCAGCAGCTTGACCATCGAGCCGCCGATGATCGCTGGGATCAGCGGGGACATGGTGCCGATCAGCGCGTCGAGGATCCCCGCGCCAATGCGGCGCAGGGTCAGTTTCTGCGGGCCTTCCGGTACGGCAGGCTGCAGGCTGGTTGGCAGCAGGCTCACCACTTCGCGGTACGCCTGTGAAACCGTGTTACCGATAATGACCTGGCACTGGTTGTCGTTGCGCACCACGCCGAGCACGCCGCTGATGCTTTTCAGGCGCGCAGCGTCGGCAAGGCTTTCGTCTTTCAGAACGAAACGCAGACGCGTCATGCAGTGGGTGACGGCGACAATGTTCTCTTTGCCGCCCAGCGCGCTGACAACGTCGTTCGCCAGCGCGGCGTAATTTTTGGCCATCGGATGTGATCCTGTTATCGTTGTGAGAAATGTAGGAAACCGGTTCCACATAATCATCATGAGTTTCTTTGAATGAAACAAGATCGCTTTTTGACCATTTTTTCGTTTCGTGATGCAGATCGCAATGGGGTGGCGAAAGCGTGATTTCACCGCTGCGACAATTTTTTTGCAGTGCAGTACACTGCGCTTCATCAGATTCAGACGGAATAACAACATGACCACGATGCTTGAAGTGGCGAAGCGGGCAGGCGTTTCGAAAGCCACGGTGTCCCGGGTGCTGTCGGGAAATGGCTACGTCAGCCAGGAGACCAAAGACCGGGTGTTTCAGGCCATTGAAGAGAGCGGCTATCGCCCGAATTTGCTGGCGAGAAACCTGGCAACCAAACGTACCCAGACGCTGGGGCTGGTGGTGACCAACACCCTTTATCACGGCGTCTACTTTAGCGAACTGCTGTTTCACGCCGCGCGCATGACGGAAGAGAAAGGGCGGCAGCTGATCCTCGCGGACGGCAAGCACAGCGCGGATGAAGAGCGCGAGGCGATCCAGTACCTGCTCGATATGCGCTGCGACGCGGTGATCATCTACCCGCGTTTCCTGAGCGTGGAAGAGATGGATGAGATCGTCGAGAAGTGCGAGCAGCCCATTATGGTGCTCAACCGCCGCCTGCGGAAAAACAGCAGCCACTGCGTCTGGTCCGATCATAAAGCCTCCAGCCAGGAGGCGGTGTCACAGCTGATTGCGAAAGGGCACCGGGAGATCGCGTTTATTACCGGCTCGCTGGATTCCCCCACCGGGGTTGAGCGTCTCTCCGGCTACCGGGACGCGCTGGCGCAGCACGGTATTCCGCTGCGCGAGGGGCTGATTGCGCAGGGGAAGTGGAACCCCGCCAGCGGCGCGGCGGCGGTGTCTGAACTGCTTGCTCGCGGCGAACGCTTTACGGCGCTGGTGGCGAGTAATGACGACATGGCAATCGGCGCTATGAAGCAGCTGCACGACAGCGGCGTGGCCGCGCCGGACGCGGTGTCGGTGATCGGTTTTGACGACGTGGCCATCGCGCCCTACATCGTGCCGTCGCTTTCCAGCGTGCGTATTCCGGTGACGGAGATGATCAAAGAAACCATCAGCCGCCTGATCTTCATGCTCGACGGCGGTGAGTTTAAATATCAGCAAACCTTTTCCGGCGAGCTTATCCTGCGCGACTCGGTTATTGACGGCCCGCACCGCTGATGTCGACAGCTGTCATCGTCATAAGTGACGATGACAGCGCCGCTGTGATATTTAAACTCATATAAAATCAATAAGTTAATTATTGGCACGGTTTATGAATATCTCCGGGCATAACAGTAATGCTGGAGAAGCAGATGAACCGTTTTATTATGGCCGATGCCAGTAAGTGTATTGGTTGCCGTACCTGTGAAGTGGCGTGCGTGGTTTCCCATCAGGCGGAGCAGGACTGCGCGTCGCTTACCCCTGACACATTCCTGCCGCGCATCCACGTCATCAAAGGCGTGAATATTTCTACCGCCGCCATCTGTCGCCAGTGCGAAGACGCACCCTGTGCGAACGTCTGCCCGAACGGGGCGATTAAACGCGAGAAAGGCTTTGTGCATGTCATGCAGGAGCGCTGCATTGGCTGTAAAACCTGCGTGGTCGCCTGCCCGTACGGCGCGATGGAGGTGGTTGTCCGTCCGGTAGTACGCAACAGCGGCATGGGGCTGAGCGTACGTGCGGACAAAGCCGAAGCCAACAAATGTGACCTGTGCTACCACCGCGATTCCGGCCCGGCCTGCATGGAAGCCTGCCCGACGCACGCGCTGGTCTGCGTGGATCGCGACAAGCTTGAGCAGATGAGCGCCGAAAAGCGCCGTCGTGCGGCGTTCGACACGTCGTCATCACTGCTGTTCTGATCCGCCATGAGCAGCAACGGTGTCCAGCTGCGCGTGCGCGGCAAAGTGCAGGGCGTAGGGTTTCGTCCCTTCGTCTGGCAGCTGGCGCAGGCGCTTCAGTTGACCGGTGACGTCTGCAATGACGGGAAGGGCGTGCTGGTGCGCCTCGCGGGTAATGGGGGGGCCTTTACCGCGAGGCTGCATCAGGACTGCCCACCGCTGGCACGCATCGACCACGTTGAAACGCAGCCGTTTACCTGGGCGCACCTGCCGGAGGACTTTACCATCCGCCACAGCGCGGGCGGGGCGATGGACACGCAGATTGTCCCCGATGCCGCGACCTGTCCGGCGTGTCTGGCTGAAATGCGCGACCCCGGCGAGCGCCGCTATCGCTACCCGTTTATCAACTGCACCCACTGCGGGCCGCGGTTTACCATTATCTGCGCCATGCCCTATGACCGTCCGGCCACGTCGATGGCCGCATTTCCCCTCTGCGTGCCGTGCGAGACGGAATACCGCAATCCTGCCGATCGACGTTTTCACGCCCAGCCGGTGGCCTGCCCGGACTGCGGGCCCGCGCTGGAATGGCGTTCGGGCGACGTTCTTGCCACCCGCGAAACGGCACTGCGTGCGGCGGTAGAGATGCTGAAAAGCGGCGGCATCGTTGCGGTTAAAGGGCTGGGCGGTTTCCACCTCGTCTGCGATGCGCAAAACCCGCAGGCGATACTGAAATTGCGGTCACGCAAGCAGCGCCCGTCAAAGCCGCTGGCGGTGATGATCCCGCAGGCGGATAAGCTGCCCGAGTCGATTCAGACGCTGCTCGGCTCACCCGCTGCACCCATCGTGCTCACGCCAAAAGCCTGGCTGCCTGACTTCCCTGAGGCTATCGCACCGGGTCTGGATAGCGTGGGCATCATGCTGCCCGCTAATCCGCTGCAGCATCTTCTGATGATGGACTGCCGACGACCGCTGGTGATGACCTCCGGCAACCTCAGCGGCAGGCCGCCTGCCATCAGTAATCAACAGGCGCTGGATGAACTGGGCAGCATTGCGGACGGCCTCCTGCTGCACAATCGCGATATTCTTCAACGGATGGACGATTCGGTGATGGATCGGGACGGGGCGATACTGCGCCGGGCGCGCGGTTTCGCGCCGGATGCCATCACGTTGCCTGCGGGTTTCGAGAATATCCCCGCCATGTTATGCACAGGCGCGGAGATGAAAAACACCTTCTGCCTGGTGCGTGGCAGCCAGGCGGTGCTGAGCCAGCATTTTGGCGATCTCGGTGACGAGGGTGTCGAAGCGCAGTGGCGCGGCGCGCTCTCGACGATGCAGGACATCTACGCCTTCCAGCCGGAGCGCGTGGTGTGCGATGCCCATCCGGGCTATCACACACAGC
The DNA here is from genome assembly GCF_018383635.1 of Enterobacter sp. 120016. Taxonomy (NCBI): domain Bacteria; kingdom Pseudomonadati; phylum Pseudomonadota; class Gammaproteobacteria; order Enterobacterales; family Enterobacteriaceae; genus Enterobacter; species Enterobacter sp. 120016. The sequence goes on along the minus strand of NZ_JAHAWC010000005.1, from coordinate 118,046 downwards.
AATGGGCGCAGGCGCAGGGGCTGCCCGTTGAAACCGTGCTCCATCATCACGCCCACGCGACGGCGTGCCTGGCGGAGAACGGCTGGCCGCGCGAGGGCGGCGACGTTATCGCCCTGACGCTGGACGGGATCGGCATGGGCGAGAACGGTGCGCTGTGGGGCGGGGAGTGCCTGCGGGTGAACTATCTCGCGTGCGAGCGTCTGGGCGGGCTGCCTGCCGTTGCGCTGCCGGGCGGCGATCTGGCGGCGCGGCAGCCGTGGCGCAATTTGCTCGCCCACTGCCTGGCGTTTGTCCCTGACTGGCAGCAGTACCCGGAAACGCGCGCGGTACAGCGCCAGAACTGGCCGCTGCTGGCGACGGCGATCGGGCGCGGCATCAACGCGCCGCGTGCCTCGTCCTGTGGTCGCCTGTTTGATGCCGTCGCCTGCGCGCTCGGTATCGACGCGCAGTCCTGGGAGGGTGAAGCCGCCTGCAGGCTGGAAGCGCTGGCCTCGCAGTGCGCGGGCGTCGACCATCCGGTGACGCTCGACGCGGATAACCTCGCGCTTTTCTGGCAGCAGTGGCTGGCCTGGCAGGCGGAGCCGTGCGAGCGCGCGTGGGCGTTTCACGACGCGCTGGCTAAGGGGCTGGCGGAACTCGCCGCGTTCCATGCCCGACGCTTATCGCTGTCGACAATCTGCCTCAGCGGCGGCGTGTTGCACAACCGTCTGCTGCGCGCGCGCCTGCGTCATTATCTTTCTAACTTTACGCTTCTTTTTCCTTCGCACCTGCCCGCAGGTGACGGAGCGATCTCCTTCGGGCAGGCGGCGATCGCCGCCGCCCGGTCATGTTCACAAAGGATTTAAAATGTTACGACTCTTACGCAATGAACCTCGCGCCGCGCTTCTGCTGCTGGCTCTGGTAATGGCAAACCTGCTGGCCTGGGGATGGGCATGGCACGCCTTTAGCGGCAGCACGGCGCTGATGGCCGCCAGCCTGCTGGCGTGGTGCTACGGGCTGCGTCACGCGGTGGACGCCGATCACATTGCCGCCATTGATACCGTGACGCGTAAGATGATGCAGCAGGGCAAACGCCCGTCCGGCGTGGGGGCGTGGTTCTCGCTGGGGCACTCCACCATCGTAGTGCTGGCCTCCATTGCCATCGCCGCTACCGCGACGGCGTTTCAGAAAAACATGGAATGGTTCCACGAAACCGGCAGCCTGATTGGCACCGCCGTTTCCGCCACCTTCCTGCTGGCGATGGCGCTGGTGAACATGGTGATCCTGCGCGGCGTCTGGCGCAGCTTTCAGGCGCTGAAACACGGCAGGCCCGTGCAGGGCGACATCACGCTGCCTGCGCAGGGCGGCGTCATGAACTGGCTGTTTGGCAAAACCTTCCGCCTGGTGAATAAAAGCTGGCAGATGTACCTGGTTGGTTTCCTGTTTGGCCTCGGCTTTGACACGGCCACCGAGATTGGCGTGCTGGGGATCTCTGCCGCCAGCGCCTCCAGCGGGATGTCGGTGTGGTCAATCATGATCTTCCCGGCGCTCTTCGCCAGCGGCATGGCGCTGATGGATACCCTCGACAACCTGCTGATGGTCGGTGCCTACGGCTGGGCGTTTAACAAGCCGCAGCGCAAGCTCTACTACAACATGACCATCACCGGCACCTCCGTGGTTGTGGCGCTGTTTATCGGCGGGCTGGAAGCGCTGGGCCTGCTGATGGACAAGTTCGCCCTCAGCGGCGGCGTCTGGGATCTGATTGGCGCGGTCAACGACAACCTGGGCAACGCCGGGTTTGTGGTGGTCGGGCTGTTCGTTGCCTGCTGGCTGATCTCCATGGTCAACTACCGCTGGCGCGGCTACGACGCGCTGGTGGTGCGTTCCTGAGCCGACGGCAGCCAGGCGCGGGTAAAATCAAGCCAGCCGCTGGCGGTCAGCACAATGTCCTGCACGTTTTCCAGGGTGTTAAGACGATAGCGGTAGTGGAACAGCGGCGTGCAGGCGCCGCTTTCCAGCAGGTGCTGAAAGAAGGCGGGCAGGTGTTTTCGCAGGCTTTCTTCGCTTTCGCAATACGCCATCAGCGCCTGCTTCGCTTTTTGCCAGTCGGTCTGCCCCAGCGCGGTGGCCCACGCGGGCTCTTCGGTAAACCACTCTGCCAGCGCGAATTCCGCGGCTTCGCCTGCCAGATAATCCCCCAGTAAAATATCCCCCTGCGCCAGCGCGTCGGGGGCATGCCACGCCTCGCGGTCCTTCCGTTCAATGTTAACGCTACAGCCGCGCTTTTTCAGGCGCGTTTGCAGCATGCTGGCCAGATCGCACAGCCCCGGCGTGTCGTAACAGATCAGAGAAAGGGCCGCGGGGAGCGCCACGTCGGAGGCATCCGCAAACGCGGGCGTTGTGATGCCGGGCAGGATTTCCGTGCGGGTATCGACATCCTCCCGGCGAAGGTGCTGCTGGTTAATATGCTGAATTTCCTGACGCAGCCAGGCGGCCAGCGGGTGCGGCAGCCCGGCGTTCAGCATCAGCCAGGCAAACCCGCCGCTGGTGGAGGTGACGGACTCCCGGGCATTTTCGCCTTTACCCACGGTGATCCACGCCGATTTTTCCGCCTCGCTGCGGGTTCGCCAGAACTCAATCGCATGCAGCAGCGGGTGCGCCGCAAAGTACCAGGGCTGACGCTCAAGGCGCAGGTAGTGCGAGTGGTGATGGGCGATAGCAAAGGGACCCGCGCCGATAGTCGGCTGCTGCGGATGCGGCAGGCGACAGGCGTGATGCGCGAGACGATGCGCCAGCATGGCATCGGGCGCGTTCAGCGCAATCTCCAGACACCAGGGGGCGACAAGCGACACCGTTTTAACGTGCGCGAGCCCCGCGCCGCGCGCCGGATCGGCCAGCATCTGCTGCATCGCGCTGAGAACATCTTCATCGCTGATGGCCTGCCCGTTATGCCAGTGCGCGCCGCTGCGCAGGTAAAAGCGCCAGCGACGTTTATCGTCACGGGTATCCCAGTGGTGGGCTAAATCCGCTACCGGCTGCGGGTGGCCGGGCGCGTAGCGCGTCAGCCCCGCGTGAACCGCGCAGATAATATGCTGTTCGGCGCGGCGGCGCTGAAGGGCAGGATGCAGCGAGGTCAGCGGGCGATACCACGGAATGCGCAGCGTCGGCTGGTGCTTAAGCCATTTGCCGCCTAAAAACGGGGTGATGATGTGGTGCAGGCTGGCCGGATCGCCGTCGGCCAGCTGCAGCGCGCTCTGGTAATCCCCTTTCTCCAGGCAGGCGTGCATCAGCGGCGCGCTCAGCTCGCTGGTGGTGGTCAGGCAGTGCAGGGTAGCACGGTGTCCGCGCCCCGGCTGCGCGTCCCAGCTTAGCCAGCCGCTTTGCGCGAGCTGGCGCAGCAGTGTGCGCGCATGACGTTCGCTGCACAGCGCAACCTCCGCGACTTCTGCGATGGTCGTGGACGCAGGCGCTGCGCCGTAGTGCTGATAAAGCCGTTGATACTGACGGATTTTCTGAAGCTGGCGCATCGCGGCATACCGATGAAAAAGGGATGCTGAGAGTGTAGGATTTTTTTGCGGAAGAAAAAGTGCTGGTTTACGTAAAGTGTTCCGGTTTTTAGCCCGGCGGCGCTACGCTTGCGCGGGCCTACGGGCTTTGTAGGCTGGCTAAGCGTAGCGCCACCCGGCAATTACCGCTCAGGTTCACTGACCGGCATCATCAGCTCACGCAGACGCTCAATGCGCGCCTCCGGGCTCAAATAAAGCCAGCGAAATAAAATGTGTTCCGCATGCTTCGCTTCTTTGAAATAGCGAGAAAGATAATTGAGTTCTTTATGAAAAGTCGCCATGATTTGTCTCCGGCTGATTAATACCTTTTCAGACTAAGCCGGATGCGAATAATAAAACAGGGTGATGTTTTTAAGCTGTTCCGCATTTAAGTATTAATGGAAATAATAAATAAGGGATTGATAGCGATGATATACCTGCTTTGCATTTATTTGATGAATAGAATGCGTAAAAAAAAAGCCCCGGGACATCGGGGCGGTGGATAATTAAATCCAAAGGTTAAGTAAGCGTGGCCGTGCTGTAGGCCGGGTAAGCAAAGCGCCACCCGGCAAAACGAGGGTTAAGCAGGTAACAATTTCAGCAGCGCGAAAGCCTCCTTCATCCGGTCTTCACTGACGACAAAGGCGCGTAGCTGACCCTCATTATCGGCACCGCGCGCGACCATTCCCTGCGGTTCGAGGGTAATTTGCCAGTTCAGATCCTGACGCTGCGTTTCACCGGCAAGATGCAGCGGTAATTCCGGCGTTTTGACTTTAATCAGCATGGCGGGTAATTTCAGCGGCGCGCTGCCGCCGAGCAGGTTTTTCGCCAGATACATCGCGCTTAATTGAATCGGCTGTAAAAAGGGCAGCACCTGACCGTTAATTTCCGCGCAATCGCCTAACGCGTAAATATCGGGCTGGCTGGTTTGCAGATAGCTATTTACCTTCACGCCGCGGCCTGTTTCAGCGCCTGCGCGATGCGCCAGCGCGGTTTCCGGGCGCAGGCCCGTCGCCGCGATAACCGCATCCACTTCAACGCCGCGGCTGCGGTCGAGCGTGGCACGAATGCCGCCTTCGGTTTTGCTCAGACTCAGTAGCTGCGATTTGAGCAGCAGATGCACCCCCATGTCGGTCAGACGATGCTGTAAGCGACTGCTTACTTCTGCGGGCATCAGCGACGACAGAATGCTCGCCGCGTGGTCAACCAGGGTGACGGATTTGCCCGCCCGGCAGAAATCCATCGCCAGCTCGGTGCCTATCAGCCCGCCGCCGACAATCATCACGCGCTGCGCGTCGCGAAGCGCCGTTTCGCTGGCCTGGTACTCCTGCTGGCTGTTGAGGGTGAGCATCAGCTCGCGGCCCTCAATCGGCGGTACGAACGCAGAGGCACCCGTGGCGAGCACCAGCCTGTCGTACTGCCAGGTCTTCTCTTTTGCTTTCACCACGCGGGCGGCGGCATCGATGTCGGTGACCCAGGTGTACGGGAACAGGCGCAGGTTAAACTGCTCTGCGAACTCCCCCGCCGTCTGGCGGGTGAGGTCTTCGGCGCGCTGATTCTGGCTAATGACGTGGCTTAGATCGGGCTTGTTGTACTCGTCCATGCTGTCGGCGGCAATCACCGTCAGCGGCACGCTGGCATCCTGCTTGCGGATGTTTTTCACCAGCTGGCGGGCGGCAAAGCCCGAGCCGATGATGACGATACCGTTGCTCATTTTGCCTCCGTACTCAGTTCGTCAAAGACGTCTTTTCCGAGGGAACATTCCGGGCAAAGGAAGTTGTCCGGCACGTCGCGCCACGGCGTGCCCGGAGCAACATCCTGCAGCGGTTCGCCCAGCTCAGGATCGTAAATCCACTGGCAGACGCTGCACTGCATGCGCGGGCCGAGATCGGCGGCTGCCGCGGCGGCACAGGCGCAGGCTTCCTGCTGTTCGGATGGTTGTGCCGCTTGCGGAAGGGGGGCGAGCGCCCACTGACGGGCAATGTCGCGACCGTGCTGGCGGCAGATCTCCAGGGCGTCGATATCCGGACGCCATTTCGCCTTCAGGCTCAGGGACATCTCAAAGCCTGCATCCTGCAGGCGGGTGGAGAGACGGTCTACCGCGCCGCCGCTCCAGCCGTGGGAGCCAAAGGCGCTGGCGCGCTTGTTGCGAAAACGCAGGCCGGTCATCTCTTCTACCAGACCGGCAATTTTCGGCATCATCACGTTGTTCATGGTGGAGGTGCCCACCAGCACGCCCTTGGAGCGGAAGACGTTGGTCAATACCTCGTTCTTGTCGCTGCGCGCCACGTTGAAGATTTTCACCGCCACGTTCGGGTCAACTTCGTTGATGCCCTGGGCAATCGCGTCCGCCATCATGCGGGTGTTGTTGGACATGGTGTCGTAGAAAATAGTGATGCGGTCTTCCTGATAGTCCGCCGCCCACTTCAGGTACAGCTCCACAATCTGGGTTGGGTTCTCACGCCATACCACGCCGTGGGAGGTGGCAATCATGTCCACCGGCAGGTTGAAGCCGAGGATCTCGGTGATTTTTGGCGTCACCAGGCGGCTGAACGGGGTCAGGATGTTGGCGTAGTAGCGCTGGCACTGCTCGAAGAGTTCGGTCTGGTCCACTTCGTCGTTGAACAGGCGCTCGTCGCAGTAGTGCTGGCCGAAGGCGTCGTTGCTGAACAGCACCGCGTCGCCGGTCATGTAGGTCATCATGCTGTCCGGCCAGTGCAGCATCGGGGTTTCCACAAAGATCAGCTGCTTGCCGTTGCCGATATCCAGCGCGTCGCCGGTTTTCACGGTGTGGAAGTTCCACTCCGGATGGTGGTGGTGGCCGTTGATCGAGTCGATGGCGTTGGTGGTGCAGTAGATAGGCGTGTTCGGAATGTAAGACATCAGCTCGGTCAGCGCACCGGCGTGATCTTCTTCCGCGTGGTTGATGATGATGTAGTCGATGGCGTCCAGGTCGATTTCACTGCGCAGGTTCTGCACGAACTCGCGGCTGAACTTGTGATCGACCGTATCGATCAGCACGTTTTTTCCTTCGCGGATGAGATAGCTGTTGTAGCTGCTACCGCGCAGCGTTTTGTATTCCGTCCCGTGGAAATCGCGCACTTCCCAGTCACGTTGACCGACCCAATGAATGTTATTTTTAACCAGAATAGACATAGCAACCTCTACGTAATACAGCATTTTCAAATAAGATGATTTGCTTATATCAAGTTGCGTGCCAACTTTTAATTTGTTGATTTTAATTAATTAATATTTTTATGATCCGTAATGGGTAGTCATTTTGACTATCAAAAAAAGTGTCAATATGACAACATGCATTGTCAAAATGACAGCGAGGTCAATATGAGCTTTTCCGTAGACGTGCTGGCGAAGATCGCCATTGAGCTGCAGACCGGTATCGGCCATCAGGACCGCTTTCAGCGCCTGATCTCCACGCTGCGCCACGTGCTGGCGTGCGACGCCTCGGCGCTGCTGCGCTACGAGGGGCGGCAGTTTATTCCGCTGGCTATCGACGGGCTGGCGAAGGACGTGCTCGGGCGGCGTTTTACCCTTGAGGGCCATCCGCGTCTGGAAACCATCGCCCGCGCGGGTGACGTGGTGCGTTTCCCGGCGGACAGCGACTTGCCCGACCCGTACGACGGGCTGATTCCCGGACAGGAGAGCCTGAAGGTGCATGCCTGTATCGGCCTGCCGCTGTTTGCCGGACAAAATCTGATTGGCGCACTGACCCTCGACGGCCTGTCGCCGGACCAGTTCGACACCTTTAGCGACGAAGAGCTGCGCCTGATTACCGCCCTGGCCGCCGGGGCGCTGAACAATGCCCTGCTGATTGAACAGCTGGAGAGCCAGAACATTCTTCCCGGCAGCCCGGCGGCGTTTGAGCAGGTAACGCACACGGAGATGATCGGCCTTTCTCCGGGTATGGCGCAGCTCAAAAAAGAGATTGAGATTGTTGCCGCCTCAGATTTAAACGTGCTGATCTTCGGGGAAACTGGCACCGGTAAGGAGCTGGTTGCGAAGTCCATTCACGAAGCCTCGCCGCGCGCGGTGAACCCGCTGGTGTACCTCAACTGCGCCGCGCTGCCGGAAAGCGTGGCGGAAAGCGAGCTGTTTGGTCACGTTAAGGGAGCGTTTACCGGGGCCATCAGCAACCGCAGCGGCAAGTTCGAAATGGCCGATAACGGCACGCTGTTTCTGGATGAAATCGGCGAGCTCTCCCTGTCGCTGCAGGCCAAGCTGCTGCGCGTGCTGCAGTACGGCGACATCCAGCGCGTGGGGGATGACCGCAGTCACAGAGTGGACGTTCGCGTGCTGGCGGCTACCAACCGCGACCTGCGTGAAGCGGTGCTGGCGGGGCAGTTCCGCGCCGACCTGTTTCATCGCCTGAGCGTGTTCCCGCTTACCGTGCCGCCGCTGCGCGATCGCGGGGACGACGTGGTGCTGCTTGCGGGCTTTTTCTGCGAGCAGTGCCGCCTCAGGATGGGGCTTTCCCGCGTGGTGCTGAGCCCGGGGGCACGGTCGCATCTGATGAGCTACGGCTGGCCGGGCAACGTGCGCGAGCTGGAGCACGCGATTCACCGCGCGGTGGTGCTGGCGCGGGCGACGCGTTCGGGTGACGAAGTGGTGATCCACGCCCGGCATTTTGCGCTCCAGGATGAAAGCGCACCGGCTGTTGCGCAGGCTGCGCCAGAGATAGCGAATGAAAATCTGCGTGAAGCCACGGAGGCGTTTCAGCGTCAGAGGATTACCCGCGCGCTGGAGCAGAATAACCGCAGCTGGGCGGCGTGCGCCCGTGCGCTGGAGATGGACGTCGCCAACCTGCACAGGCTGGCGAAGCGTCTGGGACTGAAGGGTTAGATAATTCCGGCCTGATAGAAGTCCTGCAGGTTGATGGCGCCGCACAGCCTGCCGGCATCATCCACCACCGGTGCGGCGGTGATTTTGCGCTTCATCAGCACCTCTTTGGCTTCAATGGCGCGGCTTTCGGCGTTGAGCGTCAGCCCGCCTTTGGTCATGGCGTCCGACACGTTTGTTTCCAGCCTGCCGCCGCCCACCAGCCAGCGGCGCAGGTCGCCGTCGGTGAACACGCCCTTGACGCTCCCGTTGTCATCGCACACCGCAACCAGCCCCAGACCGGTGCGGCTCAGCTCCAGCATCGCGTCCATGACGCTGGTATCGAGTTTGACCTGCGGAATGGCATCGTCGGTGCGCATAAGATGGTGCACTTTATTCAGCAGGCGTGCGCCGAGCGCACCCGCCGGATGCGAACGGGCGAAATCCTCTTCGTTAAAGCCGCGCGCCTGCATCACCGCCATTGCCAGCGCGTCGCCCATCATCAGCGTGTTAACGGTGCTGGAGGTCGGGGCGAGGTGCATCGGACAGGCTTCACGCTCAACGGAAATATCCAGCGTCGCTTTGGCGGCCAGCGCCAGCGGCGAGCGGGATTTGCCGGTCATCGCCAGCAGGGCGACCGATTTTTCCTGCAGGCGCGGAATAATCAGGTCCAGCTCTTTGGCCGAACCGGAGTATGAGATAAACAGCATCACGTCGCGGCTTTCAATCATCCCCAGATCGCCATGCAGCGCCTCTGCCGGATGCACGAAGAACGCCGGGGTGCCGGTGCTGGCGAGCGTCGCGGCAATCTTTTTGCCGATATGGCCGGATTTACCGATGCCCGCCACGATCACTTTGCCTTCGCAGTGGATAATGGTGTTGGCGGCGCGGACAAAATCTTCGCCCAGACGTTCCGGCAGGCGGCTGGCTTCCTGCAGTTCCAGCATCAGCGTCTGGCGGCCCGTTTCTAACAGAAAATCACTCATCTCTTTCTCCGGTTACGATCACGTCGATTCCTTTCTCTTCCAGCGCTTTCTTGAACGCCGGATCGATACCCGCGTCGGTAATCAGCTTATCAACGCTTTCAAGGCTACAGACAATGTTGGGGCTTTTGCGGCCAAACTTCGACGAGTCTGCCATCAAAATCACTTCCCGCGCGGCGTTGCACATCGCTTTACTGACGCTGAACACCTCGTTGAACGTCGTAACGCCCGCGTTCAGGTCGATGCCGTCGGTGCCCATAAACAGTTTATCAAAGCTGAAGTGCTCGAAGGCATTTTCCGCCAGCTGGCCGTGAAACGACGCCGATTTTTTGCGGAAGGTGCCGCCGGGCATCAGGATGGTCTGCTCGCTGTCGAACTCCGACAGGGCGTTGACGATGTGCAGGCTGTTGGTCATCACCGTGATGTTGTTAAAGCGGCTGAGCAGCGGGATCATCTGCAGGACGGTACTGCCTGCATCCAGAATGATGGAATCGCCATCGTGGATAAATTTTACGGCGGCTTCGGCAATCAGCGCTTTCTGGTGGGTATTGATCAGCGTTTTGTGATCGATAGGCGGGTCGGCTTCGTCTTTATTGAGCACCACGCCGCCGTAGGTTCGAATGACGGCGCCAGAATTTTCGAGCAATACCAGGTCCTTGCGTATTGTCGTGCCGGTGGTGTCAAAGTAGTGGGCCAAATCCTCTACCGAACATTTTCCCTGCTTTTGCAGATGTTCGAGAATGGCCGCCTGCCGCTGACGAGGTTTCATAGGCGCTTCGTTCCTTAGGTTGCGAAATGATAATTTCGCAAGTCTATAGCTTTCACAACGAAATTATCCATGTTTCAGATTAAGCGCTAATGATAGTGCATTCTGACAGAGTGGATCATGGGGAAAGATCACATCAGGCCGTAATTCCTGCAGCGAAATGCCGTTGATTGCCTGGATTTTCACCGGACGGGCGAAGACGGTCATGCCGCGCATGATCAGGGAATCGCACACCTGGTCGTGCTCGTCCAGCGCAACGGCGACGACCACGCGCGGTTTGAAGCGTCCGCCGGAACGCCCGACCCCGACGCGACCTTTCTGGCACAGGGCATCAAACGCGCGGTTAAACTGGTGGATCTGCCAGCCGCCAAACGCCATCTGGCACAGCCAGGCGAGGGCGGCGACGGTGATGAGTGCGGTTACCATATCGACTCCTTGTTTTGTTCCCTCTCCCGGTGGGAGAGGGTTAGGGTGAGGGCATCAGGCCGCTCGATCAGAACATGACCTGCCCACCGGTCACGTTGATCGACTGCCCGGTGCAGTACGAGGCTTTCGGGCTGGCGTAAAACAGCAGCATGTTCAGCACGTCCTGATAATCGCACCCGCGCTTCAGCGGCACTTTATCGATGTAGTACTGCTCCACTTCCTCAGCCTTTATGCCGAGCTTGGTGGCATACTGCGGCAGCAGGGACTGGAACATCGGCGATTTCAGCAGGTTGCCCAGCATCAGCGAGTGAACGGTAATGCCGTACTCGGCCAGATCCAGCGCCAGAGACTGCGTCAGCCCCACGCCGCCAAACTTCGCCGCGCTGTAGCCGGAGTTATGCTTGCTGCCCACTTTCCCTGATTTAGAGTTGATCTGAATGATGCGCCCCTGAATGCCGTCGCGGATCATCAGACGGGAAAACTCGCGGGCGCAGAGGAAATAGCCCACCAGATTCACCTGCAGCGAACGGTCAAAATCCCCCAGTTCGAAATCGCTGATAAAGGCCGCTTTCGCAATCCCCGCGCTGTAGACCAGCAGGTCGGTACGCCCAAAAATCTCGTCCACGCCGCGGGCCAGCGCCATCACGCTCTGCTCGCTGGTGGCGTCGGCACCAAACCCGTACGCCGTCCCTTCACCAAACTCGGTGTTGAGGGTGTCCGCCACGCGGGCGGCTTTTTCACTCTGAATGTCCACTACCGCCACGCGGTAACCCTCTGCGGCAAGCCCACGGCAGAGGAACTCGCCTAAGGTTTGTCCCCCACCAATGACAACGGCAACCTGACTCATGTGTTTCTCCTTAATTACGCAACAAATTTTAACGTGCAGCCTGGGGTGATAGCCTGCGGAACCGGGCCCGCCACGTGAACCGTGCCGGGATACTCGGCCTGCGGCTGGCCGTCGAAACGCAGGGTGATGTGGCCCAGCTCGCGCAGGTTTTGCTCGGCCACGTCGCCGACGGCGGTCACGGCATAGCTCGCCTCGCCCAGCTCCAGCTGGCTTCCTGCCTTCAGCTCGCCCTTCAGCTCGCCGTGGCAGTGGATAAAACAAAACTCTTCGATATCCGCCGGGGCGCCTTCGCGGAAGGTGATCAGCATCTGGTCGCTCAGCGCGTCGGCCGCGCTCTGGCCGATGCGGGTAATGGTGGTCTGGTAAATGACGGTCATCGCAGGAACCTCTTATTGATAAATAAAGCCGGAGACAAACCAGGCAATCAGCACCGTCGGCGCGCCCGTCAGAAAGCGGCTGACCAGCACCGACGGCACGCCCACCCGCACGGTGTCCTGGCGCGCTTCGGCCAGCGACAGCCCAACGGGGATGAAATCGCACGCCGCCTGGGCGTTAATGGCAAACAGGGCGGGCAGGGCGAGGTGCGGGGGAATGTTCCCCAGACCAATCTGCACGCCAATCAGCACGCCGATGACCTGGGCAATCACCGCGCCCGGGCCGAGGAACGGCGACAGCAGCGGGAAGGAGCAGATCAGCGCCAGCGTCACCAGCCCGAGCGGGTGGCTGGCGAGCGGGGCGAGGCCGTGGGCAATCCAGTCGCCCAGGCCGGACGCCATGATGATACCGATCAGCGCCGAGACGAACGCCATAAACGGCAGGATAGTTTTCAGCACCGTGTCGATGGTGTCGCGTCCGGACTGGAACAGCACCGCCACGGCGGAACCCATGCCCATCCCGACCTTCGCCAGCAGGCCGTCGCTCTGCTCGGTGATTTTCTTGCTGGTGTCGTACTCGCGCGGGGCCGCTTTTTGCGGCGCGGGAGTCCCATTCACCAGCGTGATGTTGTCCTCCTTCACGCCTGAGACATAAATGTCCTCAAGGATGTACTGCGCCAGCGGGCCGGATTTTCCGGTGGAGTGAATATTCACCGTCGGAATGCGGCGCTTCGGATAGATGCCGCAGCGCAGCGTGCCGCCGCAGTCGATCACCGCCACGCCGATTTCCGCTTCCGGCGGCTCGCCTTCCTTGAAGCCGTCGACCGCTTCCCAGCCGGTCAGCTCGCGCAGCCTGTCGACGATCGCCGGGCGCGTCCCTGCGGTGATGTAGACGATCTTTTTGCCTTCGGTGGCGTCGAACTCCAGCGGGCCGCCCCAGCCGCCCGCGCCTTTCTCAATGCGGATCCGGTTCATGCTGTGGCTCCTGAAAGATGGACTTTCTGTTCAAGCTGGATGCCCATTTTTTTCTCAAAAATGGCGGTGGTGAGGTCGGTCACCCAGCCGCGGAAGAAGTTGGTGACCAGGCCGACCAGCAGATAGCTCACCGCCAGCGGGCCGAGCGGCAGGCCAAGGGTGGTGAGGCCGCTGGCGATCCCGAGATAGACAAACAGTTCGCCGGGGTTGATGTGCGGGAACAGGCCGTTCATCGAATGGCAGCTGTAGGAGGCGGCGGCGTAGTAGCTCGGCTTGTACTTTTCCGGCATGAAGCGACCGAGGCTTAAGGTCATCGGGTTACAGAACACGAAGGTACCGATGAACGGCAGTACCAGGTAGCGGGACAGCGGATTCCCGGCACAGCGCTGGGCGAAGCGTTCAATGCGCTGCTGGCCGATAAAGTTGATCAGCGCGTTCATGATCACCAGCAGGCTGATCAGCAGGGGCAGGATCCCGGTCACCATGCCGGTGAACACTTCTCCGCCTTTCTGAAACAGCCCGATGAACCACTCGGCGCCGTGGGTGATGGTTTCTATCATTCTTCTCTCCTGTGGGGCTTTTTTGTTTTTGTCTGACTGGGCTAATAATAATCACTTTGAAAGGTTTTAAAGTGTTAGTTAGATCTCACAATGAAAGAAAAATGGATTATTTTGAAAGTTTATTGATGAGGTGAATGATTTTCGGTGGAAAAAAGCGCGGATTTGCGTGGGGGAGGTGCGTACCGCTTCCTTGAGGTGTTGCGGATGCTTTACCATACTGGGTTCTTATCGAACCCGTTAAATGGATGTCTCATGTTCAAGCGTCGTTATGCAGCGCTGTTGCCTGCGCTTATTCTGCTGTCTGCCTGTAGTAGCAAACCTAAGACCGAAGCCGTTCAGCAAACGGCAGGCGCGCCTTCCGGAGGATTCCTGCTGGAGCCGCAGCACAATATGATGCAGATGGGCGGCGACTTCGCGAATAACCCGGCGGCCGAGCAGTTCATCGATAAAATGGTGAGCAAACACGGCTTTGACAGACAGCAGCTGCACGAAATTTTGTCTCAGGCAAAACGTCTGGACTACGTGCTGCGCCTGATGGACCGTCAGGCGCCGACGGCCCAGGTGCCGAGCGGGCCGAACGGCGCGTGGCTGCGCTACCGCAAACAGTTTATTACCCCGGACAACGTGCAAAACGGCGTGGTGTTCTGGAATCAGTACGAAGATGCGCTCAACCGCGCGTGGCAGGTGTACGGCGTACCGCCTGAAATCATCGTCGGGATTATCGGCGTGGAAACCCGCTGGGGCCGCGTGATGGGTAAAACCCGCATCCTGGACGCGCTGGCGACGCTCTCCTTTAACTACCCGCGCCGCGCGGAGTATTTCTCTTCCGAGCTGGAAACCTTCCTGCTGATGGCGCGCAGCGAGCAGGACGATCCGCTCGATCTGAAAGGGTCGTTTGCCGGCGCGATGGGCTACGGCCAGTTTATGCCGTCCTCCTATAAGCAATATGCCGTCGACTTTAACGGTGATGGTCACATCAACCTGTGGGATCCGGTGGATGCCATCGGCAGCGTGGCGAACTACTTCAAAGCGCACGGCTGGACGCCGGGTGGGCAAGTTGCGGTGCAGGCAAACGGCGAGGCGTTTGGTCTGGAAAACGGCTTCAAAACCAAATACAGCGTCGCACAGCTGACGGCGGCAGGCTTAACGCCAACCCAGCCGCTGGGCAATGTCGATCAGGTGAGTCTGCTGCGTCTGGATGTGGGAACCGGTTATCAGTACTGGTACGGCATGCCGAACTTCTACACCATCACCCGCTATAACCACAGCACCCACTATGCGATGGCGGTGTGGCAGCTGGGGCTGGCGGTGTCGCAGGCGCGCGTTCCGGCGGCGTCACCGTTTAGTCAGTAAGCCGCTCCGACGGGTAGGCCGGGTAAGGCAACGCCGCTACCCGGCATGGCTGCACGCAAGGTGCGGCCTGATGCCCTCTCCCACGGGAGAGGGAAATTCCGCAGAAACATTTCGCCACACTCCCTTTTCAAACCCGCCATTTACATCTTATCCGCCTTTCATTATTGTTATGTTATAACATTTAATGCGGTGTCGACATGTCAACGTCCCTTTTTTCTCTGTCTGCTCTGGTTCGGCTTTTGCTGGCGCTGGTGCTGGTTGTCTTTATCGGGCTGGCCGTGCGCTGGGCGGTGGCATTGCCATGATTGTGATGAATGAACTGGTTGCGGGTTATGAACGCCAGCCCGTTACGCGGCCCCTCTCGGGCACCATTGAACGCGGAAGCATGACCGCCATTATCGGCGCTAACGGCTGCGGGAAATCCACGCTGCTAAAAACGCTGGCGGGGTTTATTCCTCCCGTCAGCGGCGGCTTCCGCTGGCAGGGTAAGCGTCCGGTAATCGGCTGGCTGGCACAGCGTCACGCGCTGGAGGCGCAGTTTCCGCTGACCGTACAGGACGTGGTAAGCATGGGCTGCTGGCCGGGCATTTCGCTTTTTTCCGGGTTTCGTCGCGAAACGCGGCTGCGCATTGCCAGCGCGCTTGAGCGCGTTGGGCTTGAGTCCATGGCGTTATCCACCATCGATGAACTCTCCGGCGGTCAGTTTCAGCGCATGCTCTTTGCCCGCGTCCTGGTGCAGCAGGCGCCGCTGGTGATGCTGGATGAACCCTTTACCGGGGTCGATGAAGCCACCTGCAGCGTGCTGATGGATTTGATGCTGGAGATGTATATGCAGGGGCAAACGCTGCTCGCGGTACTGCACGACAGCGAGCGCGTGTCGCGCCATTTCCCGCAGACGTTACGGCTGGATGCTGACGTCCCCCAGTGGAAAACCGAGCGGGTGAGGGTGGCATGATCTGGCATCTCTTTTTTCAGCCGTTTATTGAGTACGGCTTTATGCGTCGCGCGCTGGTGGTTTGCCTGGCGCTCTCCGTCAGCACTACCGCGCTCGGTGTGTTTCTTCAGTTGCGTCGGATGAGCCTGATGGGCGACGCCCTTTCTCACGCCATTTTGCCGGGTGTCGCCGTGGGGTATTTGCTCAGCGGGATGTCGCTGCTGGCGATGAGTATTGGCGGTTTTATCGCGGGAATTACCGTGGCGCTGCTGGCCGGACTGGTCAGTCGACGCACGCCGCTGAAAGAAGATGCGAGCTTTGCCGGGTTTTATCTTGGCTCGCTGGCGCTGGGGGTCACGCTGGTGTCGCTGCGCGGGTCAAATGTCGATCTGCTGCATCTGCTGTTTGGCTCCATCCTCGCCGTGGACAACGACGCCGCGCTGTTTGTCACGGGCGTTTGTATGTTCACCCTTATTACGCTGGCGCTGTTTTATCGCGGGCTGGTTACAGAAGCGTTTGATACCGCCTGGCTCCAGGTGAACGCCCGCTGGCTGCCTGGCCTGCTGCACGGACTGTTTCTGGCGCTGCTGGTGCTTAACCTGGTGGCCGGTTTTCAGGTGCTCGGCACGCTGATGGCCGTCGGACTGATGATGCTTCCGGCCGTGGCGGCACGCTGCTGGGTGCGCACGTTACCTGCCTTACTCCTGATGGCGGGTATCAGCGGTATTTTCTGCGCATGGCTGGGGTTGAGCCTCTCCTGGGCGATGAGTCTACCGGCCGGGCCATCCATCGTGCTCACCGCCAGCGCGCTGTTCTTTATTTCCATTTTACTGGGTACGCGAAGCAGGCTCGCTGGCAGCCTGCGCGCGCTTTTTTAACGCAAGGGGAAACGATGAAACGTACAGGATTTGTAGTGGCGCTCGCGCTGGGGATGATGTCGCACGGCGTGATGGCGAAAACGCTGAATGTGGTCACCAGCTTTTCGATACTGGGGGATATCACGCAGGAGGTAGGCGGCGACCATGTGAAGGTGACGACGCTGGTCGGGCCGGACGGCGATCCGCATACCTTCGAACCGTCGCCGAAAGACAGCGCGGCCCTGAGCAAGGCTGATGTGGTGGTGGTGAACGGCCTGGGGCTGGAAGGCTGGCTTGACCGTCTGGTAAAAGCCTCCGGATTTAAGGGGCAGCTGGTGGTGGCTTCAGCCGGGGTGAAAACCCACACCCTGGAAGAGGACGGCAAAACCGTCACCGATCCGCACGCGTGGAACAGCGCGGCGAACGGGGCGCGCTATGCACAAAATATCCTGAACGGGCTGGTGAAAGCCGATCCGGATGATAAAGCCGCGCTGGAAGCCTCCGGTAAACCGTATATCGCGCAGCTTAGCCAGCTGGATAACTGGGCCAAAACGCGCTTTAGCCAGATCCCGCCGGCGAAGCGTAAAGTGCTGACCAGCCATGACGCTTTCGGCTATTTCAGCCGCGCCTACGGCGTGACGTTCATGGCGCCGCAGGGGCTGTCGTCTGAGAGCGAAGCCAGCGCGGCGCAGGTCGCTGAGATTATCAATCAGATTAAAGCCGACGGCGTGAAAACCTGGTTTATGGAAAATCAGCTCGATCCGCGTCTGGTTAAGCAGATTGCGTCGGCGACGGGCGCGCAGCCTGGGGGCGAGCTTTACCCCGAAGCGCTGTCGGCAAAAGGTGGGGCGGCAGACACCTACGTTAAGGCGTTTCGCCACAATGTGAACACCCTCGCTGAGAGCATGAAATAACCTTTCCACCGCCGGTGCGTCCGTACCGGCTTTTTTCTGAAGCCCCCTCGTAAAACCTGAAGTGCATCCCCACATCTGACGAGAAAGTGCTATCTTGTGCTGCACGTTTTTCTGATGCCTGGAGCGAGAATGACTGACCATGAATTGATGCAGCTTAGCGAGATCGTTGGCCTTGCACTGAAGCAGCGTGGCGCGACAATCACCACTGCGGAATCCTGTACCGGCGGCTGGGTGGCGAAAGCGATTACCGATATTGCCGGCAGTTCCGCCTGGTTTGAACGCGGTTTTGTGACCTACAGTAACGAAGCTAAAGCACAGATGATTGGCGTGCGCGAATCCACGCTTGAACAGCATGGCGCGGTCAGCGAACCGGTGGTGATAGAGATGGCCATTGGCGCGCTCAAAGAGGCGCGCGCAGATTACGCGATTTCCATTAGCGGCATTGCGGGCCCGGACGGCGGCAGCGACGTGAAGCCTGTCGGCACCGTCTGGTTTGGGTTCGCCACCTCCAAAGGGGAAGGGATCACCCGCCGGGAGTGCTTCAGCGGCGATCGCGAAAGCGTGCGTCGTCAGGCAACCGTTTATGCGTTAAAAACGCTCTGGCAACAATTTCTACAAAATACTTGATACTGTATGACCATACAGTATAATTGCACCAACAGAACAGAAATCCACGGTGAAGCACAGTCGCTTCTCCCGGCATGACAGGAGTAATAATGGCTATCGACGAAAACAAACAGAAAGCGTTGGCGGCAGCACTGGGCCAGATCGAAAAGCAATTCGGTAAAGGCTCCATCATGCGCCTGGGTGAAGACCGTTCCATGGATGTGGAAACCATCTCCACCGGTTCGCTTTCTCTGGATATCGCGCTGGGCGCTGGCGGTCTGCCTATGGGCCGTATCGTAGAAATCTACGGGCCAGAGTCCTCCGGTAAAACCACCCTGACGCTGCAGGTGATTGCCGCGGCACAGCGCGAAGGTAAAACCTGTGCGTTTATCGATGCCGAGCATGCGCTGGACCCTGTTTATGCCCGCAAGCTGGGCGTGGATATCGACAACCTGCTGTGTTCTCAGCCGGACACCGGTGAGCAGGCGCTGGAAATTTGTGACGCGCTGGCGCGTTCTGGTGCCGTTGACGTTATCGTGGTCGACTCCGTTGCCGCACTGACGCCAAAAGCCGAAATCGAAGGCGAAATCGGTGACTCTCACATGGGCCTCGCGGCACGTATGATGAGCCAGGCGATGCGTAAGCTGGCCGGTAACCTGAAGCAGTCCAACACGCTGCTGATCTTCATCAACCAGATCCGTATGAAAATTGGTGTGATGTTCGGTAACCCGGAAACCACTACCGGTGGTAACGCACTGAAATTCTACGCCTCTGTCCGTCTGGATATCCGCCGTATCGGCGCGGTGAAAGAGGGCGAGAACGTGGTGGGTAGCGAGACCCGCGTGAAGGTTGTGAAGAACAAAATCGCCGCGCCGTTCAAACAGGCTGAGTTCCAGATCCTCTACGGCGAAGGGATCAACTTCCTCGGCGAGCTGGTTGACCTGGGCGTGAAAGAGAAGCTGATTGAAAAAGCGGGCGCCTGGTACAGCTACAACGGTGACAAGATTGGTCAGGGTAAAGCGAACGCGATCTCCTGGCTGAAAGAGAACCCGGCTGCGGCGAAAGAGATTGAGAAGAAGGTGCGTGAGCTTCTGCTGAACAACCAGGACTCCAAACCTGATTTCGTGGTGGATGCCGCGGATGCTGAAGAAACTAACGAAGACTTTTAATTCTTTCGTTTAAAAATGAAGGGCTGCTGATGCGGCCCTTTTTGCATTTCTGAATCAGCAGGTTTTTTTATGAGTGAACCGACAACACGTCGACCCGCGTATGCACGCTTACTGGACCGCGCGGTGCGCATCCTGGCAGTGCGTGACCACAGTGAACAGGAGCTGCGGCGAAAACTGTCGGCTCCGGTGATGAGTAAAAACGGGCCGGAAGAGATTGATGCCACCGCGGAAGATTATGACCGCGTGATCGCCTGGTGCTATGAGCATCACTATCTCGATGACGAACGTTTTGCCTCACGCTTTCTCGCCAGCCGCGGCCGCAAAGGATATGGGCCCGCGCGCATCCGGCAGGAGCTGAACCAGAAAGGGGTGGCCCGGGAATCCATCGAAAAAGCGATGCGCGAATGCGATATTGACTGGTGCGAGCTAGCCAGAGAACAGGCGATACGTAAATACGGCGAACCGCTGCCGCGTGAATTTTCAGAAAAAGTCAAAATCCAGCGCTTTTTGCTCTACCGCGGCTTTCTGATGGAAGATATTCAGGATATCTGGCGTAATTTTGCCGATTGAACGCATGCGGGATTTTACTTCCCACCCAAGAAAACTTATCTTATTCCCACTTTTTCCAGTAGCTGGTCTGTCCAACGGTTTACCGATACAGGCTGGCTACGACATTTCGTTAGCTTGATTTCAGGATAATTATGAGCAAGAGCACCGCTGAGATCCGTCAGGCGTTTCTCGATTTTTTCCATAGTAAGGGACACCAGGTTGTTGCCAGCAGCTCCCTGGTACCGAACAACGATCCGACTCTGCTGTTTACCAACGCCGGGATGAACCAGTTCAAGGACGTGTTCCTTGGTCTCGACAAGCGTAATTATTCCCGCGCCACAACCTCACAGCGTTGCGTGCGTGCGGGCGGTAAACACAACGACCTGGAAAACGTCGGTTACACCGCGCGTCACCATACGTTCTTCGAAATGCTGGGTAACTTCAGCTTCGGCGACTACTTCAAACACGATGCTATTCAATATGCGTGGGAACTGCTGACCGGTGAAAACTGGTTCAACCTGCCGAAAGAGCGTCTGTGGGTTACCGTCTATGAAACCGATGACGAAGCCTACGAAATCTGGGAAAAAGAAGTCGGGATCCCGCGCGAGCGTATTATTCGCATCGGTGATAACAAAGGCGCGCCATACGCGTCTGATAACTTCTGGCAGATGGGTGATACCGGTCCTTGCGGTCCGTGCACCGAGATCTTCTACGATCACGGCGACCACATCTGGGGCGGCCCTCCAGGCAGCCCGGAAGAAGACGGCGATCGCTACATTGAGATCTGGAACATCGTCTTCATGCAGTTCAACCGTCAGGCCGACGGTACGATGGAGCCGCTGCCGAAGCCTTCCGTTGATACCGGTATGGGTCTGGAGCGTATTGCCGCGGTTCTGCAGCACGTTAACTCCAACTATGACATCGATCTGTTCAGCACGCTGATCAAGTCCGTCGCGGAAGTGACCGGTGCGACCGACCTCAGCAATAAATCTCTGCGCGTTATCGCGGACCACATTCGTTCCTGTGCGTTCCTGATTGCCGACGGCGTTATCCCGTCGAATGAAAACCGTGGCTACGTGCTGCGTCGTATCATTCGTCGTGCCATCCGTCACGGCAACATGCTGGGCGCGAAGGACACCTTCTTCTATAAACTCGTTGGGCCACTGATTGGCGTGATGGGTGCTGCCGGTGATGAGCTGAAACGCCAGCAGGCGCAGGTAGAGCAGGTTCTGAAAACCGAAGAAGAGCAGTTTGCACGTACACTGGAGCGCGGTCTGGCGCTGCTGGACGAAGAGCTGGCGAAACTTAAGGGCGACACGCTGGATGGCGAAACCGCTTTCCGCCTGTACGACACCTACGGCTTCCCGGTTGACCTGACGGCGGACGTTTGCCGCGAGCGCAACATCAAAGTTGACGAAGCGGGCTTCGAAGCCGCGATGGAAGAGCAGCGTCGTCGTGCGCGTGAATCCAGCGGTTTCGGTGCAGACTACAACGCGATGATCCGCGTTGATAGCGCGTCAGAATTCAAAGGTTATGACGCGCTGGAACTGACCGGCAAAGTGACCGCTCTGTTTGTTGACGGTAAAGCCGTGGACAGCATTAGCGCGGGCCAGGATGCGGTTGTCATTCTGGACAAAACGCCGTTCTACGCGGAGTCCGGCGGCCAGGTTGGCGATAAGGGCGAACTGAAAGGCAACGGTTTCAGCTTCAGCGTCAGCGATACCCAGAAATACGGTCAGGCGATTGGTCACCAGGGCAAACTGGTTTCCGGTTCTCTGAAAGTGGGCGAGGGCGTACAGGCTAACGTGGATGAAGCTCGCCGCGCGCGCATTCGTCTGAACCACTCTGCAACCCACCTGATGCACGCTGCCCTGCGCGACGTACTCGGTACCCACGTTGCACAGAAAGGTTCTCTGGTTAACGATAAAGTGCTGCGTTTCGACTTCTCGCATTTTGAAGCGATGAAACCGTCTGAAATCCGCGCGGTGGAAGATCTGGTGAACGCGCAGATCCGTCGTAACCTGCCAATCGAGACCCACATCATGGAGCTCGAGGACGCGAAGAAAAAAGGTGCGATGGCGCTGTTTGGTGAGAAATATGACGACCGCGTTCGCGTGCTGAGCATGGGCGACTTCTCTACCGAGCTGTGCGGCGGTACGCACGCATCGCGCACCGGTGACATCGGCCTGTTCCGCATTGTTTCCGAGTCGGGCACGGCGGCAGGTGTGCGTCGTATTGAAGCGGTGACCGGTGAAGGTGCGATTGCCAGCCTGCATGCGCAGAGCGATCAGCTGCACGACATCGCGCAGCTGCTGAAAGGCGATAGCCAGAACCTGGGCGAGAAAGTGCGCGTTGCGCTGGATCGCACGCGTCAGCTGGAAAAAGAGCTGCAGCAGCTCAAAGAGCAGGCTGCGGCGCAGGAGAGTGCAAACCTCTCCAGCAAGGCTGTAGACATTAAGGGTGTCAAACTGCTGGTCAGCGATCTGGCGGGCGTTGAGCCTAAGATGCTGCGTACTATGGTCGACGATCTCAAGAACCAGCTTGGTTCTACCGTTATCGTGCTGGCGACAGTGGCAGAAGGTAAGGTTTCTCTGATTGCGGGCGTCTCTAAGGATGTGACCGACCGCGTAAAAGCAGGGGAACTGATTGGTATGGTCGCTCAGCAGGTGGGCGGCAAGGGTGGCGGTCGTCCGGACATGGCGCAAGCCGGTGGTACGGATGCGGCGGCACTTCCTGCGGCATTGGCCAGCGTTGAAAGCTGGGTAAGCGCGAAACTGTAATAACTACAAAGCACAAGCAGACGCCATAGCGGTAACGTTATGGCGTCTTGTTCACTGTGCTATCGATAACGATAAAGTCAGGTTGAGTTTGTGTATATCGGCTAAACTTACGTTTAACAGAATGTGATGCCGTGACTGCTTACACTTTACGTGTTTGTCATCGCTTACTTTTTGGCGTTATATGATGGATAATGCCGGGATACAAGAGACCCGACTCTTTTAATCTTTCAAGGAGCAAAGAATGCTGATTCTGACTCGTCGAGTTGGTGAGACCCTCATGATTGGGGATGAGGTCACCGTGACAGTTTTAGGGGTAAAGGGTAACCAGGTACGTATTGGTGTTAACGCTCCTAAAGAAGTATCTGTCCACCGTGAAGAGATCTACCAGCGTATCCAGGCTGAAAAATCCCAGCAGTCCAGTTACTGATATTGTCGCGTCTCGCTGTCGGGCGAGACGCAACCCTCCTGTCATTTTTCCTGCTCAACGTTACCGTTTAATTTCAAACGCTCTCTTTTTAACCACTCCGTTACCCTAAACTCGCCCTTACGCCGCCATTTCTGCAAAGGTTTTCTGTGAAGATGCCTGCAAAATCCGCTTATAAAACACCCTCTTTGCGGCTTTTACATGCGAATTGCGTGTGATTTGTGCAAACGATAAAAGCTTTTGGAAAATTGTTTGACTTATAAGTCCCAGAAAGTAATATATGCGCCACGCAGCGACGAGAAGCTCTTAACGAGTAACTCGAAGCACTCGAAAGAGGCGTTGTGTGGTGAGGTGGCCGAGAGGCTGAAGGCGCTCCCCTGCTAAGGGAGTATGCGGTCAAAAGCTGCATCCGGGGTTCGAATCCCCGCCTCACCGCCATTTTGCATCCGTAGCTCAGCTGGATAGAGTACTCGGCTACGAACCGAGCGGTCGGAGGTTCGAATCCTCCCGGATGCACCATCTATTACTTCATATTGCTTTAGAAGTGATATGAATATCGAGCAGTACAGTAGTAAATCCCGATGCATCCGTAGCTCAGCTGGATAGAGTACTCGGCTACGAACCGAGCGGTCGGAGGTTCGAATCCTCCCGGATGCACCATTTACTATTTCTGAAAGCAGTACCCTGATGCATCCGTAGCTCAGCTGGATAGAGTACTCGGCTACGAACCGAGCGGTCGGAGGTTCGAATCCTCCCGGATGCACCATATTCTCCGAGATAATAGCCACGCTGTTGTTTCAAGGTCTGCGAGTTAATCGCGAGCACCAGGGAGGATAACGTTGCTTCAGCAACGGCCCGCAGGGCGAGGCGCAGCCGAGTAATCCTCCCGGATGCACCATTATTATTTCTGAAAGTAGTTCCCTGATGCATCCGTAGCTCAGCTGGATAGAGTACTCGGCTACGAACCGAGCGGTCGGAGGTTCGAATCCTCCCGGATGCACCATATTCCCCTTCTTTGTTTATTCCTTCGACGTTCCGTCAGCAATCACACTCTCAATCAGCGACAAAAATCACCATTTACGATAAAGTAATGCTTTGTTAATCGTTTAGCGAGAGCACGATGTACGCACAGTATGACGGTTTGATCTTCGATATGGACGGCACTCTCCTGGATACCGAACCCACGCATCGTCAAGCCTGGACTGACGTCCTGGGCCGCTACGGTATGCGTTTCGATCTTCAGGCGATGATTGCCCTCAACGGATCCCCCACCTGGCGTATTGCACAGGCCGTGATTGAACTGAATCAGGCCGATCTCGACCCGCACCTGCTCGCGCGCGAAAAAACCGATGCGGTAAAAGCCATGCTTTTAGATACCGTACGCCCTCTGCCGCTGATTGATGTGGTAAAAGAGTGGCACGGGCGTCGCCCGATGTCGGTCGGAACGGGCAGCGAAAGTGCGATTGCTGAGGCATTACTCAATCATCTTGGCCTGCGCCACTATTTTTCTGCCGTGGTCGCCGCCGATCATGTTAAACATCATAAGCCCGCACCGGACACCTTCCTGCTTTGCGCTGAGTTAATGGGCGTCCCGGCGGCAAAATGTGTCGTGTTTGAAGATGCCGATTTTGGTATCCAGGCCGCGCGTGATGCCGGAATGGATGCGGTGGATGTGCGCTTACTGTGAGTGACGCGCTGTCACTCGCCTCATTATTCGCCAGCAGTTTTTTAAGCGCCACGCTGTTACCGGGAAATTCGGAAGTGGTGCTGGTGGCGATGCTGTTGTCCGGCGTGAGTCAGCCCTGGCTGCTTGTATTAATAGCAACAATGGGTAATAGCCTTGGAGGGCTGACTAACGTTATTCTTGGGCGTTTCTTTCCGCTGCGCGAAAAATCGCGCTGGCAGGAAAAGGCAGTCGGCTGGCTAAAACGCTATGGCGCTGCCACGCTGTTATTAAGCTGGATGCCTGTAATAGGCGACTTACTGTGTCTGCTGGCGGGATGGATGCGCATCTCCTGGGGACCGGTGCTCTTTTTTTTGTGCCTTGGCAAGGCGTTGCGCTATGTTCTCGTGGCGTGGGCAACACTACAGGGTATGACGTGGTGGCACTAATTGGTGGAATGAATACGCGACCTTCAATCGTCAACCATTACAATTATGCTGAGTAACATTACTTTGACAGGCGGGAGGTCAATTTGATCCCGGACGTATCTCAGGCGCTGGCCTGGCTGGAAAACCACCCTCAGGCATTGAAGGGTATTCAGCGTGGTCTTGAGCGTGAAACGCTGCGCGTTAACGCGGACGGTAGCTTAGCGACGACGGGTCACCCGAAGGCGTTAGGCTCGGCGCTGACACATAAATGGATCACAACCGATTTCGCTGAAGCACTGCTGGAGTTCATCACGCCAGTAGAAGGTGATATTGATCATATGCTGACGATCATGCGCGATATCCATCGCTATACCGCGCGCAACATGGGCGACGAACGTATGTGGCCGCTCAGCATGCCGTGCTATATCGAGCAGGGCCAGGAGATTGAGCTGGCGCAGTACGGCACGTCAAATATCGGTCGGCTGAAAACGCTCTATCGCGAAGGGTTGAAAAACCGCTACGGCGCGTTGATGCAGACGATCTCTGGCGTGCATTACAACTTCTCGCTGCCAATGGCTTTCTGGCAGGCGAAATGCGGTGAAACAGATAAAGACGCGATCTCTGAGGGCTATTTCCGCCTGATCCGCAACTATTACCGTTTCGGCTGGGTGATCCCGTATCTGTTTGGTGCCTCCCCGGCGATCTGTTCTTCGTTCCTGCAGGGGAAACCGACCACGCTGCCGTTCGAGAAGACCGAGTGCGGAATGTACTATCTCCCGTACGCGACCTCTCTGCGCCTGAGCGATCTCGGTTATACCAATAAATCGCAAAGCAATCTCGGTATTACGTTTAACGAATTGCACGAATATGTGGCAGGATTGAAGCGGGCGATCAAAACCCCGTCGGAAGAGTACGAGAAAATCGGCCTCGAAAAAGACGGCAAGCGCCTGCAAATCAACAGCAATGTGCTGCAGATTGAAAACGAGCTGTATGCGCCTATTCGTCCTAAGCGCGTAACGCGCAGCGGTGAAACCCCGTCGGATGCGCTTCAGCGCGGTGGGATTGAATACATTGAAGTACGCTCGCTGGATATCAACCCGTTCTCACCGATTGGCGTTGATGAACAGCAGATTCGCTTCCTGGATCTGTTTATGGTCTGGTGCGTGCTGGCGGATGCGCCGGAAATGAGTTCAGACGAACTGCTCTGCACCCGTACAAACTGGAACCGCGTGATTCTGGAAGGGCGTAAACCTGGTCTGACGCTCGGTATCGGCTGCGAAACGGCACAGTTCCCGCTGACCAAAGTCGGCAAAGATCTGTTCCGTGACCTGAAGCGTGTTGCCCGGACAATGGACAGCATCGACGGCGGCGACGCGTATCAACAGATCTGCGATCGGCTGGTGGAAAGTTTTGATAATCCGGAACTGACGTTCTCAGCACGCATTCTGCGTTCTATGATCGATCAGGGCATTGGCGGCACGGGGCGTTCACTCTCAGCGGAGTACCGTGAGATGCTGATGCAGGAGCCGTTAGAAGTGCTGAGCGAAGCGGATTTTGTAGCGGAACGCGATGCGTCCGTTGTGCGTCAGAAAGAAGTTGAAGCGGCGGATACCGAGTCGTTTGAGGCGTTTCTGGCGAAGCAGGCTTAAGCAGAAAAGAAAAAGGCCACATCGCTGTGGCCAAAATATACATCTCTGAATTCAGGGATGATGATAACAAATGCGCGTCTTTCATATACTCAGACGCGCATTCTGTAGAAGAGTTCAGTTTATTTTAAAAAAAATCACTATCGGAGGTGACGTATGCCGTTATTAGATAGCTTTACTGTCGACCATACCCGTATGGAAGCACCTGCAGTTCGCGTGGCGAAGACCATGCACACCCCGCACGGCGACACGATCACCGTCTTCGATCTGCGTTTCTGCGTGCCAAATAAAGAAGTGATGCCAGAGAAAGGCATTCATACCCTGGAGCACCTGTTCGCTGGCTTCATGCGTGACCACCTGAACGGCAACGGCGTTGAGATCATCGATATCTCTCCGATGGGCTGCCGTACCGGTTTCTACATGAGTCTGATTGGTGTGCCTGACGAGAAACGCGTCGCAGATGCGTGGAAAGCGGCGATGGAAGACGTGCTGAAGGTGAAAGAGCAGAACCAGATCCCTGAGCTGAACGTTTACCAGTGCGGTACTTACCAGATGCACTCTCTGGAAGAAGCGCAGGAAATCGCGCGTCACATCATCGAGCGTGATGTTCGCGTGAACAGCAACGAAGAGCTGGCCCTGCCAAAAGAAAAACTGCAGGAACTGCACATCTAGTGCACCTTTTCCCTCTCCCTCAGGGAGAGGGTAGGGTGAGGGTTGTTTAACCCCATGACCACAACCGCAACCTTCTCCTTTACCCATCGTCCCCTCGTTCCGTTTGCCCATGATTATGTTCATGGCGACAGCGAGCCGTGGCATGAGCACGACTGCGCGCAGCTGTTGCACACCCTGAGCGGCGTGGTACGGGTGGATACCGCATCGGGCTGTTGGGTAGTTCCTCCCGGTCGCGGCGTCTGGCTGCCGGCGGGGACAGAGCACTCGCTTCGCATCACCGGCAACGTGGCGGCGCGAACGCTGTTCATCGATCCGCTGGCGCGGGCCGATCTCCCCGCAACCTGCCAGATCGTGCAGATCGCGCCGCTGCTGCGCGAGCTGATCCTCGTCTCCCTTGCTTTACCTGAATCGTACTCACCCGGAAGCCGGGATGAACGCGTCTATGAGCTCATTCTCGATGAAATCCGCACTATGCCGGTGCTGCCGTTTCATCTGCCGGAGCCGGAAAGTGAGGCGTTACGTCACCTGTGTCTGCAAATCCGGCAAAACGCGGGGGAAAGCTGGAGCAGCGCGCAGGCCGCGAGCATGACGAACATGAGCGAGCGCACCCTGAACCGCCATTTTCAGCAGCAGACGGGATTAAGCTACGGCGAGTGGTTGAGAAGGGCGCGCCTGCTGGAAGCCTTAGTGCGGCTGGCGCAGGGCCAGCCGGTATTGCGCGTGGCGCTGGAGCTGGGCTACGGCAGCCACAGCGCCTTTACGGCGATGTTCCGCCGGGTGATGGGCGTCTCCCCCAGCGATTACTTTAAGAACGACTGACGGCGTTAAAGAGCGCCTGAAGCGACGCGCGCGCCACGTCGCTGTCAATGCCCACGCCCCAGCGGCTGCTGCCGTCCTGGAACAGGCAGCGGATGTAGGCCACCGAGCGGCTGTCGCTGCGTTCACCTAACGTATGCTCGTGATAATCCTTAATCATGAACGGGGCGTTGACCCAGCGGCTTAAGCCCTGAGCTGCGGCGGAGAGCAGACCGTTACCCTGACCTTCCAACTGACGCGTTCCCCCCTGCGTAGAGATGCTTGCCGTCAAACGCAGCTGGCCGTCCTGCTGGCTGTCGCTGCGGTAGGATTGCAGCGCAAACTGCGGCGTGGCTACCAGGCCGTAGCGGGTGCGGAACAGCTGCCAAAGTGCATTCTGCGTCATCTCTTTTCCGTGGCGATCGGTTTCCTGCTGTACGTGCTGGCTGAAATCCTGCTGCAGGGCGCGGGGTAATTTCAGACCATGATTCTGTTCGATGAGCCACGCGCTGCCGCTTTTCCCTGACTGGCTGTTTACGCGGATCACCGCTTCGTAGGTGCAGCCGATATCCTGCGGATCGACGGGCAGATAGGGCATCTCCCAGCGCTCGCCAGGCCTGCGGGCATCAAAGCCTTTTTTGATCGCGTCCTGGTGCGAGCCGGAGAAGGCGGTATAGGCCAGCCGACCCGCCCACGGATGGCGCGGATGCACCGGCAGCTGGTTGCAGGCTTCCACCACTTCCACCACCCGGTTCATATCGCTAAAGTCCAGATTCGGGCTGACGCCCTGGCTGTAGAGATTCATTGCCAGCGTCACCAGGCAGACGTTGCCCGTGCGCTCCCCGTTGCCAAACAGGCAGCCTTCCACGCGGTCTGCGCCCGCCATTACGGCCAGCTCGGCGCTGGCGACGCCGGTACCGCGGTCGTTATGCGGATGCACGCTGATGCAGACGTCGCGGCGGCGGCTGAAGTGGCGGCAGAAATACTCGATCTGGTCGGCATAGACGTTCGGCGTGCTCACTTCGACGGTGGCCGGTAAGTTGATCACCATGGGCCGTTCGTCGCACGGCTGCCAGATCTCTGCCACGGCTTCACAAATCTCCAGCGCAAATTCCGGTTCGGTAAAGCAGAAGGTTTCCGGGGAATACTCATACTGCCAGCGGGTGTCCGGGTTCTCTTCACACAGCTGACGAATAAGCCGCGTGGAGCGCGTCGCCAGCTCGACGACTTGCGCTTTCTCCATGCCGAACACCAGGCGGCGGAACAGCGGGGCGGTGGCGTTATAGAGATGGACGGTGGCCTGTTTCGCACCGCGCAGGGATTCGAAAGTGCGATGAATAAGATCTTCCCGCGCCTGGGTTAACACCTGAATCGTGACGTCATCCGGGATGCGGTTTTCTTCAATCAGCTGACGAACAAAGTTGAAATCGGTCTGCGAGGCGGAAGGAAAAGCGACCTCGATCTCTTTGAATTCGCAGCCCAGCAGCAGGTCCCAGAATTGCAGCTTGCGTGCGCTGTCCATCGGCTCGGCAAGGGCCTGGTTGCCGTCGCGCAGGTCGGTTGAGAGCCAGCGCGGCGCGCGGGTGATGCGTTGCTCCGGCCAGCGGCGGTCGGGCAGGGAAAGGATCGGATAGGGTTGGTACTTGTCGGCGGGTGTGTTCAGCATGATGCGCTCCTGTTGTCTTTTCACTATCGTGAATTGATTTCAGGCGCGCTGCTTTATCGGAACTGACAATGGCTATCGCGTTCTGGACAACCGGGGCGGTTGCCCGGTGGCGCTACGCTTACCGGGCCTACGGATGATGGCCCGGTTATCGTAGGCCGGGTAAGGCGTAGCCGCCACCCGGCATCCAGCGCACAGGACTAGTGCGCACCGCCGCCGCCGCTACCGGCGCCAAACGGCGGTTTAGCAAACCACACCAGTCCCAGCAGGACGATAAAGATCCCTGCCGATATCCAGAAAATCTCGTTGGCCGAGATAATCAGTCCCTGGTTGGTGATCTGCTGGGCAATCCACCCTGACGCCTGCTGCTCCGTCATGCCCATTCCCTGCAGCTGGTTGTACATCTGCTGAGAGTTCGGATTGAACGGATTCACCGCTTCGGTCAGCTGTGCATGATGCATCGATTCACGGTTCGTCCACAGGGTGGTGGTGATCGACGTACCAATCGAGCCCGCCAGCGTTCGCGTAAAGTTCGACAGGCTCGATGCCGCCGCCATGCGCTCAGGCGGTAAACCGGAAAGCGTGATGGTGGTCAGTGGCATAAAGAAACACGCCACGGCAAAGCCCTGAATAAACTGCGGCCACGCGGAGGCGCCAAAGTCCATTCCCGGTTCGAACGTATACGCGCGCCAGTAGAAGCAGACGGCGTACATGATAAAGCTGAACGTCACCAGCCTGCGCATGTCGAGCTTGTGGGCGAAGCGGCCAATAATCGGCGACAGCAGAACCGGAATCAATCCAACGGGCGCCGAGGCTAAACCTGCCCAGGTTGCGGTGTAGCCGTATACCTCCTGCAACAGCTGCGGCAGCAGTACAATCGCGCCGAAGTAGAGCATGTAGGCGAGGCTGATACACAGACAGCCTATGGTGAAGTTTCGCGACTTAAACAGCGACAGGTCGACTATCGGGTTATCGTCCGTCAGCTCCCAGACAATCAGGAAGCTCAGCGACACCACCGCGACAATCGTCAGGATGATGATCTCCCGGGAGTTGAACCAGTCCAGCTCTTTACCCTGGTCGAGCATGACCTGCAGGCTACCGATGCCGACAACCAGCAGTGCCAGACCAATGGCGTCGATACGCCGCTGTTCCGTCCGGGTTTCTCTTCCGCGCAGCGACTGGAGCGTCAGCATTACCACGATGGCGCCAATCGGTACGTTGATGAAGAAGATCCAGCCCCAGTGATAGTTGTCGCTGATATAGCCGCCTAAGATAGGTCCGCAAATCGGGGCGACAATCACGGTCATCGACCACAGCGCCAGCGCGATGGAGCGCTTGGCGGGCGGGTAGTTGTTCAGCAGTAAGCTCTGCGACAGCGGAATCAGCGGCCCGGCGACAATCCCCTGAATAACGCGGAAGAAGATCAGCATCGTCAGGCTGCTGGACATGCCGCACGCCCAGGAGGCAAGAACGAACAATACCGTCGACCAGAGGAACAGCTTCACTTCACCGACGCGCTTTGCCAGCCAGCCGGTAATCGGAATGGAGATGGCGTTTGCCACCCCAAACGAGGTAATGACCCAGGTCCCCTGGCTCAGCGACGAGCCAAGGTTACCGGCGATGGTCGGGATCGCCACGTTCGCGATGGTGGAGTCCAGCACCTGCATGAATGTCGCCAGCGACAGCGCGATGGTCATAATGACCAGCTGCGCGCCTTCCAGCGGTTTTTGCGGCTTTTGCTGTTGCATAACGCTCACCTTCGGATTAACCGGCGTTTGCCTTCACGATGTCATCAATCAGCTTGTTGACCGGATCGAGGCTAATTTCACGGGCGTTACTTTCATAAGCCGGGCTGCTGCGAACCTGGCTTGCCAGGATCTGACCGTCGCGGTTGGCGGTGTCGACCGTCACCAGCGTAGAGAGGCCGATACGCAGCGGGTGATCCGCCAGCTGTTTGGCATCCAGCTCAATACGCACAGGCAGACGCTGAACCACTTTGATCCAGTTGCCGGTGGCGTTTTGCGCAGGCAGCAGGGAGAAGGCGCTGCCGGTCCCCATATCCAGGCCGACCACTTTACCGGTGTACTTCACGTCGTCGCCGTAGATGTCGCTGACAACCGTCGCGGTCTGGCCGATACGCATATGGGCAAGCTGCGTCTCTTTAAAGTTGGCGTCTACCCACAGATTGTCTGCCGGCACGACCGCCATCAGCGGCGTGGTTGGGCTAATCTGCGCCCCTGGCTGGACGGAACGACGGGAGACGTAGCCGGTCATCGGGCTGACGATTTTGGTACGCTGCAGGGCAAGCCACGCGTTGCGCACTTCGGTCGCCGACTGCTGTACGGCGGGCTGGTTTTCCAGGCTGGTGCCCAGCACCATCGCCTGGTTAGCGTTGTACTGTTGAATGGCCACATCCAGCTGTGCCTGAGCGCTGGCAACGGCATCGCGGGCGTGCTGCAGCTCTTCACGGCCAATCAGGTTAGCCGTGCCGAGCGGTACGCGGCGGTTCAGGTCGCTCTGCGCCTGCGCCAGCGCCGTTTTCTGCACGTCGATGTTGGCCTGCAGCTGTTTGCTGTTGATCATCAGCTGGCGTGTCTGACGGACGCTGGAGGCCAGCGCGGTCTGTGCTTTTTCAAACGCCTGCTGGGCGTCGGTTGGATCGAGGGTCACCAACACATCGCCTTTTTGCACAAAGTCGGTATTGTCAGCCCAGACTTTCGTCACGCTGCCCGACACCTGCGCCATAATTTGTACCTGGTTCCCTGCCACGTACGCGTCGTCAGTCTCTTCAGCATGACGCAGTACTAAAAACCAATAGATCCCATATGCCACGGCAATAATGATAAAGAGCAAGGTCAACAGAAGAAGGGCGCTCTTACGTTTGCCTTTCTTGTTGCCCGGCTGCTGCGGGGTAGTGCTCTCCGCATTTGCGCTCATTGTAGTTCTCCACGATCTTCTTATTTTCACATCGGCTGAGCCGACCTGTTGTCAGAAAGGCCAGCAGTGTGACGTGCTGGCCTGTCGGTTTTCTTATGAATCTGGAATGGTGAGCGTGTCGTCGCGTTAGCGCAGCGCCTCAAGAACGGCGCCGTCTTCATCCATCTGGTCCAGACGGGTGAGCAGCTTGCGAGTGATGTGCTCAAGCTGGTCGCGCTCGGCGGTGCTGAGGGCAGACCAGAGTTTGTGCAGGCAATTGTGCTGAGGTGGCAGCACCTCACGCAGGAACTGGTGACCTTTATCGGTCAGTTGCAGATGCAGGCAGCGGCGATCGTTGTCGCTTTCACGGCGCTCAATCCAGCCACGCTTTTCGAGTTCATCGGCAATACGGGTCGCATTGGTACGGGAGGAGCCCAGCGCGCAGCTCAGTTCGGAAGGCTGAATGCTGTGATTTTCCTGAGACTCCAGCGTAATCAACGCCATAAACAACGTCTCGTTAATCCCTTGAGCTTTCAGCATTTTATTACGGTTTTCCAGTAGCTTACCCTGCATGTGCATGCACAAGCGGGTCAGCAGGATTTCCTGATACGGGAAGTCCTCATGGCGACTGGCGCGGAATTTAAGCATTTGTTCAATGGGCGTAAACGAACTATCCATTTGGGCATAACCTCATTAATTACAGCCGATATAGTAACGATAGTGACAAATAATGTAAATGAATTATTTGTGCGGTTATATCCGCCAAACTTATGTCACCATCAGAAAGCGCCGGGTAAGTCCGTGACCCGGTGAGCACAGAAAGCGTAGGGTGTGAACCCGCTGAAGAGAGGATGTGAGGACGGGGGTCTGAACTATTCATGCCGATTGTAAATATGTCACCCACATTAAAATTTCTGGGATAAATGATTACGTTTACATTAACAGAGTGAAGGGCCTCTTAACACCCTAAGAGGCCAACGCAATGTAAATCTTAGTGAATTGCATCCTGACGATGGTAGCCGCGCCACCATACTAGCAGGTTAAGAGCGGCGACGATGGCCCCAATCGCACATACCCCAGACCACCCTGCATGCTGCCACGCTGACGCGGAAATGAGCGAACCCGCAGCGCCGCCAATGAAATAGCTGGTCATGTATCCGGCCGTCAGGCGA
Organism: Enterobacter sp. 120016; assembly: GCF_018383635.1. Taxonomy (NCBI): domain Bacteria; kingdom Pseudomonadati; phylum Pseudomonadota; class Gammaproteobacteria; order Enterobacterales; family Enterobacteriaceae; genus Enterobacter; species Enterobacter sp. 120016. Next base: position 84,217 of record NZ_JAHAWC010000005.1, on the reverse strand, counting down.
TTACGCGCCTCTGGCTTCACGCGATAGATGACGGTCTGATTGGTGATGTGAACGCCCTGCACGGTGAGATCGAGTACCAGGATACCGACGATCAGCGCCAGCACCGAGATGTGTCCGTACCAGATCGCCGCCCAGGAGAGCAGAAGTAAAACCAGCCCTGCGGAGGTGGTCAGGTGGGATTTGCCCTTGTCGGCCAGCCCGCCTGCGGGACGCGCGCCCAGTGCGCCAGCGGCGCCGGCCAGGCCGAACAGGCCAATCACCCCTTCGGAATAATTGAACGGCGGCGCGGCCAGCAGAAACGCCATTGACGTCCACAGAATGCTGAAGTTGGCGAAGGTGAAACAGCCCAGGAGGGCGCGGGTGCGCAGAAGCTTATCCTGGGTGAACAGGCTGAAAACGGAGGCCAGCAGCTGAGGATAGTTCAGGTGATTTTCCTGCTTCACCTTTGGCAGCCCGCGCCACAGCGCCAGCGCCATGATGACCATCAGCACGCTCGCCACCCAGTATACGGTGCGCCAGCCGCCGAGGCTTGCCAGCAGCCCTGCAACGGTACGCGCCAGCAAAATCCCCAGCAGCAGGCCGCTCATGATGGTGCCCACCACCTTGCCGCGTTTTTCCGGGGAGGCGAGGGTCGCGGCGAGCGGAACCAGGATTTGCGCCACCACGGAAAACAGCCCCGTTAGCGCGGTACCCACGATCATCATCGTCAGCGACTGGCTGCTGGCGGTGATCAGCATCCCACCGGCAGCCAGCAGGGTCATGGAGACGATCAGCATTCGCCGTTCAAACATATCGCCGAGCGGTACCAGGAACAGCAGCCCGGCGGCATAGCCCAGCTGTGCAGCGGTGACGATAAAGCCTGCGGAGCTGGCGGAGAGATTGAACGCGCGGGCGATGGTGTCGAGAAGAGGCTGCGCGTAATAGTTGCTGGCGACTGCCAGACCCGTTGCCACGGACATTAAAAGGATGAGTGCGGGGCTAAGCCCTTGAGTTGTTTTTGTCATTAGTTTCAGGAATCGTTAGTTGAGTGATTATTTTTCCGGAAACCATAATAGCTAATGATTGTGAAAGTTGGGGGATTGTTGGGTGATGTATTGTGCGGTTTAGGGGATGGTGCGGTCTGGTGCCCTCACCCTAACCCTCTCCCACGGGGAGAGGGAACGCTAACACCCTCTCCCTTCGGGAGAGGGCTGGGGTGAGGGGAAAGTACTTTACTTCTGCGCCTCTAGCGCCTCTTTCACCCAGCCGTCAAACTGCTGCTGGTGGGCTTTGATCCAGCCGTCCACGTGGCCTTTCACATCCGCTTCAGACGATTTGCCCGCATGCATCATCGCGTTCTGGGCATTGATGTCCGCCAGCGGCAGCTTCATCACCGAGAACAGCTTCGCCGCCGCCGGGTTTTTCTCCGCCCAGGCTTTGTTGGCCACGATATGCATGGTGTTCACCGGGAAGCCGTAGTTCATGCCGTTCGGCAGCCTGGTGTCGATATCCTTCTGCTCGCCCGGCAGGGAGGAGAACGGCACCTGCAGCCACACCACGTCTTTACCCGGCTTCAGCACGTCGCTCACCCAGTATGGCGTCCAGGTGTAGTAGATCACCGGTTTACCCTCTTTGAAGCGGGCAATGGTGTCGGCCATCATCGCTGAATAGTTGCCGTGGCTCACGTCGACCGTTTTCGCCAGATCGAAGGCTTTGTTCTGGTGGTTAATCACCGCCTCACAGCCCCAGCCCGGCGAGCAGCCCATCATGTCGGCCTTGCCGTCGCCGTTGGTGTCGAACAGTTTGGCGATCTTCGGATCTTTCAGCTGTTCAATATTAGTGATGTGGTACTTATCGGCGGTTTTCTTGTCGATCAGATACCCCTGCGCGGCACCCGTCACGAAGGTCCCTTCGCGATAGAATTTCTTGTCGCCACCGGCGGCGGCATACATGTCGTCGTGCAGCGGCTGCCAGTTCACCGCGGTAAAGGTGGCGTCACCGGAGGCAATCGACGTGTAGCCCACGTTGTAATCCACTTCGCTCGGCGTGTTGACCGTATAGCCCAGCTTCTCCAGCGCGCGGCTGACGATCAGGGTCTGGAAGCTCTCTTCCGAAATGGTGCTCTGCACCGGCTGCACGGTAATGCCTTTGCCCGGCAGATCTGCCGCAAACGCGCTGGTGGAGACAAGGGTGGCAAACGCGGTAGCAAAAAGTACGTTATGTCGCATCGTTGTTCCTTATTTTGATTTGGTGAAAGGGCGGGTGAGTAACCCGACAGGGCCGGTGGTATACCAGCGACGGTTGCCGCGACTGCGTGAATCACGACCGACGGCCTGGGTCAGGCGGTCAAGAATAATGGCGAGGATCACAATTCCGACGCCGCCGACGGTGGCCAGCCCCATGTCGAGACGGCCAATGCCGCGCAGCACCATCTGACCCAGACCGCCAACGGCGATCATCGAGGCGATCACCACCATCGACAGGGCCAGCATCAGCGTCTGGTTAACGCCCGCCATGATGGTCGGCATCGCCAGCGGGAGCTGAACTTTAAACAGCATCTGACGCGGACTGGCACCGAACGAGCGTGACGCTTCGATCAGGTCCGCAGGCACCTGGTTGATCCCCAGAATGGTCAGACGAATAATCGGCGGCAGGGCGAAGATAATGGTCACCACCACCCCCGGCACGTTACCGATGCCGAACAGCATCACGATAGGCACCAGATAGACGAACGCCGGGGTGGTCTGCATCGCATCCAGCAGCGGGCGAATAATCTTCGCCGCCCGCGGGCTGCGCGCCAGCCAGATCCCCATCGGTAAGCCGATGACAATGCAAAAGAGCAGGGCGGTCAGCACCAGCGCCAGGGTGATCATCGCCTGCGACCACGCGCCAATCGCGCCAATGGCAATCAGCGAAATCAGCGTAGCGATCCCCATCCCTGCGCTACCGAACTGCCAGGCGATCAGGGAGAACAGGATAATCGCCACCGGTGCCGGCATGCCCAGCATCAGCTGCTGGAAGCCGTTCAGGATGTAATCCACCGGGACGCGGATCCCCTGGAAGACCGGACGGAAGTGCGTGACCACCCAGTCGATCCCCTCTGTAACCCAGCTGTCCAGCGGGATCAGCGTTTTGTGGAACGGATCCATGATGTTGAAGTGTTCTGGCGCAGGCGCGGGTGCGCTGTTCAGCCAGTCTGCCGCGCCGCCGCCATCGGCAGGAGCGGGCGTGGAACCCCACGCGTCGGCGGATTGCGCAGCGCTGTCCGCTGCTTCAGTGGTGCCCCACGGGTTAGATTGATCGGTCATTGTTTGCCCCCTCGCGATCTAAAGCCTGCAGCAGCATCCGTTTTGAGATGATGCCGACGTACTGTTGTTCCTCACCGACGACCGGTACGGCGCACGGCGCCTGGCCCACGTGAGAGAGCAGCTCGCTGAGCGGCGTTTCGGCGTCCACGGCAAGCGGAGCGTCAATTAACGCCGCATCGATTCCCTGGTTCTCAGTGAGAGCCGTTTTCAGGGAGTCGATGGAGACAATGCCAACAAATTTATTGCCGCGTTCAACCAGATAACCGTATTCACGGTCTTCGTCCTGCAGCAGCTTAAGCGCCGAGCGCGGGCCAAAGCCTGGCGTTTTACGGATAATGCCGTTTGGCGCTCGACGGGCAATATCTTTGGCGCTAAAGACCTGGCTAATATCCACGCCGCGGAAGAAGGTGCGGACATAATCGTTCGCCGGATTATTGAGAATTTCATCCGGCGTGCCGACCTGCACCACTTCACCGTTTTGCATAATGGCAATACGGTCGCCAATACGCATGGCTTCATCCAGATCGTGGGAAATAAAGACAATAGTGCGCTGATGTTTAGCCTGTAATTTTACCAGCTCATCCTGCATCTCGGTGCGAATTAACGGATCGAGGGCGGAGAAGGCTTCATCCATTAATAATATGTCTGGATTAATGGCTAATGCACGGGCTAATCCCACGCGCTGGCGCATACCGCCGGAAAGTTCATCCGGGTACCCATGCGCATAATTTTCCAGCCCGACCTGACGCAGTGCATCAAGGGCTTTTTCCTGACGTTCCTGAGCCGGCGTGCCGGCTAATTCCATACCGAAGGCGGTATTATCCAGTACCGTCATGTGCGGCATCAGCGCGAATGACTGGAACACCATTGCGATCTTCTTTCTGCGCACCTCGCGAAGCTCTGCGTCTGATATTCTGGCGATATCCACGCCGTCAATCAGCACCTGTCCGCGGGTGGGTTCAATCAGGCGATTGAGAAGGCGAACCATAGTGGATTTACCCGAACCGGATAATCCCATGATGACAAAAATCTCGCCTTCTTCAATGGCCAGACTGGCGTTTTTAACGCCAAGCGATAGCCCGGTTTTTTCCAGAATTTGCTCTTTCGTAAGGCCTTTCTCAATATATTTGAATGCGCGCTGCGGGTGCTCGCCAAATACTTTATAAAGATTTTTCACTTCTAATTTAATTGCCATGCAATAGAGAGTGTCCTGTTATTTGTTTATGCCGATATGATTACCATGGTAAATTGTTAACGGGCATAACCCTAACATACTGAGAATCTGAGACAACCCTGCGTCGGGCTGAGGGCGGAATTTTGACGCAAGCGAAACGGCTGAATTTCCCATGAATAAAGGGCTGAGGGCGGTTTGAATTTTTCTCAATTTTTTGCTGCTGCATCGGGAAATTTCGCCTGAATCGGAATGATTCAGGCGAATATGACGCGGAAATTACAGTGTAGTTGTTTTGTAAATATTAGAGAGGGAATTGTTGGGTTTATATTAAATTAACGAACGTTAGCGTTCATTAAAAATCCCAGTCTTCATCCTCGGTTTCCACTGCTTTGCCCATCACATACGATGAGCCCGATCCCGAGAAGAAATCGTGGTTTTCGTCAGCATTGGGCGACAGTGCGGCCAGAATAGCCGGGTTCACCTCCGCCATCTCCGGCGGGAACAGCGCGTCGTAACCCAGGTTCATCAGCGCCTTGTTGGCGTTGTAGCAGAGGAAGGCCTTCACGTCGTCCTCCCAGCCGGTGCCGGCGTAGAGTTCTTCGGTATAGCTCAGCTCGTTGTCGTACAGATCCATCAGCAAATCGAGCGCAAAGCCTTTAAGCTCCTCGCGCTTTGCCTCGCTGACTTTCTCCAGCCCTTTCTGATACTTATAGCCGATGTAATACCCGTGCACCGCTTCATCACGAATGATGAGCCGAATCAAATCGGCGGTGTTGGTGAGCTTGCCTCGGCTCGACCAGTACATGGGCAGCCAGAAGCCGGAATAGAAGAGGAAGGATTCCAGGAACACGCTGGCGATCTTCTTCTTCAGCGGCTCGTCGGCCCGGTAATACGCCAGCACCAGCTCCGCCTTTCTCTGTAGCGACTCGCTCTCTTCGCTCCAGGTGTAGGCCGCGTCCACGTCTTTGGTCTGGCACAGGGTGGAGAAAATCGAGCTGTAGGAGCGGGCATGCACCGCCTCCATAAAGCTGATGTTCGACATCACCGCCTCTTCGTGCGGCGTCAGCGCGTCGCTCATCAGAGCGGGTGCACCGACGGTATTTTGAATGGTGTCCAGCAGCGTCAGGCCGGTAAAGACGCGGATCGTCAACTGCTGTTCGGCGTGGCCGAGCGTTTGCCAGGCCGGAATATCGTTAGAGAGCGGGACCTTTTCCGGCAGCCAGAAGTTGCTGGTCAGGCGATTCCACACCTCCAGGTCTTTGTCGTCCTGGATTTTGTTCCAGTTAACGGCACTCACGCGTGACAGTTTCATCCTTTCTCCTTACAGCGCGCAGGACACGCAGCCTTCGATTTCGGTGCCTTCCAGCGCAAGCTGGCGCAGGCGAATGTAGTACAGCGTTTTGATGCCTTTCTTCCAGGCGTAGATCTGCGCTCTGTTGATATCCCGCGTGGTGGCGGTGTCCGGGAAGAACAGCGTCAGCGACAGCCCCTGATCCACATGTTTTGTCGCCTCCGCGTAGGTATCGATGATTTTTTCCGGGCCTATCTCATACGCATCCTGATAGAGCGCCAGGTTCTCATTGGTCATAAACGGGGCAGGGTAGTAAACGCGCCCGGTTTTGCCTTCCTTACGAATTTCAATTTTCGACACGATCGGGTGAATGCTCGACGTGGCGTGGTTGATGTAGGAAATCGATCCGGTCGGCGGTACGGCCTGCAGGTTCTGGTTATAAATGCCGTAGCGCATCACGTCGTCACGCAGCTGCTGCCACATCTCGTGCGTCGGCAGGGTAATCCCCGCGCGGGCAAACAGTGCGCGCACTTTTTCGGTTTTCGGCTGCCAGTCGCCTTCCAGATACTGGCTGAAATACGCCCCGCTGGCGTAGCGGGACTGCTCAAAGCCCGCGAAGCGCTGGTTGCGCTCGCGCGCCAGCATCATCGAGGTGTGCAGCGCGTGCCAGGTAATGGTGTAGAAATAGAGGTTGGTGAAATCCAGCCCTTCCGGACTGCCGTAGGCGATGCCTTCCCGCGCCAGATAGCCGTGCAGGTTCATCTGCCCCAGCCCGATGGCGTGCGACGCGGCGTTACCCGCTTCAATAGACGGCACGCTGCGGATATGGCTCATGTCCGACACCGCCGTTAGCCCGCGAATGGCGGTCTCCACCGTGCGGCCAAAGTCTGGGGAATCCATGGTGTGGGCAATATTCAGCGACCCGAGGTTGCAGGAGATATCCTTGCCGATGTCCGCGTAGTCCAGGTTCTCGTCGTAGGCTGACGCGCTGTTGACCTGCAAAATCTCCGAGCACAGGTTGCTCATATTGATGCGCCCGGCAATCGGGTTCGCGCGGTTCACCGTATCTTCATACATGATGTACGGATAGCCGGACTCAAACTGGATCTCCGCAAGCCGCTGGAAGAACTCGCGGGCGTTGATGGTTTTTTTGCGAATGCGATCGTCGGCCACCAGCTCGTTGTACAGCTCGCTGATGGCCACATCGCCAAACGCTTTGCCATAAATACGCTCAATATCGTACGGCGAGAAGAGCGCCATGTCGGCATTCTCCCTGGCCAGCTTAAAGGTGATGTCCGGGATCACCACGCCGAGCGACAGGGTTTTGATGCGGATTTTTTCGTCGGCGTTTTCGCGCTTGGTATCGAGAAAACGCAGAATGTCCGGATGATGCGCGTGCAGGTAAACCGCCCCCGCGCCCTGGCGTGCGCCAAGCTGGTTAGCATACGAAAACGCATCCTCCAGCATCTTCATCACCGGGATCACGCCGGAGGACTGGTTTTCGATGCGCTTGATCGGCGCGCCCGCTTCACGCAGGTTAGAGAGCAGAAACGCCACGCCGCCGCCGCGTTTGGAAAGCTGTAGCGCCGAGTTCACCGCGCGGCCAATTGACTCCATATTGTCTTCGATACGCAGCAGGAAGCAGGAGACCAGCTCGCCGCGCTGGGCTTTGCCGCAGTTGAGAAAGGTCGGCGTGGCGGGCTGGAAGCGTCCGGAGAGGATCTCCTCGGTTAGCTGCTCCGCCAGCGCTTCATCACCCTGCGCCAGCGTCAGGGCCACCATCACGGTGCGATCTTCAAAGCTCTCTAAGTAGCGCTTGCCGTCAAAGGTCTTGAGGGTATAGCTGGTGTAGTACTTCCACGCGCCGAGAAACGTCTGGAAACGAAAGCCGCTGGCATGAGCGCGTTCAAACAGCGTCACCACAAAGGCGCGGTCGTAGCGGGTCAGCACGCGTTCTTCGTAGTAGCCTTCTTTAATCAGATAGTCGAGACGTTCATTCTGGCTTGCAAACGTCACGCTGTTGGGCCGCACGTGGGCGGCAAAAAAGGCATCCACCGCCTCACTGTCTTTATCGAACTGGATGCGCCCCTCCCGATCGTAGAGGTTAAGCATGGCGTTTAATGCGTGGTAATCCGGTGTCGCCTGAATCACCCGTTCTGCGGTTGTCGTTGCCAAAATTCGTTCACTCCTTTACGCACGTTTTCGACGTCCTGCTGTGTCCCCATCAGCTCAAAACGATAGAGATACGGCACGCCGCATTTTAGAGAGATGACATCCCCGGCGCGGCCAAAGGCATCGCCGAAATTGCGATTCCCCGCCGCGATAACGCCGCGGATTAGCCCGCGGTTATGAGGATCGTTGAGAAAGCGGATCACCTGACGGGGAACGGCCCCCGCCGTGCCGCCGCCGCCGTAGCTGGGCACCACCAGAATGTAAGGTTCCTCTACCCGGATCCGCTCCCGCTCGTTGATCGGAATGCGCACCGCAGGCAGCCCGACGCGCTCAATAAAGCGGAGCGTGTTTTCCGAGCTGCTGGAGAAGAAAACCAGCCCACTCATGCCCTGGCGGCCTGCGCGGTCAGGCGGTTAATCATGTCAGGGCGGAAGCCGGACCAGCTTGTCTCCCCGGCGATGACCACCGGAAGCTGACGAAAACCCTGCTTGCGCAGGGTATCTGCGGCCTCGGGGACCTGGTCAATATTCACCATCTCAAACGCTACGCCACGGCTTTCCATTGCCCGTTTTGTGGCGTGGCACTGAACACAATCGTTACGAGTGTAAATAATAATGCTCATGATTCGTATTTCCATTTAAAATAAGGGTGCGGCGCGAATCGTCGCGTCAGGTTGTGTGTGTCTTGCTAAAAGGAATACTAGATGTAGTTGTCTTAAGTTTCAACCATACAAGATATGGGAAATTTAGATTGATATTGCCCCTATGATGAGCACAGCGGGGCAGGGCCGGCTATGCGGGTTTTTCTGGCGAGAAGGCAAAGAAAAGCCCCGGCAGCCATTGGCCACCGGGGCTGAGAAACGTGCGCGAGGGGGGTTATTTACGCAGGCTAAGCAGGGCACCCACGAAGATCCCGATGGCCGCGACCGTGCCCAGCGTGCAGAGCGGTTTTTCGCGCACGAAGGTCGTTGCGCAGCTGACCGCATCGCAGGCAGCCTGAGTCGTTCGCGTACGCCCGTTCAAGCGCGCGCGGGTTTCACGGAGCAGAGACTGAGCCTTACGTTTTGCGGCATCCGCTTCGTCCTTCGCGTCAGTTCCCCAGGACTTCAGCACCTCTTCCAGCGTATCCGCTAATTGGCTGACATCATTACGAATATCCTGAGCGTCGTCATTAATATCGTTTCGGTTCGGTCTGTTAAACATACGATCCTCCGTAATTTTGTGTTCCCGTTCAGTTTAGTTCAGAAATTTAATATCTGAAGCGCATCACGCGTTATCCGGCAGTTTATGGATTATTCTGAAAGCCCTGCTAATGCTGAATACTGTAAGGTGGCCGGGCAGGAAAAGATAACGAGGAAGAGATATGTATTTACGACCTGATGAGGTGGCGCGCGTTCTTGAAAAAGAGGGATTCACCATGGATGAGGTGACATCAAAAGCGTATGGATATCGCCGTGGCGAGAATTATGTTTACGTTAATCGCGAAGCAAGAATGGGACGTACCGCTCTCATTATTCACCCGACGCTGAAAGACAGAAGTCTGTCATTTGCTGAGCCTGCCTCGGATATTAAAACCTGCGATCATTATCAGCAATTTCCGCTCTATTTAGGCGGCGAACGGCATGAGCATTATGGTATTCCGCATGGCTTCAGCTCACGCATGGCGCTGGAGCGGTTTTTGAAGGGACTGTTTGGCGACGTACAGTAAATTCGCGACTGGCTTTCGCCAGTCGCTTCACATCACGCTTTTGCCTGGCTGTACTGGCTGACCTTAAACAAGCGGCGGCAGTAGTCGAGGAAATAGCCGTATACCGCACCCATCAGCATTGAAATCACAATATTCGAACTGACGGCCGCTGCGATCTGGTGCCAGTCTGCGCCCACCGTCAGCAGAATGGCCACGTAAACCGGCGACTGGAACGTCACATACGCCAGAACGTCCGCCAGGTTTTTCGCCCAGCCTACGGGGCTGATACGACGCGCGAAGCGCATTACCGCATCGCGGTATAACCCGTAAGGCCATGCAATAATAATATTGACCGGGATCGCCACCAGACGAGAGGAAAGTGACTGCTCGAAGGACATTCCGGAGAGGAATATTTCGATCAGCATGTTCACAACGGAACAGTAGACAACCATCGCGAAAGTATCCGCCACGGCATGGCGAAGGCGTGATTGCGGTGAGAACATGTCTGAACTCCTTGAGAAGAACACAAAAGAAACGATTTTCCCGAAGCGATTAGTGCTTTAGGTTGGTTTGTTTGACGTGTATAGCGTATATCTCTGAGTTTGAACTAACAACTAGTGATTAATTTTTATTTAATCGCCTTTTGTCCACAAAATTCTCTAAAGTTGATTGTTTTTTGTTCGGTTCGTTATAATCTGTCTCGCTTGATGATTTTTTCATGTAAATCAGATGGTTGATGTTTATGGTGTCGAGATGGGATTTGCTCCTGTTGCGTGTAGCGTAGGATGCTGAAATTTGGATTAAAGTTGACCATTTATATTGATGTGGTGATTGAATCTGTGCGTATCCCATCTGTGTCATAAGATAATATTAATGTGATATTTAAAGATATTTACGCGGCTGACCGGAGGGCTTCGCGGGTAGATATTTCTATGGAAATGAATTATTCTGTCGACGATTTATCTATTTACCCTAAAGAGAAGGTTTTCAAATAATATGTCTTTGACGTTACAGAATCTTAATAATATCCGAACTCTGCGCGCCATGGCGCGTGAATTAACCCTGGACGTTCTTGAGGAAACGCTGGAAAAGGTCAGGGTCGTTACTGAAGAGAAACGGAGTGAGCTGGCGGAATTAGAGCATCAGCGTGCCGAGCAGCAGGAAAAAATTAATGCCCTGCTGGAGCTGATGAAAGCCGATGGTATTTCACCGACTGACCTGCTGGGCTCTGAACGGGTGCAGGCGGGTAAGCCAGCGAAAAAGCGCAAGCCGCGTGAAGCAAAATATCGTTTTATTGACCAGAACGGTGAAGAGAAAACGTGGACCGGCCAGGGCCGCACGCCGAAGCCTATTGCCAGCGCGCTGGCAAACGGTAAATCACTGGATGATTTTCTGATCTAACAGGTTAGCCGGGCGGAACACGCCGCCCGGCTGGCTGTTCAGCAGACGCCGAAATCGCCTTCTTCGGTATACGGCGCCAGTTCGGCAGCTTTCAGGGTATATTTCTCGCCTTGCTCATTGCTGGCCTGGACCGCCACAATGCTGTCACCGTTCACTTCGAGCACTTTCAGCTTCGGGCCGCCTTTACGCGGTTGCACATAATCACCGACAGAAAACATATTACCTCCTCATCGTTTTAGCGATCTTCACCTTAGCCCACGCATGACGCCGGGTACAGCGTATTTCACCGATTACTGCTTATGAGGTACGCCGGTTCCAGGGCATCACCTTGAGCAGTCGCGCCATACCGCAAAAGCCCGTCACACCGGCGAACAACAGCCCGGCTCCGACAAAACCGCTGAGCAGGAAAAAGCCGCTGGAGACGCTATAGCCCAGCACTACGCCACAGAGTATCAGCAGCCCGGCGGCAATTTGCACCTGACGCATCAGCGGCAGCGGCTGGGATTTGTCTTCGATGGTCGGCAGCCCGGCCTGCTTCCAGCCCTGAATGCCCCCCTCGACCACAAAGGCCAGCGCGGGCGCGGCGGCCTGAGCAAGGCGGTCGACATTCCCCGACGTCCGGGCGCCGGACTGGCAGTGAAAAATCACCGTATCACCCGCCTGCGCGTTAAGTCCGCCGGGTAAGGTATCCAGCGGCACGGAGCGCGCGGCGGGAATATGCTCGCGGGCGTACTCATCGGCATCACGAATATCAATCAGTTTTGCGCCTTCAGCGACGCGGGCATTCGCCTGGCGCGGGGAAAGAAGAGGAAGGGACATGACGGCTCCTTACGGGCAATAAAGGGTTTTCAGGGTGCTGATCAGCTGATGTACCGCATCGTTTTTAATGAAATAGAGAATGCGCTGCGCGTCGCGGGTGCTGTCGATAAGCCCTTCCTCACGCATGCGCGCCAGATGCTGCGACGTGGCGGAAGGACTTAGCCCCGTGGCTCGCGCCAGTTCTCCCGCGCTGGTGCCGGGCGCTCCGCACAGGGTGCAGAGGATCAGCAGACGACGCGGGTTGCTCATCGCTTTTAAGAGTGTGGCGGCCTGCCCGGCGCTGGCCTGAAGCTGTTCAAGTTCGGTCATGATAGTTTAGCAATTACTTAATTAAGTAAATGCTAAACTAATTTGTGGCCTCGCGCCAGAGGAGATCGCTATAGATGTGGGTCAGCGCCCCCGCAGGGCCAAACTGCTGTTTGATCCACCGCGTGACCTGGCCGGTTGCGGCATGCTGTGTGGCGAGCAGCATACGCGAGTCCTGACGCGGGTTATTAATACGTCGGGTAACCAGCAGCCCCGCGTCTACCGCCTCCCGGGTCATATATTCCGGTAAAAAACCTATCCCTTCGCCCAGGATCTGACACTGACATTTGGTGTTAAAGTCCGGCACCAGAATGGCCTCCTGACCGTGCAGCAGCCAGCCGACCTTTTTGTTAATGGTGTGCGCGGTATCTTCTACCATGATGTTGGGATACAGGCGCAGCTGGCTTTCCGCTATCGGCTCCGGGGTGAACGCCAGCGGGTGTTCCGGCGCGATGGCAAAGACCCAGCGGATGGCGCCGATCTCGGTGTAATCAATCCCGCCGCCGTCGAGCAGCGTGTCCGGCGCGCCAATCGCGATATTGGCCTGGTTGTTGATGATGGAGTCCCAGACGCCGTTGTACACCTCGGTGGTCACGGTGATCTGACAGGTCGGGAACTGTTTTTTCAGCACCTGCAGCAGCCTGGCGGTGTGGCGCGGCGTGTATAAAAGCTGATTAATACAGATGCGCACCCGCGCCTCGATGCCCTGCGAAATGGTATCTATCCCGCGCTTGATGGCGTGGAAGTCGTTTAGCAGGTCGGTGGCCTTACGGTAAAAGTAAAACCCGGACTCGGTCAGCTCAATGCTGCGCGTGCTGCGGACAAACAGCACCACGTCCAGCCCTGTCTCCATGCGCTTAATGGTGTAACTGATGGCGGAGGTCGTCACGCCCAGCTCGGCGGCGGCTTTGCTGAAGCTGCCGAAGCGTGCGGCGGTAGTAAAGGCCAGCAGGTTCTCTTCGGTAAAGATGGAATTCATATCTCACTCCCTTCAGCCATCAGTTTTGAACATATTTTAACAGCGTTGTTACAACACATTTGAAGCCGATCACAGTTCTGACTATTTGCCGAAAGCCGCATGCAGTAAGGCTTCGTCAGACATAAGCATAATGCAGTCTCGAGCGCTAAAACGTGGGGAAACATAAGAAAAAGATTGCACAGACGCACGTTTTGACCGGTTTGTTGAATTTAACTCAACAATGAATTGACTGTCGATGAATCATTTTTAAGCGGATTCTTTTATGACCAGGCTGTTGCTATTCTCAGGTCAACAGAAATAAAAACATCGGGAGTCTGAATATGTCTGCGAACGAACTCGTTACTGAATTTCTGCTGGCGGCAGAAGAGGGCAATAGCGATGCGCTAAAAGCCTGCCTGGAAAAAGGCGTGGATATTAACGCCACCAATCGACAGAAAAGAACCGCCGTTATTATTGCCAGCCTGAAAAAAAATTATGCCTGCGTGGAGTTATTAATTGCCGCCGGGGCGGATATTGATAAACAGGATCAGACCTGCTTTAACCCCTTCCTGATTAGCTGCCTGACCAACGATATCACTCTGCTGCGCATTGTCCTTCCGGCAAATCCGGATCTCGACCGCCTGACGCGTTTTGGCGGCGTGGGCATTACGCCAGCCAGTGAAAAAGGGCACGTGGAGATCGTGCGCGAGCTGCTGGAAAAAACCGATATCAACGTCAACCACACCAACTTTGTCGGCTGGACGCCGCTGCTGGAAGCGATCGTGCTCAACGACGGCGGCGCGAAGCAGCAGGAGATCGTCAAGCTGCTTCTGGATCACGGCGCAAACCCGCACATGACCGACAAATACGGCAAAACTCCGCTCGAACTGGCGAGGGAAAAAGGCTTCGATGCGATAGCAAACCTGCTGCTGGCGGCGGGCGCATAACGTATTCGGCCAGCCTTTTCCGGCTGGCCGTTAATTCAAAAGTATTTTTTACCGACGTGCATTTTGCACGACGGCGGCCCCCTTTTATCCGCTTTCAGGAGAAAATAATGCCAACGAAAATCGTCATAAAAAAGAACACTTATTTTGACTCGGTCTCATTAATGTCCGTTTCCACCAAAGCCAATAAATTGCCGGGCGTCGATCAGGCGTTTGTGGCCATGGCGACGGAAATGAACAAAGGCGTCTTAAAAAACCTCGGGCTATTAACGCCGGAATTAGCCGAAGCTAAAAACGGCGACCTGATGATCGTGATTAAAGGCGACGCTGCGAATGATGAAACGCTGGCCGCTATTGAAGCGCTGTTCACCCGTAAAGAGAGCGCAGGCTCCCATGAGGCGCGCTACGCGACGATTGCCAGCGCCAAAACCCATCGCCCGGACAGCAACCTCGCGGTCATTTCCGTCAACGGTACCTTCGCCGCCCGCGAAGCGCGCCAGGCGCTGGAAAACGACCTTAACGTGATGCTCTTCTCCGACAACGTGTCGCTCGACGACGAGCTGGCGCTGAAGCAGCTCGCGCACCGGAAAGGGCTGCTGATGATGGGGCCGGACTGCGGCACCGCCATCATCAACGGCGCGGGGCTGTGCTTTGCTAACGCGGTGCGCCGCGGCTCGATTGGCATCGTCGGCGCATCCGGCACCGGCAGCCAGGAGCTGAGCGTGCGCATTCACGAATTCGGCGGCGGCGTATCGCAGCTGATTGGCACCGGCGGGCGCGATCTCAGCGAGAAAATTGGCGGCCTGATGATGCTCGACGCCATTGATATGCTGGAAGCCGACGAGGGCACCCGGGTTATCGCGCTGATCTCCAAGCCGCCCGCGCCAGCGGTGGCAGAAAAGGTACTGACCCGCGCCAGAGCCTGCCGCAAGCCGGTGGTCGTCTGCTTCCTCGGCCGCAGCGAACCGCCCGCCGATGAAAACGGCCTGCAGTTTGCCCGCGGCACCAAAGAGGCTGCCCTGAAGGCCGTCCTGCTCACCGGCATCAAAAAAGAATCCCTCGATCTGCATCCGCTCAACTGGCCTTTGATTGAAGAGGTGCGCGCTCGCCTGACGCCGCAGCAGAAGTACATTCGCGGCCTGTTCTGCGGCGGCACCCTGTGCGACGAGGCGATGTTCGCGGCGCTTGCGAAATTCGACGACGTCTACAGCAACATCCAGCCGGATCCGGCTAAGCGCCTGAGCGACATCAGCGTCAGTAAAGCCCACACCTTCCTCGACTTTGGCGACGACGACTTCACCAACGGCAAGCCGCACCCGATGATCGACCCGACCAACCGCATCAGCCGCCTGCTGCAGGAGGCGCGCGATCCGGAGGTGGGCGTGATCGTGATGGACTTCGTGCTGGGCTTCGGCGCGCACGAGGATCCGGTCGGCGTGATGCTCGATGCCATCAAAGAGGCGCAGGCTATCGCGAAGGCCGATCGCCGTCCGCTTGAGATCCTCGGCTACGTGCTCGGCACCGACCAGGATCCGCAGCCGCTGGCGCAGCAGTGTCAGCTGCTGACCGACGCAGGCGTCATCTGGGCCAGCAGCAGCACCAATACCGGATTACTGGCACGCGAATTTGTTTGCAAAGGGGAGAAAGCATAATGACGACCTTATTCAACCAGCCGCTGAACGTCATTAACGTCGGCATTGCGATGTTCAGCGATGACCTCAAAAAACAGCACGTTCCCGTGACCCAGCTCGACTGGACGCCGCCGGGGCAGGGCAATATGCAGGTCGTTGAGGCGCTTGACCAGCTGGCGGAAAAACCGCTGGCGGAGAAAATCGCCGCCGCTAACCAAATCGCCCTTGAGCGCATTATTCAGTCCCATCCGGTGCTGGTGGGCTATGACCAGGCCATTAACGTTGTGCCGGGCATGACCCGCACCACCATTCTGCACGCCGGTCCGCCCGTCTCCTGGGAAAACATGTGCGGGGCGATGAAGGGCGCGGTGACCGGGGCGCTGGTGTTTGAAGGGCTGGCGAAAGATCTGGACGACGCGGCAAGGCTGGCGGCTTCAGGCGATATTACCTTCTCGCCGTGCCACGAGCATGACTGCGTGGGCTCGATGGCGGGCGTCACCTCCGCGTCGATGTTTATGCACATCGTTGAAAACAAAACCTACGGCAACCGCGCGTTCACCAACCTCAGCGAGCAGATGGCGAAGATCCTGCGCATGGGGGCCAACGACCAGAGCGTGATCGACCGCCTGAACTGGATGCGCGACGTGCTCGGCCCAATGCTGCGCGACGCCATGAAGATTATCGGCGAAATCGACCTGCGCCTGATGCTGGCCCAGGCGCTGCACATGGGCGACGAGTGCCACAACCGCAACAACGCGGGCACCACGCTGCTTATTCAGGCGCTGACGCCGGGGCTGATTCAGGCGGGCTATCCGGTGGAGCAGCAGCGCAAGGTATTTGAGTTCGTTGCCAGCAGCGACTACTTCTCCGGCCCGACGTGGATGGCGATGTGTAAGGCCGCGCTGGACGCCGCTCACGGCATTGAGTACAGCACCGTCGTCACCACCATGGCGCGCAACGGCTACGAATTTGGCCTGCGCGTTTCCGGCCTGCCGGGGCAGTGGTTCACCGGCCCGGCGCAGCAGGTGATTGGCCCGATGTTCGCGGGCTATAAGCCGGAAGACTCCGGGCTGGATATCGGCGACAGCGCCATTACCGAAACCTACGGCATCGGCGGCTTTGCGATGGCGACGGCCCCGGCAATCGTTGCGCTGGTGGGCGGAACGGTAGATGAAGCCATCGACTTCTCCCGTCAGATGCGCGAAATCACCCTCGGCGAAAACCCGAACGTCACCATTCCGCTGCTCTCGTTTATGGGCATCCCAACCGCCATCGACATCACCAAAGTCGCGGGCAGCGGCATTCTGCCGGTGATCAACACCGCGATTGCTCACAAAGACGCCGGTATCGGCATGATTGGGGCGGGCATCGTTCACCCGCCGTTTAGCTGTTTTGAAAAGGCGCTGTTGACCTTCCGCGATCGCTACTTTTTATAAGGCAAGCATCCATGAAAAACATGAAACTGGAGTGGAAAAGAGGTGACTGGGCGGCCTATTTCGGGTTGATGACCAACAACCTGACCAATTTGCTGACCATGATGGGGCTGCTCATTTTTGTCGTCGGCATCCCGAAGGAGATTGTTTATGGACGCATCGCGCCAGCCTTCGGGCTGGCGGTGCTGGTCGCGAGTATTTGCTACGCCTGGTTCGGCATGCAGATGGCGCGTGCCACCGGGCGAACGGATGTGACCGCGCTGCCGTCCGGCCCTAGCGCGCCGTCAATTTTCACCGTGACCTTCCTGGTGCTGATGCCGGTTTATCAGCAAACGGGCGATGCGGAGTTTGCGATCCAGATTGGCCTGGTTTGGTGCTTCGTGGAGGCGATGATCCTCGCGGGCGGTTCGTTTTTAGGGGAAACCATCCGCAAGATGATCCCGCGTACCGTGCTGCTGTCGTGCCTCTCCGGGTTGGGCCTGCTGCTGCTGGCGATGAACCCGATGCTGCAGGCGTTTGAAGCGCCGACCGTGTCGTTCATCGTATTGCTGCTGATCTTCATTAACTGGTTTGGCAAAAAGCCGATTTTCGCCCGTATCCCGACCGGCCTGCTGCTGCTGATAGCCGGTACCGCACTGGCGTGGATCTCCGGCCTGCAAAGCCCGGAAGCGATAAAAGCGTCCATGTCATCCTTCGGCTTTAACCCGCCGCAGGTGCACGTGGAAGGCTTCCTGCAGGGCCTGCCGCACGCGCTGCCGTATCTTGCCTCTGCCGTGCCGCTGGGGCTGGCGAACTACATCTTTGACCTGGAGAACATCGAAAGCGCCCACGCGGCGGGGGATGCGTATCCGACGCGCAAGGTGATGCTGGCGAACGGTCTGGCCTCCATGCTCGGCTGCCTGATGGGCAACCCGTTCCCGGTGACGGTTTACGTCGGCCACCCCGGCTGGAAAGCGATGGGGGCCAGCATCGGCTACACGCTGGCCTCGGGCGTGACCATGTTCATCGTGCCGCTGTTCGGGCTGGGGGCGTTTATGCTCGCTATCATTCCGATGACCGCCATCGTGCCGATTCTGGTGTTTATCGGCGTCGTGACGGCCAACCAGGTGGTAAGGGAAACGCCCAAAGTAGAGGTGCCCGTTATCTTCATCTGCCTGTTCCCGTGGATCGCCAACTGGGCGCTGACCATGATGAACAGCGTGATGGGGGCGGCAGGCACCAGCGCGGCCAAAATCGGCACCGAGGTGCTGCACAGCAAGGGGATCTACTACGAGGGTTTAGTCCATCTGGGGAACGGCGCACCGCTCGCCAGCATGCTGTGGGGCTGTATCGCCATCTTCGCCATCATCAACAAACCGCTGCGCGGGGCCGTTGCGGCTGCGGGTGGGGCGCTGCTGGCGCTGTTTGGGGTGATCCACGCCCCGGTGGTGGGCTTTGCCGAAGGCAGTTCGCTGATGTTCGTCACCGCGTATCTGATGATGGGCGGCATGTTTGTGGTGAAGCATGTGCTGGATACCTCTGTTAATCCCCCTCTCCCTGTGGGAGAGGGCCGGGGTGAGGGCACCAGAACGCACCTTCTAAAGGAAACAAAATGAAAGAGCTTATGGTCGTCGCCATCGGCGGCAACAGCATTATCAAAGACAACGCCAGCCAGTCGGTTGAACATCAGGCGCAGGCGGTGAAAGCGGTGGCAGAGTCGGTGCTGGAAATGCTGGCCTCCGACTATGACATCGTGCTCACCCACGGCAACGGCCCCCAGGTGGGGCTGGATCTGCGCCGCGCCGAAATCGCCCACGAGCGGGAAGGACTGCCGCTGACCCCGCTGGCAAACTGCGTGGCGGATACTCAGGGCGGCATCGGCTACCTGATCCAGCAGGCGCTCAACAATTGCCTGGCCGCGCGCGGGGAGCAAAAAGCGGTCACGGTCGTCACGCAGGTGGAGGTGGATAAAAACGATCCCGGCTTTACGCACCCGACGAAACCTATCGGCGCGTTCTTCAGCGAGGCGCAGCGCGATGAGCTGCAGCGCGCGCACCCGGACTGGCGTTTTGTTGAGGACTCCGGCCGTGGCTATCGCCGCGTGGTGGCTTCACCGCAGCCGCTGCGGATTGTTGAGGCGGATGCCATTAAGATGCTGACCCAAAAAGGGTATGTCGTGATCGGCGCGGGCGGCGGCGGGATCCCGGTCGTGCGCAGCGAGCAGGGGGATTATCAGAGCGTCGACGCGGTGATTGATAAAGATCTCTCCACGGCGCTGCTGGCGCGGGAGATCGGTGCCGACGTGCTGGTGATTACCACCGGCGTGGAAAAGGTGTGCGTCAACTTCGGCAAGCCAAACCAGCAGGCGCTGGACACCGTTAACGTGGCGCAGATGACGCGTTATATGGATGAAGGCCACTTCCCGGCGGGCAGCATGCTGCCCAAAATCGTCGCCTCGCTGGAATTTTTAAGCCACGGCGGCAAGCGGGTGATCGTCACCTCGCCGGACTGCCTGCCCGCGGCGCTGCGCGGGGAAACCGGCACCCATATCGTTAATGAAGGAAGATAAGATGAGTGAAAATAAAAGCCGCCGCGAGTTTATTAGCCAGAGCGGCAAAATGGTCACCGCCTGTGCGCTGTTTGGCGCGACCGGATCCGTCGCGTATGCTGCTGACTCCGCAAAGCCAACCTGCGAGACGGGTAAACCGATGAACATCACCGCGAAACATTACTATCTCGACAACGTGCTGCTCGAAGCCGGATTTAACGTCGACGGCGGCGTGGCGACGAGCACCCGCACCGAACTGAAAACGCTGGAAATCAAGGACGGGAAGATCGTCGCCCTGCGCGACAACAAGAGCCACGCCGACGCCACGCTGCCGCACTATGACGCAGGCGGCAAGCTGATGCTTCCGGCGATGCGCGACATGCACATTCACCTGGATAAAACCTTCTACGGCGGCCCGTGGCGCTCCCTGAACCGTCCGGCGGGCACCACGATTCAGGACATGATCCGCCTTGAGCAGAAGCTGCTGCCGGAGCTGCAGCCCTACACCCAGGAACGTGCGGAAAAGCTGATCGACCTGATCCAGTCGAAAGGCTCCACCATCGCCCGCAGCCACTGCAATATTGAGCCGGTTTCCGGCCTGAAAAACCTGGAAAATTTGCAGGCGGTGCTGGCGCGCCGCAAAGCGGGTTTTGACTGCGAAATCGTTGCCTTCCCGCAGCACGGCCTGCTGCTGTCGAATTCCGAAAAGCTGATGCGCGAGGCGATGCAGGCGGGGGCGCACTACGTGGGCGGGCTGGACCCCACCAACGTCGACGGCGCGATGGAGAAATCCCTCGACACCATGTTCCAGATTGCACTGGACTACGACAAAGGGGTGGACATTCACCTGCACGAAACCAGCCCGGCAGGCGTGGCGGCGGTGAACTATATGGTCGAAACCGTGGAGAAAACGCCGGAGCTGAAGGGCAGGTTAACCATCAGCCACGCCTTCGCGCTGGCGACGCTCAACGAGCAGCAGGTGGATGAGATCGCCACCCGCATGGCGGCGCAGCAGGTGACCATCGCCTCCACCGTGCCGATTGGCACCCTGCATATGCCGCTGAAGCAGCTGCGCGAGAAGGGCGTGTTCGTGATGACCGGCACCGACAGCGTGATCGATCACTGGTCGCCGTACGGTCTGGGGGACATGCTGGAGAAAGCGAATCTCTATGCGCAGCTCTATATTCGTCCCAACGAGCAGACGCTCTCCCGTGCGCTCGGTATCGCCACCGGCGACGTGCTGCCGCTGAACGACAAAGGCGAACGCGTGTGGCCAAAAGCGCAGGACGACGCCAGCTTTGTGCTGGTGGATGCCTCCTGCTCCGCCGAGGCCGTGGCGCGCATTTCACCGCGTACCGCGACGTTCCATAAGGGAAATCTGGTCTGGGGTACTGTGGGCTAAAAGCGAGCCGGGTGGCGGCTTCGCCTTACCCGGCCTACTGAAACCCTCAAATCGTAGGCCGGGTAAGCGCAGCGCCACCCGGCAATGTTTTATACTGGGAGTCACATTCTTAAAGAGGGATCTGCCATGGCACAAAACATCTACGACAACCCGGCGTTTTTTGAAGGCTACGCCCAGCTTCCGCGCTCGGTACAGGGTCTGGACGGCGCGCCGGAGTGGCCTGCGCTTAAGGCCATGCTGCCGGATTTAACCGGCAAATCGGTTGTCGATCTCGGCTGCGGCTACGGCTGGTTCTGCCGCGCAGCCCGTGAGCTGGGCGCGTCTGAAGTGACCGGCGTGGATATCTCAGAAAAGATGCTCGCCCGCGCGGCGGAGCTTACCGCTGACCCACAGGTTCACTATCAGCGTAGCGATCTGGAATCTCTCACGCTCAACGAGAACAGCCTCGATCTGGTCTACAGCTCGCTGGCGCTGCACTACCTGCCGGAGCTGGACACGCTGTTCGCCAGGGTTCAGCGCGCGCTCAAACCCGGCGGAAGCCTGGTCTTTTCGATGGAGCACCCCATTTACACCTGCGCCACCCGTCAGGGCTGGCTGACTGACGATAACGGCGAGCGGTTCTGGGGCGTAAACCATTATCAGGATGAAGGCAGGCGCGTCAGCAACTGGCTGGCGGACGGGGTGGTGAAATACCACCGCACGCTCGGCACCACGCTTAACGCGCTGATCGGGGCCGGATTAACGGTAAGCGAGGTCAACGAGTGGGGGCCAGCGCAGGCGCAGATTGACGCCTGGCCCGCGCTGGCCGAAGAGGCGGAGCGCCCGATGCTGGTGCTGATCGCCGCCCGTAAGGCTCAGTAACCCACCTTATACACCCGCCCGCTCTGCACGCCTTCCACGCTGCGGCGGTAGGCCAGCGCCACGGTTGCGGCGGGAACGCTTTCAAAGCCCGGGAAGAATCCGTCGTACGCTTCGGCGGATTCGGTGAGTACCGTCGGGCTAATCAGGTTGATGCGGATCCCGCGCGGCAGCTCGCAGGCTGCGGCGCGGACAAACCCTTCCAGCGCCGCATTTACCGTGGTGGCATTCACGCCCTGCGCAATCGGCTCGTGTGCCACAATCCCGCTTATCAGCGTAATCGAGCCGCCTTCGTTCAGATAGTGCTGGCCGGTCAGCGCCAGTCGCACCTGCCCGAGCAGTTTATCCTGCAGGCCCTGGTTGAAGTCGCTGTCCTTCATGGTCGCGAGCGGGCCAAAGTGAAGGCCACCGCTGGCGGAAACAATCGCATCCACCGGGCCTATTTTCTCAAACAGCGCCTGGACGCTCGCCTGCGAGGTGATATCCACCTGCTCGTCGCCCTGCGTGCGACCCACGCGGATGACCTCGTGGCGACGACTCAGCTCTTCCGTTACTGCACGACCGACCGTACCGCTGGCACCAATAATGACGATTTTCATAGCCGACTCCTTATGTTGTGAGCCTTTATTCTTTAATAAATAAAAATGCAGATAAACTGGGCTACAGTTAGAAGATTGCTAACCAGAGGTTCGGAATATGGATAAGCTTCGCGGTATGGAGACGTTTATTGCGGTGGTGGAAAGCGGCAGCTTTACCGGCGCGGCGTCACGTCTGGAGATGTCGGCGGTGATGGTGGGGAAGTATATTGCCCTGCTGGAGTCCCAGCTCGGCACGCGACTGCTGGAGCGCAACACGCGCCGTCAGAGCCTGACCGATGCCGGACGGGTCTATTTCGACGAGGCGAAGCGGGTGCTGGAGCAGGTCTCCATTGCTGAAAATGCAGTCGAGCGGCTGCGGGCTGCACCTGCCGGAACGTTGCGCGTCACGGCACCCACGTCGTTTGGCGGCTGCGTGATTGCCCCGCTGACGGCAACCTTTTTACAGCGCTACCCGGAGGTACGCATCGAGCTGGATCTTACCAACCGGATGGTCGATCTGGTGGAGGAGGGCGTCGATCTGGCCATTCGCATTGGTGACGTTCGCAATGACGATCTGGTGGCGAAATACCTGTGCCCCTACAACATGGTGATCTGCGCCGCGCCGGATTATTTAGCGCGACACGGCACGCCGCAAACGCCAGACGATCTGGTGGATCATCTGTGTCTTTCGCACACGGTGTGGACCGCGCGTAACGAGTGGCGGCTGCCGGGCGTGGAAGGGGAGGTGCGCTGGAAGCGGGATGCGATCTTAAGATGTAACGACGGCTACGGCTTACGCATGGCGGCGCGAGCCGGGGCGGGGCTGTTGCTGCAACCGGAAGTGCTGGTGGCGGAAGAGCTGGCAAGCGGCAGGCTGGTGCGGGTGCTGGAGCAGTACACGCCCGCGCCGAGGCCGGTGCATTTATTGTGGCGTCAGGATTTACGTCAACTGCCTAAGCTTACGGAATTTATCGCCCATATTCTGCTAAGATTGGGCACAATATAAAAAAAGAAGGTAATCAAAGAATGTCTGCAAACAAACTCGCCAGCAGCGCGCAGGGCCTGCAATCATCTGCCATCCGTGAATTATTAAAACATAGCAAAATGGCAGGGGTGATTTCGCTGGGCGGGGGTATCCCTAATCCCGATCTGTTCGATCACGAAGGGCTTAAAATTGCTGCCGATGCCGTCTTATCAC
Organism: Enterobacter sp. 120016; assembly: GCF_018383635.1. NCBI lineage: Bacteria > Pseudomonadati > Pseudomonadota > Gammaproteobacteria > Enterobacterales > Enterobacteriaceae > Enterobacter > Enterobacter sp. 120016. The sequence goes on along the minus strand of NZ_JAHAWC010000005.1, from coordinate 60,552 downwards.
AGCATTTTGGCGAGGCGTTCCAGTACGGCCTGACGGAAGGCGTCCCGGGGCTGCGCGAAGAAATTCAGCGCATCTGCGAGGGGCGCGGTATCGCCTGTAAGGCCGATGATGTTGTTATTACTTCCGGCTCGCAGCAATCGCTTGACGTGCTGGCGCGTGCGTTAATCAACCCGGGTGACACCGTTGTGGTTGAGCGTCCAACCTATCTTGCCGCGCTGCAGGTTTTCGGCCTGGCGCAGGCCAACTTTGAATCCGTTGGCACCGACGGCGACGGCATGAAGGTCGACGAACTTGAGGCCCTGGCGGCAAAGAAAGCTATCAAAGCGGTCTATATCGTTCCAACCTTTGGTAACCCCGGCGGCGTCACGCTGTCTGAAGCGCGCCGTAAGCAGCTGGTGGAATTATCGAAGCGCTATGACTTCGTGATTATTGAAGACGACCCGTACAGCGAAATTAATTATACCGATGAAGTCTTCCGCCCGTTGATTGCCCATGCCAAAGATATCGGCAATGAAGAGAACGTGGTGTATACCTCAACCTTCTCTAAAATACTCGCGCCGGGGACTCGCGTAGGCTGGGTGCTGGTGCCGGAATGGCTGAAGCGCGCGGTAGTGAACCTTAAGCAAACCACCGATCTGCACACCAGCACGCTGTCGCAGCTGATGACGTATGAGTACCTGAAAACCGGTCGTCTGGCCGATCAGATTAAAACGATCCGCGAAGCCTATCGTCAGAAATACCAGACGTTCGCAACCGAGCTGGAGGCCGAGCTGGGCGATGTGATGTCGTTCCACAAGCCGAAGGGCGGTATGTTCCTGTGGGCGAAGATGAATAATGGGTGTAACACCACCCGCTGGCTTGAAAAAACGTTAAGCAACGGCGTAGTATTTGTGCCTGGCGCGTTTTTCTACTGCAATGAGCCAGACCCAACGACGCTGCGCATGTCATTTGTGACGCCAACGGATGAAGATCTGAAAGAGGCGGTTCAACGCCTGAAAAAATCGCTCTAAAAGAGCTGCGCATAATGGCTTTCCTGCCGTTATGCGCAATACGCGTTCAGGGCGGCACGGGCCGCGATCGTTCATGGTGAGTTCCATGTTTGAATTTCTGATCGGTGTCGTTACCCACACGCCCGTCTGGGTATGGGTGCTGTTTATCTTCCTCATCTCTCGCGGCATTAAAGCCCGCAGGCCCACCACCGTTACGCTGGAGAGGCTTGCCATCATTCCGGCGATCTTTCTTATCTGGGATATTTACGATCTGGTGGTCTACCGCACGTTAACCCCCGGGACTGTCGCATTGTGGACGGCGGGGATCCTCGCCGGGGCCGCGCTGGGGTATTTCCTGATTAAGCAGGCGGTTATTACCCGTGCAGAGGCGCCGCGCACCCTTTTCCGCCAGGCAGACTACACCGCGCTGCCGTTTATGATGCTGGCGTTCGGGGTGAAATATGTGCTGGGCGTGATGAGCGCGGTCTCTCCCCAGACGATGCAGCAGCCCGCCATGAGCGCGCTGGCGATCGTCTCCGGCGGCGTGTTTGCCGGCGTGTTTCTCGGGAAATTTGCGCGCTATATTGGGGTGTATGTCGCCCGTGTTCCGGTCTGAATTTACAGGAGGCCCTTTTGGGCGAAGGTAATACGCGTGGCTTCGTTGAGATCAAGCTCTTTTAACGATTCCGGATTAACCCAGGCGATCTCCTGAAACTCGTCATTAAACGTGACGGCCCGGTTGGTGCTGATGCAGTCGAAGATCAGATAGATCATGTAAATCTCCTCAGTGGTGCCATCGGCGTAGGTTTTCACTCTGATGTCATCGCGAAAAGCCCATGGCGTGACCGAGGCGATCTCCAGCGCTTCGCCCAGCTCTTCGCGGATCTCACGGCGCAACGCCTGTTCCATGGTTTCGCCCGGCTCCATTCCGCCGCCGGAGAGGGCCCACTGGCCGGGGAACACGCCGCGATCGTTGGCCATTTTGCACAGCAGATAGGCACCGTCGTTCTGGATGATGGGGCAGACAATGGTTCGTTGGCGCATGATTTCTTCCTGAAAAATGAATTTGGGCTACTTTAGCAGAAGAAGTGGGAAGGTTATGTTAGGGATGTTCGATTCTCCCCCCTCGGTTTTCCACGTTTTGTGATGCCCTCACCCCAACCCTCTCCCACAGGGAGAGGGAGAAAACCACGTTCCCCTTAGCTTTAGAACGTAGGTCGGGTAAGGCGATTGACTACCGCTCCCTCAGCGCCTCTTTCGCCCGGTTAAACGGCTTGATCATATAATCCAGCACCGTTTTCTCTCCGGTCTTAATGTCCACCGTCGCAATCATCCCCGGCACAATCGAGAAGTGCCTGCCCGCCTTATTCACCAGGTAATCCTGGCTGGTGCGGATAAACACCCGGTAATAGAACACCTCTGGTTTGGCTTCGTCCTGGATGGTATCCGGGGAAATGGTTTCCACCACGCCGTGCAGCCCGCCGTAAATGGCATAATCGTAGGCGGTGATTTTGACCAGCGCCTCCTGGTTCGGGTGGATAAAGGCGATATCGCGCGGCGACAGGCGGGTTTCAATCAGCAGGTGATCGTCCACCGGCACAATCTCCATCAGCTCGCCGTTGGGTGGGATCACGCCGCCGATGGTGGTGACCTTGATGTTTTTCACGATCCCGCGTACCGGGGATTTTACCGTCAGACGTGTCACGGAATCCTGGCGGCCTTTGAGGATGGCCGAAACCATATCCACCTCCGCGTTGGCTTTGGAGAGCGCCTCGCGCGCCTGAACGTAATACTGCGAGCGCAAGTCGGTGAGCTTCAGCTCCAGATCGCTTTTCTGCCGCTGCAGGCGCAGCACCTCCACGTGGCTGGCGGCGCCGGTTTTGACCAGACGCTGGGTGATGGCCAGCTCCTTATTGGCGAGATCTAACGCGGCGCGCAGCTCCCGCTGGGTATCCTCCAGCTGCGCGCGGCGGGAGTTGTAGAGCCGCGTTTCGTCAGCCATCAGGTCCGGCCATTGTGCCAGCGAGGGGGGGAACTTCAGCGGGAGATCGTTCACCTCGGCGTACAGGCGGGCGCTGGAGGCCAGTGAAGCCCGGTAGCGCGCCGCGCTTTCGCCGACGTTCGATTCGGAACGCGTCGGGTCGAGCCGCGCCAGCACCTGTCCGGCCTGCACCTGATCGCCCTCGTGCACGTTCAGCTCGGTGAGGATCCCGCCGTCGAGAGACTGTAAGACCTGCTCGCGCGAGCTGGGGATCACTTTACCCGAGCCGGTTGACACCTCATCCAGCATGCCAAACCACGCCCAGACGCCCAGCACCACGAACATCAGCAGCGAGAAGAGCACGATCCGACGCGCGCCGGTGTAGCCGCTTTCGGAGTCGAGGGCGTTATCCAGATCGTCCATTGCCGCCACGTCACGCTGACTGATTTTCATTTTTCCACTCCCGTCCGGTTGCTGCCTGCTGCTGTTGCTGCATGCGGCTGTTGTTCAGCGCCTGGGCTTTTGGCGCGTCCATCACCAGCATGCCCTCTTTCAACACCACTACGCGCTCCACCAGTTCCAGCACCGGTACGCGATGCGTGGCAACAATCAGGGTGCGATGCCCGAGCCAGTCGCCCAGACGCTGGATGAATTCCCGCTCGGTGTGCTCGTCCAGCGACGCGGTGGGTTCATCCATCAGCACAATATTCGGATCGCGCAGCAGCATTCGCGCCAGCAGAATCGACTGCCGCTGCCCGCCGGATAACCCCACGCCGTTTTCCATGATCGGGTAGTCCAGCCCTTTGGGGAGTTTCTGCACAAAGCCTGCCGCGCTGGTCAGCTCCAGCGCCTCGAAAATCTCTTCGTCGGTGGCGCGCGGCATGCCGAGGGTGATATTTTCGCGCAGGGTGCCGTAAAACAGCCGGGCGTTCTGGGTCATAAAGCCGACGTTGCGCCGGACGTCGGCGACGTCGAGATGCGGCAGGCTGAAGTTATCAAGCCGCAGCTCGCCGGCCGCCAGGTCCATCCCGCCCGCCATGGCCTGCAGCAGGGTCGATTTCCCCGCGCCGTTGCGCCCCAGAATCGCCACTTTTTCACCCGGACGGATCTCCAGCCGGTTAATGCGCAGCGCCATGCGCGGATCCTCCGGGTGATAGCGGAACTGCGCCTGTTCAAAGAGATAGTGCCCACGCAACACGTCCTGACGAATTGGCGTCTCCTCGCGCTGGTTCTCGGTGGGAAGCTGCATGATGCTGTCCAGCCCCTCTTTTGCCGCTTTGACCTGCTGCCAGCGGGCCAGCACGCCGCACAGCGTCGCCATCGGGGCGATCATGCGGGAGGCCAGCATCGACGCGGCGACCACCGAGCCGGTGGTCAGGGTGCCGTCGATCACCATCGGGGCGCCGACCACAATTACTCCGGCGTAGACCAGGCTCTGAATGGTCATTCCCCAGCTGATCAGGTTCTGCGTCAGCTCGCGGGTGCGCAGGCCGGATTCCGCGGTGATCTGGATATAGCTGTTCCACTGCTGCAAAAAGCGGTTTTCCGCCTGCATCAGCTTGATGTCCTCCAGCCCCTGCACGCTCTCCACCAGCACCGCGTTGCGCAGGGTCGATTCATGGGCTGACTGCTTCGCCAGCTCCGCCAGCTTCTTCTGCATCAGCAGGCCGGGCAGGACCATGATCACCGCGGCGACCGGGGCGATCCACGCCAGCTGCGGCGCGATGATCGCCAGCACTACCACGAACAGTAAAAAGAAGGGCAGGTCGACAATCGTTGAGATGGTGGACGAGGTCACCATCTCGCGGATCTGCTCCAGCTCGCGCAGCTGGGAGATAAAGCTGCCGGTGGAGCGGGGAATAGCGCTGTTGCGCAGCCGCAGCGCGTGGCCGAAGACGCGATCCGAAACGCGCATATCCGAGCGCTTGCCCAGCAGATCCATAATGTGCCCGCGCGCCACGCGCAGCACAAAGCCAAACAGGGTGGCAATCAGCACCCCAATGGTCAGGACGTAAAGCGTCGGGTAGGACTGGGCGGGGATCACCCGGTCATAGACCTGCATGGAAAAGACGATCCCGGAGAGCGACAGCACGTTGATAAAGAGGGCGGCCAGCATGACCCAGCTGTAGGGGCGCAGGTCGCGCATCACCAGCCGGTAGAGCCAGTCCGGGCGGTATTTTGAAATATAGGCGTCCACGCGGCTGTCCTTCAGCGCGGCGAGAGGACGCAGGGCAATAACGTGGCGGATAGCGGGCAGCATCACCGTCATCGACAGCCGGTTGGTGTAGGTCTCATCGCCGAAAAAGCTGACCTCCAGCGTATCGTCCCCGTCGAAATGCTCGATCACGCCGATCCTGCCGTCATGCATCGCCACCACCACCGGCAGACGCCAGCTGTTGATCGCCTGCCGATCGTCGGTAAGGAGCTGAAACGACAGCCCCGCCTCGCGGGCCAGCTGGGTGAGGGCGGGTACCATCGGTTTGCCTTTTAGCCACGGCGCACCTGCCAGCAGCGCGCCGGGAGAGCAGGCGACGCGGTAGCGCGTGGCGACAAAACCAAAGGCCTGCGCCCACTGCGCCAGCGCCTCATCCGTCATGTTTTCACCTTGCGGGATATCACGCTGCTTCATGGCTGGATCTCCACGGTCTGGATGGTGCGGTTATCAAGATCGAACGCATGACGCAGCTGCCCGGTGTTATACAGGCAGTTGAGCTGCAGCTGGTGCAGCTGACCGAGGGTCTGCTGCTGGGTGAAGCGAGCCTGATAGACCTCCTGCTCGGCGTTGAGCACGTCGAGCAGCGGGCGCGAGCCGAGATCGAGATACTGCTGCTGGTACAGCTCGCGGGTGCGGGCGCTGAGGGCCTCCTGGCGGCCCTGGATTTGCAGCGTGCTTTGCAGGCTCATCACCTGGCTGCGGGCTTCCAGCAGCTTCTGGCGGACATCAAGGCGCGTACGCTGAATGGTGGACTGCGCCGCCTCCACCGCGTGTCCGGCAGCGTTACGCCGGGCGGTGAGGCCGCCGCCCTGGTAGAGCGGCATCTGCACTTTCACCCAGGCGGAATACTGGGTGCGATCCCGCGTTTCACTCCCCGCATAGCGATCGTTCATGTAGTGACGCACCTCCGGCTCCAGCGAGACGGTTGGCGTCATCTGCGCGTCGGCGTAGTCGAGGTTAGCCTGGGCGGCGTTAGCCTGCGCCCAGGCGGCAAGCACCGCAGGCACCAGACGGTCATCCGGCTCGGCGATGTCGCAGCTCCGGCCCAGCTTTTGCGGAAAGTCATTGCTGATGGCGTTCAGGCTGTTCCAGCCGAGAAAGCTCATCAGCGTGGCGCGGGCGCTGTCCAGGCTGGCCTGGTACTGCATCAGCTGGGCGCGCGCGCCTTCAATGCGCGCATCGGTCTGCACCACGTCAGAGAGCGACGTGGCCCCTTCGTCGTTACGCTGGCGGGTCAGCGTGCCAATCGAGGAGAGGGCGTCGAGCTGCTCTTTAGCGGTGTCGACCATCTGCTGCAAGGTTTGCACCTGCACCATGGCGATGGCGGTATCGTGGGCGATAGTGTCGATACTCACCAGCACGTTGGCCTGCTGCTGGGCAACGCCGGCGCTCTCGGCGCGCACCTGGCTGGCCACTTTGCCAAAGTCGTAGAGCATCTGTGAGAGAGAGAGCACAAGCGACGGCGTAAAGCCGTTCTGATCGCCGTCATGGGAATAACCGCTGTCCACGCCGGCATTAATCTGCGGATAGTATTTTGATTTAGCGACGTCCACCTCTTCGCTCTGTTCATAGAGTTTCCCCACGGCTTCGCTAATGGCCGGGTGCCAGGTGACGGCGCGGTTGACGGCCTCGCCAAGCTGCAATGAACCGGGGGCGGCTTTGCCAGCCGCAGGGGCGACGCGGCCATTGAGCGAGGGGAGTTCCTGCGTTTCGCGAAGCTGTCCGGTATTGATGATTGCCGCCGGGTTCGCGCAGAGAGCGGGCACAGATATCAGGCAGCACGAAAGCCACCAGTAAGGCATCTTCATTCCCATGTCATGTCCCTATTAAAAAAATATAGCTTTATTATTTATGCCCGGGCGCTGTGCGCCCGGGTCATCTCTTGCAGGTGCTATCAGGTAATGATGTGCTGCTGGTTAACAAGCTCGTCGTAGGTGGTCTGAACGCCATCAAGCGTAACGAGCGTGGTATTAGTGTAGGTGCTCCCTGTACCGTCACGGTCGATGGAGATCACGGTATTGCCATTACTATTAGTGACATGGAGATAATTCCCCAGCGTCGAGGCGCTACCGTTCCAGCCCACCAGCAGATCGCCGATGTCGATCTTGTCTCCCTGCGCCAGCGAGAAGCCGGTCCAGTGATCGCCCGCGGTGCTGCTGACGTTACCCCCCGTGGCATTCCCCACCGTACTGTTCAGCACCTGGTAAATCAGCGTATCGCCGTAGGCCGTACCGGAGATGGCGTCGTTATGCTCCGAGCTGATGAACTGCGGCGCCATATTGATGGTCAAGATGGCGCTGTCCGTTCTCCCGGCAGAGTCGGTCAGGGTGTAGTTGAAGGTCTCCTTCGACGTCATGGATGAGAGCGATACCCCGCTGTTGAGGGTATAGGTGTAATGACCGTCAGCGCCGATCGCCAGGATGCCGTAATGGCCGGTGATGTTCACCGTTGCGCTGCCGGTATACGGATCCAGCGTGGTGGCCACGCCGTTGTAACCGGTCACGCTCAGACGGGTATCCACCGAGTGGAGCTGATCCAGCACGCCGCCAGAATCGGTTCCGTCAAAGATATTGCCGTTGACGGTGTGGCTGCCGGTGACGTCGAAATCACTCAGCGAGTAGGTGGTGCCGTTCACGCTTGGCGTGATGGTGATGGTCCCGACGCTCAGCCCCGGGACGCTACCGGTAAAGTTCAGCGTATAGGTCCCGGCGTTGAGATCCAGCCCGGTCAGCGGGACGTCGATACTGCCGCCCAGCAGCGAGCCGCCGCTGAAGGAGCCGCTGCGGATCACGCCCGAGCCGTCGCTGATGGACCAGTTCACCGTCAGCCCGCCCAGCGACAGCAGCGAGGCCACGCTAAAGTGCAGCGACGCGTTGTGCAGCGCGGTGTTCGGGTCGACCACGAAGGTTCCGCTGCCGGAGCCCTGGGTTGAAGAAAACAGCGCCGTCGTCCAGTTGGCGACGCCCACGGTAGTATCCGAGTAGACCGACGTGTGGTGCACCGAGGTGAGGTCCATCGTGCTGCTGACATCGTTCACCGCATCCATCGCCCGCGCTGTTGGGGTGATGTTAAGCGATGCCGTATCCTTCGAGCCGTCAGGCGCGGTAACGGTGTAGACGAAGGTGTCCGGCGTGCTGATATGGTCCGCCCCCACGCCGCTTCTCAGGGTATAGGTGTACTGGCCCAACGAATTGATGGTCAGCGTGCCGTATTCCCCCTGAATATCGGTTGTTCCGCTGCTGTTGACCGTCACGCCGTTCACTTCCGTGACCACGGTGCCCGCCGGAACAGGGTCATTCGCCAGCACGTCGCCCGTGGTGGTTTCGCTGATGCTCGCCACGCTGTAGACATGATCCTGCAGGACGCTCAGCGTGTAGCCCGTCAGGACGGCGATCCCCGATGCGGTATTGAGTAAGAACAGGTACTCCCCGGCGGGCAGATTCAGCGTCAGCTGGGATGACGTGCCCCCCAGCAGCGGGGCGCGCAGCCAGCCCGACTCGACGCGAACCTGCTCGAAGGTCTGGGTGGCGTTGTTGAACTTATAGACGTACAGATCGAATACCGACGCCAGCGCCACGCCGCCCACGGAGGCCTGGATGGTCATGGTGCGTGTCGTGCCTTCCTCCACGTTGTAGATAATCGGGTTGGTCATGTCGTCGAGCAGGTTAAGCCCCAGCGTGCTGCCGAGATTAATGCCCACCAGGGTAAAGCCGCCCTGAGACGAGGCGCCGTTATTGATTTCGTGCACGCTGGTGTCGAAAGTCAGCGAGGCCGTGTCGTCCACCGCCACAATGCCGTTAATTACCGTACCGGCACCCAGAGACAGTACCAGCTGTGCCGACGCGCTGACGCCGTTGTGGGTGATGGTGTAGGTGAAGCTCTCCGTCCGGCCAATGACCGCGGCGCTGGTATCGGTCAGGTTATAGGTGTAGCTGCCGTCGCGGTTGATGGTCAGCGTACCGTATTTGCCCTGGATCACCGTGCCGTCGGCGTTCACGCTGGTGGTGATGCCCTGGGCGTTAGTGACCGCGGAGATAGTGGTTCCGGCCGGCGCGTTGTCGCTGCCGGCGGTCGGGTCCGTATCGAGGATCACGTTGCCGTTGAGGCTGGTATCGCCCGTGACCGTACCCGGACCGGTCTCTTTTACCGCCACGTCGAGGCTGGTGTAGGAGCCGGTCGCCAGCAGGTTGGTGTTGTAGCTGAGCACGCGATAGTTGCCGTCAGCCAGCCCGGTCAGGTTCAGCGAGACGCCGGTTGCGCCGAGGGTCAGCAGATCGGCAAACTGCGGCTGGCCGGTATCCACCACGGTGGTCCACGCACCGTTGACGTAATGCTGAACCACCAGCTCCAGGGTATTGAGCAGAGAAAGCACCGCCCCCGTAGCGTTGGCGTTCACCACGATATCCGCGCTGCCGCCGCTGCCCACCGTGAAGTTCACCTGGGCGGTATCATTGCCCAGCAGCGTCAGGACATTGCCCACGGCGCCGACCAGCAGGAAGCCGTAATCGCTGTACTGGCTGTTGGTCACGGTTGCCGTGGTGCTGAGGTTCAGCTCTTCGACGTTATTGCTGGCGGAGAACGGCACCACCGGCGCAAGGGCAGAGCCCGGCAGCGAGGCGTTGCCAGCGGCGTCGGTGGCGGTGATCTGCAGCGTCTGGCCTTCGATCTGTTTGTTAATGAAGGTGTAGCTGTAGGTGCCGTTGCTGCCCGCCATGGCGGTCACCGTCGAGCCGTCCGCAAGGCGGATAGAGACGGTGCTGCCTGCTTCCGCAGTCCCGGTCAGGACGCTACCGTCGGCGTTGAAGGTCCCGGTCGGCGCCGTCGGGGCGGTCGTATCGACGATAATCGTCGTTACGGCTGACGCCACGCTGGTGTTGCCCGCCGCATCGGTGGCCGTGGCGGTGAAGTTATGCGTGCCTTGCGTCAGCGTGGTGGTTTGCGGCAGGGTCCAGTTGCCGCTGCCGTCGGCGGTCACCGTGCCCACCAGCGTGATGCCATCGTAGATCCGCACCGTGGCATTCGCTTCGGCTGTCCCATTGAGCGTTGGGCGCGTGTCGTTGGTCGGATTCGTACCGGTCACCGGCCCGGTGACGCTGCCGACATCATCAATGACCGAGCTGATGACCGGCGCGCCCGGCGCGAGGGTATCGACGTTAATCACATACCCGGCGGTAGGCGAGCTGGCGTTGCCTACCGCATCGGTGGCGGTAAAGCTCAAATTGTGCGGACCGTTGCTCAGCGCCGGGGATGGCGTAAAGCTCCACGCCCCGCCGGTTGCCGTCACGCTGCCGATTTGTACGCCGTTATCAAAGATTTTCACCGTCGATCCCGCTTCCGCCGTACCGGTGAGGGTCGGCTGCGCGTCGTTTGTGAACCCGCCGTTCGCGACCGGCGTTGCCGCATTGCCCACGTCATCCAGAATGCTGGTCAGCACCGGCAGCGCTGGCGGCGTGGTGTCGACGGTGAGGCTGAAGCTGGTGGACGACACGCTGGTGTTGCCTGCCGCATCCGTCGCCTGCGCGGTGAAGCTGTGCGCGCCCGCCGTCAGCGTGGTGTTGAGCAAGATACTCCAGCTTCCGCTGCCGTCCGCGGTGCCCGTTCCGACAAGCGTAGATCCCTCATAGATCTTCACGGTGGCAAACGGTTCGCTGGTCCCGACAAGGCGCGGTACCGTATCGTCGGTTGTTTGCCCGGACGTGAGCGGGCCGGTGATGCTGCCTACGTCGTCTATCGCCTGGCTGATTACCGGCGCGTTCGGTGCCGCAGTATCAACAATCAGGGTAAAGTTCGGCGAGGTCGGGCTGACGTTGCCCGCTGCATCGGTGACCGTGGCGGTCCAGGTGTGGCTGCCGTTAGCCAGCGGCGTTGACGGCGTAAAGCTCCATGCGCCGGTTCCGTCCGCCTGAACGGTGCCGACCGGCTGCCCGTTTTCATAAACGGTGACCGTGGCGTTGGCGGTCGCGGTACCGTTCAGCGTCGGCGTGGTGTCGTCGGTGCTCTGCCCGGAAGTGAGCGGGGTTTGAATGCTACCCGCGTTGTCACCCGCGGTCGAAATGACCGGTGCCGACGGCACGCCCGTATCCACCGTCAGGTTAAACGGCGTCGTCGTGCTGCCGGTATTGCCAGCCGCGTCGGTGGCGTTGAAGGTGATGGCGTGCGGCCCGTCGGGCAGATCGGTACCCGGGGTGAAGGTCCAGCTGCCCTGGGCATTCACCACCGCAGTGCCAATTTCGGTGCCATCAACGATCACGTGCACGGTAGAACCCACGTCGCCCGTGCCGTTGAAGGTTGGACGCGCGTCGTTGGTGCTGTTGCCTGACGTGAGCGCCCCGGTGACCGGACCGACATCGTCAATCACGCTGGTTACCACCGGTACGCCAGGGGCCGCGGTATCAATGGTAAAGGCAAAGACCGACGAGTTCGCCGAGGCGTTGCCTGCAGCATCCGTTGCATATGCGCGCAGGGAGTAGCTGCCGTCGCCCAGCGGCGCGGTCGGCGTAAAGGTCCAGTTGCCGCTTCCGTCAACAACCGCAGTACCAATCTGCGTGCCGTTGTTCATGATGTGAATGGTGCTGCCCGCCAGCCCGGTGCCGCTAATCGTAGGGGTGCTGTCGTTGGTCGTCTGCCCGCTGGTGAGGTTGCCCGTAACGCCGCCAGGGACGTTGTCATTTACCGTATCCAGCGTCGGAACCGTCGGTGCCGTCAGGTCAACCACCACGCTCCAGGGGGCAGAGACCGCGCTGACGTTGCCCTGCGGATCGGTCGCTCGGACGGTGAAGCTGTGCGAGCCTTCGCCGAGCGCGGTGTCAGGGGTAAACGTCCATGCGCCGTTGATGTCAGCCGTGACCACGGCAATCTGCGTGCCGCCGTCGAAAATGGTCACCACGCTGTTTGCATCCGCAGTCCCCGAAAGGGTTGGCGTGGCGTCGTTCGTTTCGCTGCCGCTAACCACCGTAGTGGCGGCGTTACCGACGTTATCCGTGACGTTGGTGATAACCGGCGTGGTGGAAACGGAGTCCACCACGACGGTGAAGCCCGCCGAAGGACCGCTCTGGTTTCCTGCCGGATCGGTTTCGCGGATGGTCAGGACATGGTTGCCCTCTGTCAGGGCAGGCGTCGTATAGCTCCAGGTGCCGGTGTTGCCGACCTCCACGCTGCCCAGCAGCACGCCGTTGTTGTAGATGGAGATGGTATCGCCCACCGCGCCGGTGCCGGTGAGGGTCGGCTGGTTGTCGTTGGTAGTCTGGCCGCTGGTCAGCGGGCCGGTGCCCGGACCGACATCGTCAATCACCGCGCCGATAGTTGGCGTGCCCGGCGCAGTAAGGTCGACGGTGACGCTGGCCGCCGGAGAGCGGCCGCTGGTCAGGTTATTGAGGGTCGCGGTCACCTCAAAGGTGTGCAGCCCTTCGCCAAGCGCGGGTGGCGTATAGCTCCAGTTGCCGCTGCCGTCGGCGGTTACCGTCGTCAATGGCGTCGCGCTACCGTCCAGATAGATGGTGATCAGGCTGCCCGCCTGAGCCGTACCGGTGAGGGTTGGGGTAGTGTCGTTGGTGGTTTTGTCCTTCACGTCGCCTGTGATTGGGGCGACGTCGTCGTTGATCGCCGTGATCGCGGGCACGTCAGGAAGATTCGGAAGCGTACCGGTGACATTGTAAGTCGCATCAGGGCTGGTACGTCCGGACGCATCGGTTGCGGTCACGGTCAGGGTCGCGCCATCCAGCGGGGCCGGGCTGACCGCGATGGAGAAGCTGCCGCCGGTCGCAACCCCGGTACCAATGACGTTACCGCCGCTATCCTTAACGGTGATGAGTGCGCCTGCTTCGGCGGTGCCTGTCAGCGGCGTACCTTCTTGAGCAAGGCTAAGATTGCCCGGGGCGGCTGGGTCCAGGGTATCCACCGTCACGCTCAGCGGTGCTGAACTTCCTGAGGCGTTACCCGCAGGATCGGTAGCGGAGACAGTGAAGGTATGAGAACCATCCGACAGCGTTGTGCCTGCGGTCCAGCTCCAGCTGCCGTCCGGCTGTATCGTCACCGGCACGCCCGACGGGGTACCATCGATGGAGACGATAACGGTGGTGCCGGGTTCGCTGGTCCCGGTAAGGGTCGGCGTGCCGTCGCGGGTGTAGAGCACGTTGTTGGTGAGCTGGCTGTCTGAAACGGCATTAATCTGCGGTATCCCAGGCGCAACGGTATCGAGCGTCACGGTAAAGATCGAACTCGGGGCGCTGACGTTGCCCGCTGCATCTACGCCCGCCACGGTAATGTTTAGCGGGCCGTCCGTTTGCGTTGGAAGCGTCAGGCTCCATTCTCCGTTCGCCACCACGACGCGGCCCAGCTCGACGCCGTTGTTGTAGACGATCACCGTCTCACCGTTAACGCCGGTTCCGCCGACTGTCGGTGTGGTATCCGTGATGTAGCCGCCGTTCGGCTCACCGCCGACGGCGCTAATGACCGGCGTATCCGGCGCCAGGGTATCCACGGTGATCGTAATCGCTGGCGACGGGTCAGAGACGTTGCCCGCCTCATCGGTGGCGGTGGCGGTATAGACGTGGCTGCCCTCCGCAATGTCGCTGCCAGGGCGCCAGCTCCAGTTGCCGTTGCTGTCTACCGTGACGGTGCCAACGACGGTTGGCGTGCCGCCGTTGACCGTGTCAGTGATGTTGATTACGTCGTTCGGCGTACCGGTGCCGCTCAGGACCGGTCGCGGATCGTTGGTGGTTCCGCCATCGGGAACGGGGCCGGTGATCTGGGTGACGCTGTCGGTGACGGTCGGTGCCGCAGGCGTGGCAGGCGGGTCGGTATCAATGGTGATGGTGACCGGCTGCGACGGGGCGCTTTCGTTGCCCGTACCGTCCATGTTGGTGACGGTCAGGGTAATGTCATAGGTGCCGTTAGGCAGCGGGGTTGATGGTGTCCAGGTCCAGTGGCCGGTACCGTCCACGATGACATCATCAAGTTTGACGCCGCCGTTGTAGATCGTCACGGTATCGCCCGCCGTGCCGGTACCGCTCAGGGTTGGCGTGGTGTCGCGGGTGGTTTCGCCCGGGTTCAGCGGTATTTCTGTGCCGCCAGGATTGACGGTAATTGTCGGGATATCCGGCGTGGCAGGCGCGACGGTATCTACCGTCAATACAAACGGGCTGGAGATGGTGGTATTGCCAGCGGCATCCGTGGCGTGAACCGTCAGGGAATGCGGGCCGTCGGTGAGCGGGGTAACGGGCGTAAAGCTCCAGCCGCCGCTGCCGTCGAGGGTGGCGGTGCCGAGCAGGGTGGCGCCGTCATAAACGGTGATTACCGCATCCGCCGGGGCGGAGCCCTGCAGCAGCGGTTTGGTGTCATCCGTGGTATCGCCGCTGCTGAGCGTGCCCTGAACGCCGCCGACGTCATCGGTCACGGTGGCGATGGTGGCTGCTGTTGGCGGTGTGGTATCGACGGTCAGGGTGAAGCCGCTTGACGGCTGGCTGGTGTTCCCCGCCGCGTCGGTGGCGACAACGGTAAAGGTATGAGGCCCGCTGCCTAGAGGCGTAGTGAGGGTATAGCTCCACGCGCCGTTGTTGTCGACCGGAACCGTGGCAAGATCGGTGCCATCCAGGCGGATGGTGACTGTCGATCCCGGTTCAGCCGTGCCGTTGAGCGTGGGGGTGGTGTCGTTGGTGCTGTCGTTGGAGGTGAGCGCACCGAGGCGCTCCGGCACATCATCTATCACCTGGGTAATCACCGGAGCGGCAGGCGCGACGCTGTCAACTGTCAGAGTCCAGGTGTTGGAGACGCCGCTGGTGTTACCTGCCGCGTCGGTCGCTACGGCGGTCAGGGCGTGCGGACCCTCACCGATCGGCGAGGAAGGCGTAAAGATCCATACGCCAAGGCCATTGGCGACGGTCGTACCAATAGCAACACCGTCCACGCGGACGGTGACCGTCGCGTTTGGTTCGGCGGTACCGCTGAGCGTCGGGGTGGCGTCGTTGGTGGTCTCATTAATATCGAGCGAGCCGGTACGCCCGGGGACATCGTCCACGACTTGTGAAATAACCGGGGCGCCGGGTGCCGTCCCGTCGACGTTAATTGTCCACGCGGTTGATATTCCGCTCGGGTTACCGGCGGGATCCGTCGCCGTTGCCGTCAGCACGTACGTGCCATCGGTCAGCGGTGCGGGCGGCGTAAAGCTCCACAGGCCGGAGGAGGGAACAACCGTCGTACCGAGGACATCGCTGCCGTTATAAATCGTGATGGTCGAGCCCGCCTCGCCCGTTCCGTTCACGGTCGGCGCCCGGTCGTTGGTAATCCCGTTAGGGCCTACGGGGCCGGTGGTGGCCTGCACGTCATCAATCACAGACACGATAATTGGTGCCTGCGGTGGGGTAATATCCGGTGACGCCGCGGAGGTGGCAGGCCCCGTGTTGCCTGCCGCGTCGGTGGCGTCGGCGGTCAGGATTTCGCCGTTGAGTTTCGGTGGGGTCAGCGTCAGGCTGAAGTTGCCCTGGCTATCGACAACAGCGGTGCCAAGGGTGACGCCATCTTCACGGATGGTCACCGTGCTGCCTGCCTCCGCTATACCGCTGATGGTGCCGCCATCATTCGACACCACGAGGTTTCCAGGGGCTAACGGCGGCGTGGTGTCCACGGTGAAGATGACAGGCTCTGAGGCCGTGCTCTGGTTTCCGGCGGCATCGGTTTCAGTGACGGTAATTGAGTGCGTCCCGTCCGGGAGCGGACCGTCTGGGGTAACGCTCCAGGTGCCGTTGGGCAGCACCGTCGTTGTGCCAATCGCCACGCCGTTATCATAGATGGTGATGGTCCCACCGGGCTCGCCCGTTCCCGCCAGGATCGGCAGCGAAGCATCGGTAGGTGCGACCGACGTGATGGTTCCCCTGATATTGCCCGTATCGTCGGTCAGTACAATCGCGGTCGGTGCGTCCGGCGGGGTAAGATCCACAGTCAGTGTAAATACCGGTGAGGCTGGCCCGGTGTTGCCGGCGGCGTCGGTTGCCCGCACGGTAATCTGGTGAGTACTTTCACTCAGGTCAACCGACGGGGTAAAGGTCCAGGTGCCGTTGCTGGCGACCACCGCCGTACCAATAGCGACGCCGCCGTCATAAATCGTCACGGTCGAGCCCGCTTCGCCGGTGCCGGTAAGCTGCGGACGCTGATCGTTGGTGCTGCCGCCGTTGCTGACTGCCCCCGTCTGCGGGGCAATATCGTCCGTTACGCTGGTGATTGCTGGCGCATCGGGCGCGGTGATGTCCGGCGCGTTGAGCGTTGTGCCCGGGCTGGTATTCCCGGCGTTATCCGTCGCGGTGGCGGTCACCTGCTCGCCGTTGGTCAACGGTGTGCCGAGAGAGACGGTAAAGTTGCCATCGCTGCCCGTTTTTCCTGTGCCAATAACATTACCGTTTGCGTCTTTCAGCGTAACGGTACTGCCGGGTTCGGCGGTACCGGTAACGGTTTTGCCATCTGAAGAGAACGTAAGACCGGAAGGCGGATTCGGCGGTGTTGTATCCGGATCGGCAGGATCGACAGGTATGTTGGGGTTGGTGCCATTGTTATTGCCGCCACCACCGCCACCTCCGCCGGTGCTTGCCGCCGCCGCGATGCCGCCCGCTGCGACAATGCCGCCCAGTGCCCAAGGCCAGATGGCGGCGGCACCGGCGTCACTCCCGGAGGCCGCGAGCAGCACGTCCGTAGACGCGATAGATTCGTACGTGGCGGCTCCGGTCGGATCTTCGATCCACCATAATGCGCCGTTGCTGTCCTGCAGTACCAGCTGGCTCACGCCCTGCGCGTCCGTGACGTAGAAATTTTTAAGGGTGATCACCTCGCCGGAGTGCAGCGTAACCAGCAGATCGTTACCACTTCGCGCGAAGTGGGAGACGCTTGCTCGCTCGACATGAAGCTCAACGATAGAGGAATGGCTCAGCGTAACCTGTGTGCCTTCCGTGGTCGTTTCCACGCCAGTAAGTTTCGATATAACAGAGATTTGGCTCATTTAGGTATTACTCCAGCAGATGTGTCATGAACGGCGAGCAAGACGAGCCATCTCTGCAGAAGGTAAAGGGCGCCCCGGCGCAGTCGCTGTTATTACGCAGCACTGACCGTTGTTTTTAGCGCGCACGATGCCCGCCAGGATTTAGAGTGGCAACATCAGAGCGAATCTAATTTCTTATGAAAGAGAACCGTTTTTTTCGTATTTTATGTTTTGTAAAACCCTGTAATTAATAGAGGAATTATTTTTGAGGATATAAAAATGATATAGACAGAAAACACATGTTGTGCAAATTAAGCTTTCGTAAATAAGTGCGGAAACAGTGAAGAGGGCATTAATATATTCGTATTGCAAATAATTGCATTGCTGTAACTATCTGTTTTATATGATTTTAATTTCACATTGCGATGTTGATTATTAATGTGGTTTAGGCAGTATGATAATTGGTAGGGGGCATTTTGGATATAATGTAAAACGTCATTGTTTAATCACACTTAATATTCATTTAAGTTAGGGTAACGTTTTTGATATAAAATATATTATGTCACTTGCGCAATGAAATATATTCTTATGTAGGGTTAAAATTCTGCTATCACGCGAAAATAATAACGTTAAGGCAAGGATAAAATAGCCTGGTTCATTTTCGTTGGGCCTACGACGTCAGCATGATTTTGCGACAGAAAAAAAATTACGGGGAGAATGAATAAAACTCGTCAGTCGGGCGTTTACTGACGTCACTCCCTTCTTACCCTGGAGCTTTATATGAACACGACCTCGCTTCGTTTGATCCCGGTGCTGATTTTTTCCCTGCTTTCCCCCCTGGCGCTGGCAATGGGCAATAATAGTACCGAGAGCAAAACGCCCGACTGTCCTTCCGGACAGGTGTATGACAGCGCCACCCAGAAATGTGTGCCGGACAAGAGCAGCAGCCTCAGCGACCAGGACAAAACCAACTATGCGTACCATCTCGCGAAAAAAGGCGAGTACCAGGCGGCGCTGAATCTGCTTGATTCGCTGAAAAATGGCAATACGGCTGAAGCGTGGAACTATCGCGGGTTCGCCACGCGTAAACTTGGCCGCACGGACGAAGGTATTGGTTACTACCAGCGCGCGCTGGCTATCGCACCGGATTATGCCAAAGCCCGGGAATATCTCGGTGAAGCGTGGATGGTAAAAGGACGTCCTGACCTCGCGAAAGAACAGCTGAAGGTGATTGCCGGTATTTGTGGCCAGTCCTGCGAAGAGTACCGTGACCTGCAGGCCGCCATCAACGGACATCCGGAATCCTGATTTTCTCGTGGAGGGAAAACACATCGCTACCAGTGAGGTTCGTCAACAGTTAGCGGCACACCTGTCGCGTCTCTGGCGCTATGGGCTGGTGCTGTCGCGAAACACGGATATCGCCGAAGAGCTGGTTCAGTCCACCTGCGTGCGTGCGCTTGAAAGGAGCAGCCAGTATACGCCGGGCACGCGCATCGACAGGTGGCTGTTCGCGATACTGCACTCCATCTGGATCTCTGAGCTTCGGGCACGACACGTGCGTCAGGGGCAGGGATTTGTGGCCAGCGATGAGCTTCTGGCGCCGGACACCCGCGAACAGGATGAGACGCGCCTGCATTACCTGAAGGTGATGCAGCGCGTGAACGCGCTGCCTGAAGCCCAGCGCAACGCGGTATTTTTGGTTTATGTCGAAGGCTTTACCTACCAGGAGGCGGCGGAGACCCTGGCGGTGCCAATCGGTACCGTGATGAGCCGCCTGGTAACGGCACGGGCTCGGCTTGCCAGGTCCGCTGACGCTCTGCCTCCGGTAAAGGAGAAACGCTCTTGAACTCGCACCGTTTTGCACCGCCTTACAACGACGACGCTATCGTGGCATGGATAGATGGCGAGATGTGCCGCGCCGACGCGCAGCAATTTGAAGAACAGATGAAAATTGACGAACGCCTCTCCGGGCGAACCGCCGAACTGATGAAAAGCAGCCAGGATTTCGCCGGGGCGTTTGCCTCTCTCCTGGATGACGCCCCTCTGGAGACAATGCAGGCGCGTCTGGCAGCGATTCCCGAGCCACAGTCCTCCACGCCGGCTGGCGTCAGCAGGCGGGCGCTGATTGCCGCCTCGGTCAGCTTCTTGATGGTCGGCTCCGGGCTGGGCTACCTGCTGAGGCCCGCTTCCGCGCCGGCGGATGAGAACGCCCACATTCGCGACCTGGAAGCGCAATATATGTCCCTGTACAGCGTCGAGACGCTGCTGGATATGGACAGCGCAACGCCGGTCCTGCAGCGCGGGCTGGAACGGGCCGCGCAGGACATCGGCATGAAGCTGCAAATGTCGCAGCTTGTCCTGCAGGGGGCTGAGCTGAAAATGGTGCGAATGCTGCGCTATGAAACCACCTCTATCGCGCAGATTGCCTGGATCAACGCCGACTACGGCCCGATGGCGCTCTGTATCTCTCCTGTTGATGAGAAGACGACGGCCTCTCTGCGCCAGGAGCAGCGGCACAGCATGAACCTGGCGTGGTGGCAGGAGGCGGGCTACCAGTTTGTCCTGATTGGCCGTAACCCGCCGTCTCACCTGCGGGGAAACGCGGAGCAGCTACAGCGGCTCATCTCAGGATGACGGCACGTCGTTCGTCTTAATCGCAATGGCGATGGCAATACGATCGTCCACCACCAGCGCAAACTTATCCATCCCGTAGGACGCGCGCGAGATCGCCGTCGTGGCATCCAGGGTGAGAGCCTGGGCGTGCGGGTCTTTCACGATGGCTTCCAGAATCACCGGGCGGGCAATGTTTCGCACGGTCAGCGTGCCGAATACCCTGTACCGCCCGTCGCCCTGAGCGACCACGCGAGAGCTGATGAACTCGATAGTCGGATAACGCTCAGATTCAAAAAACATGTCGCTTTTCAGCTGCCAGGTGAGCAGCTTGTTTGACGCCACAAGCGTCGCTACGGGAATGGTGACGTGAATATGGTCGTCGACGTCGTTCTCCGGATTGAGCGTCACGGCGCCCGTCACGCCGCTGAACGTCGCCCAGGAGAGGATGCCGCCAAAGGCATGCCACGATAGCCGAATGTCGGTGTTATCGGTGTCGATAATGTAGCTCTTCGGGGCTGCCATCGCCCACGGACAAACCAAAACAAGCACTATCACCAGGCGTCGCAGCATCTCAGGATCTCTTTTAGGGGGGCAGGGAGTAAACGCGTTACCTCCGGGATCTATTCGGCTTTGTTGACATTATTTCAACCGGAGCGCGATAACCGGACCTGGTGACAAGTGTAGCCTTGAGAACACAGCGCTGCGGGGAATAAAAAAGGCCGCTTGCGCGGCCTTTCGAAGGGATTACTCAGTGACTTTCTTTTCCAGCTCGCTGGCACCTTCTTTGGTTTTGTTCCAGCCTTTCTCAGCGCCTTCTTTGGTGGCATCCCACCCTTTCTCGGTGCCTTGTTTGGTTTTATGCCAGGCTTTCTGGGAATCTTCGCTGACCTTGCTGCCCAGGCTCTCGCTTTTGCCTTCCGCAGCATGCTTCTGTTTCAGCTTCAGCTCTTCACCTTTGTTCTGCTCTTCGTGCAGTTTTTGCTTCGCCTCGTTGGCGTTTGCGTTCGCCGCAGCGACGGTATCGTCAGTTGCATGTGTGGTCGCAGCAAATACTGGGGAAGCCAGCAGAACGGCAGATAATGCGATAATTGTTTTTTTCATAATATCCTCATTTAACGTTATCGGTTATGAGCGTGATTCAGCATGGCACAGGCGAAGCGGGATGGCTTTAGGAAAAAACTGTAATGAGATCAATGTGCCTTGATGAGGGATATTTCGCCTGAGGATTATCCAAAGGATAAAAAGCCTATTTCAGCAAGGGCGGCGAGAGTCAGGAGAATGAAGATTATGACGGTTATGGGTTTGTACATGTTGGGGTTCCTTCCGGGTTGGGCGGCTAATCCGTAGCGCTGGGTGGTATGGGTAATTTTGCACAGGAGGGGGGAGAGGGTGTTGATGTTTGTCAAAGCCAAGGGGTAACACTATAAACTACTGGCCTGTTGGTCGGTTTTTTTTTGCAAAGATCACGGTATACTGACTTTGATTAGAAGAAGGGGAATGGCATGGCGATAACGGAAGAAGCGTTGCTTAAGTCGGGTTTCACAAAAGAAGAGCTGCAAAAACTTAAACGCTATGTGGATACTCAGCGTTCGACGCTGGATATTTTGCTTCCTGCGCTTTCAAATCGATTTAAAGGGACTGTTATACTTTCAGTCGTACTTACTCTTCTGTTCATACTGGCTGTTTGCTTCGCTTCCCGAGAAAATATCATCTCATCAGGCGTTGCTGTGCTGTTTATCTTTGGCATCTTCTGTTGGATGACTCCTCTCAAATTAACGTATAAAGCCTGGCGATTTAAGAGGGGCTATTATCAATAGACAGTAAGTCAAAAACAATTTTTGCGTTTATGCCATATCCGATGATTTTCATAGTAAGTTTTGGCCGACTCATTGAGTCCATTTTTCTGTAAAAATCTGAGCGCATAAAATAAAACAAACGCCAGGAGCCAGGTTTGCGAAGTAAACCAAATACGCTGTAAGCATTGGCAGCAAGGCTTACCGTTTTATACGCAGCCAGACCAGCCTCACCGCGAAATCCCATAAACTCTGCAACCGACATCGCTGTGTCAGCGATAAATCCCTGCGAATCAGGTTTGTACAGTAATTGATTATTCACTTCTCTGGATACGGTATTAGCCGCATCAATTACCAGTGTTGCACCTAACAACACACCGACCGGTGTCATTGAGCTCGCAAGGAGTAATCCACCTGCGGCTTGTAACCCAGCAAAAACAACCTGTACAGCGGAGATGACATAGCCAACAACTTTATTGTTTTCCTTGATGAACTCAACCCTGGCATAAAGCTGCGCTGCTTTCGTTCTGAGCAGGCGATCTTGTTCAAGAAGATTCTCGTTCTCTGCCCTGAGATTTTTTATATAGGAAATCCCTTCTTCGTCGGATTTCGCTTTGCGGGCAAGAGAAAATTGCTCAGTTATATAAGTTTTAACGTCTTCCATGAACTGAATTCTGGTGAGCCCATCCTTGAGATGGTTAGCCGCTACCATGTTTGCAGTGTTAATGAGTTTACGAGCTTCCAGATTAATCATGGTCGCTGACCATGCTTTAGTCTGTTGTCCTGTAAGCAGCGAAATATCCATATATACCCTCATGAACGCGTTATGACAGCTCCGGCCAAAAGCATATAACAATGTTTACTCGTTTGCATATGTTCTTGCAGTGCAAGAGGCACCCCAGAGGGCCGTGTCATAATTCAGAAAAAATTTTTTTTGCCTTTATTACTATGAAGTCCCCCCTGTTGGATAGGGGGAATCATGAAAATCCGCACGAATGGTACTCTATACTGATTCTCATTATCGTCGGGGGAACGCTTATGCCTCAGTATCCGCTATTTGTCTTAAAGACCCGGAGCAACAAACGATGTCTTGCCGGAAGATCTCTAAATGAGAACAGCACCATTATGGAGATACTTACAATGGCGGTACTGACAAAAAACTACTTTGTACGGATCTTCCCTTTGCTGGAAGGCCCGTAAATGTCAGGGGTAAATTATATATCCCATAATCGCGCAGATTAACCGGTAATCATTTACGTAGAAGATTTCCGGATTCTCAGTGCTTTGCTCACCGATAAAGAAGACTTGAGCTCTCTCTTTAGCTTTTTTATTTACTGCTTCTTTTGCTTCTTCCTGCACAGTTTCAAGCTCATTCAAAAGCATAGTCTTTTTGGCTTTTGACCATTCTCCCCACTCAATATGTAGTTTATAGCTACGCGAGGGCTTAAACTTACCAAATTCGTCTTTTGCCCATTCTCCCGAGAGCGGAATGACAATTCGGTTTTCGTCTTGCTCAAATTTCTGCCACAACAACTGTGAATAAAAAATTCGGCGCTCCGGGTAAGGCTGAACCGGATCTTTAAGTTTTTTAAACGCGGTCATGTAAGTATCGGCATCAATACTAGGGATATTTAATGACATACCACGGTCATACGGGAAGCGAATAAATGCCCTACAAATCTGGCGAATAGCATTAACCGGGCGGCGGGATTGCCGCGCTGGAGCATTTCCCTCGCTGGATGCCGATGTTGTAGAACGTATTGGATTGGGTTTGTTGTTGCTACCAGTAGTGTCAGGATCAACAACGGGTCGATTTTCAATCAGTTTTAATCCTGCAGGCATCAAACCCGGTGCGCTATCTAACATGCGGCGGACACTTTTCTTCTGCCCCTGTTTAACCACTGTGCTTTCTGCATCAGCATCGCAATTAATGTGCTCTTTTCCAGGCATTTTATTAAACGAAGGTCTTTTCTTACTTCCTTTTTGCCAAGCAGAAGGATACATCTCAATCCCACATCCCCAGCATACGTAACTGTTCGTATCTACAACATCAAGTAACCAAAGATCTTCTGCCTCAATAATCTCACTGGTATATTTATCACGTGCAGATTCCATGATTTCTCCTTTAAACAGAATTCCTGTGAAGGCGGTTACTAGCCTTCATTCAAACCGTTGTTCCAATGCCTCATCTTCCAATCGCTCACGTTCTTTTTCCTTTTCAACCCAGTTAGTCAGTTTTTCATATACAGCTCTGGCCGACTTAGAAATGTCTGCACGCTCGTGGGTGACCAACCGGCCTATCGCTTCAACCCTGGGTTGCATGACGTTCGCACGACTACCGGACCATGATGAAGGTGCTACGTGTTCGGCAAAGATCTCAAGGACGGCTCGTGGCTCGGGTGAGGCTTCTAGAAATCTCAGAGCATCATCCTGCAAGCAAATAGGACTTTGCTCCCCGTCTTTTGACCATAGATTAATACCTGAAGCGACTGAAGCCCATACCTGAGGGTCTTTAGTGGTCCCGCACCATTCAATCAAAATATCTACATCGATTTTCGCAATAGGAGACTGATGTGAATCATCATGATTGATGAAATGCAGCCGCCTCTGTTGTTGAACATCCGTACCATCAAAAATGCGACTGAGAAATTCTTTTGGCATCCATGCAGCGGTGATACCGATAGCGTCTTCGGAAGAAAAAATGTAGCCAAAATGCTCATCAACAACAGCGAAGATTGTATTCAGCCATTCTAGCTTTTCAGCCTCGTTGCCATCGAAGCGCAATGTGGCATCGATAACACGTTCCATTGCATAATCCAGATATCCGCCGAGATCGTTGTGATCTCTTCGGAACCTCTGGATTGCAGCGGAAAGTCCGATTTTTCGTAGCGCAAGACCTAGTGTATCCGTAGCATCTCCTTTATCAGCTAATTTCATACTCAGTGCTTCCAATACTACTTCATCACCATTCGGTTTATTCAGCAGCCTTTGAGCAAGCTCGAGAACCCTGCTTTCTGGCAAATTAGAGAATTGCTCACCCCACAGAATTGCCCCATACATATGGGGCTGTATGTCAGAGTCATCCAGAAGCGACATGCAGCGATCCAGATCGATTTCAGTAAACTCCTGCCAAGGATGCAGGTTGACTAATTCGAATCGAAGTTCGGAATGTTGTGCGCACTGATCGAGCAGTTCCTGCGCTAATGCTGAATCGATAGAATGAGTCTCTTCAATGAAACCTCGAATGACCGAAACATCACTTTGAGATTTGTGTTGTAGATCCAATTGAATGATTAGTTGCTGCCAATAAATTCGTAGGTCAGGAGCCCCGTTAGCTAAGCCTTTACCAAATTCGACGCGATAGGGCATTCCATCCCGCAAAAAAAGATTAGGGCACAACTCATCAAGTCCATGGGTAGATACTGCAAATTCGTGTCCCAACTTGAAAGCTTTGGCACCAAGTATTTTCCTGATTTCACTGAATTTGTTAGGTCCTTGGTGTTCATAATCAGCATCTAGCGCCCAAAAATCGCGCCCCTTACTGAGTACATAAGCCATGACTGCCGGAACCAAGTCATTAGGTTCTAATTCTCGTTCCAATGTCACAAGTATTTCCGGCAATGGTTCTATGTCTTCGTTATCTTTTCTTTTTGTATGGAAAAAGTAAATTGTTGAGCGGACAGCTTTCCAGCCTTCACCCCAAGGGCGATGGGCATGTAGCTTGCGAGCCGCATCAATTAATTTTGACCTTATTCCTTCATGACGCCAAATCCAGCGAAATTTATCAGCCAAGATCCGCCTGGCATCGTCTTCAAGCTCGGGCACTCCTGAGGTTCCTAATCTCACCAAAATATCGATGAAGGTGATTAGCCACTCAACAAGCTCATCGTAGCTGGGCCGAAATCCATAATCTCTTGGCCGAGCACCAAACTCATTAATCCCGAATCCTGTCCACGATGGTCCGCTGAGAGCAGTTTCAAGCATTTCGAGCCCCAACCCTCTACGTCCGGCCATACTTGAACCAATGCATTCATTCATGATCGCAACACGTTGATCTAAAGAGGCATGGGTACCGGATAGATACGGTTGGAAAAACCTCTTTATCTTATTTCGAGCCGAATCATAATTATTGCCCGCGCTTTCCTGGTCTGCGATACAGATTAAGAGCTTAATGCATCGTTCAAAGTATTTCGATTCATATGCAAGTAACTGCAACAATTTGATAATTGCTGTTCGTTGTGGGTTGTAGCGTGATTTAAAATGCTAAAAATTAGACGTAACAAGCGTTTCTTCAATCCGCTCAAGCAAAGCTCCCGGGGCAACTGGAGCGACATAATTCAGAATGCGTGTCGATACACCATCTAGGTCTATTATTTTTCCAAGCAGCCCTTCGGGCTGTAACCAAGCTTCAACAATCTCTTTAGCCACAGCATGGCTGTGCAATAGTCCCAACCTGTGCGCGAACGACATCAATAATCGTTGCCGATCCGGAGCTTCAAAGGTCGTCCTAAGTTGATCAATCGGAATACTATTAAGTGCAGAAGCTGCCAACTTGTTAGCAATGGCATGGGGAAGGATGGCTCTCCAGTGGGATCTTTTCTGAACAACGTGACGTTCCATCAACTTCGTAACAGCTTTGAATAACTGTATTTTGGGATAACCAGAGAGCGCACCTAATATTTCCAGTTCATCGGTAGCTGCATCTGGACTAGATATCGAGAACGAATACACCAGTGACAATATTTCAGCTTGCTCCCGTAAATGGCCGTCGGGATGATTACGTTGTTCAAACAAGCGATTAAACAACTGCGCATCTGAAAGTAGGGCTAAACTCTCACCTTCCTCCACTCTTTCCGCTATAGCCAAAGCCACTCTTGCATTCCCATCTGCGAACTCTGCAATCCGACGGGCATTATTCTGACCAATAGAAGGGAAACGACGGATAAGAAGTTGCTCTGCCACCTCTGGACCATCTGTCTCAATGTGGATGACCTCAGTTGTCTGTGGTTTGTCATCCCTAATGTCGTACTCGATCGTGATGAGACTTACTTCTTTCCCTGCGGATGATACTTTGCTGGCAAGCGAAGCATGGAGTTCTGATGGGCAATTATCAAGGATCATAATTGCTCGTCGGCCTTCAGCGAGCAGGTTATCAAGCATTGCTGTAGCTGACGGTACTGGCTCATAGCCAGTATCAACATAAATAGCTACTGTCCGGTCAAGCGCATCTGTTCCAACAGTTTCATCAAAGAGCGCCTGAACGATTCGAGTCTTCCCAACACCAGACAATCCTGTAATACGAACAGCCTTATTCGTCGAACGGATCAGTGCTCGCATTGGGTTAATTGCTTCATCAATTTTGAGTTTTTGCCCCTTTCCCGATGGTAAAGTAATGGTTACGCCTGGGGCTGAGATTAAAGTGTCTGTAACACCTTGTGGTGGATTGCTCCAGGCTCCGTAGGGTTGCCAACCGGAATACCCTTGCCCAAGCTTTGCTTTTACCCACAGCATGACTGATGGATGTTGGCGCAACCATTGGATGAGTTTGGAGCGGTCGTAGAAATCAAGATGAAGATAACTTTCGTTAGGATCATCTTTTACTGCATCCCTCATCGCTTTGAGACGATCCTTCTTTCCTGACGGCGAGCAATCATCACCCAGGCTGACAATGATGTAACTGCCTTGCTTTCTGGCTTGTTCAGAAATGATGGGAGAAAGTGCTTTGCCGGTGCCAATTTCCCTCTCAATTGCAGCCTTAGGCATCTTATGTTTCTTTGCCTGAAAGACCGTATCAGGTCTTACAAGAAAGCCTGCTTTCAGTTGATCAACTGGAACCTGAACATGGATGTCGATTCCTCCGTCAGGGGCTGTAATTGAACCAGACCAATTTACACATGCAGGGCTATGGCCATGCATTGCCACTTCAGCTTCTGCTAGCCGAGCTATCAGCTCTTCTAGCTGAGTATCGGAAAGCCGAAGTAATTCGTCCTTTTCAATGTCAAAGATTGCCACTTTTAAACCCTATAAAAGATATTGCGACCATAGAAAAAGTGGCTCTTAGTCTAACCAATGAGGGAAGAGATGTCCGCTGAACATTTGCAATTAAAACCATCCCCCTCAATTGGTTAAGATGTTCTGACTCGGAACTGTGATGTCGATCATACCCACTTTTACGTAGAACTATCAGTATGTATGAAACTAAGTTCTGGTATGAACAAAGGACAGGCTAATGTTTAAGATTAAGAGCAAGAAATAAGCCCGGATTTTTACTCTTTAACAGCTTTGTTAGCATTTTGTGTACACTAAAAATGACTTTTTAATATTAGGTTTTCTTTTTTTGGATTTGGTTGTTTAAAATTTTATTGGGTAGGGTAAAAATATGAAATGGATAAAAGCACTTAACCTTCAGCAATGGGCAGATTCTATTCCTGCAAAAGTCATTTTTCCAGCACTAATCGCTGATCTTATACGTGCAACGGCTAACAGTATTACTGAAATTAGATTTCCTAATGGTGATAAGGGACAGGTTAGAGGTTATGACGGTGTACTTAAAGCTGAGGGGGAGGGCCCCTATGTTCCTGATGGCGATTCATTCTGGGAGTTTGGTGTTAATGAAAAATTGCTTGATAAAGCTAACTCTGATTACGAAAAAAGAACACGCGAAGTTGCTCCAGAGATACGTCTAAAGACTACTTTTGTTTTCGCTTCATTAAGAACATGGGATAATCCTAAGGTAAAGCTTGAAGACTGGCTACAAGAGAAACGCAGTAGTGGTAAGTGGAAAGATATCAAATTAATTGATGGTTCTATGCTTGAAGATTGGCTCAGTGTTTGCCCTGCTGTAGCGGCTTACTACGCTCGCTACCATCTTGAGCTCATGCCACAGGTTGGTGTTAGAAGCATTAAGGAGTTTTGGGATGAATTTTCCACTAAATTTAGTCCCCCTTTAACTGAAGCAGTCTTGCTGGCGGGGAGAGAAAAGCAAAAAGAGCGTTTTTTGAATGAGTTACGAGAAAATGGTCGAAAAATATCTTTAGCTGCAGATTCTCCAGATGAGGTTATTGCTTTTGCGATTGCAGCTATCAGAACCACTGAAGCGGAACTTAGACGTTCCTTTCAAAGTCGAGCACTAATTATTGATACGGATTATGCTGCAAGACAGCTTTCTGGAAAAAGAGGAATGATCTTCTTACCACGTGATCGAGCAAGAGTTTTAGCCGGTTTATTACAGCAATCATCTATCACAGTGGTAAGTGCCGGAGCCGATGAAACACGAACTGATCACGAAATTCTGATCCGCCCGGATAGCATATCTTTAGGTAAGGCTCTTGAAACCATGGGGTTTGATTCAGCTAAAAGTTATCAAATGGCGCGGCAGTGTGGCCGAAGTTTGTCTGTTTTGGCTCGCCAGATATCAAGTAGCACGGCTGAATCACCTGAATGGAAAGACAACCCTGAATTGCTCCCTGCTTTATTAGCTGGTGCATGGAGTACATGTTCAGAGAAAGATAAGTTAATTCTCAAGCAACTAGCTGGCTATACAGACTATTCTCAAGTTGAAAATCCATTAAGACTATTAACAAAACGTCGCGATTCTCCAATTGATCGAGTGGATGATATTTGGTCATTGCGTTCGTCGGTAGATGCTTTTGTACATTTAGGCTATTTACTGGGTGAAGAACACTTGGAGCGCTTTGAGAAGGCTGTAAGAGAGGTTTTTTCCTATATTCCTGAATCTCCAAAGGCCGAAGATCTGTTTGTTCCTGACAATGTTATTAAAACGTCTTATAGCTCGTGGTTACGTAATGGAATGACAACAGTTTTGCTACATATGGCAATACTACATGAACAGGCCGAATTCCGGGTTACTGGTATGACACCCCAAGATTTTGTTAATAAAATAGTTCAGAGTATTCCAGGACTTGCTAACGACCATCGACTTTTTGTTAGTTTGCGGGATCAACTTCCACTGCTGGCAGAAGCTGCCCCGGGCCCTTTCCTTTATGCCCTTGAGCAATTGCTTAAGGGCAATGGGGAAATGATTGCTCCAATATTCAATGAAGATAAAGGGCTGTTAACTCCTCGAAGTCATTATCATGGATTAAAATGGGCATTGGAAGCCTTGGCTTGGGAAGAAACATATTTATTACGCGCTGCAATCTGTCTTGCAAAACTCGCTGTAATAGATCCCGGTGGAACTTACTCAGATCGCCCTCTTAATAGTTTAAGAACCATTTTTCTGGCATGGTCTCCTAATACATGGGCACCAGTAAAAGTTAGAAATGCAATTATAAAAAAAATTATCACTATTGTTCCTGGTATCGGGTGGAGTTTGTTACAAAATCTCCTTCCTCGTTCCCACGATACCTCTGATCAAAACCAAAAAATGAAGTTCAGAGAGTCGGATAAAGATGTAGAAAAACTAACGTGGGGCGTTGTTTGGGAGGGACAACTCTTTATTATCCAAGAAGCAATTAAACTTGCAGGTATACTCCCAACAAGATGGAAAATCCTAATCTCTCATTTAAGCTCATTCCCTGAAAATGCAATAGATGAAACACTTGCTCATCTTGAATTTTGCCTTTCTAAACAAACTGATGAGGATCAGTTCATCGTATGGGAGGCTTTGCGTCATGAGTATTCTCGCCATAAAAAATATTCAGATGCGAACTGGGCCTTTAAAGTTGAGTCTATGGAGAAAATTGCGAAAATACTCGATGATTATAAACCAAATGACATGGTTAGAGCCAGTTTATGGATATTCAATGATTGGGGTTCTGATATTGAAGAGTCAATTGAAAATGCTGGCGGGATTTTATCCTCTGTCGAAGAAATGCGAAGTGAAAAGCTTAGGGAAATATATTTTACTTTAGGCTTGCTTGGGGTGAAAGATCTTTTTCAACAAGTTAATAATGTTTTTATTGCAGCAAAGCATATATCAGCACTCTCGTTGGATGAAGAAAAGCTAAATGATTTGTTTGTAATGCTTATTAACAACAAAAAAAATATTGATGAAGCATGTGGGTTGTTAATGCAATATGGTGTTGAATGCTTTGGTACTGAATGGCTTAATAAAATAAAGGTGTGTTTTAAACAGTTTGAAATTACTCCTGATAGGGCTGGGAAAATCTTAGCATCGTTAAGAGATTCACAAGAGATATGGAACGTTATTGAAGGGTTTGAGGATAACATCAAAGAAAAATATTGGTTGCAGAAACAACCTATTGCAATGATGGGTAAAACTTCAGATTTATTTGTCCTTATGGATAAATATATAGAAAGGGGCCGGGGGCTTGCTGCTATTATATCAGCAAGCCAACGCCTTTCTGAGATTCCATCTACAACACTTTTATATCTACTCGATATAGTCGTTAAAGAAATAAATAGCCAAGATATCCAATTTGATACAATGCTATCGTATTATGTAAAAAAAGTTTTTGATGAACTTAAACAACGTAGCGATGTCTCTGAAACAGATTTGGCATTTAAGGAAATGACCTACTTGCCTTGTTTTCCGGATAGAGATGAGCCACTTATCCTTCATCGTCTAATGATGAAAAAGCCAGAGATTTTTATAGAAGCAATATGTATTGTATATCGTAGTGACGAAGATGAACAAACAGAACCATCGGAGTTGGAAGTTAAAAGAGCTACTTCTATATACAGATTACTTGAAAAATTACAAATACTCCCTGGGCAGATAGACAATGAAATTGATCAAGATAAACTTGAAGATTGGTGTGAGAATGTACGTCATTTAGCAAAATTGCATCATCGCCAAGAAATCACTGATCATGTAGTAGGCAAAATTCTGGCACATGCCCCTAATAGCTCAGTAGATAATTCTTGGCCACATGAAGCAATTCGGCACATCATTGAAATATTATCTTCTGATGAGTTAGAGCAAGGTATACAAATTGGTAGGTACAATAAAAGAGGGGTATTTACTCGTATGCTTTACGAAGGTGGAAACCAAGAAAGGAAATTAGCTGAGCAGTACCGAGAATGGGCAAATTCAATGCCCCACTGCGTCCGTACTTCTGCAATGCTATTTAGAATCGCTGACGAATGGGAGTACTCCGCAAAACACGCAGATATTCGAGCCGCCAAGGCTGATTTAAATTAGAAAGATGCAAAAAAAAATTAGTATAAATCATAAAAACCCTGCTTAAGTGCAGGGTTTAACTTCTTTCTGCGTTTTTTAATCTTGCAGACCTCTAGGTTAGCCCACCCAAGAACAGAACGGGTTTTAGCTACGACAAGTCATCCAACTAACCGCATTCCTTTCATCCCACCTTCAATCATGCTTCCGCGATCTGCTTCCATTACAAAATCAGCCCACCACGTTGCTCCAGATAGTCGCTGCGGTTGTACGCTCGACGAACTTCGTTCTTATCCACATGGGCAAGTGCCGCCTCAATGACATCAGGCGGAAAACCTTGTTCATTAAGGGCTGTACTGGCAATAGATCGCAAACCGTGTGAAACGAGCACTCCA
Organism: Enterobacter sp. 120016; assembly: GCF_018383635.1. Taxonomy (NCBI): domain Bacteria; kingdom Pseudomonadati; phylum Pseudomonadota; class Gammaproteobacteria; order Enterobacterales; family Enterobacteriaceae; genus Enterobacter; species Enterobacter sp. 120016. The sequence goes on along the minus strand of NZ_JAHAWC010000005.1, from coordinate 28,502 downwards.
CCAAACCCTGCGCGTTTCAGCGATGCGTTAACGGTTTGACTGTTCATCGGCTGGTTGGCTTGATGCGGCTGGGAAAGATAAATTCTCGATTTCCACTTAACGGCTTCATCATCTCCAGTATTGCAATTGCTTCATCTGACAATGGAACAGTATGGTCGCGGTTCATTTTCATGCGTGCTGCAGGAATCTTCCACTCTCGCGCTTCCATGTCTACCTCTTCCCAACGAGCTTCAGCCGCTTCGGCAGGGCGGGTGATGGTAAGAAGTTGCCACATGAACAGGCATCGTGTTGAAAGGCTAATGCTGGCCGTACGCATCGTCTGCATCAATTGAGGTAGCTGATCCGGTCGAATGCTTGGCATGTTCTTCTTCTGCGGCTTCTCAAAGGCTTTACCGATATTAACGCTGGGAACAGCATCAATCAGCCCTGTGTTTTGGGCATAGATCATGACCTCATTAATGCGCTGGCACAGGCGACGAACGGTTTCCAGTGCTCCTCTGGCCTGAACCGGTTGGACGGCCTGAACCAGCGTGTGAGCTTTAATATCTGTAACGCTAATGTCGCCAATCGCAGGAAAAACATCTCTCTCAAGAGAGCGCCAGATATCCTCTGCGTAGTCTTCGGTCACGCTGGCTTTCTTCACATTCCACCAACGTTCAGCCACGAGCTGGAAAGTATTGGTTTTAGCTTCCAGCGAACTGCGAAGTTGTTCTTGCTGATGTTCCTGAGGGTCGATTTGTTTCGCCAGAAGAGAACGAGACTCTGCGCGATAGTTTCTTGCATCGGCAAGGGTAACTGACGGGTAGGGGCCTATGCTCTTCTTCACACGTTTCTTGGTAACAGGACGAATGTAGCGAAACTGCCAGATTTTGCTCCCGCTGGATTTGATGAGTAACTCAAGGCCATCACCATCATAGAGAACGTAGTCCGTTTCCTTGGGTTCAGCAGATTCGATTTCCTTAACGGATAGAGGTTTGGTTTGTCTTGCCATTGCCGGGTTTCCATAGTTTTAGGCACCTCAAAAACAATAAAGCTTTATGAGGTGCCTAACAAGGTGCCTATAAGGTTCGGATTTAATTAGTTGGCTTCAGACTTCGCGGGACAAATTGAGGCACAAAAAAGCCCGCAGGGCTTGCGCCGTGCGGGCTCTTAGGACTTCATCGGATGACTCTGGTAATCACCGATGGAGAATTTTGGTGGAGCTGGCGGGAGTTGAACCCGCGTCCGAAATTTCTACATCCTCGGTACTACATGCTTAGTTTGTCTTTACATTCGCACGCCAGCTGCGGACAAACACGCCACTAACGAACTAGCCTGATTAGTTTTAACGCTTCAACCCCAGGCAGGGCTTCCACGCGATCTCTTTTGGGTTTGACCTCTCTTTGATCCCCGTCTTAAGAGCGGAAGCTAGGGAGAGAGGGCTCAGAGCAGGTTATTAAGCTGCTAAAGCGTAGTTTTCGTCGTTTGCGACTATTTTTTTGCGGCTTTTAACGAGGCAAACCGCCCCTCGGCATGCACCTTGGGTTTCGCAAATCCCGTCGAATCCAGAATCAGCCCCAATAGTGTTGAACTGAGTATACCAGATTTCACTTCCTGGATACCAGCCCGGAACGCTAACTTATTGAATAGTACAATAAGTGTGCAGAATCAACGTCCTGCGTTTTTCATGATGCGCGCTTTATCCAACTGCCACTCGCGCTCTTTCAGGTCAGTACGTTTGTCGTGCTGTTTTTTACCCTTCGCGACGCCAACTTTCACTTTGCACCAGGCGTTTTTCCAGTACAGCGACAGGGCGACCACGGTGAAACCTTCACGGTTGATGCGTCCGTAGAGAGATTCCAGCTCACGCTTGTTCAGCAGCAGCTTGCGGGTGCGCGTTGGGTCACACACGTAGTGCGAGGAGGCGACGGTCAGCGGCGTAAAGTTCGCGCCGAACAGGAAGGCTTCGCCATCTTTCAGGATCACGTAGCTATCGCCAATGTTGGCTTTCCCGGCGCGCAGCGATTTTACTTCCCAGCCCTGCAACGCAAGGCCAGCTTCGAATTCTTCTTCAATGAAATACTCGTGGCGAGCACGCTTGTTGAGCGCAATGGTCGCCGAGCCTGGTTTATGTGCTTTTTTCTTCGTCATAAGTGTCGTAAAGCCGTCGGTAATCTGATTTCAAAAAGTCACCTCATTGCGTCCTGTGAGGTCTAACGCGCTATCTTAGCACGAGATGAGGCTTAGCGTTTTTTTAACAGGTGATAAATGTTATTATTTGTCCGTTGTGTGACCATGGGAAATGCTATGCCTCAGATTAGCCGTACTGCGCTCGTGCCTTACAGCGCGGAACAAATGTATCAGTTAGTGAACGATGTTCAGTCTTATCCAGAATTTATTCCGGGATGCACCGGGAGCCGCGTTCTGGAGTCCGGCCCGACGCAGATGACTGCGGCGGTGGATGTCTCCAAAGCGGGGATCAGCAAGACGTTCACCACCCGCAATACGCTGACCAGCAATCAGAGTATTTTGATGCATCTGGTGGATGGTCCGTTTAAAACCCTGATGGGGGGCTGGAAGTTTACGCCGCTGAGCGCTGACGCCTGTCGCATCGAGTTTCAGCTGGACTTTGAATTTACCAATAAGCTGATTGAGCTGGCGTTTGGCCGCATCTTTAAAGAGCTGGCATCCAATATGGTTCAGGCGTTCACCACCCGCGCCAAAGAGGTTTACAGTGTCGCATAAGATTGCTGTAGAAGTGGTGTACGCGCTGCCGGAGAAGCAGTATCTGCAGCGCGTGACGCTGGAAGAGGGGGCAACCGTTGAGGCAGCTATCCGCGCGTCCGGCATCCTTGAGCTTCGCAGCGATATCGACCTGGCGAAGAATAAGGTCGGGATTTACAGCCGTCCGGTGAAGCTGGGTGATGTGCTGAAAGAGGGCGATCGGGTGGAGATTTATCGTCCGCTGATTGCCGACCCGAAAGAGCTGCGTCGTCAGCGTGCGGAGAAGGCGGGTAAGTAGCGCTTTCTCCCCCGGTGGCGCTTCGCTTACCGGGGCTACGATTCTGCGCAAGAATTCAGATACAAAAAAGGTGCTCAATGAGCACCTTTTTGCATTTCTGACTTCTGATTATTTGGTCAGGGCAGGCTTGTTGTCGATGTTGGTCAACACACCGGCGCTGCTGAAGGTCAGCGTCAGGGTCTGCTGGGTCGCATCTTCGTGGCCCGGCTTCTGACGGAATACATAGAACCAGGTGTTAGTGCCGAACGGATCGGACATCATCGGGGTTCCCAGTGCATAAGCGACCTGCTGTTGTGTCATCCCCACACGGATTTTGGACACATCGTTAGGGGTAAGGTAGTTCCCCTGGTTGATGTCAGGACGGTAAACCACTTTCTCCAGAGTGGAACAGCCTGCGGTCAACATCAGAAGAACCGCTGCGGCAGCGGTCAGCATTTTACAACGCATAGTGATTTGATTCCTTTTCGGGCCCGAGCAGAACGCGGCTCATATGTAATATGCCGATGATAATAGACCTTGCCCCACTTTGAAACCGGTCTGGCGGCGTTTTTGTTGTTCTGTATGACCCTGAGATCCCGAAAAAGTTTATGCCGCCAGCAGTTCTTTCGCGTTCGCGAGCGTGTTACGCGTGACTTCGCTGCCGCCGAGCAGGCGTGCCAGCTCCTGCAGGCGCGCACGTTTATCCAGCGGCTTCATGTGCGTTTCGGTCATTTCGCCGTCGGTTTCTTTGCTGACGATAAAGTGATGGTGGCCACAGCCCGCGACCTGCGGCAGGTGGGTGACACACATCACCTGCGTTGATTCGCCCAGTTGGCGCAGCAGTTTACCCACCACCGCCGCCGTTGGGCCGCTGATGCCGACATCCACTTCATCGAAAATCAGCGCCGGGGTTTCCATTTTACGCGCGGTAATCACCTGAATCGCCAGTGCAATACGCGACAGTTCACCGCCGGAGGCCACTTTGGAGATAGCCTGCAGCGGCTGCCCCGGGTTAGTGGTGACGCGGAACTCGATGCGGTCCGCACCTTCCGCCGTCAGGTGGTTCTCTTCAAAGCGAACATCAATGGTAAAGACGCCGTGCGGCATCGCCAGCGTGTGCATGCTGTCGGTGATGTGCTGGCTTAACTCCTGGGCGTAATGCTGACGGATTTCATGCAGCTTTTGCGCTGTCGCCAGCGCCTGTTCATGGTGCAGGTTCACCGCCAGAGAGAGGGTTTCCTGCGAGTCAGCCTGATCGTCAAGCTGCTGCTGTTCTTCCAGCAGAGACTGGTAGTAGCCCGGCAGCTCTTCCGGCGTGACGTGGTGCTTGCGCGCCAGTGAAATCTGACGGGAGATACGCTGCTCAAGCTCAAACAGACGGTTCGGGTCGAGATCCAGACGTTCACAGTAATGGCGCAGTTCGTCGCTGGCTTCGGAGATCTGAATCGCCGCTTCTTCCAGCATATCCAGGACGCCAGAAAGCTTGTTGTCCATGCCGACCAGTTCGGTAATGAGCTGGCGGACGTTATATAGCTGGCTCTGCAGGTTCACGTCTTCGCCATCCGCCAGCAGGTTGAGCGCATACTGACTGGTTGAGAGCAGGTGACCGCTGTTTGCCAGACGCTTGTACTCTTCGTCGATTTGCTCAAACTCACCCGGCTGCGGGTTGAATTCGTTCAGCTCTTTAAGCTGGTACGCCAGCAGCTCCGCACGTGCGGCGCGCTCCTGGCTTTGCTGCTGGTGCTGGGCAAGTTCACGGCAGCTCTGATGCCACTGGCGATAGTGCTCCGCCATAAGCTGAGTAAGCGCGTACTCACCCGCATAGCCATCCAGCAGCGCTTTCTGCTGTTCAGGTTTGACGAGTTGCTGATGCGCGTGCTGGCCGTGGATCTGGATAAGCAGCTGGCCGAGTTCGCGAAGCTGGGAAAGCGGAACCGCCGTGCCGTTGATAAAGCCACGTGAACGACCGTCGCTGCTGATCACGCGGCGAAGTAAACACTCACGTCCATCTTCAAGCTGGTTCTGTTCCAGCCAGCGCTGGGCGGCAGGGGTGTCTTTCAGGGAGAAACGGGCGCACAGGTCGGCACGGTTTGCGCCCATGCGCACCATATCGCCCTCTGCGCGACCGCCAAGGCACAAGCCGAGGGCATCAATGGCAATGGATTTACCTGCACCGGTTTCCCCGGTGATCGCCGTCATGCCGCTGTGGAAATCGATCTCAAGCTCACGAACAATGGCAAAGTTGCTGATGGTCAGTTGTGCCAGCATAATTGTTTTCCTGTATGAAAAACCATAACTGTGTTTTCATACAGTATAAACTGGTTTTTTATACAGTAAAGTACTGGATGCAAAATCAGAACAATTTTTTTGACCAGCCAAGCTTCGAGCTTAATGTGTTGAAATAGCTGTAATCTTTCGGATGAATTAGATTCAGGTGGTAATCACACCGACGAATGAGGACATCTTCACCTTCCTGGATCGGCAGCGCTATCTGGCTGTCGCAGCTGATCTCCAGGTCGTTACGGCGGTGCGAGAAGCGCAGACGTATCGTGCTGTCGCCGTTGATAACCAGCGGGCGGGCGGAGAGCGTGTGCGGGAACATTGGCACCAGGGTGATGGCATCCAGCGAAGGCGTCAGGATCGGGCCGCCGGCAGAAAGCGAGTAGGCGGTTGAGCCGGTCGGGGTGGAGATAATCAGCCCGTCAGAACGCTGGGAGAAGGCAAAAATTTCGTCAATATAGACTTCGAACTCGATCATGTGCGCCACTTTACCGGGGTGCAGCACCACCTCGTTAATCGCGGTGCTGATGCGCTTCTGGCAGTCCTGCTGGCATACCTGCGCTTCCAGTAAAAAGCGTTTTTCACTGATATAGTGGCCTTCCAGCACGTCGGCCAGCTGCTGTTGCGCATTGTCCGGGTCGAGGTCGGTTAAAAAGCCGAGATTGCCACGGTTGATGCCGATGACCTTAATGTCATAGCGCGCCAGCGTGCGGGCCGCACCGAGCATGTTGCCGTCGCCGCCCACCACCACGGCGAGATCGGCCTGTTGGCCAATTTCCGCCAGCGTGCCGGTTTTGACGCTCTTGAGCTGCAGCTCCTGGGCAATCTGCTGCTCGACCATCACTTCATAGCCTTTGCTACACAACCAGCGATACAACATTTCATGTGTCGTTAGTGCGGTAGGGTGACGCGGATGCCCGACTATCCCAATACACCTGAAATGATTATTCATTTTCTGGAGGTCCTTGTGCCTGATGAATGATGACAATCTGTCTTGTTCCCTTGAATCCCGGAAACTGATCCCCATAATAAGCGAAGTTAGCGAGATGAATGCAGAAAAACGCGGAGAAATTCATGAGTAGTAAAGAACAGAAAACGCCTGAGGGGCAAGCCCCTGAAGAAATTATCACGGAACAGCACGATGAAGTTGAGGCTGTAGAGCCAGACGCATCTGCTGAGCAGGTGGACCCGCGCGATGAAAAAATTGCGAATCTGGAAGCCCAGCTGGTAGAAGCACAGAATCGCGAACGCGATGGTGTTCTGCGCATCAAGGCGGAAATGGAAAACCTGCGTCGTCGTACCGAGCAGGACGTTGAGAAGGCGCATAAATTTGCGCTGGAGAAATTCGTCAACGAACTGCTGCCGGTAATTGATAGCCTCGATCGCGCGCTGGAAGTGGCTGACAAAGCGAATCCGGACAACGCGGCGATGATCGAAGGTATCGAACTGACGCTGAAATCCATGCTCGACGTGGTGCGTAAGTTTGGCGTGGAAGTGATTGCCGATACCGACGTACCGCTGGATCCAAACGTTCACCAGGCGATTGCCATGGTGGAGTCCGAAGAGGTGGAAGCCGGTAAAGTGCTGGGCGTGATGCAGAAAGGTTACACCCTGAACGGCCGTACCATTCGCGCTGCGATGGTGACCGTGGCGAAAGCGAAAGCGTAATTTGCCATTCGTAGTGCCGGGTGGCGGCGTTCGCCTCACCCGGCCTACAGCCTTACTCAGCGATACTCTCGCGCAGCGGTTTCACGGGCAGGACTTTAACCTGCTTAATCATATTGTCCTGCACGTCCAGGATATCAATATCGTACTGCTCAATGCGTACCCGCGTGCCCGCCGCCGGTATCTCTTCCAGCGCTTCCAGAATCATCCCGTTAATGGTTCGAGCCTCATCTTCCGGCAAATGCCAGTTAAAGGCTTTGTTGAGTTCACGAATGTTCGCGCTACCGTCAATCAGCACCGAGCCGTCGTTTTGCGGGGTAACCTCTTCCGCGAGGGAAGGCGACATTGACGTGGTAAAGTCCCCGACAATCTCTTCCAGAATATCTTCGACCGTCACCAGCCCCTGAATATCGCCGTACTCATTGACCACCAGGCCTACTTTCTTCTTGTTGCGCTGGAATTTCACCAGCTGCGTGCTGAGCGGGGTCCCTTCCGGCACGTAGTAAATCTCGTCGGCGGCGCGCAGCATCACCTCTTTGGTGAACTCTTTTTTCTCGGTCATCAGACGGTAGGCTTCGCGCACGCGCAGCATGCTGATGGCGTCATCCAGCGAGTCGCGATAGAGCACAATGCGCCCGTGCGGGGAGTGCGTCAGCTGGCGAACGATGGCTTTCCAGTCGTCATTGATGTCGATACCGACGATTTCGTTACGCGGCACCATGATGTCGTTTACGCTCACCTTTTCCAGATCCAGCACCGACAGGAGCATGTCCTGATTGCGTCGGGAGATCTGCGAACGGGATTCATGCACGATGGTGCGAAGCTCTTCTTTGCTGAGCGCGCTGCTGATGGTGACATCGGCTTTGATCCCCACCATCCGCATCAGTACGCGCGTCACCATGTTTAGCAGCCAGACCAGCGGCATCATCAGGATCAGCAGCGGTGCCAGCAGGAAGCTGCTCGGGTAGGCGACTTTCTCAGGGTAAAGCGCGGCGATGGTTTTCGGCAGCACTTCGGCAAACACCAGCACCACGAACGTCAGCACGCCGGTGGCAATCGCCACCCCGGCGTTGCCGTACAGGCGCATCCCGACAATAGTGCCGAGGGCGGAGGCCAGAATGTTGACAAGGTTGTTGCCGATGAGCACCAGGCTTATCAGGCGATCCGGCTTGCGGAGCAGTTTTTCAACGCGACGTGCGGCACGGTTACCCTGCTTAGCGCGATGACGTAACCGGTAGCGGTTTAAGGTCATCATGCCGGTTTCCGAGCCGGAGAAATAGGCGGAAATGACCACCATGACGATCAGCGTAACGATCAGCGTGGTGGTGGAGATGTGTTCCAGGGGGAACTCCTTTGTTTCTTAGCCAGCAAATTGCTGTATGAAGCGGCTGCCAAAATAGGCAAGAGTAAGAATGCCTGCGCCCGCTACGTTGAACCAGACCACGCGGCGACCGCGCCAGCCTTCATGATAATGGCCCCATAACAGGACAATATAGACAAACCACGCGATGATGGAGAGCACCGCTTTATCGATGTTCTCCACGCTGAACAGGTTCTTCATGTAAAACAGGCCCGTGCAGAGCGTCAGCGTCAGCAGCACCACGCCCACCTGGGTGATGTGGAACATCTTACGCTCAATGACCATCAGCGGCGGCATCTCGTGGTTAAACGCCAGCTTTTTGTTTTTCAGCTGGTAGTCAATCCAGGCGAGCTGCATGGCGTAAAGCGCGGCGATGATCAGCGTCGCGTAGGCAAAGAGCGACAGGCCGATATGCACCAGCATCCCCGGGGTGGCCTCAAGATGCGTAATGAATTCATTAGGCATAAAGGTGGCGAGAGCCAGATTGATCAGCGCGAAGGTATAGACAATCGGCAGCAGCAGCCAGCCGCGATTTTTAGACGCGACGATGGTCATTACCGTACAGATCATCAGGCTGACCAGCGAGCCGACGTTGAGGACGCTCAGGTTTTGCACGCTGCCGTCGCCGGGAATGATGCGTGATTCCAGCGCAAACGCGTGGCTAATCAGTGCGATCACCGCGGAAAGAATAGCCATGCGCCGCCAGCCGCTGTTTTTTTGCAGCAGTCCGGGAACGATCAGCGCGAGGCTGACAGAGTAGGCAACAAGGGCGATCAGTGCGAAAACAGGCATATAGGCATCGACAGTTGTCTTAATAAGAAAGAGAAGCAGTATAACGTTACGTGACGCCTGCTCCAACCGTTGCATAACAACAAAGGCGCCTTCATGTTATACTCCGGCAAAATTCTGTGTATGTGTCGCCCATGGCGGCCCAACGTTTCTACTCAGGCGAGAGACAATGTTTGATAATTTAACCGATCGTTTGTCGCGCACGCTGCGCAACATCAGCGGCCGCGGACGCCTTACTGAAGAGAACATCAAGGAAACGCTGCGCGAAGTGCGCATGGCGCTGCTGGAAGCAGACGTTGCGTTGCCGGTTGTTCGTGATTTTATCAACCGCGTAAAAGAGAAGGCGGTTGGTCATGAAGTTAACAAAAGCCTGACCCCGGGTCAGGAGTTCGTCAAAATCGTTCGTAATGAACTGGTTTCGGCGATGGGCGAAGAGAACCAGGTGCTTAACCTGGCGGCTCAGCCGCCGGCCGTGGTGCTGATGGCGGGCCTGCAGGGTGCGGGTAAAACGACCAGCGTCGGTAAGCTGGGTAAGTTCCTGCGTGAAAAGCACAAGAAGAAAGTGCTCGTGGTCTCTGCGGACGTCTATCGCCCGGCGGCGATCAAACAGCTGGAAACCCTGGCCGAGCAGGTCGGCGTAGATTTCTTCCCGTCCGACGTGGCGCAGAAGCCTGTCGACATCGTTAACGCGGCGCTGAAAGAAGCGAAGCTGAAATTCTACGACGTGCTGCTGGTGGATACCGCCGGTCGTCTGCACGTTGACGAAGCGATGATGGACGAGATCAAGCAGGTGCATGCCTCTATCAACCCGGTAGAGACCCTGTTCGTTGTCGACGCCATGACCGGTCAGGATGCGGCGAATACCGCGAAAGCGTTTAACGAAGCGCTGCCGTTAACCGGCGTGGTGCTGACCAAAGTGGACGGTGACGCCCGCGGCGGTGCGGCGCTCTCCATTCGTCACATCACCGGTAAGCCGATTAAATTCCTCGGCGTGGGCGAGAAGACGGAAGCGCTGGAGCCGTTCCACCCGGATCGTATTGCCTCCCGTATCCTCGGCATGGGCGACGTGCTGTCGCTGATCGAAGATATCGAGAGCAAGGTTGACCGCGCGCAGGCCGAGAAGCTGGCCAGCAAGCTGAAAAAAGGCGACGGTTTCGATCTCACCGACTTCCTTGAGCAGTTGCGTCAGATGAAAAACATGGGCGGCATGGCCAGCCTGATGGGCAAACTGCCGGGCATGGGCCAGATCCCTGACAACGTGAAAGCGCAGATGGATGACAAGGTGCTGGTGCGTATGGAGGCGATCATCAACTCGATGACCCTTAAAGAACGCGCTAACCCGGACATCATCAAAGGTTCCCGTAAACGCCGTATCGCAGCCGGTTGCGGCATGCAGGTGCAGGACGTTAACCGCCTTCTGAAACAATTCGACGACATGCAGCGCATGATGAAGAAAATGAAGAAAGGCGGCATGGCGAAGATGATGCGCGGAATGAAAGGGATGATGCCCCCAGGATTCCCTGGCCGATAAACCGTGTTTCGTGCTCAGTATCAAGATGCTGATTGCATTTTCCCCAAAAATCAGTAAAATTTTCGGGCTTTTAATATGACACCCGGGCTCCGTTCCTCGATGGGGCCCGGTTGTTTTATTCACACAAGAGGATGTTATGGTTACTATTCGTTTAGCTCGTCACGGCGCTAAAAAGCGTCCGTTCTACCAGGTTGTTGTGACTGACAGCCGTAATGCACGCAACGGTCGCTTCATCGAGCGCGTTGGTTTCTTCAACCCACTGGCCGCTGGCGCAGAAGAAGAAACTCGTCTGGATCTGGATCGTATCGCTCACTGGGTTGGCCAGGGCGCTACTGTTTCCGATCGCGTTGCTACGCTGATCAAAGCAGCAAACAAAGCAGCTTAATCTGTCACGGTGGTCATGATGAGCAATAAAGCACCTGTTGAACCGATCGTATTGGGAAAAATGGGTTCTTGCTACGGTATCCGTGGTTGGCTCAGAGTGTTTTCCTCCACTGAAGACGCTGATAGCATTTTTGATTACCAGCCCTGGTTTATCCAGAAAGGCGGTAAGTGGGAAGAGGTCGAGCTGGAAAGCTGGCGTCACCACAATCAGGACATCATCATCAAGCTGAAAGGCGTTGACGATCGTGATGCCGCGAATGCGCTGACTAATTGTGAAATTGTCGTGGATTCGTCGCAGTTGCCACAGCTGGAAGAGGGCGACTACTACTGGAAAGACCTTATGGGTTGCCAGGTAGTCACTACCGAAGGCTACAGCCTGGGGAAAGTCATCGATATGATGGAAACCGGGTCAAATGACGTTCTCGTCATTAAGGCAAACCTGAAAGATGCATTTGGCATCAAGGAGCGGTTGGTTCCGTTCCTCGATGGACAGGTTATCAAGAAAGTCGATCTCACTACTCAAACCATTGAAGTAGATTGGGATCCTGGTTTTTAAATTCTCCGGATAAACGGTAAAAGACGGCGCTATGTGGATTGGCATAATTAGCCTGTTTCCTGAAATGTTCCGCGCGATTACCGATTACGGGGTAACTGGCCGGGCAGTAAAGAATGGCCTGCTGAGCATCCAGAGCTGGAGTCCTCGTGACTTTACTCATGACCGGCACCGTACCGTGGACGATCGTCCTTACGGCGGCGGACCGGGGATGCTAATGATGGTGCAACCCTTACGGGACGCTATTCACACAGCAAAAGCCGCGGCAGGTGAAGGCGCAAAGGTGATTTATCTGTCACCTCAGGGACGCAAGCTTGATCAAGCGGGCGTGAGCGAACTGGCGACGAATCAAAAGCTGATTCTGGTCTGTGGGCGCTACGAAGGAATAGATGAGCGCGTAATTCAAACCGAGATTGACGAAGAATGGTCTATCGGCGATTACGTTCTCAGCGGTGGTGAGTTACCCGCAATGACGCTGATTGACTCCGTCGCCCGGTTCATTCCGGGGGTTCTGGGCCATGAAGCTTCGGCAACGGAAGATTCCTTTGCCGATGGGTTGCTGGACTGTCCACACTATACTCGTCCTGAAGTGTTAGAAGGGATGGAAGTACCGGCAGTGTTACTGTCTGGAAACCATGCCGAGATACGTCGCTGGCGTTTGAAGCAGTCGCTGGGCCGAACCTGGCTTAGAAGACCTGAACTTCTGGAAAACCTGGCTCTGACTGAAGAGCAAGCAAAGTTGCTGGCCGAGTTCAAAACTGAACACGCGCACCAGCAGCATGAACATGATGGGAATGCGTAATACGCTCCCGAATATCAGTTTACCCAGGATAAGAGATTAAATTATGAGCAACATTATTAAGCAACTTGAACAAGAGCAGATGAAGCAGGACGTACCTTCCTTCCGTCCAGGTGACACCGTGGAAGTGAAAGTATGGGTTGTTGAAGGTTCCAAAAAACGTCTGCAGGCATTCGAGGGCGTGGTTATCGCTATTCGTAACCGCGGTCTGCACTCTGCATTCACTGTTCGTAAAATTTCCAACGGCGAAGGCGTTGAGCGTGTCTTCCAGACTCACTCTCCGGTAGTTGACAGCATTGCTGTTAAACGTCGTGGTGCTGTACGTAAAGCTAAACTGTACTACCTGCGTGAGCGTACTGGTAAGTCTGCTCGTATTAAAGAGCGTCTGAACTAAGATTCGCTTAAGCGACATCCTGTTAGAAAGGGCTGGCCGAAAGGCCGGCCCTTTTTTTATCCCTGCGCATTTCTCACGTTAACCCTTTTGTCATAAATCATTTACAATGCTTGCCTCTTGAGTGGAGGGGACGTGGATAAGGTACTGCATCAGCCTAACCGGAAATGCGCAGCGGCATTGACCGCGCTGTTTGCGATCCTGCTGATCGTGGTAGCGCCGCTTATCTCCGTCTCGTTGCAGAAAGATCCCATGAGCGCGATGCCAGCCATGCATCATGACATGAGCATGATGTCGATGGATGAGCATCACGGCGATATGCCGCACACGATGCCTGTCGACCATGCGGAAGCGTGCGGCTACTGCGTGCTGTTAGCGCACGTCCCTGGCGTGATGCTGGCGCTGATCGTCCTGCTCAGCGTGGTGCTGCAGAGGCTTCGCGTTAAGCCGCCGCGCCAGGCGGTCAGTCACTGGCACTTTTTCCCCTGGCTTTATCCTGATACCCGCGCGCCGCCGCGGCAGTCTGCTTTTTCCCTTTAAAAAATAAATCGATAACTTACTGCCTTAAAAAGGAAAAGTATGACTACCTGCACTCCGCGCGCGGCATGGGGAAACCTGCTGCGTCGCCTCCATTTCTACGTTGGGCTGTTTGTCGGCCCGTTTATCTTCTTTGCCGCGCTGACCGGTACGCTGTATGTGGCGACCCCGCAGCTGGAGAATGCGCTCTACCGGCACGCGCTCCACACGGATTCCGTGGGCGTGCCGCAGCCGCTGGCGGAACAAATTGCCGTGGCGGAAAAAACCGTTGGATCGGATGTGCGTTTGCACGCCGTGCGTCCGGGGCTGGCTGAAGGTGAAACCACCCGCGTGATGTTTGCTGACCCGGCGCTTGGGCCATCGGAGAACAGGTCTATTTTTATTGATCCGGTAAGCCTGACGGTGCTGGGGGATATGACGGTATACGGCACCAGCGGGATTTTACCGCTGCGTCAGACCATTGATTACCTGCATACCTCTCTGATGCTGGGGGACGTGGGGCGACTCTACAGTGAGCTTGCGGCCTCCTGGATGTGGATTGCCGCGCTGGGCGGTGTTGCACTGTGGTTTTATACCCGCCCCAAACGGCGGATCAATAATCGCTTCCAGAATCGACGTCGCCTGCACGTGACGCTGGGCTGGAGTCTTCTGGGCGGAATGCTGCTGTTCTCGGCAACCGGTCTGACCTGGTCCCAGTGGGCTGGTGGGAACGTTGACAGGCTGCGGGCTGAGATGAACTGGCTGACCCCGCAGGTGAACACGACGCTTTCCGGCCAACATGAGATCGTGGATGAACATGCCGAACACCGTGGCCATCGCGGCGGAATGATGATGCCGGAAATGGCGATGGATTTGACGCAGTTTGAAGGGGTGTTAAACGCGGCGCGTAACGCAGGGATTGATGCCAACAGGCTGGAGATCCGCCCGGCGAAAACGGCGGATCGCGCCTGGACCGTGACGGAAATCGATCGCAGCTGGCCGACCCAGGTCGATGCCGTTGCGGTTGATCCTTCTACGATGCAGGTCCTGGACAGAACCCGATTCGAGGATTTCCCGCTAATGGCAAAACTAACCCGCTGGGGCGTAGATTTCCATATGGGGATCTTATTCGGGCTGGTGAATCAGCTGCTGCTCGTGGCGTTCGGTCTCGCCCTGTGCGTGCTCATCATCTGGGGTTACCGGATGTGGTGGATGCGCCGTCCGGCACAGTCGGCCGTGGATCCGGTGCAGACGCTTAGTCAGAGCTGGCTGGCGCTGTCAGGGTGGGGGAGAGGGGTTACGGTGATAATCAGCGTACTGCTGGGGCTGGCCTTGCCGGTCATGGGCGCGAGCCTGACGCTGTTTGTTCTGGTGGACTGGCTGCGCTGGCGAGCGGCAACCAGGGTGACGCTCGCCGAACCATCCGCTAAATAACCCTATGGCGTGCTGATAACCACTGCGACGCGGCGGTTTTCAGCGCGCCCTTGCGGGGTACTGTTGCTCGCAACCGGGTATTTTTGACCTAATCCCTGCGTGGTGAGATTGCTGCGCGGGATATTTGCCCCCTTCGCCCAGGCATCGGCCACGGCGTTGGCGCGTTTTAACGACAGCGCTTCGTTGTAGCTTTCTTCACCGTAATTATCCGTGTGACCGTCCATTCGCGCGTGGTTCAGGCCGGTTTCCGCCAGGCGGGAGGCCATGGATTGGATCTGTGTTTCACTTTCCGATCGCAGTCTGGCGTCATTTTTATCAAACAGGATGGTGTCCGACATGCCGAGTGACCAGTCACCGTTCAGTTCGTTAAAACCGTAAGACTTCATCGCCGCAATTTGCTCAGGAGTGAATTTGCCTTCCGGCGGCGACTGACAGCCTGCCAGAACCAGTGAGGCCAGTACTATCGGCGCGAAGTAACGTTTTAACATAGTGTATCCTTTCTAACTTATTGTTTTCGTACGCTGGTTTTTCACCTGGTACATATTGCGGTCAGCCCTCTCCAGTAACGCTTCCACGGAAGCATTTTCCCACGCCAGAGCAAAGCCAATGCTGAGTGACATCGATGCCTTTTGTCCGTTATGAAGATCAAACGGACGGATAAACTGCTGCGAAAGCGCAGCGCAAATGTGTTGAACCTCAAGCTCAGAGTGCACGCCGTACAGCACCATGGCGAATTCGTCACCGCCAAGCCGGTATGCCTGGTGACGCTTGTCGCCAAACTCCATCATCCTGCTGGCGACTTCAATCAGCACGCAGTCTCCTGCCGCATGTCCCCAGGTGTCGTTAATAAACTTAAAATTATCACCGTCGAGGAAGAGCAGGGCCGAGTTCATTTTGGCAGAAGGGTCGTTCATTAAGGCAGCAATGCTGTTACGAAACGCAGCGCGGTTGGCAAGACCGGTGAGCGGGTCGTGCATGGCGGTACGCAACAGCTGGGCGTTTTTCGCCTGGAGCTTCAGCTGCCACTCTTCCATCTCATCCAGAAGGCTGTTGAAGTCTTCACCAAACTGGTGAAACTCTTCGATACGCCCGTCTTTCACCCGGCGGGAGAAGTTGCGGTTAGTACGAACGTCATGCACGACGTCGGTAATGTTTTGCAGGGCCGTGACCATGCCGTGATGCAAAGACTGGGTAATGGCGAGCGCGACGGCGGTAGCAAAAAGAATGCAGCCGGTAAGCACGGCAAACGACATCCAGATGAAATGGCTGATCAGGCTGTCGCGCGCGGTAAGGCGAATTTCGCCGATCGTTGCACCGTTATGCATGATGGGCTGCGCAACCGGTACGGGGAAAAGCCAGCGGCTGACCAGCGCGCCCAGCGTGTCGTTGTTATCTTCCGGGTTCCAGGACCAGTAGGCAAACCGCTTTTTATGCGCGTTGATAACCTCGGCCTGGGCAAACTGGCCCTGTTTGCCCAGGGCTGCGAGCGTTTCGTTGGCCGCCAGGGAATCGTTGAACACCAGAGAGGCTTCCAGGCTGTGGCTCATTGTGGCGCCGGTTAGTTCGAGATTCTTTTGCGCGTATTGTTTTAAGGTTACGACGGAAGCAAAACAGAGCAACAGCCATATTAACGTCATCGTGATGATGACGCTTATCATGCTGTTTCGCCTTAACGTTCTTTTAAACGTCGGACGCGGCGTTGAAGTGAAATCTTTATCCATGCTGCTTATTCCGGGCAAGCATTAATACATCCGGATTGACTCTTACGCCACTGCGCGTCAATGCATCCAGGTTGACGGAGAACCGTACCTGGCCGCGATCGATTATCAGGCAAAAGGCACTGCCAATTACACATTCCGGATTTTGCTCTGAGATTAATAGCAATGCTCTGCCCTGATATTGACTTATTAATTCAAGTTGTTTTGCCGGTGATTCAGACCCGAAATAAATCGCATCGCACGTCGCGGCCAGGGCTTCCCGATCGTTACGAACAATAACGGGAGTATAAGGTAACTCGCTATGCCCCTCATCGCCGCTGAGGGCGTGCGTATAGTGAGAAGTGGCGTAGACGCAGAGTTTAGGCTGGCCGGAAAGTGACGGCCATCGCGTATAGCTCACAATGCCTGAGACAATCGAGCGTACCGATTTATCCGTTTCCGTAAGCGTGCCTGCCGCCGCAGGGCCCACCATAAGGAACAGCATTAACACCAGAGTGAGTCGGAAAAAAGAGATCAAGAATAAATTTCTCACCAGAATCCGCCACATCGCTCCGGAAATAGATGTCCTTAAGAGTTGCGGGCAGAATACCATTGTTTATCAGAGCCGTCATTATGTCAGAAATAGCCTAAGGCCGACCTAAGCTAAATCCTACAGTTGGTTATTTTCCGGTGGATAAAAATAGCCTTAATTCAGCCTGCTGGATTGCATACTTTCATCCATCCCTTTCTGCCATGACGCACGCAGTTTTGCCGCGTTTTCGGCAGTATCGCAGCTGGCAGGGAAAGATTTTCCTGCTAATCCCCAGGCATGCATAAACCCTTCTTCGCAGACTTTCTTCTGGCCATCGGCATAGCCGCGAAGATATTCGCTACGATCAACGTGTGTGTCGTTAAAACTATCGGCCAGGGCCTGGTTATCTTTAACCGGCAGGCCATTCATGGCGTCTTCTTTACCGGCATCAAACCAGGATGGGCTGGTCCAGTCGGGATGGAAAGTATAAGGATTGATCTGACAGCCCGTTAAAAACAGCGACAACAGCGCGAGAGCAATTGAACGCATAGCTATTCTCCTTTTTCTTCAGCATAGCCTGGCTAAAGAAAATCTGTGTGTAATTTAAAGTTTACGGTTTTATCGGCTGTTTTTTGCAATAAATTGGCTTGTGTAAAGTAAAGTGTACGTATTTTGGATTGAAATGTTTACTTTTTATGGTATCGTGGTTTCACCTCATTGAGGAAAACAACTATCGCAAACGAGCTTTACAGGATCGCCATCATGCAAAAAGACGCGCTGAACAACGTACATATCACTGACGAACAGGTTTTAATCACTCCGGATCAGCTGAAAGCGGAATTTCCGCTGAGCGTCGCGCAGGAGGCTCAGATCGAGCACTCTCGCCAGACCATTTCTGACATTATCGCCGGCCGCGATCCGCGCCTGCTGGTGGTATGCGGGCCTTGCTCCATTCACGATCCTGAAACCGCCATTGAGTACGCTCGTCGATTTAAAGCATTAGCGGAGGAGGTCAGCGATAGCCTCTATCTGGTGATGCGCGTCTATTTTGAGAAGCCACGTACTACCGTCGGCTGGAAAGGGTTGATTAACGATCCGCACATGGATGGCTCGTTTGATGTGGAAGCAGGCCTGAAGATTGCGCGTCGCCTGCTGGTGGAGCTGGTTAGCATGGGGCTGCCGCTGGCAACCGAAGCGCTGGATCCAAACAGCCCGCAGTACCTGGGCGATCTGTTCAGCTGGTCCGCGATTGGTGCGCGTACCACGGAATCGCAAACCCACCGCGAGATGGCGTCTGGCCTGTCGATGCCGGTTGGCTTTAAAAACGGTACCGATGGCAGCCTGGCGACGGCGATCAACGCCATGCGCGCTGCCGCCATGCCGCACCGTTTCGTCGGTATTAACCAGGCAGGCCAGGTCTGCCTCCTGCAAACGCAGGGCAACCCGGACGGCCATGTGATCCTGCGCGGCGGGAAAGCGCCTAACTACAGCCCGGCGGACGTGGCGCAGTGTGAAAAAGAGATGGAGCAGGCGGGACTGCGCCCGGCACTGATGGTAGATTGCAGTCATGGTAATTCAAATAAAGATTACCGTCGCCAGCCTGCGGTTGCGGAATCCGTGATCGCACAGATCAAAGATGGCAACCGTTCGATTATCGGACTGATGATTGAGAGCAACATTCATGAAGGCAATCAGTCATCGGAACAACCGCGTAGCGCAATGAAGCACGGCGTCTCCGTGACGGATGCCTGCATCAGCTGGGAGACGACCGATGCGCTGCTGCGTGAGATCCACAAAGATTTGAACGGCCCGCTGGCGACGCGTCTGGCTTAAGAGGTTTTTTATGGTTGCTGAATTGACCGCACTGCGCGATCAAATTGATGAAGTGGATAAGGCGCTGCTGGACCTGCTGGCGCGCCGCATGGCGCTGGTTGCCGAAGTCGGTGAGGTGAAAAGCAAATACGGCCTGCCGATTTACGTCCCGGAGCGCGAAGCCTCAATGCTGGCCTCCCGTCGTAAAGAGGCCCAGGCGCTGGGCGTTTCACCGGATTTGATTGAAGATGTTCTGCGTCGCGTGATGCGGGAATCCTATTCCAGCGAAAACGACAAGGGCTTTAAAACCCTCTGTCCGTCCCTGCGGCCGGTAGTGATTGTCGGCGGTGCAGGGCAGATGGGGCGTCTGTTTGAAAAAATGCTGACGCTTTCTGGCTATCAGGTGCGCATTCTGGAAAAAGAGGACTGGGGGCATGCCCCGGAACTCATGAAAGATGCCGGGATGGTTATCGTCAGCGTGCCGATCCACGTGACGGAGCAGATCATCGAAAAGCTGCCTCCTTTACCGAAAGACTGCATCCTGGTGGATCTGGCCTCCGTCAAAAATGGTCCGCTGCAGGCCATGCTGGCTGCGCATACTGGCCCGGTGCTGGGTCTGCACCCGATGTTTGGCCCGGACAGCGGCAGCCTGGCTAAGCAGGTGGTGGTTTACTGCGACGGTCGTCAGCCGGAAGCCTACCAGTGGTTCCTGGAACAGATTCAGGTATGGGGTGCGCGACTGCACCGCATCAGCGCGGTCGAGCACGATCAGAACATGGCGTTCATTCAGGCGCTGCGTCACTTTGCGACGTTTGCCTACGGTCTGCATCTGGCGGAAGAGAACGTGCAGCTTGAACAGCTGCTGGCACTCTCTTCACCTATCTATCGTCTGGAGCTGGCAATGGTCGGGCGCCTGTTTGCTCAGGATCCGCAGCTTTACGCGGACATTATTATGTCCTCCGAGAACAACCTTGCGCTCATCAAGCGCTACTATCAGCGCTTTGGTGAAGCCATTACGCTGCTGGAGCACGGAGACAAGCAGGCGTTTATCGACAGCTTCCGCAAGGTCGAGCACTGGTTTGGCGATTACGCGCAGCGTTTCCAGAGTGAGAGCCGAACGCTGTTGCGCCAGGCAAATGACAGTCGCCAGTAATGCGATGATGTATATACTGAAAGCCAGCAATGCTGGCTTTTTTTATTTTGGGGAACTGTCATGGCCGAACCGCAGCTGCTGTTGAATTATACCGGGCATCTGCCTGAATGCCCGACGTGGAGCGCAGAAGAGCACGCGCTCTACTGGGCTGATATTCTGGAAGGGGAGATCCACCGCTACCATCTGTCGACGGCAGAACACACCGTGCTCTCTTTCCATGAGGAGGTGGGCTGTTTTGCTCTGCGCGAGCAGGGTGGTTTTATCGTTGCGATGCGAACGGGTATCTGGCTGACCGATAAACACGGCCTGCTGCGCCGCAAGGTGTGTGATAACCCCTCTAACCCGCAGCTCGCACGTTTTAACGACGGCGGCACCGATCGTCAGGGACGGTTCTATGCGGGCACCTTTTGGGGGCCGGGAGATTACAACGGCGCGTTGCTGATGCGCATCGACAACGACCTGACGCCGAAGGTGATCCAGTGCGATATTCACGGGCACAACGGCTTAGCGTTTAGCCCGGACAAGCGGTGGATGTTTACCTCAGACACGCCAAACGGCGTTATTTACCGCACGCCGCTTGACGAGCAGGGCGAACCCGGCAGGCGTGAGATGTTTCGTCAGTTTAAAGACGGCGAAGGGATACCGGACGGCGCGGCCATGGATGTGGAAGGCTGCTACTGGAGCGCGCTGTTTGACGGCTGGCGTATTGCGCGTTTTTCTCCGCAAGGGGAGCAACTGGAAGAATATCGCATGCCGGTACGTTGCCCGACGATGGTCTGTTTTGGCGGCGATGACATGAAAACGCTGTTTATTACCACCACGCGGGAAAATATGGACGTGGAGGAGGTGGCGAAGTATCCGCTCTCCGGCGCCATCTTCACCCTGCCCGTGAGCGTGGCAGGGATGAAGAAAAGCCGCTTTATCGAACGTTAAGCCGGGTCAACCGGGACCACGTTCTCGCTCGGATAGCAGCCCAGCACCTTCATGGAGCGCGTGATCTCGCCCAGTTCGCGCAGGGCTTTCTGCATGGATGCAGATTCCAGGTTGGCCTGGATATCAAGATAGAACATCTCTTCCCACGGATTACCGTGGATCGGACGTGATTCCAGCTTCGTCATGATCAGATTGTGATTACGCAGTACCAGCAGGGCTTCAACCAGCGCACCGGCCTGTTGGCCGGTGGCCATCAGCAGAGTCGTTTTAGCTGGAACCTGATCCGAAACATCAATAGCTTTACGCGCCAGCACCACGAAACGGGTGATGTTTTGCGTCTGGTTTGCCAGATTGCGTTCCAGTACCTGTAAACCATACAGCGCGCCGCCGGCTTCGCTGCCGAGCGCAGCGACGGTTGGGGAGTTAGCCTGCGCCACTTTTTCCATCGCCGCCGAGGTGCTTTCGGTGTACTCAATTTTCCAGTTCGGATAGCGGTTCAGGAACTGGCTGCACTGCTGGAACGGCTGTGGATGACTGTAGACCGTCTCAATTTTGCTTAAATCCGTTGAGCCGGAGACCAGCACGCAGTGATCGATAGGGATCGTCAGCTCGCCAACCAGCGACAGGCTGGTGTGCTGCAGCAAATCGTAAACGTCGTTGATGGCGCCGGAGCTGGTGTTTTCAATCGGCACCACGGCGTAATCCGCCTGGCCGGTCTCAACCTGATTAAATATGTCGGCAAACTTCGCACAGCCGCTCTCGATAAACTCTTCAAAATGGCGTGCGGCATACTGTCGCGCGGCCAGGTGAGAATAAGAGCCTTTCGGCCCGAGGAAGGCGATACGCGCAGAGTGCGGATTGGTTTTATTCAGATGCTGCTGGAGTAACGCTTGCTGGGTGAGAACAGAGTCTTCGATGATGAGCTGGAACAACCGGGTGATGTAGTGGGCATCGAGGTGATGCGCTTTACCGAGCTGGATCAGACGCTCCAGCAGATCGCGCTCGCGGTCGATATCACGGACCGGGCGATGGGAGTCCAGCTTGGCTTTGCCCACTTCGACGGCGAGCGCGCGGCGTTCGGCCAGCAGCGCCAGTAATTTCTCGTCCAGCGCGCTGATTTTTACGCGCAGATCCAGTAACGGGTTTTCCGGTGTCATAGTGTTGCCTGTCTCATTTTATCGTTATCAATAAAAAAGGCCTCCCGCTGTGGGAGGCCTTGTTGTTCGTCTTCGCATTCTTTATCACACGACGAAACGCCTCCCAGTCAGGGGAAGGTAAAAAAGAATGCGAAGAAGAACGGCGTAAGTTTCATAAAGTCATCCTGTGATTGATACCGTTAAAGTACCCGTACTGTTTTCACCCTGTCAATAAAAAACAAAAAACGCGCCCGAAGGCGCGTTGGCGGTACACTCAATTTAAAGGATTACTCTTCTTCAACTTCTTCCGCGAAGCTGGCGTCTTTCACCGATGTTGCGGCGCGACGGGCTTCACCTTTGTGTTGCACTTTATTGAGCTGCCGTTCCAGCTTGTTGATCAAATCGTTAATAGCGGTGTACATATCCTCGTGTTTTGCGCTGGCGACCAGATGGCCGTTTGGAGTATTGATAGTTGCGTCAGCGATGAAACCCTGCGGCTCCTTGGACAGGATGATATGTGGATTAATCAAATGAGTTTGCCATTTATCCAGTTTGGCGAGACGGTCTGCGACGTGCTGGCGGATTGCCGGAGTAATTTCCATTTGTTTACTGGTAATGTTCATTGTCATAAATTTTACCTCTTGTCTTTCCGTCTTGGTGATTCCAGCATACCCGACCTAATGTCAAAATGTGTGATTTAGATCACGTTATTTTGTCGGTTTTTGTCAGGGAATCTTTTTTGTGAGGCAGGGCAGGAAGAGGTGAGATTTACCTTGTCGAAGGCAAAAATTGGGGCCATAGTTGACTGGATGTGTTGAGGCTAACGCGCTTCGGCGACGCTCTAAAATGAATAAAAAAACGGCAGCCTTAGGGCTGCCGTTTTGCATTGAGGCAAAATCAGGTGTTGCTGCTGTTCGCGGCGATGATTTTCGCCACTTTTTCAGCCTGAGCGGTCATCTGCATCTGACGGTAAGCGTTCTCCATCAGCTTCAGGCCGTCGCGCGTTGCCTGAGTATCCGGATAATCACGCAGCATACCTTCTACGCGGTTAACCACGGCAACCCATGCGCCACGGCGGGTATAGTATTCCGCCACGGAGTATTCATATTTCGCCAGACGATCTTTCAGGAACACCAGACGCTTGGTGGCGTCGGTCACGTACTGACTGTTCGGATAGCCGCGCACCAGCTTGGAGAAGTCATTGAAGGCATCACGCGCATGCTGCGGGTCACGGTCGGAACGATCCACGCCGAAGAAGCCCTGCAGCGCACTGTCGTCCAGCGCCATGTTGGTGAGGCCGCGCATGTACATCACATAGTCAATGTTAGGATGAGTCGGGTTCAGACGTATGAAACGATCGATGGTTGCCTGAGCCAGCGGCAGATCGGCATTTTTATAGTATGCATAGATGAGATCTAACTGTACCTGCTGCGAATACGGACCAAATGGATAGCGATTATCCAACGCTTCCAGTTGCGTTATCGCCTGTTTCCAGTTACCGTCCTGCAACTTTTGTTGTGCAGTCGCATAGATTTCATTCGGCGGATTGTCAGGGACCTGTTCATTTGAACCGGAGCAGCCCACCAAAGCCAGGCTCAACGTGGCCGCTGCCACCAGATATTTCATGCGCGTCATGACGTTTTGACTTTCCTCAAATGTTTGTCCGGGAGAAACTCTGTTCCTGCTCCCGATTAAGACCAGCTACAATAGCACACTATATTAAACGGCAAAGCCGTAAAACCCAACGTTAAACGAAGAAGCAGTTTATGGCACAACGAGTAGAACTCACCGCAACAGTCTCCGAAAATCAGCTCGGTCAACGCTTAGATCAGGCTTTGGCCGAATTGTTCCCTGATTATTCGCGTTCACGCATAAAAGAATGGATCCTTGACCAGCGCGTGCTGGTAAACGGCAAGATCTGGGACAAACCAAAAGAGAAAGTGTTAGGTGGGGAAGCTGTCGCCATCAATGCTGAAATCGAAGAGGAAATCCGCTTCGAGCCGCAGGATATCCCACTGGACATCGTCTATGAAGATGATGACATTCTGGTGATCAACAAGCCGCGCGACCTGGTTGTTCATCCGGGTGCGGGAAATCCTGACGGTACGGTACTTAACGCACTTCTCCATTACTATCCGCCGATCGTGGATGTCCCGCGCGCGGGCATTGTGCACCGTCTGGATAAAGACACCACCGGTTTGATGGTGGTGGCGAAGACTGTTCCTGCTCAGACCCGTCTGGTGGAATCGCTGCAGCTGCGCGAAATCACCCGCGAGTATGAAGCGGTAGCCATTGGGCATATGACCTCTGGCGGAACGGTGGAAGAGCCAATCAGCCGTCACCCAACTAAACGTACCCATATGTCGGTGCATCCGATGGGTAAACCGGCGGTGACACACTATCGCATTATGGAACACTTCCGTATTCATACGCGCCTGCGTCTGCGTCTGGAAACCGGGCGTACTCACCAGATCCGCGTGCATATGGCCCACATTACCCATCCGCTGGTGGGGGATCAGGTCTATGGTGGTCGTCCGCGTCCGCCTAAAGGCGCATCGGATGAGTTCATCAGCGTATTGCGAAAATTCGATCGTCAGGCGCTGCACGCGACCATGCTGCGTCTTTATCACCCTATCACCGGTATTCAGATGGAGTGGCACGCGCCTATCCCGCAGGATATGGTGGACCTTATTGACGCCATGCGTGCTGATTTCGAAGAACATAAGGATCAAGTGGACTGGTTATGACCAAACTGATTGTCCCGGAGTGGCCATTGCCTGCAGGCGTGGCTGCCTGTAGTTCAACCCGTATTGGCGGTGTTAGCCAGGGCGCGTGGGAGTCTTTAAACCTCGGTGCGCACTGTGGCGACAACCTGGAACACGTTGAAGAGAACCGCAGGCGTCTGTTTGCTGCGGGGAACTTGCCGTCGAAACCGGTCTGGCTGGAACAGGTTCATGGTAACGCGGTGCTGAAGTTGACGGGGGAACCCTATGCTTCTAAACGCGCTGATGCTTCTTACAGTAATACTCCGGGAACCGTTTGTGCCGTGATGACCGCTGATTGTCTGCCGGTTCTGTTCTGTAACCGTGCAGGTACCGAGGTGGCAGCAGCACACGCGGGCTGGCGTGGTCTGTGTGAAGGCGTGCTCGAAGAAACAGTCGCCTGCTTTAACGATGAGCCCGCCAATATTATGGCCTGGCTTGGCCCGGCCATTGGTCCTCGCGCTTTTGAAGTGGGGCCAGAGGTTCGCGAAGCCTTTATGGAAAAAGATCCGCAAGCGGTGGAAGCCTTCCTGCCTTCGGGGGAGAAATATCTGGCCGATATTTACCAGCTCGCCCGCCAGCGCCTGAATAACGTCGGCGTGTCGCAGATCTTCGGCGGCGATCGCTGCACATTCACCGAAAAGGGTGATTTTTTCTCCTATCGCCGCGACAAGACCACGGGACGTATGGCAAGTTTCATTTGGCTGATATAACCTAAAGAATCAAGACGATCCGGTACGTGCCGTTTTCTTTTCACATAATTCAGGTCATTAACCTTGAATAATTGAGGGATGACCTCATTTAATCTCCAGTAGCAAATTTGACCTGTTATGGGAGGAGTTATGCGTCTGGATCGTCTTACTAATAAATTCCAGCTTGCTCTCGCCGATGCCCAGTCCCTCGCACTGGGGCACGACAACCAATTTATCGAACCTCTTCATTTAATGAGCGCCTTGCTGAATCAGGAAGGGGGATCGGTACGTCCTTTATTAACGTCCGCTGGCATTAATGCTGGCCAGTTACGCACCGCTATCGATCAGGCGCTGAGCCGTTTGCCGCAGGTAGAAGGTACCGGCGGCGATGTTCAGCCGTCACAGGATCTGGTACGCGTGCTGAACCTTTGCGACAAGCTGGCGCAAAAACGTGGGGACAACTTTATTTCGTCAGAGCTGTTTGTTCTGGCGGCGCTTGAATCACGCGGTACCTTGACCGACCTGCTGAAATCTGCCGGCGCGACCACCGCCAATGTGACTCAGGCGATTGAGAAAATGCGCGGAGGTGAAAGCGTGAACGATCAGGGAGCCGAAGACCAACGTCAGGCTTTGAAGAAATTTACGGTCGATCTGACCGAGCGTGCTGAGCAGGGCAAACTTGACCCGGTTATCGGCCGTGATGAAGAAATCCGCCGTACGATTCAGGTACTGCAGCGTCGTACCAAGAACAACCCGGTGCTGATTGGTGAACCGGGTGTCGGTAAAACCGCCATTGTTGAAGGGCTGGCGCAGCGTATCGTCAACGGTGAAGTGCCGGAAGGCCTGAAAGGCCGTCGCGTACTGGCGCTGGACATGGGCGCGCTGGTGGCCGGTGCGAAATACCGCGGCGAGTTCGAAGAGCGTCTCAAAGGCGTGCTTAACGACCTGGCGAAACAGGAAGGCAACGTTATCCTGTTTATCGACGAACTGCACACCATGGTTGGTGCGGGTAAAGCGGACGGCGCGATGGATGCCGGGAACATGCTGAAACCTGCTCTGGCGCGCGGTGAACTTCACTGCGTCGGCGCCACTACGCTTGATGAGTATCGTCAGTACATTGAGAAAGATGCTGCGCTGGAACGTCGCTTCCAGAAAGTGTTTGTTGCTGAGCCAAGCGTTGAAGATACCATCGCGATCCTGCGTGGTCTGAAAGAGCGCTATGAACTGCACCACCACGTGCAGATCACTGACCCGGCCATCGTTGCGGCGGCGACGCTTTCTCATCGTTATATCGCTGACCGTCAGCTGCCGGATAAAGCGATCGACCTGATTGATGAAGCGGCTTCAAGCATTCGTATGCAGATTGACTCGAAACCGGAAGAGCTGGACCGGCTCGACCGACGCATCATTCAGCTCAAGCTGGAACAGCAGGCGCTGAAGAAAGAGTCTGATGAAGCCAGTAAGAAACGCCTGGATATGCTCAATGAAGAACTGGACGATAAAGAGCGCCAGTATTCTGAGCTGGAAGAAGAGTGGAAAGCCGAGAAAGCATCCCTTTCCGGCACTCAGACCATCAAAGCTGAACTCGAACAGGCAAAAATTGCCATTGAGCAGGCGCGTCGCGTCGGCGATCTGGCGCGGATGTCTGAACTGCAGTACGGCAAAATTCCTGAGCTGGAAAAACAGCTTGAGATAGCGACGCAGTCAGAAGGGAAAACGATGCGTCTGTTACGTAATAAGGTGACGGATGCAGAAATCGCGGAAGTGCTTGCTCGCTGGACCGGTATTCCGGTGGCGCGCATGCTGGAAGGCGAGCGTGAAAAACTGTTGCGCATGGAGCAAGATCTCCACAATCGGGTGATTGGTCAGAACGAAGCGGTTGAGGCGGTATCGAACGCTATTCGCCGTAGCCGAGCGGGGCTGTCCGATCCAAACCGTCCGATTGGTTCGTTCCTGTTCCTGGGGCCGACGGGTGTCGGTAAAACCGAGCTGTGTAAAGCGCTGGCTAACTTTATGTTCGACAGCGACGATGCGATGGTGCGTATCGATATGTCCGAGTTTATGGAGAAACACTCCGTCTCACGTCTGGTCGGTGCGCCTCCGGGATACGTTGGTTATGAAGAAGGTGGCTATCTGACGGAAGCGGTTCGCCGTCGCCCTTATTCCGTCATCCTGCTGGATGAGGTGGAAAAAGCGCACCCGGATGTGTTCAACATCCTGCTTCAGGTGCTGGACGATGGTCGTCTGACCGACGGGCAAGGGAGAACGGTCGACTTCCGTAATACGGTTGTCATCATGACCTCGAACCTGGGTTCCGATTTGATTCAGGAACGTTTCGGCGAACTGGATTACGGTCATATGAAGGATCTGGTACTCGGTGTGGTCAGCCATAGCTTCCGTCCGGAGTTCATCAACCGTATTGATGAAGTAGTGGTCTTCCATCCTCTGGGTGAGAAACACATTGCGTCGATTGCGCAGATCCAGCTGCAGCGTCTGTACAAACGTCTGGAAGAGCGTGGGTATGAAATTCACATCTCCGACGATGCGCTGAAGCTGCTGAGCGAGAATGGTTACGATCCGGTGTACGGTGCGCGTCCATTAAAACGTGCTATCCAGCAGCAGATCGAAAACCCGCTGGCGCAGCAGATCCTCTCCGGAGAGTTGATTCCAGGCAAAGTTATTCGTCTGGAAGCCAACGACGATCGTATTGTGGCAGTGCAGTAAGTCACAAAACGCAAAAACGAGCCGCTTGCGGCTCGTTTTTGTTTAAAAACCAGGCGAAAATTGAGGTCTGGAGTTAGTTTTGCCTGGAAAGTGAGCGGTCAGTAAATAAATTTCACTTAATCCTTGCAGGTTCGGAATTACTCCCTATAATGCGCCTCCACTGACACGGAACAACGGCACACACGCCGCCGGGTCAACAGAGAAAAGCGAAAATAAACGCTTGACTCTGAAAGAGGAAAGCGTAATATACGCCACCTCGCAACGGTGAGCGAAAGCCGCGTTGCACTGCTCTTTAACAATTTATCAGACAATCTGTGTGGGCACTCAAAGTGACATGGATTCTTAATGTCTTCGGACAATAAATGAATACCAAGTCTCT
>NZ_JAHAWC010000004.1:0-275458 GCF_018383635.1 Enterobacter sp. 120016 | reverse complement strand
ACTATGACCGAAAAACCCAGAGTGTGCTCCGGATAGACTAAAAAGTGTTACCTATGTTCCCGGTCTGATCTGTCACCTATGTATCCGGTCATACAGAAGCGCCACCGGGCATTACAGCGACTCAGTCCTCAAAGAACCAGTACCCGCTGTTGACCAGCGCGGCCAGCATCGCGAGGAAGGACGGGTCTTCCAGCGCATCGCCAAAGGTGTCGGCAGTCAGCACCAGATGGCTGGCAATGGCTTCCAGCGCCGGACGGTGCGGAGAGTCCAGCTTCTCGCCGTTGACGAACACCTCCTCACCAATGCGCAGCACGCGCAATCCGCCCAGACGCGTCAGCTTATCGCCCTGCTGGAGCGCATCGTAAATCTCGTCAGCCTGATAAGGCGGCTCCGGCGGCGCAACGTCCAGCTCGTGACGAGACTGGCTGATAAACTCACCAAACCACTGTTTGAAGTGCTCTGGCTCGTTAATCAGATCCAGCATCATGCCGCGCAGCTTATCGAGTTCTTCTGGCAGAATATCCGCAGGATGCTCGCGTGCAGGCACATCAGGGTCGCTGTAACGATAGCTGCCCAGCTCGCGTTGCAGAACGTAGTCGGCAAATCCGCTGATCATCTCGCGGCCGCTTGGCGCGCGGAACCCTACGGAGTAGTTGAGTGAGTTTTCCAGGGAGTAGCCCTCGTGAGGGAATCCAGGTGGAATGTAGAGAATGTCACCCGGCTCCAGCTCTTCGTCGATAATCCCTTCAAACGGGTCAACCTGGAGCAGATCCGGATGCGGGCAGTGCTGCTTCATTGGCACTTTTTCGCCCACGCGCCAGCGGCGGCGGCCCGTACCCTGAATGATAAACACGTCGTACTGGTCCAGGTGCGGACCCACGCCGCCGCCAGGTACGGAGAAGGAGATCATCAGATCGTCCATGCGCCAGTCGGGCAGGGCGCGGAACGGACGCATTAAGGCGGCAGTTGGCTCGTGCCAGTGGTTGACCGCCTGCACCAGCAGCGACCAGTTGTTTTCACCGAGGTGATCGTAGCTTTCGAAAGGACCGTGGCTAACCTGCCATTTCCCGTCCTGGTGGCTGACCAGACGGCTGTCGACTTCGTTTTCCATGGCCAGACCGGCCAGTTCGTCAGGCGAGATGGGGTCGACAAAATTGCTGAACCCGCGCTTCAGAACCACCGGGCGTTTCTGCCAGTAACGTTCAATAAACTCGGGCCAGTTAAGTGTTAAGTGATAATCCATAATTTTTTTATTCCGCAGGCTCTTACTGACTCGGATTATAACGGAAGCTCAGCCCCCCGGCTGCGAGATCCTCGCATTTTTCACATAACGGGTTAACTATCGTTCGATGTGGGCTGCTGGCGACCAAAAATGACCTCCATTCTGGCGCCGCCCAGCAGGCTTTCGCTGGTTTCGATTTTTCCGTCGTACTGATCGACAATCTCGCGCGCGACGGCTAATCCTACGCCCTGGCCTGGACGTAGCGTATCGGCGCGCTGACCGCGATCGAACACCACGTCACGCTTATTGCGCGGGATCCCCGGGCCATCATCCTCAACGATAATATGCAGCTCGGTTTCCGTCTGTCGTGCAGACACTTCCACGAACTCCAGGCAGTATTTGCAGGCGTTATCCAGCAGGTTACCCATCACTTCCATGAAGTCATTTTTTTCACCCACGAAGCTTATCTCTGGCGAGATATCGAGGCTGATGTTCACACCTTTACGCTGATACACCTTGTTGAGGGCGGACGTGAGGTTATCCAGAAGCGGGGCGACCGGGTGCAGCTCGCGGCTCAGCAGGGCGCTGCCGGAACGCATGCTGGCGCGATGCAGGTAATAGCCAATTTGCTGTGAAATACGGCTGATCTGTTCCAGCATCACCGGCTCGGCGTCATCGACGCTCAGCTTCGAACTGCGCATTGAACGCAGGGTACTTTGCATCACGGCCAGCGGGGTTTTCAGACTGTGGGTCAGGTCGGTAAGGGTGGTACGGTATTTATCGTAGCGTTCGCGTTCACTTTTCAGCAGGCGGTTGAGGTTACGCACCAGGCTGGTGAGCTCACGGGTCGTTTCCGGGTTCAGCTTTTCGCGATGATGTTCTTCCAGTTCACGAACCTCTTTCGCCAGTGATTCAATGGGGCGCAAGCTCCACCACGCTGCTACCCACAGCAGCGGGATCACCAGCAGGAGATTCGCAGCCAGAACGTAGATGAACCAGCTCCAGACCATATACGAACGCTTCAGCTCGACCGGGATGGTGTCGATCACCACGATGGTCAGCTGCGGCATGTTCAGCGTCGCCGGGTAGAGGTTAATCGCGACGGAGTGCGTCATCTCCGTTTCGGCATTGTCGGCGCGGATCTCGTTCAGCTTTTGCTGCAGGGAGCGATCTTCACGGATCAGCGAGCTGGTGGTGTTGAGATCGGCTTCAATCTCATGAAACCCGTTGGTTTTGAGCCAGTCCGGACGAATGCTTTTGACCAGCCAGGGGATGTCACGCTGCGCCCACAGCAATTTCCCTTTTTCGTTATAAATCAGGGCCAGCGTTGGGCTCTGCTGGTTGAGGTTTTCCGGCATTTCGACGGTGATTCGGTTGTTTTCCCACTTCGCCAGGGTATAAAACAGATTGCTTTCGCCACGCAACAGCCGAAAGGTGGTTTTATCAAAGCTGACGCTGTAGCCCACCAGGGCCACCATGCCGTAGGAGAGCGACAGCACCAGCACGACGGCGGCTGTTGCCAGTAAGAAACGAACCCGCAGCGAGAGGGGCAGAATGTGGCGTAAAATCCGTTTCATTTAGCGTAATTCGAACAGGTAGCCCTGGCCGCGGACGGTGGTAATCACATCCTGCGGATACTGCGCCTGAATTTTCTTACGCAAACGTCCCATCAGCACGTCAATGGTATGGCTCTCGCGCAGTTCAGCATCAGGATAGAGCTGGAGCATTAAGGAATCTTTGCTCACCACTTTGCCATTGTTACGGATCAGCGTTTCCATAATGGTGTATTCGAAGGCGGTGAGCTTGATCACTTCGTCATTGATCGCTAATTCCCGGCGGGAGAGATCGACCTGGAAAGGCGGGATGGAAATAACCTGTGAAGCCAGCCCGCTGTTGCGGCGTAACAGCGCCTGCATGCGCGCCGCCACCTCTTCAATATGGAACGGCTTGGTGACGTAATCATCCGCACCCGCGCTGAGCACTTCAACCTTATCCTGCCAGCCTTCACGGGCGGTCAGAACCAGAACCGGCAGGGAGACATCGTGGCTGCGCCAGCGGCGAATTAACGACAGACCGTCTTCGTCAGGCAACCCTAAATCGACAATGGCAATATCCGGCAGGTGTTCATTGAGATAATAATCGGCTTCTTTTGCATCTTCAGCATCGTCCACCTGATGTCCCATCTCCTGAAGCTGAACCTTCAGGTGATGGCGTAGCAATGCGTTATCCTCAACAACCAGTACGCGCATCATCTCTTCTCCCTAAATAATTGGTATGAATAGTTTAACGCTGATTATGTTGTTGTGGGGATAAACATTGAGTAAACCGGGGAAAAGCATCCCCCTTTTCGGGCGAAAAGGGGGAGAGGGGCGTTACTTCAGCTCGTCGACCATGATGATGGCGCGGCCAATGTAGTTCGCCGGGGTCATCGCCTTCAGGCGCGTTTTCTCTTCTTCCGGCAGCGCCAGACCGTCGATAAACTGCTTCATGCCTTCGGCATCAACGCGTTTGCCGCGGGTCAGCTCTTTGAGCTTCTCGTACGGTTTTTCGATGCCGTAACGGCGCATCACGGTCTGGATTGGCTCCGCCAGCACTTCCCAGTTGTGATCCAGCTCGTCCAGCAGACGGTCACGGTTCACTTCCAGTTTGCTCACGCCTTTCAGGGTGGACTGATACGCGATCAGCGCGTAACCAATGCCCACGCCCAGGTTACGCAGTACGGTGGAGTCGGTCAGGTCGCGCTGCCAGCGGGATACCGGCAGTTTGCTCGCCATATGCTGCAGCACGGCGTTCGCCAGGCCCAGGTTGCCTTCGGAGTTTTCGAAGTCGATTGGGTTTACTTTGTGCGGCATGGTGGAAGAGCCGATTTCACCGGCGATGGTTTTCTGCTTGAAGTGGTTCAGGGCGATGTAGCCCCACACGTCACGATCGAAGTCGATCAGGATGGTGTTGAAGCGCGCGATGCAGTCAAACAGTTCGGCGATATAGTCGTGCGGCTCGATCTGCGTGGTGTATGGGTTCCACTGAATGCCCAGAGAGGTCACGAACTCTTCGCTGAACTGGTGCCAGTCCACTTCCGGGTAGGCGGCGATGTGGGCGTTATAGTTACCGACCGCGCCGTTGATTTTACCGAGGATCTCAACCTGCTCAAGCTGACGGTACTGGCGCTCCATACGGTACGCGACGTTCGCCATCTCTTTACCCATCGTGGATGGGGTGGCTGGCTGGCCGTGGGTACGGGAAAGCAGCGGAAGGTCACGGTATTCCACGGACAGCGCTTTTACCGCGTCGATGATTTTACGCCAGTAAGGCAGCACCACCTCTTTGCGCGCGGTGGAGAGCATCAGCGCATGAGAGAGGTTGTTGATGTCTTCAGAGGTACAGGCGAAGTGAATGAACTCAGACACGGCATGCAGCGCAGGGACGCTTTCCACTTTCTCTTTCAGGAAGTACTCAACCGCTTTCACGTCGTGGTTGGTGGTGCGTTCAATGGTTTTAATGCGTGCAGCGTCTTGTTCGCTAAACTCGGCAACGATTTTATCAAGGTAATCGTTTGCCTTTTCGTCAAAAGCAGGAACTTCCTTGATTGCTGCCTGGGCGGCCAGCTTTTGCAGCCAGCGTACTTCAACCTGAACACGGAACTTCAGCAAACCATATTCGCTGAAGATCCCGCGCAGCGCGCTGACTTTATCGCCATAGCGTCCATCGACAGGGGATACGGCGGTCAGTGAGGATAATTCCATAATTCGCAACTCCGGGAGGTTAACAATGAGCAAGAATTTGTTTTGCCTGAGTGGTCAGGCGATTACGAGAAAACATTAACTGCAGGCGGCCACCGCCAACCTGGTGCCACAGCACGGCGGCGCGGATCCCTGCCAGCAGGGAAGCGCGCACTTTTGCCTGTACCTGCGGACTTTGCAGCACGGCAGGGGATCCGGTGACCTGAATACGCGGGCCAAGCGGGCTGATGACGTCAACATAAATGCCGGCCATGGCGCTGAGCAGCGTTTCGGACTGCAGGTCAAAATGGTCGAGCTGACGCTGTAACCCGGCAATACGATCGCCCAGGGTATTGAGCGCGCCTTTTGCTGCACTCAGCTTACGCTCCAGCACCATCAGGCTCAACGTGTAGCGGGTCAGCTCCGCGTTTAATCCCTGACGGCTGCTGGCGTTAAGCACGCCAAGCAGGGTTTCAAGACCGAGACGAAGATTGGTTTCACTGCCGCCGAACACGCCCAGGGTCGAGCCGGGGTTGAGATCGATAACGCTGTTCAGTGAAACGTGCAGGGCGTCAGCGTCGCAATGACCCTGATGCGCCAGCTGTTGCACCAGACGGGCTGACTGGCAAATTCCCGCCAGCGCCAGGGTGATGTCATAGTAGTTCTTCGCCACACGGTCTCCTTTATGTGTGCAATCGTATTAAACAGCAGGCAGCGGCAGGCGCTGTTCAATGATTCCGCCGCCCAGGCAGATCTCACCGCTGTAGAAGACAGCGGACTGACCCGGGGTGACGGCGGCGACCGGCTCGTCGAAACGCACGTCAATGCGATCGTCATCAAGCGCGGTAATGGTGCAAGGAATATCGGTCTGACGGTAGCGGGTTTTCACCGTGCAGCGCAGCGTGCCTTTCAGCGGCTCACGATCGACCCAGTGCAGCTGCTGCGCGATAAGGCCAACGGACATCAGACGCGGATGATCGTGACCCTGGGCAACAACCAGAATATTGTTTTCGACGTCTTTGTCGACAACATACCACGGATCTTCACTGCCTTCTTTGGTCCCGCCGATACCCAGCCCTTTACGCTGGCCGAGCGTGTGGTACATCAGCCCCTGATGCTGGCCAATCTCTTCACCGTCGACGGTGACAATTTTACCCGGCTGTGCAGGCAGGTAACGTCCCAGGAAATCGCGGAATTTGCGCTCGCCGATGAAGCAGATGCCGGTAGAGTCTTTTTTCTTCGCGGTGATCAGCTCCAGCTCTTCGGCGATTTTACGCACCTGCGGCTTTTCCAGCTCCCCGACCGGGAACAGGCTCTGGGCGATTTGCTCGTGGCTCAGCGTATAGAGGAAGTAGCTCTGATCTTTGTTGCCGTCCAGGCCGCGCAGCAGCTGGCTTTTGCCATTCACGTCTGCACGGCGCACGTAGTGACCGGTCGCAATGTAGTCTGCGCCCAGATCTTCCGCGGCGAATTCCAGGAAGGCTTTAAATTTGATCTCTTTGTTGCACAGAATATCCGGGTTCGGCGTGCGGCCCGCTTTGTACTCTTCCAGGAACAGTTCAAAAACGTTGTCCCAGTATTCTGCGGCAAAGTTGACGGTGTGCAGCTCAATGCCGAGCTTATCGCATACGGCCTGCGCGTCGGCGAGATCCGCAGCGGCGGTGCAGTATTCCTCGCCATCATCTTCCTCCCAGTTCTTCATGAACAGGCCCTCCACCTTATAGCCCTGTTGCTGCAACAGGTAGGCGGAAACGGAGGAATCGACACCGCCGGACATGCCGACGATCACTTTTTTCTGGCTGTTATCTGACATGGAATACTCACGACATTGAACTTCAAGGCGGCGTATTCTATCACGCCCCCCCACCATTGACACCCTCTGTAAACGGCCAGTTAAATGCGCCGATAACATCCAGCGGTAAGCGGCCAGCAGACTGCCAGCAGCGAATGCTTTCCGCAACCAGCGGCGAGCGCAGGTTTGGCGCGTTCAGGATCTCGTCGGCGGTAACCCACAGACAGCGGTCGATATCGTCATCCTGCGGCTCTGTGGCGCACGTTTCGCTAAGCTCAACGGCAAATAAAAAGCGCAGAAACGGGGTGTGATCCGGCGCGATCCACTGGTGCATACGGATGAAGTGCTGGGGTTCAGCGTGGATGCCGGTCTCTTCCCACAGCTCGCGTTTCGCTGCCTGCAGCAGGGTCTCATTGGCTTCAAGGTGTCCGGCAGGCTGGTTCCACAGCGCTTTGCCGTTAATGCTCTCTTCGACTACAAGGAATTTACCCCGGGCGTGGACCACGCAGGCAACCGTGACATGAGGTTTAAACATAGGGACTCCTTAAGGGGTAACGTCGCGCCATTCGCCGTTTGCCAGCGTTTCCAGGGTGTAGCTGCCCATGGCGTAGCGAATCAGACGCAGGGTAGGGAAGCCGACGTGCGCGGTCATGCGGCGAACCTGGCGGTTGCGGCCTTCATAAAGGGTAACTTTGAGCCAGCTTGTCGGAATGGATTTGCGTTCGCGAATCGGCGGGTTGCGCGGCCACAGCCACTCCGGTTCATTCACGCGTTCAATACCTGCCGGCAGGGTTGGGCCGTCGTTCAACGTCACGCCGCTGCGTAGCGCTGCCAGCGTCGCTTCATCCGGCTCGCCTTCGACCTGTACGAAGTATATTTTACCGGTGCGTTTCCCGGGCTGCGTGAGCTTCGCCTGTAAAGCGCCGTCGTTGGTTAAGACCAGAAGGCCTTCGCTGTCGCGGTCCAGACGCCCGGCTGCGTAGACGCCCTGAACGGGAATATAGTCCTTCAGCGTGCTGCGCCCGGCTTCATCGGTAAACTGCGGCAAAACATCGTAGGGTTTATTGAACAAAATAACCCGCTTCGGCTGGGTTTCCTGCGGTCTTCTGGCGGGTTGTCGCGAGCTGAATCGCTCAACCCGGTGTTTTGTAAAAGAAGTTTTCTTCATGGTATTTTCAGGCGTTATCAATTGCCGCATTATAGCCTAATAACGAAGACCTTTCATGGCGCAGGACAATCAGGTACTATCGAAGGGCTCATTACAATTTATTAACATAAGATCAGTAACAACCAGAAGCGCTCGAAGGAGAGGTTAATGGAAAGCAAAGTAGTTGTTCCGGCGGAAGGTAAAAAGATCACCCTGCAAAACGGCAAGATTAACGTTCCTCACAATCCGATTATCCCGTTCATCGAAGGTGACGGTATCGGTGTAGACGTTACCCCGGCAATGCTGAAAGTGGTTGATGCCGCTGTTGAGAAAGCCTACAAAGGCGAGCGTAAAATTTCCTGGATGGAAATTTACACCGGTGAGAAATCTACTCAAGTTTATGGCCAGGACGTCTGGCTGCCAGCAGAAACGCTGGACCTGATCCGCGACTACCGTGTTGCTATTAAAGGCCCACTGACGACGCCAGTTGGCGGCGGTATCCGTTCCCTGAACGTGGCACTGCGTCAGGAGCTGGACCTGTACGTGTGTCTGCGTCCGGTTCGTTACTATCAGGGCACCCCTAGCCCGGTTAAGCACCCTGAACTGACCGATATGGTTATCTTCCGCGAAAACTCAGAAGACATCTACGCGGGTATCGAATGGAAAGCGGACTCTGCTGACGCAGAAAAAGTGATTAAATTCCTGCGCGAAGAGATGGGTGTGAAGAAAATTCGCTTCCCTGAACATTGCGGTATCGGCATCAAGCCATGCTCTGAAGACGGTACTAAACGTCTGGTGCGTGCAGCCATCGAATATGCAATCACCAACGACCGTGACTCTGTGACCCTGGTTCACAAAGGCAACATCATGAAGTTCACCGAAGGCGCGTTCAAAGACTGGGGCTACCAGTTGGCGACCGAAGAGTTCGGCGGTGAGCTGATCGACGGCGGCCCATGGCAGAAGATCAAGAACCCGAACACCGGCAAAGAGATCATCATTAAAGATGTGATCGCCGATGCGTTCCTGCAGCAGATCCTGCTGCGTCCTGCTGAATACGACGTGATTGCCTGTATGAACCTTAACGGTGACTACATCTCTGACGCCCTGGCAGCACAGGTTGGCGGTATCGGTATCGCCCCTGGCGCGAACATCGGTGACGAGTGCGCCCTGTTCGAAGCGACCCACGGTACTGCACCAAAATACGCAGGTCAGGACAAAGTGAACCCAGGCTCTATCATCCTGTCCGCAGAGATGATGCTGCGTCATATGGAATGGTTCGAAGCCGCAGACCTGATCGTTAAAGGTATGGAAGGCGCGATCAACGCGAAAACCGTAACTTACGATTTCGAACGTCTGATGGAAGGCGCTAAGCTGCTGAAATGCTCAGAGTTTGGCGACGCGATTATCGCGAACATGTAATCCAGATTCTGGGTTAAACAAGAGCGGGGGCCTGAGGGTTCCCGTTTTTTTTGCCTCTGCCTGCGGGAGACAACACGATGTTAGCCACTGTCCTTATCGCTGTCGTTGCACTCATCCATCTCTACATTCTTGTGCTGGAAATGTTCCTGTGGAACACCAAAACAGGGCACAAGGCTTTTAATCTGCGTCCCGACTTTGCGCGCGACACCCGCGTGCTGGCCGCAAACCAGGGGCTGTATAACGGTTTTCTGGCGGCCGGTCTGCTCTGGAGCCTCTGGCTCGGCGAAAAGGGGATTCAGGTGGCCATCTTCTTCCTGGCCTGCGTATTGGTCGCCGGGCTCTTTGGCGCAGCCACCGTCAGCCGAAAAATTTTGTATGTACAGGCCGCGCCCGCGCTCGCAGCGCTGCTTGCGTTACTCATCTGAAGCAATGCTTTGGTTGAGGTAAGGCGTCCGATATACTGATGGCTTTACCTTTACAGGTTAGCGACGAGACAGTTATGAACAACGATATCCCACTGAAATATTATGACATTGCCGATGAGTATGCGACGGAAGCCGCAGACCCGGTCGCTGAGTCAGAGCGCGACGCGCTGGCGCATTATTTCCAGCTGCTGCTCACCCGTTTATCGAATAATGAGGAGATCAGCGAGGAGGCTCAGCAGGAGATGGCCGCTGAGGCCGGGATCCGTGCGGGTCGCATTGATGATATTGCGAATTTCCTCAATCAGTGGGGAAATGAATAGTCTGCTTTAAAAACCGTTATGCTGATGCTTAGCAATACAGCTCAGCATCACGCTGTCGGACCACATACATTTTTTCCGCAGAATATGTGAAGCGGGGGCGTCGATAAACAGCGCGAAAATAACGGTCAGACAAAAGAGTACCACTGGTAATAGTAAGGATAATTTCACGTTTTTAACCAAAATATGAGTGTGCGTCAGGGTAATCTACCGTCTGATTGTGACGACTATATGTTTTTGCGTAAAAAATGGAAATGCCCGACTGGAAAAAAATGGATACGCAAGGCTTCTGGTTACGGTGCGACCCCGGTGAGTCGCTTCGCCAGCTCGCTGCGGGTGAGTGCTTTTGAAAAATACCATCCCTGAATCAGCGCATCGGGATATCGGCTCGCAATAAAGCGATATTGAATTTCATTTTCCACGCCCTCGAAAACAAGGGTCTTATTCAATCTCGCGAGGGCATCGCTGAAGATAGCAAAGATGTTTTGCTTATAATGCTCGCTAATGCCGTCCACCAGCGACTTATCGATTTTGATTTCATCATATTCAAGCAGCGACAGGCGGGCGAGGTTTGAATTTTGCACGCCAAAATCATCTATTGATATTTTAACACCGAGCGATTTGAGCTCCTGACAAAACCCCTCGAGGATATCTACCGTGGAAACGGCTTTCTCGGAAAGTTCGACCTTCATCAGGGAAAGGGGAAGGTGATTGGCTAAACATTCACGGCGCAAAATGTTAATGAACTGCCCATCTTCAATTTCCTTCCGCCCAACGTTAATGGAAACTATCAGCTGATGTTTAATCGCCAGTGGGGCAATATCTGAAAGGGATTTCTCGATAATATTACTGTAATATTTTTTATACAGACCAATCTTCTTAATTAATGGGATAAACAGCTCCGGAGAGACGTCCCCATGCTTTTGATCGCGCCATCTCGACAGAACTTCGACGCCCACGATTTTTTGATCGTGAATGCGGATAATAGGCTGGTAGTTAACGCTGATGGTATTGGTGATGACGGCTTTGATCAGCGTGCGTTCCAGAGAGAAACGGTCTTCATAGATGCGGAAGATAAATAACGTTATCGCGACCCAGATAAAATAGAGAATGACGGCGAGAAACGAAAAGATAAACGGGGGTAACGAGGCCAGCCCAGCGTCGTGATGCTTCACGATGACGCACAGGTCCCAGAGGGCGCTGCACTGCGTCAGGGTCAGGGTAAACAGCTTCGAATGCAGCCAGCTCTGCTGCGTTAACTCAGGGACGGTTGAAAAAAAGACTCTGCCGAAGTCTTTGGTCGTGGTACTCAGAGAATAGCTTGCCGTAACCGGGGTGAATTTATCGTAAGCATAGCGGGTGGTGAAGATAATAATATTATTATAAATTGCCGCATTGCCCGTGAAAAAATCTTTTCTGGAAAACTGCGCCAGAAGAAAGCCTCTCGGCGTTTTATGCAGTTCTGCAGGAAGCGCAACGGGCGCTGCAAGTTTACCCCAAAAGGCTGTACAGACTATTTTTCCCTTCTCGATAAAACCGATATCGTCGAAATAATAGTTATTCAGCGTTATTTGCCTGTAGCTATCAAGGCTGGTTTTATCACATCCTTGCGTAGTGATGCTTTTAAGGGCCATCGCCACGCTTTGGGACAGGTCTTCTGAATAACGTAATAGGGTATGGGATATCTCACGCTGTTTGCTCTTCTGCTGCCCCACGATAACAGCATTGACCGCATAAAGAGACAGAATGACCAGAAGCGTTGAAACGATCGCAACGGCAATGAGCTTTT
This sequence comes from Enterobacter sp. 120016, assembly GCF_018383635.1. Classification (NCBI taxonomy): domain Bacteria; kingdom Pseudomonadati; phylum Pseudomonadota; class Gammaproteobacteria; order Enterobacterales; family Enterobacteriaceae; genus Enterobacter; species Enterobacter sp. 120016. The sequence goes on along the minus strand of NZ_JAHAWC010000004.1, from coordinate 263,628 downwards.
TCATTTCCCGATTATCCTGTCCGCTCCCTGATTTCACAAATCTTAACACAGCCAGGGCAAGGCACAAGCCTGATAGTCACGTCATGTGAGTAAATTCGGGCAGGTGAACTCATACGAAAGCATCAGTTTTTTAAGACAATTCTCAGCTAAGCTATTTTCATTGTTATAAGCATTACCGGGTTAGCACAGGCTCTTCTCCCTGAACATCCATGCTTGCTTTTTCTATTAAGGAAAACATCGTGCGCAACGTGATGATCCCTATTCTCAGTGCCTTGTTTCTTTTTCTGAGCGGCATTCTGATTATTAACTGGCAGCTATGGCAGATGGCGAAGCTTAATAATAGTCATACCGCCACGGCAAGCACCCAAAAAATAGAAAACATTCTGGCTGAAGCCGTCAGTGCGGCCAACACGGCGAAGCGCGTTGCGGCCGAAGGGTGTACCAGTAGCGGACAGCTGTTGCTGGGGACCGAGGCCGCGCTAAAACCGCATCTGCGCGCCATCATGATTCAGCAGCAGGGTAAAATTATCTGTACATCCCTTCCCGGGAATGGCGTGCTGATTATTCATCCGGAGACGCTACCTGTCGAAAAACTGATGCTGTTACCCGGCAATCGGCTGGTGAACGGCATTCCGGTGCTTATTTTCCAGATGCCGGTCGCGGGAGGGCGCGTTATCGTCAGCGTGAGTGATGCACACTTGCGGGACGTTATCGCGAGCGCATCAAACAGCGTAGATCTGGGGCTGGTTGTCGGCGAAAGCATGCTTGGGCGCAACGGTGATGTTACCGGCTGGAAAGCCGCCTCCTGGGCGGGAGCGATTACGGCGTCAACGCGATTCCCCTTTAGCCTGGCCTGGCAACCTCCTGCCTTTTTTAGCCTGACGCGGCTACTGCAACAGGGATGGAGCCTGATACTGCTTATTCTTGCGCTATCGGTGGCGGTGGGCATTTTGATCCGCCGTTACAAGGGGAAAAGCACCTCATTTGAAGACGATTTACGTAAGGCCATTTTGCAGGGGGAGATCGTGCCGTATTACCAGCCTATCGTGAACGGCGATACCGGCGGGCTGTATGGCGTTGAAGTCCTGGCAAGATGGAAGCATCCAAAGTCAGGCTTTATCCCACCGGATGTTTTTATTCCGATTGCCGAACGTAGCGGTTTGATTATTCCGCTAACCAAGGGGCTGATGGCGAAAGTGGTGACACAGCTTAAGCCGCTTTTGCCTAAGCTACCGGACGGGTTTCATATCGGGGTGAACATCAGCGCCAGACACATCAATGCACCTTCCTTCATTGGTGACTGTCGCGTCTTCGGAAAGGGGTTTCAGGGTAAAGAAGTCAAACTGGTTCTCGAGGTGACCGAGCGCGAACCGCTGACCGATAATCCGCACCTGGTGGAAAACCTTAACATGCTGCATAACGCCGGTTTTGTCATTGCACTGGATGATTTTGGTACAGGCTATTCAGGGCTGTCATGCCTTAATGCGCTTGCCATTGATTATATTAAAATTGATAAAAGCTTTGTGAACCGGGTTTCAGATGAAAAGGACTCAACGATCCTGCTGGACTGCGTCATTGACCTGGCGAAAAAACTCTCATTGCGCATTGTGGCTGAAGGCGTAGAAACGAAAGCGCAGCTGGAGTATCTCAACCGTAATGAGATTACCCTGTTGCAGGGTTATTATTTTGGTAAGCCTGTCTCCTATATCGAATTTATTAAAGTCATTTTATCTAAGCCTCGGGAGACGGTAAGTTTGTAAAACGAAATTAAGACGAGCTTCTGTTGTATGCTTAAGTGCAATTCATTTTCCTCTTATCCTGAGCTTTGTTACAGTGACAAGAGTTGTCAGCCAGGGATGTCAGGCGTGATAAGGTGGAAAAGCTCGTGCATGTGAAAAATACTTTTTACACAACAACCATTACCGTCATCATTGTCTCATTGATCATCTCGCTGTCGCTTGCCGTCCAAATTGCCACGTCCAGGCAGCAGTCAATCCAGCAAATTAATACCAGCGTCGCTAACCTGAGCCATACCCTTGATGTCTATACCGAGGGGATCATGCGCCAGAGTGAAATGTTAATTACTACCGTTTCCGACATAATCGAAATTTATGGCATGACCCCGCAACAGGCGATCCATATTCAGTGGATGATAAATAATCAGGATAATCTTCTTTCCCAGATTAATAATGTGGTTGTTTACGATGCCAGGGGAGATATCTTTACCGCATTGCATGAAACGTTTACGGGCCCACGCAAAGGATCGGACAGGTCATTTTTTATGTATCACAAGGAAAATAAAAATCAGCAGATTTTTATTGGCGAGCCCGTAGTCAGCAGAACCAATGGTAAATGGGTCATCACCATTAGTCGGCGCCTTGAAACCCACACCGGGGCATTTAATGGTGTTGTGGTGGTGACGCTGGGTATCGAGAATTTTCTCGCGCTCTACGGGCAGATTAATATTGGTCACGCGGGGGTCATTGGCTTAACAACCGAGTCAGGCGTGCTGCTGGTCCGTTATCCTTTTAAAAATACCTATATCGGCACGATCGTTTCTGATTCACCGCTCTTCAGGAAATACCTCAAGGTACAAAATACCGGGATAGCCAGTTCCATTTCGCGGTTTGATAAAATCGAACGCATTTATGCCTATGAAAAAAACCGACGCTACGGGCTGGTCACCACCGTGGCCGTCAGCATTGATGAGGCCCTCGCTCCGTGGCGCAAGCAGGCCATTCAGCTGGCGGTACTCATTTTCGTTTTCACTGCGGTACTCATCGTCGCGTCATACTTCCTGTATTCCGACTTATCCAGAAAAGCCAGAGATAACAAGGCGCTGAAGATTATCGCTTCTGAGGATGCGCTGACCGGGCTTTACAACCGCCGCATTTTTGATGAAAAAATCCTCTCGGAAATCGCGCTTTGTGCCGCGCATGATGCACCGATTTCGATACTGATTGTGGACGTGGACTTCTTCAAAAAATACAACGATAACTACGGCCATCCGGAAGGGGATCGGTGTCTGACGCTGCTGGGAAACAGTCTCAGGAAGAGCCTTACCCGCGATAATCAGATTGTGGCGCGATATGGCGGAGAGGAGTTTGCGCTGATATTGCCTGATACGGATATTCAGGAGGCGCTTCGACTGGCGCAGACGATTATACGCAACGTGTTTTCTCTGCAAATCGCGCATGCTTTCAGCCCCTTCGGGCGGGTGACGGTAAGCGTCGGAATTTCTACCGCGCGAGCGGTCGACATCGCGGGCAGCCAGCAGAATATCATTATTGCCGCTGACCAGGCGCTCTACCAGGCAAAACGCGCAGGACGTAACCGGTACGCGTTTGTTGGGGTATGAACAGAAAAAAAAGCCCACTTAAAGTGGGCAAGAAATACTGGAAGCAATGTGAGCAATGTCGTACTGAATACCTGAGTGTTTCGCTCAACTATTCAGTGTTGAGAAAGATAATCTTTCTCAACAAAAGATGCAACCCTACAGTTTATGTGGCGCGCTCTTTTTGTTGATGAATAATTGCGCACTCTCTCATTGTGATGCCTATCACAAATTTCCTTTCTGAAATCCTGTGCTATTCTTTTTTGTGTCGTTGATTTAATGACAAAAACCATACAGAGAGGAAAGTTATGGGAATTTTATCCTGGATTATCTTTGGGCTTATTGCGGGTATTCTGGCGAAGTGGATCATGCCGGGCAAAGATGGCGGTGGATTTATCGTCACCGTAATACTGGGTATTGTCGGCGCGGTAGTTGGCGGCTGGATCAGTACGCTGTTCGGTTTTGGCAAAGTCGATGGCTTTAACTTCGGCAGCTTCGCCGTCGCGGTGATCGGTGCGCTGGTTGTGCTGTTTATCTACAGAAAAATCAAAAGCTGATCCTTAACGCGTTAAAAAAGGCTGCCGGATGGCGGCCTTTTTTACGCGGCGGGTTTACCACCAGCCAAGCTGCGTGCCGGCAAACGCCGCGAGGGCAACGATCAGCATAATGAGGGTCGTTTTTCTCATTTATGCCCCCGGAGCCGCGTAACCACCGACAAAAAACCACGCTAAAAAAAACACCGCCGTTATAAAAATAACGACCGGGAAGAGGATCCCTATTCTCATACCATCACCTGTTTCGGTTTCTATAACGCCGTAGAGTGTACGGGGTTAATCCATAGTGAGAAAGCGTGTTTTGCTTTTTCCTTTCTTATCCTGATACATCGCGATATCCGCATCGCGTAATGCGCTGTCCGGATCGGTTACCCGAGGGTCCACTTCGATAACGCCGAGGCTGGCTCCGGGGTAAATAAGATTGATGCTACCCAGCCAGTATTCACCGGCAATACAGGCGCTGAGACGCGTTTTGAGTAGGGTGACCTGCGCGTTATCTCCTTCGCTGTGGGATGTGCTCAACGACGCCACCAGAAACTCATCGCCGCCCAGCCGACCAATGATATCGTCCTGCTGTTTTTCTTCCGTCAAACGCTTGCCCACTTCAATCAGGAACTGGTCGCCAGCCTCGTGGCCGTAGCGATCGTTAATCAGCTTGAAATCATCCAGATCGATGAACGCGATGACGGTGTTACGCTTAAGGTGGCGCGCCAGCGAAAACAGGGTGGTCAGGTCTTCAAAAATGGCGCGACGGTTGGGTAAACCGGTAAGGGCATCCGTGTAAGAGTGCGCGATGAGTGCCGCATTGGCTTCGCGAAGCTGGGTCACCAGCGACTCTTTCTGAATGGACTGGGCAATCAGCCCGGCGAATAGCTTCAGCACCTGTTCACCGCGCTCGCTAAGCGGCTTTCTGGCCGTGCTGGTGGCACAGAGCGTTCCGTAGAGCGAACCATCCGAAAGATGGACAGGAATACTCATGTAGGTCGTAATGCCGAGCGCTTTCGCCGCCTCGCACTCCGGCCAGCGTTCGGGAACGTCGTTGCTGAATACGGTGTCGCTATCCAGCGCGCGCTTGCACAGGGTTTCATCCCACGGAACGCTCAGTCCCTCCGGGATTGTCATCTGCTTGCTGTTGCGGGCGTAGAGGATATGCTGCAGTCGGGCTTCGATATCTACCTTGGTGAGGTAAGTCGACTCCATGTCAGTCACGATCTCCAGCATCTCCAGCAGCTGACGAACGAGACTTTCAAGGGATTGCTCAGTGGCGAGGGTTTCTGAAACACGGGCAAGGATAATATCCGACATGACGTAGAATGACTCCCAGGCAGAAGACGTCTGCATCTGCATGTTATGCTGAGTTTTTAGACTTCAGGCATAGTAAAACATGAATATAGAAAATTTAATATATGCAGGGAGAGGGCAGCAGGATAGAAAAAAGGCCCCGTTGTTGAGACCGGGGCAAAGACATCTTGATTACGGAATGATGTTCTCTGGTCATATCGAGAACACGCCTCACTATAGTGTTGAAAAGTGCAGTTAAAATGGAGAAATCATGGAGAAAGCGGCGATGAGCCGTTACCCTTAGACTGTAATGATGTCACAAGGATCAATGAGATGAGATTTCTGCTTCTGGCGCTGGCGCTTCCCCTGGCTGCCTGCACCGCTAAAACGACCCCACCCGATGCCCCGAAACCGCCGCACGCTATCGGTATGGCGAACCCGGCCTCCGTATACTGTCTTGAGAAAGGCGGGGAACAGATCCCGGTTCAAAGCCCGCAGGGCGTACGCACGGAGTGCAAACTCCCGGGGGGCGAAGTGATTGATGAATGGACGCTCTACCGTCGCGACCATCCTCAACCCACCAGGTGACAGACGTATATTGCCTGCGATACACTTCTCTTTAGGATTATTCTTAGCCAGTCCCTGGCTACCGTTATCGTGAGAGAAGTATGTTCCAGCTTAAACCGGGCAGCATGGCGATGATCGTGGGTGCCCGCACGGCGTCAGGCCGTCGCAATATTGGTAAATCTGTTGAGCTGTTTGGCCTGTGCCAGCCTGGCCTGCGTTTCGTTAACCCGGTCAACGGTGTGATGACGCAACTCCCCGCAACTGCGGATCGCGCGCTTTGGCTGGTGACGGGTGATGTTTACGCCTTTGACAATCAGCACGGCTTTGCGTTTGTTCGCGCCGAACATCTGATGCCGCTCACCCCTGATGAAGCGCCGCAAATCCTCGATGAGATGGCGATCGGCTGATCACAGGTGGCGCAGCCAGTCGGCTAATACCAGGGCGTGATTTTGCTTCGTGTCTTTGGCAGCAAAGAGCAGGGTGACGGTCTGCCTGTTCGCCAGCGTCGCCAGACGCCTTCCCTCGTCAGCGTGCTGCGCCAGCTCTTCCCGATAGGCCTTACTGAAGGCGGCGAAATCAATGGTTTCGCTATGAAAGGCCTTGCGTAATTCATTCGAGGGCGTGAGCGCTTTACACCATTCATCATACGCGAGGTCCGTTTTCTTGACCCCGCGCGGCCACAGCTTGTCCACCAGCACCCGATAGCCGTCGTCCGGAGCTGCCTGTTCGTACACGCGTTTGCATTGAATCATGATTCCACCCTCCCAATTTAAGGTATTGTGATAATTGCAGAAGATCGGTAGTCTGAGGTTCCTTATGTTATCTGATAATACTCTGGCATAAGGAACCTTTCATGGAACACCTCCCGGTTAAAACGACGCTGCGCATTGCGCTGGTTGGCGATTACAATCCCAGTGTTATTGCGCATCAGGCGATCCCGCTGGCCATTGACGACGCCGCCGCAGTCCTTGACCTCACCGCCGATTACGACTGGCTTGCCACCACGGAGCTGACAAGCCCTGAAGATCTGGTGGGCTACGATGCCATCTGGCTGGTTCCCGCCAGCCCCTATAAAAATACCGAGGCCGCTTTTATCGCCGCGCGCTACGCCCGTGAAAACAGCATTCCGTTCCTTGGCACCTGCGGTGGATTCCAGCATGCGCTGATTGAGTATGCCCGCAATGTGTTGGGCTGGGCCGATGCGGCACATGCTGAGACGGATAGCGAAGGCACCATGGTGATTGCGCCGCTGGCCTGCTCGCTGGTGGAAAAAACCGATGCCATTGAGCTGCGCAAAAATACGCTGATCGCAAAAGCGTACGGCAAGCCTGAAATTGAAGAGGGGTATCACTGTAACTATGGCGTGTCGCCAGCGTTTGCCCAGGCGCTGGAAAGCGGTGATATGCACGTTACGGGCTGGGACGAACAGGGGGAAATTCGCGCCGCAGAACTGGTTACGCACCCGTTCTTCGTGATCACCTTATTCCAGCATGAGCGTAGTGCGCTGGAGGGACGCCCGGTCGTGCTGGTGCAGGCGATGCTGCGCGCGGCGCGCGATTCATAACGTCGTCGCTTCTCTTGCCGGGTGGCGCTGCGCTTACCCGGCCTACAATTCTGCGCGCGGGTAAGAAAAGGCAGACCCGGTGGTCTGCCTCTGGATTTAACGCGGTGCGATCTCCCGGTCTCGCCCGGCAAGCACGCCGCAAACAGCCATTATCACGGCGGCCAGGGCGCAGCCCAGGAGCGGTATCCGCCAGTCTCCCGCGCTATCGTGAATTTTCCCCATCAGCGGAGGGCCGCAGGCGGCGAGCAGATAGCCAATCGACTGCGCCATGCCGGAGAGCGCCGCGGCCTGGTGCGCGGAGCTGGCGCGCAGACCGATGAACGTCAGACCGAGGATCATCGTTGCCCCTGTGCCAAAGCCAAACACCAGCGTCCACATCACCGCCATGCCAGGCATAAACCATAGCCCCGCCGCGCTTACCGCGCACAGCAGCGCCACTGCGCCTGCAATGGCCCGCTGATCTTTCAGACGGTGGAGGACCAGCGGCACGGCAAGCCCCGGCACGGCCGTGGCCAGCTGCAGCAGCCCGTGCACCGAGCCGGCCTGCGCTTCGCTGTAGCCGTGGCTAAGCAATATCGCCGGCAGCCAGCCGATGATGACGTAGTAAATCAGCGAGTTAATCCCTAAAAAAAGCGTCACCTGCCAGGCGAGGGCCGAGCGCCAGATGGCGCGATTATGCAGTGCGCCAGCGCCCGTTACCGTTGCAACGTGTTTCTGACGCCACTGGGGCAGCCAGAGCAGCAGCGCGACCAGCGGAAACGCCATCAGCATCAGCAGTGCGCCATGCCAGCCCGCGCTACCCTGCGCCAGGGGAACAATCATCGCTGAGCCAAACGCCGCCGAGACGCCCATTGTCAGGGAATAGGCCCCGGTGAGTCGTGCCACCTGGCCCGGGAAGTCACGTTTGATTAATCCGGGTAACAGCACGTTCCCGAGCGCAATCCCGCAGCCGATAACCGCGGTTCCGGTGAAAAGCAGCGCGGCGGAAGGCAGCGAGCGAACCGCAATTCCGGCGCAAATCAGCAGCAGGGCGATAAACAGGCTGCGCTCCATGCCGATGCGTCGGGCAACGCCTGCGGCGAGCGGCGAGACGAGGGCGAAAGCCAGCAGGGGCAGGGTGGTCAGCAGACCGGTTTGCGCCGTGCTTAAGCCATAATCAAGACGAATAGTGTCGAGCAGCGGGGCTGCGCCGGTAAAGGTGACGCGAAGCGTAGTGGCAATCATCAGGATGCCTGCAATCAACAGCGCGCCGTGTTTTCCTGAGGTGCGAATAGCAGTAGTCATTATGTTCTCATACGTTCAAGCGAGGGCACACAATACCGATTTTCTCAGCGGTTGAAATCAGGCTAAAATGACAGTTTATCGCTAAAATCGGACAAACTGATGATTGGTTTGGGACTGGACGGCTATGATCCCGATAGCCAGCACGATGCGGCCGTCGCGTTTCGCATCCGCGTGGTGGCGGAAGAACAACATATTCCCCGACATCATCACCGTAAGGGGCAGCTGATCCTGGCCCTCGGCGGCGCGATCACCTGCGAAGTGGAAAATGCCATGCTGATGGTTCCGCCCCAGTACGCCGTCTGGATCCCCGGCCAAATGCCGCACAGCAACAGGGCCACGCCGGGCGCGCAGCTCTGCTTTCTGTTCATTGAGCCGGGGGCGGCAAGCTTGCCGGACCGCTGCTGCACCCTGAAAATCTCTCCTCTGGTGCGGGAGCTGATTTTATCCCTGGCGGAAAAATCGCGTGAACAACTTCCTCTTGCGGCCACATCGCGTCTGGTGGACGTCCTGTTTGACGAGCTGCCGCTCCAGCGTCAGGAGCATCTGCAGCTGCCCGTCTCGCCCCATCCTAAAATTCGGCTGATGAGCGAGAAAATGGCGGAAGAGCCTGCCGCCTGGCAAACGCTGGCGCAGTGGGCGAGCCATTTTGCCATGAGCGAACGCAGCCTGGCGCGGCTGGTGGTGAAAGAGACCGGCTTAAGCTTTCGCCGCTGGCGTCACCAGCTGCAGCTGATCGTGGCGTTACAGCATTTGATTAGTGGGAAATCGGTACAGCAGGTGGCACAGTCACTGGGATATGACTCTACCACCGCGTTTATCACCATGTTCAGAAAGGGATTGGGCCAGACGCCGGCGCGTTATATGGCCAGCCTGACTACGACTTCCCGATAAACAGAGAGACAAGGCCTGCCGCAATCAGCGGCCCCACCGGAACGCCGCGGAAGATCGCCACGCCCAGAACGGTCCCCACCAGCAGACCCGCCACTATCGAGGGCTGGCTGCTCATCAGCGTAACGCCGCGTCCGCCCAGCCACGAAACAAAAATCCCCACCGCGATCGCTACCAGCGATTTCCAGTTTACAAACGAGTGCAGCAGGGTTGAGGCGGGAAGCGTACCGCTGGCGATGGGCGCCATTACCCCGATGGTTAAAATGATGATCCCGATGGTGAGGCCTTGTTTTTCTATCCACGGGAAAAAGCTATTTAACGGGGTCACGCGAACAATAATCAGCACCAGAATCGAGATGGCGACGGTGGTGTTATGGCTGACAAAGCCGAGCGCGGCGAGTGCCAGAAGAATGAGCAGAGTAGGGTCAAACATAGGGAATCCTTGCCAAATAATTAACCTGCTTACTGTACGCGCAAACGCGACGCAGGACAGTTTTAAAAAGATTTTATTGTTGTCATAACCTTGTCATTTACGCGGATTAAAACGGAGGGAGATATCGCAAAAGGGGTCGCCATCATGAACGATCACATGTTTGTTGAAACGCTGATTATCTCCTCATCGTTTTTCGCTATTGCCGTTATTCTCGTCGCCTCCGTGCTGTTCCTGGAAAGAAAAGGCTGACAGGGTCGCCAGCCATTGCGGTTACGCTTTATGGAAGTTTACAAGCTCAGGACGGGCGATGCGCAGGTAATCCTGGGTATCCATAATCACGGATTTCTCCAGCAGGCCGGCGTTAAACGCGATTTCGTCAAAACGCTCGAACAGCAGCGGGTCGGCAACCAGTGCCAAATCAGGATGGAAGCTAAAGGGCGGGATAGCGCCGAAAACGCAGGCGGTCAGGGTATCGACCTCGGCCGGGCTGGCGAGGGAGGCCTTCAGCCCGCCAAAATGGCTGGCAAGCTGGCTCAGGTCAGCCTGCAGATCGGCGGCGAGGATCGCCAGAACGTGTTTTTTTACACCGTTTCCCTGCACCTTGCAGACCAGGGCTTTTGCGCCTTGCCGCAGATCGGTCCCGCGAATTTCACTTACCGCTTCACATTTCCCGACCGCCTCGTGCTCCATGACGCGAAACCGCGCGCCCTGCTCGGTGAGTAAGGTAATCAGTTGCTGGTGGGGTCCTGCCCCAATAACGTCGTCAGTCATAACGATTTCCCGGTGATAATCCAGTATGCAGCGTTCTACATTAGCACGGGATGAGCGGGGTCGAAAGAAAACAGCCAGCGGGTTCGCTGGCTGTTGGATTATGCGTTGCTGGTAGAAGATTGCTTGTGGAACAGCTCCCTGAACACCGGATAAATATCATCCTGGTCACGGATATGCTGCATGGCAAAATTATCGAACATCGATTGCAGATGTTCATACTCCCGCCACAGGGTCTGGTGCGCGCGACGGGTGATTTCGATATAGCTGTAGTAACGCACTACCGGCAGAATTTTCTTCGCCAGAATCTCGTGACACAGCGGTGAGTCGTCGGCCCAGTTATCACCGTCCGACGCCTGCGCGGCATAAATATTCCACTGCGACGGGTCGTAACGCTCTTTCACCACTTCATCCATCAACTTCAGGGCGCTTGATACGATGGTCCCGCCGGTCTCCTGCGAGTAGAAGAACTCATGTTCATCCACCTCTTTCGCCTGAGTGTGGTGGCGGATATAGACCACCTCCACGTTCTTATAGGTTCTGCTCAGGAACAGGTAGAGCAGAATATAAAAACGCTTCGCCATATCCTTGGTGGCCTGGTCCATCGAGCCAGACACGTCCATCAGACAGAACATCACCGCCTGGCTGGAGGGTTCAGGCCGTTTTTCGTAGTTCTTGTAGCGCAGGTCAAAGGTGTCGATAAACGGTACCCGTTCGATCTTCGCCCTCAGCTCGGCAATCTCTTTACGCAGGCGCTCCTCTTCCAGCAGTTGCGCCGGTTCCGTGTTTTCCACGACCTTCAGGCTGCTCTCCAGCTCGCGCAGTTCGCGACGTTTGCCCGCCGTCATCGCCGTGCGTCGCGCCAGTGAATTCTGCAACGAACGCACGACGCTGATATTGGCGGGCACGCCGTTGGCGGTATAGCCCGCGCGATGGGTTTTATATTCATTAAGCTGACGATGCTGATTCTTTTTCAGATTCGGCAGCGCCAGGTCTTCAAACAGCAGGTCGAGATACTCATCTTTCGAAATCTGGAAGACAAATTCGTCCTGACCTTCACCGTCCTGGCTGGCCTGTCCCTGACCGCTTCCTGAACCACCGCCGCCGCCCTGAGGACGCTCAATTCTGTCGTTCTGAACGAAGTGGTCATTACCTGGGTGTACGCGATGGCGCAGGCCGCCTCGCCCCTGATGAAACATCGGTTCGCTGATGTCATCGGTGGGGATGGAGACAGATTCGCCGCTGTCGACGTCGGTCACCGAGCGTTTGTTGATGGCCTCGGAGATAGACTGTTTAATTTGCGCTTTATAACGACGCAAGAAGCGCTGGCGGTTCACCGTGCTCTTGTTTTTGCCGTTAAGACGCCGGTCAATAAACCAGGTCATATACCCCCCGTACTGCATTTGCCAACTTGCATTTTGTAGGCCCGGCAAGCGCTAACCGCTACCGGGCACTTGTTTTAAGACGATTTACGCACGCGCAGATACCATTCGCAGAGCAGGCGGACCTGCTTGCGGGTGTAGCCTTTTTCCATCATACGGTCGACAAAATCGTCGTGCTTTTTCTGCTCATCGGTTGAGGTTTTGGCGTTAAACGAGATCACCGGCAGCAGCTCTTCGGTATTAGAGAACATTTTCTTCTCAATGACCGTGCGCAGCTTCTCGTAGCTGGTCCAGTTCGGATTGCGCCCGTTGTTATGCGCTCTGGCGCGCAGGACGAAGTTCACAATCTCGTTACGGAAGTCTTTCGGGTTGCTGATCCCGGCAGGCTTCTCGATTTTTTCCAGCTCCGCGTTCAGGGATTCACGGTCAAACAGCTGGCCGGTATCCGGGTCGCGGTACTCCTGATCCTGGATCCAGAAGTCAGCATAGGTGACATAACGGTCGAAAATGTTCTGCCCGTATTCTGAATAGGATTCCAGGTAGGCCGTCTGGATCTCTTTGCCAATGAACTCGGCGTATTTCGGGATCAGGTAACCTTTGAGGAACTCAAGGTAGCGTTCAGCCTGCTCCTGCGGGAACTGCTCGCGCTCGATTTGTTGTTCCAGCACGTAGAACAGATGAACCGGGTTGGCCGCCACTTCCGCGTGGTCAAAGTTAAAGACGCGGGAGAGGATCTTGAACGCGAAACGCGTGGACAGACCGTTCATCCCCTCATCAACTCCGGCATAGTCGCGGTATTCCTGATACGACTTCGCTTTAGGGTCGGTATCTTTCAGGCTTTCACCGTCATAGACGCGCATTTTCGAATAGATGCTGGAGTTTTCCGGCTCTTTCAGACGCGAAAGGATGGAGAAGCGTGACAGCGTTTCCAGCGTGCCGGGCGCGCAGGGGGCATGCACCAGCTCACTGTGGTTAAGCAGTTTCTCGTAAATTTTGATCTCTTCGGAGATCCGCAGGCAATAAGGCACCTTGACGATGTACACGCGGTCAAGGAAGGCCTCATTGTTTTTGTTATTACGGAAGGTCACCCATTCAGATTCGTTCGAGTGGGCGAGAATAATCCCGTTAAACGGTAGGGCGGAGATACCTTCCGTCCCGTTGTAGTTACCTTCCTGGGTCGCCGTCAGCAGAGGATGCAGCACTTTAATCGGTGCTTTAAACATCTCGACGAATTCCATAATCCCCTGGTTCGCGCGGCACAGCGCGCCTGAGTAACCGTAGGCATCCGGATCGTTTTGCGCGAAGTTTTCCAGCTTGCGGATGTCGACTTTACCCACCAGCGCCGAGATGTCCTGGTTGTTCTCATCACCGGGTTCTGTTTTGGCGATGGCGATCTGTTCAAGGATAGATGGCCAGACTTTCACCACGCGGAACTTGGTGATATCGCCACCAAACTCGTGCAGGCGTTTTGCCGCCCACGGCGACATAATGGTGCCGAGGTAGCGACGCGGGATGCCATACTCTTTATCCAGAATCTGCGCATCTTCCTGCGGATTGAACAGGCACAGCGGATGGTCGTTCACCGGGCTGCGTTCACCGTTGGCGCTCAGTACATAGATAGGCACGCGCTGCATCAGCGACTTAAGGCGTTCAGCCAGCGAGGATTTACCGCCACCCACCGGGCCGAGTAAATAGAGGATCTGTTTCTTCTCTTCCAGACCCTGAGCGGCATGCTTCAGATAGGAGACAATCTGTTCGATGGCATCTTCCATACCATAGAACTCTTCAAACGCCGGGTATCGGGCGACCACCCGATTCGAAAAGAGACGGGAAAGCCGAGGCTCCAGGGCAGTGTCAACCATGTTTGGCTCACCAATAGCCATTAATAGCCGTTCTGCCGCGTTGGCATAGGCACTGCGATCTTGCCGACAGATGGTAAGAAACTCCTGCAGTGTGAACTCTTCGTCCTTGGCAGCTTCATAGCGCTGGCGATAGTGATCGAATATATTCATGGCATGCCGTCCTTTCGTTTTTTAGCACAGGATAAGAGCCGTTCGTATGAGTAGTGGAGGCTCCCGGAAGAGAATCTCTCGCACCTCACTGCCAGAGCAGCAACCTGTGTGCCAGGTCAGACGCTAAGAACCGCAGGTGTTCAGGAAAACTCTTCTTAAATTAAAGCGTAGATGGCATTTGCAAAACTTGCATGCCCAGAAAATCTACTTTCAATGACATATCAATAACTCATCCAAAAATTTCCACTGTCGTTATAAGACAAATGCACGTTTTTCATTCAGCGGTCATATAAATGAAAGCGGGCTGTCATCTGAAAAGTTAAAAATAACGGGTTAATCAGACTGATTAGCAGGCAAAAAATTTTGGGATGTACGGGAATGGCGGTTACACTTCATCCGCTGATTATTTGACTACAGGAAAGAATGGATTGTGACCAAACTCAAACTTCTGGCATTGGGCATCCTTGCCGCGACCGCAGTGAACACCGCACAGGCGGAAAGTCAGTGGACGGTTGGCGCGGGTGTTGGCGTCATTAACAGCCCGTACAAACAGTATGACCGTGATGTGTATCCTGTTCCCGTTATCACCTATGAAGGCGATAACGTCTGGTTCCGCGGGCTCGGCGGCGGCTACTATCTCTGGAACGATAAGGCCGACAAGCTCTCCATCATGGCCTACTACGATCCAACGCACTTCAAGCCGGGTGACAGCGACAGCCACGCGCTTCGCCAGCTCGACAAGCGCAAAAGCTCGATGATGGCCGGGCTCTCATACGTGCATAACACCCAGTATGGCTTCCTGCGTACGGCCCTGGCGGGTGATACGCTGGATAACAGCAACGGCTTTATCTGGGATCTGGCGTGGTTATATCGCTATACCAACGGTGGGCTGACTCTGACGCCGGGTATCGGTGTGCAATACAACAGCGAGAACTACAACGACTACTACTATGGCGTCTCTAAAAACGAGTCCCGCCGCAGTGGCCTGAAAAGTTATAGTGCAGATGACGGCTGGGATCCTTACCTGGAGCTGACCGCGAGCTACAACTTCCTTGGCGACTGGAGCGTGTACGGTACCGGCCGCTATGAGCGTCTTAGCGACGAAGTGAAGGATAGCCCGATGGTCGACAAATCCTGGGCAGGTATTTTCTCTGTCGGCGTGAGCTACAAGTTCTGATTGCGCACTAATATTGTGCAATTGATGCATTAAAACGGGGCGCTCGCGCCCCGTTTGCTTTAATGTGGTGCAGTGAAGCGGGGGAGGTGAAATGCCTTAGCGTTTCACAATCTTAATTGTTTGCCCTAAACGAGACGGTTTTTCGTCGCTCGCTTTTTGCGGCGTGCTCACGCACGCGGTTTCCACGCAGACAAACGTTTTATACCCTTCATCCGTCATGTCGGCCATGCTGACGGACAGCGCCGGACCCGGGTTCCAGCCCACCACGTCGCTGTGATGATGATGAACCACTTCAATTGCGCGGTTCAGCGCGCCGTCGTGGATCACGCTGCACGCTTCCGGGTGCAGGTAGACGCGGTCGGTACGGTCAGGGAACGTCTGTACGCCGTCGCTCAGTTTACCTTCTTTGGCGTTATCCACTTTGTCGATAAAGGTATCGCCAAGACCACTCACCTTCACTGCGCTGATATCACCCACGTTGAAGTAGGTATGCAGGGCTGCGGTGGTTTCAAACTCACCGTGGGCTTCCAGTTCGATTTCACAGGTTTTACCCAGCTTAAAGCGGGCGTACAGGGTGAAATCGTGCGGCCAGAGGGCGCGGGTTTCATCATTAGCCTGCAGCTCAAAGGTCAGCACGGCGCCGTTGTCATCTTCATTATGTGCTTTCAGCGTCCACTGCTGGTTACGGGCAAAACCGTGAGACGGCAAACCCGGCTGCGCGGACGGGCCGAACCACGGCCAGCAGATCGGCACGCCACCGCGAATAGCCGCCCCTTTTTTGAAGGAGGTCGCATCGCTCAGCCACAAACCTTCGGCTTCGCCTTCCGGTTTCCAGGAGAGCAGGTGGGCGCCGTTCAGCGCCACGGACGTTTTGACGCGCGGATGGTCAACGACGATAACGTCGGCACCGTCAATCTGACGGCGGGAGAGCACAGGGGTAAGTTGTTCGACTACCGGAAGTGCAAAAATTTTATTAATCATTAAGCAATCCTCTGTCTTAAAAATAAAAAAGGCGACCGAAGTGGCCCATCGTGATTTGGTGAATTCAGTAAGCTACTGTTTTTGCAGTAATGTGGTCACAACATTCTACAGCATAAAACCACGCCTAACATCAGTGATTGGGGCAATTGTTAAACCACGCCTCACATATGCAGCGACAGAAGGTAGACGGAAGCGGATCCGAGACGGCGAAGAAAAAATGTCTGCTCCGCCGATCCTGGGAGTGGGTGAAATTCAATGGGAGCAGACATGTCTGGTTCTTTAGCATCACACCCACCGATGGAGGGCTTAATGACAGGGGGAGGGTAGTGAGACCATCATCGTTCGTCAAATATCTTAAGGATAGCTATTCGGTATATAAAGTAACCAACGATAATGAGAGCAACAGACGCTCCGCCCCAGATGAATCGGGATTCATCTTTTGAAAATGAAAAGAAATAAATACAGAACAATAGGCCAGCAGAAGCAATCCCCATCCCTAATCCACGCAAGATTCGGGATGCTATAAATCTGATAGAGTCTTGTACGTTCATAATCCACCGAAAAAATATTTGCACATCTCATTAAATTCTTGCTTGTTAACATCTGCCATACTGCAAGCGTCAATGAAAGGTTTCAATTTATCTTCAACAAGGAAGTAAAGAAGATCCAAATCACCCATCCCTTTAAGTCGGTAGTAAAGAGCGGGGTTCTGGTTTTCAAGTTTGCGGGCTGTGTAGATGGCCCTGGAGGTCTCGGCACCAATGGTGAGAACACTTCCGAGTACCACTCCAGAAGCAAAGGAAACCATTATCTGTGAGGATATCGCTGCACCTAGTTTTATTCCGGTTAACTCTGCAAATATAAATTTACCAGCCATTACGC
The DNA here is from genome assembly GCF_018383635.1 of Enterobacter sp. 120016. Classification (NCBI taxonomy): domain Bacteria; kingdom Pseudomonadati; phylum Pseudomonadota; class Gammaproteobacteria; order Enterobacterales; family Enterobacteriaceae; genus Enterobacter; species Enterobacter sp. 120016. Next base: position 246,521 of record NZ_JAHAWC010000004.1, on the reverse strand, counting down.
CAGTAAAATTTTGCGCAATCCCCTGAACATCATCCATATTAACTTTTGACATGAACTCTCTGACAACGACATTTACTATCTTTTGAGCCTCCTGATTGAGTGACATACCTCGTTTGAGCATGTTCGCCATTCGAACCCGATCATCAAAGTTAGAATGACGATGGGTTGTATCCAGGAAATCATAGCCTAGATAATACATGCTGACGGGGAAGGAGAGCATGCCATGAGCAATTGAAACCAAAAATCCGGAGTCGTCCGCATTAAGGCTTTTCAGCATTCTTTTTGCTAATATTTTCGCGCTGTCCATTTTATATACTCCCTCAAATGACAATCTTTCTCCCAGAGACATAAAATCATAAGGCAGAAATGGGGGAAAGGTTTTTATACCCATTTTTATGAGGGGAGTGAGTGATATTCACTATGATAGTGGGCAGTATGCGGTTTATGGAGATGATAAAAATGATATTAAACAACAATTTAAACCAATAAAAAAAGGCGACCGAAGTCGCCTTTTTGGATCAAGCACTCATCTCAACTTATTTGGAGATGTGAGCGATCAGGTCCAGTACTTTGTTAGAGTAGCCGGTTTCGTTGTCGTACCAGGATACCAGTTTAACGAAGTTGTCGTTCAGTGCGATACCTGCTTTAGCATCGAATACTGAAGTGCAGATTTCGCCGTTGAAATCGGTAGATACAACGTCGTCTTCGGTGTAGCCCAGAACGCCTTTCATTGCGCCTTCGGAAGCAGCTTTGATTGCTTTCTTAATTTCTTCATAAGAAGCAGCTTTTTCCAGACGAACGGTCAGGTCAACAACGGATACGTTAGGAGTTGGAACGCGGAACGCCATACCAGTCAGTTTGCCATTCAGTTCTGGCAGTACTTTACCTACAGCTTTAGCAGCACCGGTAGAGGATGGGATGATGTTCTGAGCCGCGCCACGGCCGCCGCGCCAGTCTTTGTGAGACGGGCCATCAACGGTTTTCTGAGTAGCGGTGGTTGCGTGAACGGTAGTCATCAGACCTTCAACGATACCGAAGTTGTCGTTGATAACTTTAGCCAGCGGTGCCAGGCAGTTGGTGGTGCAGGATGCGTTAGACACGATATCCTGGCCAGCGTAAGTTTCGAAGTTTGCACCACGAACGAACATTGGGGTGTTGTCTTTGGAAGGACCAGTCAGAACAACTTTCTTCGCACCCGCAGTAATGTGTTTACGTGCAGTTTCGTCGGTCAGGAAGATACCGGTTGCTTCAGCAACAACGTCAACACCGATTTCGTTCCATTTCAGGTTAGCTGGGTCTTTTTCAGCAGTAACGCGGATGGTTTTGCCATTAACAACCAGGTGGCCGTCTTTCACTTCAACGGTGCCGTCGAAACGACCGTGAGTTGAGTCGTACTTCAGCATGTACGCCATGTATTCAGCGTCCAGGAGATCGTTGATACCAACGATTTCGATGTCAGAACGTTTCTGAGCAGCACGGAAAACAATACGGCCGATACGGCCAAAACCGTTGATACCTACTTTGATAGTCATATATTCCACCAGCTATTTGTTAGTGAATAAAAGGTTGCCTGTAAAATTACAAAAACCTTACGCAGCGTCAAGCGGAATCGTGTCAATCATTGCGACAAATCAATCCTGTGACTAACGTTTGTGCGACTGACTCGCCTCACTTTCCCTTTGAGCTTGCAACCAAATGGGGGCTGCGCCCGGGATTTTAAAGTCCCCGCAGGATAAAAATGTGAGCATGATCACAATTGCCTGACCGCCTTTTCGCGACACATAAGTTTAGATCAAAAGTGCACGCAAGGGTGTTAATGTTTTGTTAGAATCCGGGTTAAAAGATGTCTGTTTCTACAGCGAGATGTAAGCATATGTCGAACCAACGTAACCCTGAAGATTTGAAAAAAAACCTCACAGAAATGCAGTTTTACGTGACGCAGAATCACGGGACGGAACCGCCGTTCACCGGGCGTTTGCTGCATAACAAGCGAGACGGCGTCTACCACTGCCTGGTCTGTGATGCGCCGCTGTTTAACTCACAAACGAAATTTGATTCTGGCTGCGGCTGGCCGAGTTTCTACGAGCCGGTGAGCGATGAGGCAATCCGCTACCTGACCGACTCGTCGCATGGCATGGTGCGCACGGAAATTCGCTGCGGCAACTGCGATGCGCACCTTGGGCACGTCTTCCCGGATGGCCCTCAGCCCACGGGCGAGCGTTTTTGCGTGAACTCAGCCTCAATGAGCTTCACTGACGACGAAAATGGCGACCAGGTGAAGGGTTGAAAAAACGATTCAGCAAATTATTCCTTTAAAAGGGCGCGATTGTGAATATTGATGACATGATTAGCGGTATGACGCCGGAGATTTATCAGCGTCTGGTGACCGCCGTAGAGCTGGGAAAATGGCCGGATGGCGTCGCGCTGACGCCGGAGCAAAAAGAGAACAGCCTGCAGCTGGTGATGCTGTGGCAGGCGCGCAATAACACCGACGCGCAGCACATGACTATCGACACCCAGGGCCAGATGGTGATGAAGAGCAAGCGCGAACTGAAAGAAGACTTCGGCATTACGCCGAAGCCGATTGCGACGATGAAAATGCAATAACGGTGCGGGTTGATGCCCTCTCCCACGGGGAGAGGGCTTGATTGTCTTACTACTTGTGCGGGATGCCGAGCGACTCCGCCAGCTGCTTCGCTAACTGATTGTTGTCATCAGCCCCGTACTCCCAGAACATCGCCCCGGCGAGACCTTTCTCTTTGATGTAGTCCGCCTTGATCGCAACGGAACGCGGGTTCTCATAGGAAATCGCAAACAGCGCGTTGCCATCGGCACCCTTCACCGAGAGCCACGGCACTTTCGCCTGGTCGTCCCAGTGCTCGGTAAAGCGCTTCTGCGGATCGTTCAACAGCTTCTTCACGATATCGTTGTACTTCACGTAGGTATCTTTGGTCAGGTCATAGCCGAGTGACTTGAACAACCCGATCTCCTGAGGCCCAAAGTAGGGCTGGGTAACCGGATTTTTTTGCGCATCCGGTTTCGTCCAGTCGATCCCCGGCTCTACGGCGCGTTTCGGCACGCGGCCATAGAAACCAATCCCGAGGTTCATCTGCTGCGGCTTCAGCCCGGCGGCCAGATAGTTATTCACCACAAAATCCACGCTGTATTTGTCTGCGGCTGCCACCGTCGGCCAGGCGCTGGAGTCATACAGGTTGGCATTGAAGTATTGCGTACCGTACGCCATGTCGTAGGTCATCAGGTTGATGTAGTCGAGCAGGGGCGCGATGGCTTTGATATCCACCCAGCTTTTCGGACTTTCCGCATTCGCGCCTACCGCAATGGTCACCAGCTTTTTATGCCCGAACGCCGTACGCATCTCTTTCAGCAGGGCGGTGAAGTTATCCCGGTCGGCGGGCTGGCTTGCGACCAGACCCCAGGCGCCGTTGACCGGATACTCCCAGTCGAGATCGATCCCGTCCAGGCCGTATTTGTCGACAATCTCCTGCGCGGAGCGGATAAACACCGCGCGCGTCTCTTTGGTTGCCGCTGCGCCAGAGAAGCCACGTGCGCCCCAGCCGCCAACAGAAAGCAGCACTTTGAGGTTCGGGTTTTGCTTACGCAGGGTCGGGATGAGGGCCAGATCGGCGGCGACTTTTGGCGATAGCCAGATCTGATGCAGTTTCGCCGGATCTTTTAGCGCAGCGTTGGTTTCGTCTTTTTCGTCGTTATAGACCAGACCAAACGAGTAGTTCAGGTGGGTGATCTGACGAACGTCTAATTTATTGATATCGCCACCCGGTCCGGCGGTGACATCGCCACCCCCGTTAAAATAGCCCACGGACATGAGGGTACTGGCGGAGGCAACTGACGCGCAAAGCAAGGGTAATGCTGCCAGCAAGGGCAAACGTTTCATACAAGTTCCTCTTTGACTAAACAAAACGACCACGCCACAGAAAAGACGTGGCGAAAAAATAGCCTAACGAGAATAGCATTGCCGCTTCGTTGAGGATGCGAGGGAGTTCACTTTATGGGGATTGGGGAAGAAATGCCGGGTGGTGGCTGCGCCTTACCTGGCCTACGGGGAAAGGTAGGCCGGGTAAGCGTCAGCGCCACCCGGCTTAAAGGCTTACGCCTGCGTCTCCAGCCAGTCTTCGAGCGTATACAGCGTCGCGCCTTCCGCAGCCATATCCATAAACGCCTGAGCGCTGTCCTGCGGGTGAATGTTCACCCCGCGGCAGCCGTCGGTGATGACGCTGACGGTATAACCTAACTGGAGCGCATCCAGCACGGTAAACTTCACGCAGTAGTCCGTCGCCAGGCCCAGCACAATCAGCTCCGTAATTTCGTGATGACGTAACCACGCGTCCAGCGCCGTTTTCTGGCGATGCCCGTTATCAAAAAACGCGCTATAGCTGTCGATAGCCGGGTTTTCACCTTTATGGAACACCGCGTCGATGGCTTTCTGATTCAGGAGCGGATGCAGCTCCGCGCCTTCCGTCTGCTGTACGCAGTGATCCGGCCAGAAGGTTTGCGCCAGCCCGTCGAGTTCTCCCTGAGTGAAAGGCTCGACGTCGTGCTGGCTGGCAAAGCTGCCGTGGTTCGCCGGGTGCCAGTCCTGGCTTGCGACAACCGCTTCGCCGCGGGCTTTGCACCAGTCCATCAGCGTGTTTGCCACGTCAACGGTGCTGTCACCTTCGGCGACGGCCAGCGCACTGCCCGCGCAGAAATCATTTTGCAAATCGACCAGTAGCAGGGCGCGTTGCTTCATGAGCACTCCTTATTCGTCCGGGGTCAGCTCGCCGCGCAGGTTTTGCATCATCGCGCTGCGAATGGACTGAATGTCCAGATCCTGACTCAGTAAATAGTGAAGTTTAGTCAGCGTTGCCTCAACGGTCATATCGAAGCCGCTGATAACCCCCGCATGCGCCAGCGCGTTACCGGTGGCATAGCCGCCCATGTTGACCTTTCCGGACATGCACTGGGTCAGGTTCACGACCACAATTCCGCGCTCGCTGGCTTCCTGAAGCTCTTTCAGGAATTCGCCGTTCTGCGGCGCGTTGCCGACGCCATAGGAGCGCAGAATCAGCGCTTTCACCGGCTGGCGCAGGAAGTTACGCACCACGTCGGCAGAGATGCCCGGGTAGATAGTGACCACGCCAATCGGCTGTGGAGTAATCGGATGCACAATCAGCTCGCCGGCGGTGTTCGGCGCAGGCGGCGTGCCCAGACGACGAATATGAATCCCGGCCTCCAGCAGCGGCTGCAGGTTAGGGGAGGCGAAGGCGTCAAAACCGTCGGCATGGGCTTTGGTGGTGCGGTTGCCGCGATACAGACGGTTGTTAAAGAACAGCGACACTTCGTTAATCGGGTAATTCGCCGCAACGTAAAGGGAGTTCAGCAGGTTGATCTGCCCGTCCGAGCGCAGCTCCGCCAGCGGGATTTGCGACCCGGTGACGATAACCGGCTTGCTCAGGTTCTCCAGCATGAAGGAGAGCGCCGAGGCGGTAAACGCCATGGTGTCGGTGCCGTGCAGGATCACGAAGCCGTCGTACTGGTCGTAATGGGCTTTAATGTCATCCGCGATGTGCTGCCAGTCTTCCGGCGTCATGTCGGAGGAGTCCATCAGCGGCTCGTACTCGTGGATGGTGAAGTCAGGCATTTCCGGACGGTGGAATTCTGGCATCAGCGCAAGCTGACGCTGAAGGTGGCCGGAGACAGGGATATAGCCGTTTTCAGAGCGCTGCATACCGATGGTACCGCCGGTGTAGGCTACATAAATCGATTTCTTCTGCATGGTAGTGAGTTCTTGTTCTTCAAAAGAAAAAAATCCCCTCTTCGCGGGAAGAGGGGACGGTTTTTAACGGACGTTAGCGCAGGTCAGGCAAAACGCGTAACGACTCTGTGGATCGTTAAAGGCCGCGAGCTTATCGCTTTCCGCCTTCATCGCTTTCGCTGCCGTGGCGACCGGCGCAGGCAGGTAAGCCTGCATCGCCTCCGGCAGCATGGCGCGTACCGAGCCGGACATGCTGTCCATGACCATATCGAAGAACGACGGCTCGTCCTGGTAATACTCGATATGCCACTGCTTGAGCTTCGCCAGCTCGGCGGCTTTCTTCACCGCGTCATCGAAGTCGCCGAGGCTGTCGACCAGACCATTGCTCTTCGCATCCTGGCCGGTCCAGACGTGGCCCTGTGCGATCTGGTCGATCTGCTCAGGCGTCTTTTTACGCGAGTCCGCTACCAGGGTGATAAAGCGTTTATAGCCGTTCTCAATGCTGAGCTGCATCATTTCAGAGACTTCCGGCGGCAGGGATTTGGTCACAGACACATCCGCCAGCGGAGAGGTGGCAACCCCATCGGTATGCACGCCCAGGGAATCCAGGCTGTTCTCCACGGTGTTGATCACCCCGAAGATGCCAATCGAACCGGTCAGCGTGCTTGGGTTAGCCACAATGTAGTTGGCTGGCGTTGAGATCCAATAACCCCCGGAGGCGGCCATTCCGCCCATGGATACGACGACCGGCTTGCCGGCGGCACGCGCCGCGGCCAGTTCAGCGCGGATCACCTCGGAGGCGCTGACGCTGCCGCCAGGGCTGTTCACCCGCAGGACGATCGCTTTCACTTTCGGATCCAGGCGAGCATCGCGGATTTGTGACGCGGTAGTATCGCCGCCCACGTTACCCGGGGTCTCCTGACCGTCCATGATGGCGCCGTTGGCAAACACCACCGCGACGCTGTTGCCGCTGTCATCCGGCTTTTTCGTCGAGTAATCATACATGCTGATGGCGCTGTAATTTTTATCCTCTTTGCTCCAGCCAAACTGCTTGCTCAGGGATTTTTCAATCTCGGCGCTGGTGCCCAGGGCATCAACCAGTTTGTTATCAAGCGCATATTTCGCGGTATCACCGTCAACCTTACGCAGGCCTTCCAGCACGCCCTTTGCGCCCGGGAACGCCTGCTCAGGCGTAATCTGGCGGTTGGCGGCAACGGTGCCCAGATAGTTCTGCCACAGCTCGCCAATCCAGCGGCTGTCCGCTTCACGGGCGGCAGGGGACATATCGTCGCGGATAAACGGCTCTACGGCTGATTTATACGTGCCGACGCGGAAGACGTGGGTGGTGACCTTCAGCTTGTCGAGCAGAGATTTGTAGTACAGACCGTTGGTGGCAAAACCGTGCAGATCCACCGTGCCCTGCGGGGAGAGCCAGATTTTATTGGCGAAGCTCGCCAGATAATATTGCCCCTGGCTGTAGCTGTCGCCCACGGCAATCACCGGCTTTCCGCTGTCGCGAAATTCGCGCAGCGCTTTACCAATGTACTGCATTGAAGGCTGATCGCCGCCGGCAAAATCTTTCAGATCCAGTACGATCCCGGTGATGTTACGGTCGTCTTTGGCCTGGCGGATGGTATCGACGATATCAAACAGGGAATTTTCCTGCAGACGATCTGAGGTTGCGCCAAACAGCTGGCGACCAATCACGCTCAGGCGACTGCTGGTGGACGGCTTATCAACGATAACGCCGGTGATATCGAGTAATAGCGCGCCGCGCGTTGAATGCTGCGCCTGATTCGCATTGCTGATATGCATCCAGATGCCCGCGCAAACCAGAACCAGGAAGATGAAGAAGATGTTCATCACCAGGTTGCGGACGAAGTTGAGCAGTCTCCACGTCCATTTAAAGAAACCGGCAAAGATTCGCCAAAGGGTTCGCATGTATTCTCCCTAACCAGAAAATGACTGTTTCCGTCGCCACTGGACGGTAATGTTGGGTTATCGTAATGACCCAACCGCCACTTGTCAGCAGGAATCGCCTGCCAGGCTGTAACAAAATCTGCCGTCGTGTTAATTTTGTGAGTAAATTTCAAGAAAGGAGTTAACCAATGGACGCACTCGAACTGCTTGTTAACCGCCGTAGCGCTTCCCGTCTGGCCGAACCTGCCCCGGCAGGCGAGCAGCTGGAGAACATTCTGCGTGCCGGCATGCGTGCCCCCGATCACGGCACGCTGCAGCCGTGGCACTTCTTTGTGATTGAAGGCGAAGGCCGCGATCGTTTCAGCCAGCTGCTGGAGCAGGGCGCGGTTGCCGCCGGGCAGGATGAGAAAGGTATCGACAAGGCGCGCAATGCCCCGTTCCGCGCCCCGATGATTATCGCCGTCGTGGCCAAATGCCAGGCTGACCATAAGGTGCCGGTCTGGGAGCAGGAAATGTCCGCAGGCTGTGCGGTGATGGCGATGCAAATGGCCGCCGTCGCACAGGGTTTTAACGGGATCTGGCGCACCGGTGCGCTGACCGAAAGCCCGGCGGTACGTGACGGTTTTGGCTGCGGCGAGCATGACAAAATTGTCGGCTTCCTTTATCTCGGCACCCCGCAGCTTAAAGCCTCCAGCACCATCAGCGTGCCGGACACCACGCCTTTCGTCAGCCGTTTCTGATAACGCACGCTAAACTGTCTGGATTCTGAGCATCTGCCGCAGAATTCAGACAGTCATACTTACCTCTTTATGGAATGAGCGCTACCATAGCGCGATTGAGATGACAGGAGACGTCCATGAGCGAGCAAACCATTCGTTTAACGCAGTACAGCCACGGAGCCGGTTGCGGTTGTAAAATTTCCCCGAAAGTGCTGGAGACCATCCTGCACAGTGAACAGGCGAAGTTTGTCGACCCGAACCTGCTTGTCGGCAACGAAACGCGTGACGATGCTGCAGTTTATGACTTAGGTAACGGCACCAGTATTATCAGCACCACTGACTTCTTTATGCCGATTGTCGACAACCCGTTCGACTTCGGTCGCATTGCGGCCACCAACGCCATCAGCGATATCTTCGCTATGGGCGGTAAGCCGATCATGGCGATTGCCATTCTGGGCTGGCCGATCAACACCATCCCGCCGGAAGTGGCCCGTGAAGTGATTGATGGCGGTCGTTTTGCCTGCCAGCAGGCGGGGATTGCGCTGGCCGGTGGTCACTCTATCGATGCGCCCGAACCGATCTTCGGCCTGGCCGTTACCGGCGTGGTGCCGACCGAGCGCGTGAAGCGCAACAGCACCGCGCAGGCGGGCTGCAAACTGTTCCTTACCAAGCCGCTGGGCATTGGCGTGCTGACAACCGCCGAGAAAAAATCCCTGCTGAAACCGGAGCACAAAGGTCTGGCAACGGAAGTCATGTGCCAGATGAACCTCGCCGGTGCGGCATTCGCCAATATCGACGGCGTGAAGGCGATGACCGACGTCACCGGTTTTGGTCTGCTGGGCCACCTCTCTGAAGTGTGTCAAGGCGCGGGCGTGCAGGCGCAGGTCTGGTATCAGGACGTGCCGAAGCTGCCGGGCGTGGAGGAGTATATTGCTCAGGGCGCGGTCCCGGGCGGTACCCAGCGCAACTTCGCCAGCTACGGTCACCTGATGGGCGAGATGCCTGAGGAGTGGCGCAACCTGCTGTGCGATCCGCAAACCTCCGGCGGCCTGCTGCTGGCGGTCACGCCGGAATCCGAAGCCGAGGTACAGGCGACTGCCGCCGAGTTCGGCATCACCCTGACGGCGATCGGCGAGCTGGTGACCGCGCGCGGTGGCCGACCGATGATTGAGATCCGTTAATTCGATGCGGTTGTTTATTGCCGAAAAGCCGAGCCTGGCCCGCGCCATCGCCGACGTGCTGCCTAAACCGCATCGCAAAGGTGACGGCTTTATCGAATGCGGTAACGGGCAGGTGGTCACCTGGTGTATTGGTCACCTGCTTGAGCAGGCGCAGCCGGATGTCTACGACAGCCGCTACGCCCGCTGGAATTTGAACGATCTGCCCATCGTGCCGGAAAAATGGCGCCTGCAGCCCCGACCTTCGGTCACCAAACAGCTCAACGTGATCAAGCGCTTCCTGCATGACGCCGCTGAAATCGTGCACGCGGGTGACCCGGACAGGGAAGGGCAGCTGCTGGTGGATGAAGTGCTGGACTACCTGGAGCTGGCGCCGGAAAAGCGCCAGCAGGTACAGCGCTGCCTGATCAACGACCTCAACCCGCAGGCCGTCGAGCGGGCGATTTCGCGCCTGCGCGCCAACAGCGAGTTTATTCCGCTGTGCGTCTCGGCTTTAGCCCGCGCCCGCGCCGACTGGCTGTACGGCATCAACATGACCCGCGCCTACACCATTCTTGGGCGCAACGCGGGCTACCAGGGCGTGCTCTCCGTAGGCCGTGTCCAGACGCCGGTGCTGGGGCTGGTGGTGCGTCGTGACGAAGAGATTGAGAACTTCGTCGCCAAAGATTTTTTTGAAGTGAAAGCGCATATCGTCACGCCTAAAGACGAACGCTTTACCGCCGTCTGGCAGCCGAGCGATGCCTGCGAATCGTACCAGGATGAAGAGGGGCGCCTGCTCCATCGTCCGCTGGCCGATCATGTGGTTAACCGCATTACCGGGCAGCCCGCTATCGTCACCAGCTATAACGATAAACGGGAATCAGAACCCGCGCCGCTGCCGTTTTCGCTTTCTGCACTGCAGATTGAGGCGGCCAAAAAGTTTGGCCTGAGCGCGCAGAACGTGCTGGATATCTGCCAGAAGCTCTACGAAACCCATAAGCTCATCACCTATCCGCGTTCGGACAGCCGCTATCTGCCGGAAGAGCACTTTGCCGGACGCCATTCGGTGATGAACGCTATCGGCGTACACGCGCCGGATCTGCTCCCGCAGCCGGCGGTAAACCCGGACACCCATAACCGCTGCTGGGATGACAAAAAGGTGGATGCCCACCATGCGATTATCCCGACGGCGCGTGCCAGCAGCGTCAATCTGACCGAGAACGAAGCGAAGGTGTATAACCTGATCGCCCGTCAGTACCTGATGCAGTTCTGCCCGGACGCGGTATTCCGCAAGTGCGTGATTGAGCTTGAGATTGCCAAAGGCAAGTTTATCGCCAAAGCGCGTTTCCTCGCAGAGGCAGGCTGGCGCACGCTGCTGGGGAATAAAGAGCGCGACGAAGAGAACGACGGCACGCCGCTGCCGGTGGTCGCCAAAGATGACGAACTGCTGTGCGAGAAGGGCGAAGTGGTTGAACGTCAGACCCAGCCGCCGCGCCATTTCACCGATGCGACGCTGCTGTCGGCGATGACCGGGATCGCCCGGTTCGTTCAGGATAAAGATCTGAAGAAGATCCTGCGCGCCACCGACGGTCTGGGGACGGAGGCAACCCGCGCAGGGATCATCGAGCTGCTCTTTAAGCGCGGCTTCCTGGAGAAAAAGGGACGCTACATCCACTCAACGGAACCGGGCCGGGCGCTGATCCACTCTCTGCCGGAGCTGGCCGCCAGGCCGGACATGACCGCACACTGGGAATCGGTGCTGACGCAGATCAGCGAGAAGCAGTGCCGCTACCAGGACTTTATGCAGCCGCTGGTCGGGACGCTTTACCAGCTGATCGATCAGGCGCGCAGCACGCCGGTGAAAACGTTCAGAGGAATGGTTGCCCCCGGTAGCGGCGCGAAGAAACCGTTCAAGAAGAAAAAGAGCGCGGCCTGATACGCCCGGTTTTCTCCCTCTCCCCGTGGGAGAGGGCCGGGGTGAGGGCACCCGGCCGCACGATATAAACCTTAAATCACACCCTGCCCAATCATCGCATCCGCCACCTTCACGAACCCGGCGATATTCGCCCCGCGCACGTAGTTGGTTTGCGATGCCTCGCCGCCGTACTCCACGCAGGCATGGTGAATATCCAGCATGATATGGTGCAGGCGCGCATCCACTTTCTCCGCCTTCCAGCCGAGACGCGCGGCGTTTTGCGCCATCTCGAGGCCGGAGGTCGCCACGCCGCCCGCGTTAGCGGCCTTGCCCGGAGCAAACAGCACGCCCGCCTCCAGGAACAGGTCCGTCGCGTCGATGGTGGTCGGCATATTCGCCCCTTCGGCCACCGCTTTTACGCCGTTGCTAATCAATGTACGCGCGGCTTCAACATCCAGCTCGTTCTGCGTGGCGCACGGCAGGGCGATATCCACCGGCACGCCCCACGGCTGTTTACCTTCGAGGTAGGTCAGGCCAAACTCCCGGGCATAATCCGCCACGCGACCGTCGCGGCTGGCTTTGATTTCACACAGGCGCGCCAGTTTCTCTGCCGTGAAGCCCGCTTCATCCACCACCGTGCCGCTGGAGTCAGAGGCGGTTACCACGCGAGCGCCAAACTGCATCGCTTTCTCAATCGCGTACTGCGCCACGTTACCGGAGCCGGACACCGCGACGCGCATGCCTTCAAAGCCTAAACCGTGACGCTTGAGCATGGCCTCGGTGAAGTAAACCAGGCCGTATCCTGTCGCTTCCGGGCGGATCAGGCTCCCGCCAAACGACAGCCCCTTGCCGGTAAAGACGCAGGCGCTGTTGTTGGAGAGCTTTTTCATCATCCCGGCCATAAAGCCTACTTCACGTCCACCCACGCCGATATCACCGGCAGGCACGTCGGTGTCAGGACCAAGGTGGCGATAGAGTTCGGTCATCAGCGCCTGGCAGAAGCGCATCACTTCGCCTTCGCTTTTGCCTTTCGGATCGAAATCGCTGCCGCCTTTTCCGCCGCCCATAGGGAGCGTGGTGAGGGCGTTTTTAAAGGTCTGCTCGAAGCCGAGGAATTTCAGAATCGACAGGTTCACGGACGGATGAAAACGCATGCCGCCCTTAAACGGGCCAATGGCCGAGTTAAACTGTACGCGCCACGCGCGGTTAACCTGTACCTGATTGCGATCGTCAACCCACGTCACGCGGAACTGGATCACGCGCTCTGGCTCGACGAGGCGTTCAAGCAGCGACATCTGGCGATAACGCGGGTTTTGTTCAAGGAAGGGCCACAGGGTGGTCATAACTTCTCGTACGGCCTGAGCGAACTCGCTTTGGTGCGGGTCGCGCTGCTGAACATGGGCAAGGAAACTTTCCAGAGAGCGTGTCTGATCCATAGATATAAGAACCTCTTATCGTATTTTATGTGTATTACTTATGCGATTTGTGTTGTTTTTTTGACTATACCACCCGTACCGCTTTGTGAGGCAAGCGGAAATTTATGCCGAAAGGGAAATTAATGAGAGCGCGGGCGTCATAACCAAAAGCGATGAAGAGATAAATTAAAGGTTCCGCTCGGGTTTACCGTTATAGTCATTATCAAGGAACTACAGGAAGATGTGTCTATGAAACGTTATCTACTCACCGCGCTGTGTGCGATCTTTGCCGCAGGCGTGCAGGCCAACCCCATTCTCCCGGACGTGGAGGTGAATGTGCCGCCGGAGGTGTTTAGCTCCAGCGGCCAGAATCAAACGGTGCAACCCTGCAATCAGTGCTGTATCTATCAGAATCAGAACTACTCGGAAGGGGCCGTTGTGAAAGCGGACGGCATTCTGCTGCAGTGCCAGCGCGACGAGCGCGCCATCAGCACAAACCCGCTGGTCTGGCGTCGCGTAAAACAATAAACGCTTCCAGCAGCGGAATATCCGCGGGGGCTAAGGCGTAGCCGAACGCCTCTTCCGGCGTACACCACGCGAGCGCGCTGTGGTAGTGCGCCGTGAGCTCGCCGCGAAAGGCAGGAACGTGCCAGGCATGCAGGTTGATCAACCGCTGCGAGACTTCCCGCTGGTGGCTTGCCACGTATTGCCCCGGCAGGGCGTCAATGCCCAACTCTTCACGCAGCTCGCGAATAAGCGCTTCTGGCTGGGTTTCTCCGGCCTCGACTTTACCGCCTGCAAATTCCCACATTCCCGGCTGGTCGGCATGGGCAGGGCGCTGCGCCAGTAAAATATTGCCGTCTTTTTCGATGATGGCGGCAACGACATCGAGTGTTTTCAGCATGGTCGTCAATAATTGATAGCGAAAAAAGACATATTATCGTGCCCTTTCTCAGAGTCCAGTAATCAGGAGAATCAGGTGAAAGAGACCACCGCCTGGGTTGCCCCCCTCGAAACCCTTCCCGCCAGCCTTAAGCCGATTGCCGCCATGCAGAAAAAGCATTTTGGCGCGGTGCTGAATCCCACCCGCTGGTGGGGGCGCATGCCGCGTCTGTTCTGGCTGGTGGCGCTGTTTGTCGGTTATCTGGAGCGCCGTCATGCGCGCCTGACGCCCGTGCTTCGTTCGCTGCTCATGACGCGGGTGTCCCAGCTCTGTCACTGCGCTTTCTGTATTGATGCCAACAGCCTGCGGCTGGCCGAGCGCTGCGGCGCGCTGGATAAGGTTCAGGCCGTGGGCAACTGGCATGACTCCGCCTTGTTCACCGAGCAGGAGCGCGCGGCGCTGGCCTACGCCGAGGCGGTAACCGCCACGCCGCCCTGGGCGGATGAGGCTATCAGAACGGCGCTGAAGCGCCACTTCACGGACGAGGCCATCACCGAGATGACGGCGCTCATTGCGTTTCAGAATCTCTCCGCCCGCTTTAATGCCGCGCTGGATATTCCGGCGCAGGGGCTGTGCGCCACGTTTAACGAGACTCCCCATGCTTGACCGTCACCTGCACCCGCGGGTTAAGCCCTCTCTGAATCGTCTGGTTTCCGTGCTGGATAAGCCGGGCATCACGCCCGACGGAGTCACCCTGACCGGGTTTGCCGTCGGCGTGCTGGCGCTGCCGTTTCTGGCCCTCGGCTGGTATCCGGCGGCGCTGGTCGCCATCGTGCTTAACCGCCTGCTAGATGGTCTGGACGGCGCGCTGGCGCGCCGGAGAGGGCTGAGCGATGCGGGGGGATTTCTCGATATCGCGCTCGATTTTCTGTTCTACGCCCTGGTGCCGTTTGGCTTTGCGCTCGCGGCTCCCGCAGAAAATGCGCTGGCGGCCGCCTGGCTGCTGTTTGCGTTTATCGGTACCGGCAGCAGCTTTCTGGCGTTTGCGGCGCTGGCCGCGAAGCATGACATCGACAACCCCGGCTATGCGCACAAGTCGTTTTATTACATTGGTGGGTTAACGGAAGGGACGGAGACCATCGCGCTGTTCGTGCTGTGCTGCCTCTTCCCGGCACACTTTGCGCTGTTCGCGTGGGTATTCGGCGCGCTGTGCTGGCTGACCACCACAACGCGCATCTGGAGCGGCTATGTGACGCTGAAGTCACTCAACCCTTAGAGCGCACTCTCCGGCCCGCGCGCGCCGGTGGTGACCGGGTTCTGCGGGTGACTGCTCCATTCGTACCAGCCGCCGTCATAGACGGCAACATTCTTCCAGCCCATCGCCCGGGCGTACATGAAGGTTTCTGACGCCCGCCACCCGGTGCCGCAGTAAAACGCGACGTGCTGCTCCGGCAGAATATTCCAGCGCTTCCACTGTGCGGCGATATCGTCCGCACTGCGCATGGTGCCATCCGGGTTATGGAAGTCTTCCATATGGGTCGCGTCGCTGCCCGCATGACCCCAGCGGGCACCGGCTATTTCACCTTTTGGCTTGATGTAGCTGTAGCCGCTGGTTTCGCCGATGAACTCCGGCCACGAACGAATGCTGACCAGGGAGGCATCCTGACGGTGCAGCATCCCGCGCGCCTGCTCCATATCGACCATCAGCTGCGGCTGGCCGGGGATCGGCGCGCCGAAATCGAGGGCTGGCGCCACTTTGCCGGGCGTGCCGCGTTCAACCGGCAGGCCTGCATCTGACCACGCCTTCCAGCCGCCGTCGAGAATGCGTACATCCTTCACGCCCGCATACAGCATAATCTGCGCCACGCGCGCGGCGGCGTAAACGTCACGGCCATACAAAATGACGGTGGTATCGTGACGGATCCCGTGCTTCGCCAGCATCGCTTTCAGCTTGTCGTCGGAGACTTTATTCCACAGCGGCTCGCTTTCCACCTCGTTGGTGTCGATGTAGCCCGCGCCGGGAATGTGGTTCAGCAGGTAAAACTTCGGTGCGCCCCAGGCGGCTTCAATCACTTTCCAGTCACCCGACGGCGCGGCGGTCACGGGTTTACCCTGCTGGAGGCGGTGGATCCACTGCGGGTAAACCAGCTGTTCAAAGTGAGGCAGGCGCTGAAGGCGCTCGGGCGTCTGCAGCGCGTCGCTGAGCAGCGAGACGTGGCGGTATCCGGCTTTCTCCAGGCGGGACTTCACCGCCAGGTTATCGTTCTCGTCGCCGTACAGGGCGATGGCCGTTGCAGGCGTAAGCTGATGCTGTTTTGCCCAGCTCGCAATCTGCTCGTCGCTCATTGCGCCCAGCCAGGCGGCAGCAAGGTTGAGTGCGGCGGGTTCATGCCCGGAGGGGCCGCTGAGGGTCTGCGGCCAGCCGTTGTAAAACGCGCTGGGACGGGTGTCGACAGGCGTGCCGTGCTGCGCCTGAAGCTGAGACAGCGTCATCGCGTTGGCCATATCAGCCGCCAGAGAGGAAAAGGAAGCGAGGCCGCAAAGCAGGGCCAGCGCGGTCAGTTGAGAAACACGTTTCATCGAATAACCTGACGTCAGTAAAAGAGGGGGGCATTGTCGTCTCTCCAGAAACGGAAAACATTGCGTTAGCACATTATTGCCAGCGAGAGATCTCAATCAGCTCGCCGCCGGGCGGAATATCGTCCTCATCGTGCGTGACCAGCACCGCCGGGATATTGCGCGCGCGGACGGCGTCAAATACCCATGTCCGAAACGTCGTGCGCAACGTTTTATCGAGGCGGCTGAACGGTTCGTCCAGCAGCAGCGCCTGCGGCTCTGCGAGCAGGGCGCGCAGCAGGCTGACCCGGGCACGCTCCCCGCCGGAGAGGGTGGCCGGATCGCTGGCGTAATGACCGCTCAGCCCGGCGGAGTCCAGCGCCTGCTCGACCGCTTCCCGACGCGCGCGCCCGACGATCCGCTCAGGCAGCGCCAGCAGCAAATTTTGCCCGACGCTGAACTGTTCAAACAGCAGCGCGTCCTGAAAGAGGATGCCCAGCCCGCGGGATTCAACGGGGAGGCTATCGCAGCGACGCGCGTCGAGCCACAGTTCGCCTTGTGCCTGAAAATCGTCTGACAGCGCGCCGACCATCCACGCAAAAAGGGTCGATTTGCCGCTGCCGGACGGCCCCATCAGGGTAACGATCTCCCCGCGAGGAACGCAAAAACTGATCTCGCGGAAAAGCGGTTCGATGGTGAGATGATTTACCTTCAGCATTATCGTAATCCTTGACGGTAGCGGCCCGCGAGCCGGGATAACAGGGCGGCAAGACCGAACACCGTGCCCGTGACCAGCAGCAATCCCAGCGCCCTGCTAGCGAGAACGGGGATGCTGCCCCCGCTGCTGAGCGCGACGGTTTCGGTGGTCAGCGTGGCGAAACGCCCCGCGCCAAGCCAGAGCGTCGGCATGTATTGCGCCATGCTGACGGAAAAGCCGGTGGTAAAGGCCAGCAGCGCAGGGCGCACCAGCAGGGGGCATTTCAGCAGTAAGAATATTTTCGCCCGTCGCCAGCCGAGCGTTCTGGCGGTAAGAATAAGCCGGGGATCGATTCGCCGCCAGGCGGGCTGCAGAACCAGCAGCATCCACGGCAACACCCACAGCAGATGGCTCCAGAGCACGGCGGCATAGTGCCCGTCGAGTCCCAGACGCAAAGCAATAAAGTATTGTCCGGTGACGAGCGGCAGCGCAGGAAGGGCGAGCGGTGACCACACCCACGCTGCGCCGCGCTGCGGTCCCCATTCCAGCCAGAGAAAAATGACGATGAGGGCGATCAGGCTCGACAGCAGACCGAAGGAGAGGCTGGTACCCACGGGGCCCACGTCGCCCCCTTGCGCCAGCATCAGCAGTACCGCGGCGCACAGGATGCCGCACGCGGGCAGTAACCCGCTGAATGCCCGCTCAGGTAGGACGAGTGGAGACCGGAGGCGCGTCCCCGCGAGGTTCGGGATCGTGCGACGCCATGCTTTCCAGAGGCCGTAACCCAGGGCGGCAAGCGCGGCCAGCATCATAAGGAGAAGCAGGCACAGCAGCGTCCCTTTTGCCTGCTGCTGGGCGTCACCCTGGCTTAGCCACTGAAAGGCCAGCACGGCCAGGGTGGGCGGGTTGCCGGGCCCGAGAACGATCGCCACATCCACGACCGAAAGTGACCACGCCAGCACCGCCAGCATCACCGCGCCGAGGACAGGGGCGATCGCCGGAAGGATCAGCCAGCTGAGCGTCTGAATACGCCCGTAGCCAAAGGTTTGCAGGACGATCTTCTGCTGCGCGAGCCGTTTTTCCGGCAGTACGGCGTATATGGCCCACAGTACAAACGCGCTCTCTTTGACCGCGAGCGTCAGGCCCAGCCCGGCGCCGTAGCGGTCAAACGGCGGCGAACAGACGGTGCAGATCTGATAAAACAGACCGCCCTCGGCAAACAGCAGCAACGCGCTGGTAGCGAACGCCACGTGAGGGATCGCCAGTAGCCACGGCAGGCGGGTAGAGAGGCGTCGCCAGCGTTGACCGGGCCACAAAAGGCAGATAAGGAAAAGGGCAATCAGCAACGCCCCCAGCGTGGCGATGAGCGTTGAGACCAGCGTGGCGACGGTCGCCTGCGGCAGCTGCGGATCGTCCAGCAGCCGCTGCCAGTTTGTCACGGAAAACGCCGGTACGAACAGCATCACGCTGGCGGGCAGGATCGGCAGATAAATCACCGCCATCGCCAGCCAGACAAGCCCGCTCAGCGGGTGCCGTAACGGCGCAGCCATTCCTGCTCCAGCGCGTTCACCCAGGCGGACTGCGGCTCTGCAAGCACCTGCGGCAGCCCCTGAGGCGTGTGGGCCAGCAGCTGTTTGGCGTCACCTTCGGGCAGCGTTTTCGCATCCAGTACGCTCGGGTCTCCCCAGACGGCCGGGTCGGCCTTGCGGATTTGCGCCTGCGGTGACAGCAGGAAATTAGCGACCACTTTTGCACCCGCGCTCGCGCCGGCATTGGCCGGGATAGCCACGAAATGGACGTTGCCGAGCATCCCGCTATGGAAACCAAAGCTGTAGCTGTCGGCAGGCAGTTCGCCGCTCGCCACTTTCTGCTGCGCATGCGCCGGGTTAAAGGTCAGCGACAGGTTCAGACTGCCGCTGGCAAGCAGGGCATCCATCCGCGCGGGTGAAGGGGGAAAGTCTTTGCCTTCGCGCCACAGCAGCGGGTGCAGCTTATTGAGGTAGGCCCAGAGCGGCGCCGTAACGTGATTAAACGTTTCATCGGGCGCTTTTTGTAACGCCTCAGGGCGATCGGTGAGCGTCAGCAGCAGCTGCTCAAGAAATGCCGTGCCGGTAAAATCGGGCGGGCGAGGATAGCTCACCTTGCCCGGATGCTGCTGCGCGTAGGCCAGCAGCGCCTGAGGATCCTCCGGCGGCGTCGGCATGCTGGCTTTGCGGGCGATAAAGGTCAGCTGCGCGCCGCCCCACGGGGATTCCGCCCCGTCGGTGGGAATCGCAAAATCTTCCGTGACGGGTTTACGGGTATCGACATAGCGCCAGTTTGGCAACGTCTGCGCCCACCCGGTTTGCAGCAGGTTCGCCTCTTTCAACGTGCGGAAGTTTTCGCCGTTGACCCACAGCAGGTCAACTGAGCCGTTGGTCTTACGCCCCGCGGCGGCTTCGGTCTGAATACGTTTTACCGCATCGGCGGCATCCGCCAGCGGGACAATTTTTAGGGTAATGGCATAGTGCGTTTGCATCTCACCGCTGACCCACTCAAGGTAGCGGTTGACCGCCGGATCGCCGCCCCAGGCGTTAAACCAGACGGTCTGGCCTTTGGCCTGTTGTTGGATAGCGTGCCAGCCCTCGGCGGCACACAGGGGGGCTGCCAGCAGCAGACCGGTCAGAAACGCGCAAAAACGCACACGGCGCATAATGCCTCACTTTTTAGCAGACGGGAGATAACGGGAAAACAGCCGGCGCGTAGCCAGCGGCAATAACCCCAGTAGTGTAAAGGCGATTAGCATGCCCGGCGACAAAATATCGCTCGGCGACGCCACTTTCCCCAGCTCGCGCCCCGCGTTCAGAAAGACCACCGTCGCGGGAAGCATGGCGACCTGGCTGACCCACCAGTAGCGGCAGACTCCAATGCGGGTCAGCCCCATCAGCAAATTCACCAGGAAAAACGGGAACAGCGGCATCAGGCGCAGGGCAAAAAGATAGCCCGCACCGTCATGCGCCATACCGGCATTCACCGTTTTCATCTGCTGAGCAAACCGCCGCTGGACCCCGTCACGCAGCAGATAACGGCTGGCGAGCATCGCAAGCGTGGCTCCGAGCGTGGAGGCAAACGAGACCAGCACGGTGCCTTCCCACAGGGGAAATAACGCCCCGCCCAGCAGGGTGAGGATCGCCGCGCCGGGGATCGACAGGGCGGAGACCACCACATAGAGCGCAAAAAAGATCAGCGCGCTTCGTAGCGGCGCGTGGTCAACATGGGAGAGCAATGCCTGCTGGTGGGTTTTAATCCCTTCCAGGGAGAGCGTGCCTGGAGGAAGCATGACAAACGTCAGAATAAATGCGCCCAGAAGGGCGCACAGGAAAGCGATTTTTCGAATGTTCACGCGTCATTACAGCTTGAATTTAGCCCACACCGGCGCGTGGTCAGACGGTTTTTCCATGCTGCGGATATCGTAGTCGATCCCGGTTTCGATGCAGCGCTCTGCCAGCGGCGAGCTGGCCAGCAGCAGGTCGATGCGCAGGCCGCGGTTGTCATCGAATCCTTTTGAGCGATAGTCAAACCATGAGAAGCGGTCCTGCGTGTCCGGGTTAGCGGTACGGAAGGTATCCACCAGGCCCCAGTCCAGCAGACGCTGCATCCACTCGCGCTCTTCCGGCAGGAAAGAACATTTCCCGGTGCGCAGCCAGCGTTTGCGGCTGTCTTCACCGATGCCAATATCCAGATCGGTCGGGCTGATGTTCACATCACCCATGATCAGCACCGGATTCTCTTTGTTGAGTTCGGTTGTCAGGTAGTTCTGCAGATCCTGATAAAACTTGGCTTTGGCCGGGAATTTGGTCGGATGGTCGCGGCTTTCGCCCTGGGGAAAGTAACCATTAATCACGGTGATGTTACCCAGCGGGGAAGGCAGCTCCGCCATGATGATGCGGCGCTGTGCTTCTTCGTCATCGCCGGGGAACCCACGGCGGACGGAAACTGGCGTCTCTTTGGTCAACAGCGCAACGCCGTAATGGCCTTTCTGCCCATGATAGAAGACGTTGTAGCCGAGTTTCGCCACCTCTTCGAGGGGGAACATATCGTCGTGAACCTTGGTCTCCTGCAGGCCGATCACATCTGGCTGATGTTGTTCAACGATAGCTTCAAGCTGATGGGGGCGGGCGCGCAGGCCGTTGATATTAAAAGAGACAAATTTCATAGTCGCTGCCAGTGCAAGGTGAATAGTGCATGGATGGTAGCAGAATTTGCGTCAACTGTTACCGGGTTCGACCAATAACTGCGACAGTTAATGCCGGTGGTGCAATATTTGCACCATTCTGACGCGCCTCGCCCTCAAACAGGGCGTAAATGACCGATAAATTTCGCGAGCGATCACAATTCCAGAATTATATTTGGCCTGTGCATACTCTTTCTGATTTTCATGCGGCAAAGCGCCGCTTGTCGTAAAAATATTCACTTTTTATGCACTAACAGTGAATAACTCCATATTGTAACTTGTTGATATTCTGTTACCTCAACCCGTTTATGCATTTTTATTGCTGGCTGGCACGAAGGCTGCAATCTACATTCACAGTGCAAACACTCAATTATTTAACATTCAAATAACTTTTTATTTACCGGATGAGGTCGCTATGTCTCTGTCAATTACGCGTGAAAATTTCGATGAATGGATGATGCCGGTTTACGCTCCGGCGGCTTTTATTCCGGTTCGTGGGGAAGGCTCGCGCCTGTGGGATCAGCAGGGTAAAGAGTATATCGACTTTGCAGGTGGAATTGCGGTCAACGCGCTGGGTCATGCGCACCCTGCGCTGCGTCAGGCGCTCAATGACCAGGCGGCGAAGTTCTGGCATACCGGTAACGGCTTTACCAACGAACCCGCGCTGCGCCTGGCCAAAAAACTGATCGACGCGACGTTCGCCGAAAAAGTCTTTTTCTGTAACTCGGGGGCGGAAGCCAACGAAGCGGCGCTGAAGCTGGCGCGCAAATATGCGCACGATAAATTTGGTACCCACAAGAGCGGCATCGTGGCGTTTAAAAATGCCTTCCACGGGCGCACGCTCTTTACCGTCAGCGCGGGCGGCCAGCCTTCATATTCACAGGATTTCGCACCGCTGCCGCCGGATATTCGCCACGGCATCTATAACGATCTGCAGTCCGCCAGCGAGCTGATTAACGACACCACCTGCGCGGTGATCGTCGAGCCAATGCAGGGTGAGGGCGGCGTGCTTCCGGCGCAAAAAGCCTTCCTGCAGGGGCTGCGCGAGCTGTGCGATCGTCACGACGCGGTCCTGATTTTCGACGAAGTGCAGACCGGCGTGGGCCGCACCGGCGAGCTGTATGCCTATATGCACTACGGCGTGACGCCGGACGTGCTGTCGACCGCCAAAGCGCTGGGCGGCGGCTTCCCGATTGGGGCGATGCTGACTACCGATAAATTCGCCAGCGTAATGACCGTGGGCACCCATGGCACCACCTACGGCGGCAACCCGCTGGCCACCGCCGTCGCCGGGCAGGTTCTCGACATCATTAACACGCCTGAGGTGCTGAAAGGCGTTAAGCAGCGCCACGACTGGTTTGTCGAGCGCCTGAATGCCATCAACGGCAAAACGGGGCTGTTTAAAGAAATTCGCGGTCTGGGGCTGTTAATCGGCTGCGAGCTCACCGCTGAGTTTGCCGGAAAAGCTAAACTTATTTCACAGGAAGCGGCAAAAGTGGGCGTGATGGTGCTGATTGCCGGTGCCAACGTAGTGCGTTTCGCGCCTGCGCTGATCGTCAGCGAGGAAGAGGTGCAAACCGGTCTGGACCGTTTTGCGCTGGCGTGTGAAAAAGTGAAATCCGGGGTGTCATCATGATGGTCATCCGTCCCGTTGAGCGCGGCGATATCGCCGGGCTCATGCAGCTTGCCGGTAAGACGGGAGGTGGGCTGACCTCGCTTCCTGCCGATGAAAAAACGCTGTCGGCGCGCATTGAGCGCGCCCTGCAAACCTGGCAGGGGACGTTGCCAAAAAGCGAACAGGGGTATGTGTTCGTCCTGGAAGACACCGAAACGGGGACCGTGGCCGGGATCTGCGCCATTGAAGTGGCCGTCGGGCTTAACGACCCGTGGTACAACTACCGCGTCGGCACCATGGTTCACGCCTCGAAAGAGCTGAACGTTTATAACGCGCTGCCCACGCTGTTTCTCTGTAATGACCACACGGGCGCCAGCGAGCTCTGCACGCTGTTCCTCGACCCGGCGTGGCGCAAAGAGGGCAACGGCTACCTGCTCTCCAAATCGCGCTTTATGTTTATGGCCGCCTTCCGCGATCGCTTTAACGAAAAAGTGGTCGCAGAGATGCGCGGCGTGATCGACGACACCGGCTACTCGCCGTTCTGGGAGAGCCTGGGCGAGCGCTTCTTCTCGATGGAGTTCAGCCGGGCGGACTATCTCTGCGGCACCGGCCAGAAAGCCTTTATTGCCGAGCTGATGCCGAAGCATCCTATTTATACCCATTTCCTCAGCCCGGAAGCGCAGGCGGTGATTGGCGAAGTCCATCCGCAAACCGCGCCCGCCCGCGCGGTGCTGGAGAAAGAGGGGTTCCGCTACCGGAACTATGTCGACATCTTTGACGGCGGACCTACGCTTGAGTGCGATATCGACCGCGTGCGCGCGATCCGTAAAAGCCGTCTGGTTGAGGTCTCTGAAGGCCAGCCCGCGCCGGGTGACTGGCCCGCCTGTCTGGTGTCGAACGAAAATTACGCCAATTTCCGCGCCATGCTGGTGCGTACCAACCCGAAATGTGAACGTCTGGTGCTGACGGCTGCAGAACTGGATGCCCTGAAATGTAACGCCGGCGATACGGTTCGCCTGGTGCGTCTCTGCCCTGAGGAGAAAACAGCATGACATTATGGATTAACGGTGACTGGGTAACGGGCGAAGGCGAAGAGCGCGTAAAAACCAATCCGGTTGGAAAAGAGGTGCTCTGGAAGGGACATGACGCCAGTATCGCGCAGGTCGAACAGGCCTGCCAGGCCGCTCGCCGCGCGTTTCCGGCGTGGGCAAAACAGCCTTTCGCCGTGCGCCAGGAAATTGTTGAGAAGTTTGCCGGGCTGCTGGAGACAAACAAGGCCGAACTGACGCGCATCATCGCGTCTGAAACCAGTAAACCGCGCTGGGAAGCGACAACCGAAGTGACGGCGATGATCAACAAAATCGCCATTTCGGTCAAGGCGTACCACGCCCGCACCGGCGAACAGCATACCGATATGCCGGACGGCGCCGCCACGCTGCGCCACCGCCCGCACGGCGTGCTGGCGGTGTTTGGCCCGTATAACTTCCCGGGGCATCTGCCGAATGGCCACATTGTGCCCGCGCTGCTGGCGGGCAATACCGTTATTTTCAAACCGAGCGAGCTCACGCCATTAACCGGCGAGGCGGTGGTTAGGCTGTGGGAACAGGCCGGCCTGCCGCCGGGCGTGCTGAACCTGGTGCAGGGCGGGCGGGAAACCGGTCAGGCGCTGAGCGCGCTGAGCGATATCGACGGCCTGCTGTTTACCGGCAGCGCCGGTACGGGCTATCAGCTGCACCGCCAGCTGGCAGGGCAGCCGGAGAAAATCCTGGCGCTGGAGATGGGCGGCAACAACCCGCTGATTGTGGAAGACCCTGATGATATCGACGCCGCGGTGCACCTGACGATTCAGTCCGCCTTTATTACCGCCGGCCAGCGCTGTACCTGCTCCCGCCGCCTGCTGGTGAAGCGGGGCGCGCAGGGGGATGCCTTCCTGAAGCGTCTGGTAGAAGTGAGCGCGCGTCTGGTGCCTGCCGCGTGGGATGCCGACCCGCAGCCGTTTATCGGCGGCCTGATTTCCGAACAGGCCGCGCTGAACGTGCTGAAGGCCTGGCAGGACCACGTCGCGCGCGGCGCGAAAACCCTGCTGGAGCCGAAGCAGGTTCAGCCGGGTACCTCGCTGCTGACGCCGGGCATCGTGGAGATGAGCGGCGCGAGCAACGTGCCGGATGAAGAGGTCTTTGGCCCGCTGCTGTGCGTCTGGCGCTATGACGATTTCGATGCGGCCATTGCGATGGCGAATAACACCCGCTATGGCCTGTCGAGCGGGCTGATTTCACCGCATCGCGAGAAGTTTGACCAACTGCTGCTGGAAGCGCGCGCCGGGATTGTGAACTGGAATAAACCGCTGACCGGGGCCGCGAGCACAGCGCCTTTCGGCGGCGTGGGCGCGTCGGGCAACCATCGCGCCAGCGCGTGGTATGCCGCCGATTACTGCGCGTGGCCGATGGCGAGCCTGGAAACCCCGGCGCTGACGCTGCCGGAGACGCTTAATCCGGGGCTGGATTTTACCGGAGGGGATCGCCATGAAAGCGCGTGAGGTTAACTTTGACGGGCTGGTGGGGCTGACGCACCACTATGCCGGTCTCTCTTTTGGTAATGAAGCCTCGACGAAGCACCGTTTTCAGGTATCGAACCCGAAGCTGGCGGCGAAGCAGGGGCTGCTAAAAATGAAGGCGCTGGCGGATGCCGGTTTCCCGCAGGCGGTGATACCGCCGCAGGAACGCCCGAACGTGGCAGTCCTTCGTCAGCTCGGCTTTAGCGGTACTGATGAGCAGGTGGTTGAAAAAGCGGGTACGCAGACGCCGCACCTGCTCTCCGCGGCAAGCTCTGCCTCCTCTATGTGGGTGGCAAACGCGGCGACCGTCGCCCCGTCAGCCGACACGCTGGATGGCAAAGTTCATCTGACGGTGGCGAACCTGAACAATAAATTCCACCGCGCCACCGAAGCGGAAACCACCGAGCGCGTGCTGCGCGCTATTTTCAGCCATGACGCCCATTTCGAGGTGCATCAGGCCCTGCCGCAGGTGGCGATGTTTGGCGACGAAGGCGCGGCCAACCATAACCGCCTGGGGGGCGACTATGGCGACCCGAGCCTGCAGCTGTTTATCTACGGACGAGAAGAGGGGGGCCACGCCGCGCCAACCCGTTATCCTGCTCGCCAGACGCTGGCGGCCAGCCAGGCGGTTGCCCGCCTGAACCAGGTCAATCCTTCCCAGGTGATTTTTGCCCAGCAAAACCCGCATGTGATCGATCAGGGCGTGTTCCATAACGACGTGATTGCCGTCTCTAACCGCCAGGTGCTGTTCTGCCACGAGCAGGCGTTTGCCCACCAGGAGACGCTGCTCGCCACGCTGCATGAGCGCGTGCGCGGCTTCACGCCAGTCCAGGTTCCCACGGAGGCGGTGAGCGTGCAGGACGCGGTAGAAACGTATCTGTTCAATAGCCAGCTGCTCAGCCGTGACGATGGCAGCATGATGCTGGTCCTGCCGCAGGAGTCCCGGGATCATAAAGGCGTGTGGCGCTACCTGACGGAGCTGGTGAAGGCCGATAACCCGATTGACGAGCTGCGCGTGTTTGACCTGCGCGAAAGCATGGCCAACGGCGGTGGCCCAGCCTGTTTACGTCTGCGCGTGGTCTTGACCCAGGACGAAATGCAGGCGGTAAACCCGGCGGTCATGATGAACGATACGCTCTTTACGCGGCTGAATGACTGGGTCGATCGCTACTATCGCGATCGTCTGACGCAGGCGGATCTGGTTGACCCGCAGCTTCTGCGTGAAGGGCGCGAGGCGCTGGACGCGTTATCGACAATCCTGCAGCTGGGATCGGTTTACCCGTTCCAGCGCTAAAGGAGTGGATATGGAAAATTTACTGGCGCTGACCCTGGCCGATGAGACGCCGGAACAGAAAGAGGGGGACGGCCCCTCATTTCGCTGGCGGTGGCTGGGGCGCGGGGTGCTTGAGCTGACGCCGACCGTAAAAAGCGATCTCTCGCTGCTGCTTTCAACGGGTATCCACGGGAATGAAACCGCACCCGTTGAGATCGTTGATCTGCTGCTGCGTGCGCTGTACCGCAATGAGATCGCCCTGAAGTGCCGCGTGCTGGTGGTGCTCGGCAATCCCCCTGCGCTGGCGCAAAACAAACGGTATCTGGTGAGCGACATTAACCGCATGTTCGGCGGCCGCTGGTCGCAGTTTCCGCAGAGTGATGAAACGACGCGGGCAGCGTGGCTGGAGAACGTCGTGACCGCGTTTTTTGCCGCCGCGGGACCGGCGCGCTGGCATCTGGATCTGCATACGGCAATCCGCGCGTCCTACCACGTTCGCTTCGGCGTTCTGCCGCAGCGCAGTCAGCCGTGGGATGAAGCGTTCCTGAGCTGGCTGGGTGACGCCGGGCTTGAGGCGCTGGTATTTCACCAGTCGCCGGGCGGAACGTTTACCCATTTCACCTGTGAACGTTTCGCTGCGCTGGCCTGCACGCTGGAGCTGGGAAAAGCGCTACCGTTCGGCCAGAACGACCTGACCCGCTTTGCGCCTACGCATCTCGCCCTTCGGGCGCTGCTGGGAGGAAAGTCTCCCGAGCACGCGCATCAGCCCGTTGAGCGGTATCGTGTCGTACAGCAGATCACGCGCCGCAGCGATGCCTTCCTGCTCCACATGGCCTCGCACACCCTGAACTTCACCCCGTTTCGCAAAGGGGCGCTGCTGGCTGAGGATGGCGAGGAGCGTTACGAGGTGCAGAAAACCACCGAGTATGTCTTATTCCCTAACCCCACCGTCGCGTTTGGCCTGCGGGCCGGGCTGATGCTGGAAAAAATATCCTGAACCTTTCCCCTCTCATCATCCGGGAGGGGGAAGTAAAAAACTTTTCTTAACGATTAAAGCGCTTGCGCTTGTTTTGCAGAATATTCCTGGTGAATTGCTTTATTATTGATCTTCACTTCGCTATACTTCTGCTAAATCGCTTTAAAATCATCGCATTGAATATTTTTTGTTGCAACTCTCCACGCTTTATCCTTATTTCCTCCACATTTGGCGAAAATTTGTTTTTTACACTTTCATTGTTTTACCGTTGCTCTGACTAATTGACGATAAACCCCGTAAAGTTAATCTCGTCAACACGGCATAGCGCCGAAGAATAACTGAAAGAAAGGAAATAAATTATGCGTAAGTTTACTGCACTGTTTGTTGCTTCTACCCTGGCTCTGGGCGCTACCAGCATGGCGTTCGCCGCAGATACTGCGACCACTACGACTACTGCGCCTGCTGAAGGCAAAATGATGATGCATCATAAAGGTCCGGGTATGCATAACGAGATGATGATGTTTAAGGATCTCAACCTGACGGATGCGCAGAAGCAGCAGATCCGCGACATCAAAAAAGGTGAACGCGACCAGATGAAACGTCCTCCGCTTGAAGAGCGCCGTGCGATGCATGACATCATCGCCAGCGACAGCTTCGATAAGGCGAAAGCCGAAGCGCAGATCGACAAAATGGCCGAGCAGCACAAAGCGCGCATGCTGGCTCACATGGAAACCCAGAACAAGATCTACAACATTCTGACCCCGGAACAGAAAAAACAATTTAATGCGAATTTTGAGAAGCGTCTGACAGAACGTCCGGCGATGGAAGGTAAAATGCCAGCACCAACCGAATAATCGGTTCACACTCTTAAGACCGCCGGGATCCTGTCCACAAAAGCGCAACCGCTGTGGACAGGACCGGCGGTTTTTCTTTCCTGCCCTCTTGCCTGTCGCCGCCAGCGCGGTATCCTCCTGTAGTCGCTTCAGAGAATGTTTGCAGAGTCATGGCGTTAGAATTTTTATTAACGTTCCGCTAAGGCCTGTCCGCTCTGCTGCCGATACTGTTTCTGTGAATACCCAACGATAACAAACAAGACAGCAACGATAGCGATATCCTTGCCCTGGCACGGGTTGTGCCATTCAGGAGTGGTGATGGAGTTCTTTGATATCCGTAAGATGCCGGTGAGCCTCTGGCGCAATGGTGCTGGCGAAACGCGTGAGATTTGCTGCTTCCCTCCCGCGACGCGCGATTTTCACTGGCGTGCCAGTATCGCGACTATCGCCAGCAACGGCGAATTCTCCTCGTTTCCCGGTGTCGATCGGGTGATTACACTGCTGGAAGGGGGAGAGGTGACGCTGGATGCGGGTCAGGCGTTCTTCCATACCCTGAAGCATCATCAGCCCTACAGTTTTGCCGGCGATTTGCCGGTGAAAGCGCTGCTTTCCGATGGGCGGATGGCGATGGACTTTAACATCATGACCCGGCGCGACTGCTGCCAGGCGAAGGTGCGCGTTGCTGACCGAACCTTTACCACCTTTGGCTCGCGCGGGGGCGTGGCGTTTGTGCTAAGCGGGGCGTGGCAGCTGGGGGATAAACTGCTGACGGCCGATCAGGGGGCCAGCTGGGAGGAGGGGTCCCATACGCTGCGTCTGCTGGAGGCTCAGGGCACCTTATTGTTCAGCGAAATCACGTGGCTGCCGGGTCATTGAGCACAACGATCTCAAACTTTCCGGCCAGGACCGGTTTACAGAGGATTTTATAGCCATCGTGGTCAAATCCGGCGGGCGTGCGCAGCAGGGTTGCCGCGTCGTTGATGTCGTCGACGGCGCCCAGCCAGAGCCAGTTGTTGACGATGTGATACTGGGTCATTGCCTCGCCCACTTCTTTTAGCGCAACGGCGCTTTCCCACGGCCAGCAGTTCACGCTGATGGCCGCCAGACCGCTGAGGAGCCTGGCGTGATGCGCCTCAACGCTCTCTTTCCCGCAGCAGGCACCGGCGCAGCGCTTCAGCGCGGATCGAAAACAGGCGCGTCCGCGGGTGGTTGCCTCCAGACCCAAAAGGCTGTAGCAAAGCTGTCGCTCGTCCGCCAGCGTCTGCAGCGCCTGGAGTGCGGCACGCTTATTGGCGAACAGCCCATAGAGATTCGGGGCATGAGAAAAATCAACGTCGCGCGCGTAGACGACCTGCGGCTTGCCATCGTTGATCTGCAGGGAGCAGAGCTGACGGTTGCGGCGCAGGCGCTTATTAAACAGCGGCTGTTGTTCTTTTATCAACCGCGCCTCCAGCAGCAGCGCGCCCATTTCTCCCGCCGTCTGGAACCAGGTAATGCGTCGCGACTGGCGCAGCATCGCGGCCTCGTCCGGCGTACGAAGATGGGATAACACCCGGCTGCGAATGTTAACGCTCTTGCCGATATAAAGCGGCAGGGTGTCGCTTTCGCCGTGAAAGATGTACACGCCCGGCTGTTTAGGCAGCGCCTCAAGCCAGGGGCGAAGGTGTTCGGGATATTCGTAGATAGCCGCCGCTTCAAACTCAAGACGCGGGGCGGATTGACGCCTGCTCACATACTGCTCCATATACTGTTCAGGTATACAGTATAGCAGGAGTGTGGTGGTTAAAAAAGAGCCGGGTGGCGGCTACGCCTTACCCGGCCATGACGTGCGGCCTGATGCCCTCACCCCAACCCTCTCCCACGGGAGAGGGAGCAAACACAAAAAACGGTAACCTGGGTTACCGTTTTGCGTTTATTTCCAAAAATCGTCAAACACCGTAATTGGCGTGTGGCGCTTGTGCTCGGTTTTCAGATACCAGCCTTCGATGATTTTCGCGGTACCTTCATCCAGCTTTTTGCCTTCCAGATAATCATCAATGTTGTCATAGGTGACGCCAAGGGCCGCTTCATCCGGCAGGGAAGGGCGATCGTCTTCAAGGTCCGCTGTCGGCGCTTTCTTATAAAGATGCTCAGGACAGCCCAGCGCGGCCAGCAGCTGCTTACCCTGACGCTTGTTGAGACGGAAGATAGGGTTAATGTCGGTGCCGCCGTCGCCGTATTTGGTGAAGAAACCGGTGATGGCTTCTGCCGCGTGGTCGGTGCCGACGACGACGCCTTTGGTCATCCCGGCGATGCTGTACTGCGCTTTCATGCGCTCGCGCGCTTTCTCGTTGCCGCGAACAAAATCGCTCAGCTCAATGCCCGCTTCGCGAAGCGCCTGCTCGCTTGCCAGCACCGAGCCCTTAATATTCACGGTCAGCACGCGGTCAGGCTGAATAAAGGTAATCGCATCCTGGCAATCCTGCTCGTCCGCCTGTACGCCATAAGGAAGACGCACCGCGATAAACTGCAGTGTCTCATCGCCCGTCTCTTCGCGAAGCTCTGAAATTGCCATCTGGCAGAGTTTACCGGTCAGGGTAGAGTCCTGGCCGCCGCTGATGCCCAGCACCAGGGATTTCAGGAACGCGTTCTTTTTTAAGTACGACTTTAAAAAATCCACGCTGCGGCGGATCTCTTCATGTGCATCTACCGTGGGCTTCGCGCCCAGTGCCTGAATAATCTCTTGTTGCAGAGCCATCACGCCCTCCATATGCAGTACATAAACAGAATGTGTTAGCTGTTAAAACTAACCCTTTGGGCGAGAAACGACAAGGATCACAGTTTCGAGTGCGCTAATTTGCGCCGATTTAGCAGGTTATCGTTGTTTTATTAGAATTTTCCGAAATTCGTCTGGCGTAACTCACAAAGTTGAACAATAGTACTTTTTATCCCATGCTTAGATAACACGCTGATAAACAAGAGGACGGAATATGAACAAGAACGTAGCAGGAATTCTTAGCGCAGCGGCGGTACTGACTATGCTGGCAGGGTGTACGGCTTACGATCGCACCAAGGATCAGTTTACGCAGCCCGTAGTAAAAGACGTCAAAAAAGGGATGAACCGTTCGCAGGTGGCTGCGATTGCCGGTAAACCTTCTTCTGAAGTAACCATGATTCATGCGAAGGGGACCTGCCAGACCTATATCCTGGGTCAACGTGATGGTAAGGCAGAAACCTACTTTGTCGCCCTGGATGATACCGGTCATGTGATCAACTCCGGCTATCAGACCTGTGCTGAATATGATACCGATCCGCAGGCACCTAAGGCGCAGTAACCCTGCTTGCCTGAGGATGTTAACAAGCCGGCCCAAGGGCCGGTTTTTTTATGCATCAGAAAATCTTATTTCTTTGCGCGAATTATTTGCCCGAAATGTGAAGGGAGTCAACAAGCCAGGTCAATGAGAGACAATTTGAGCCTATCCAGAATTATCCCCTGTCTGTACCATTGCGTATACTCACTCCAACGATAAACAACAGTACGCAAGCTACCTGTCTGCCGGGACAGCGAGTCGAGTGATAGCGCGATGGCAGGTAGTCATACAAGAGGGAAATCACGATGGAAAAGAAACATATCTACCTGTTCTGCTCAGCGGGCATGTCTACGTCGCTTCTGGTGTCAAAGATGCGTGCGCAGGCTGAAAAGTATGAAGTCCCTGTGGTGATTGAAGCGTTTCCAGAGACGCTGGCGGGCGAAAAAGGCCAGACAGCCGATGTCGTTTTACTGGGGCCGCAAATTGCCTATATGTTGCCCGAAATTCAACGACTGTTACCGAATAAACCGGTCGAAGTGATCGACTCGGGGCTGTACGGCAAGATTGATGGTTTAGGTGTTCTTAAAGCTGCTGTGGCAGCAATTAAAAAAGCTGCTAATTAATTTTTATTTTTCCCGTCAAAGAGTTATTTCACACACAATACGCCGTAACATGCGTTACGGCATTTAAGGGTATTTTCCTATGAGTAAAGTCATCGCTTCACTTGAAAAGGTACTCCTTCCTTTTGCTGTTAAAATAGGAAAGCAGCCTCACGTTAACGCCATCAAAAACGGCTTTATTAAATTAATGCCGTTGACGCTGGCCGGGGCCATGTTCGTTTTAATTAACAACGTTTTTCTGAGCTTTGGTGAAGGTTCCTTCTTTTATTCATTAGGAATTCGGTTAGACGCTTCCACAATTGAAACCCTTAATGGTTTTAAAGCCATCGGCGGCAACGTCTATAACGGTACGTTGGGGATTATGTCGCTGATGGCGCCTTTCTTTATTGGGATGGCGCTGGCAGAAGAGCGTAAAGTGGATCCGCTGGCTGCCGGGTTATTATCCGTCGCCGCTTTTATGACCGTGACGCCATACAGCGTGGGTGAAGCCTATGCCGTTGGCGCCAACTGGCTGGGTGGGGCCAACATCATCTCCGGTATTGTTATCGGCCTGGTGGTGGCAGAAATGTTCACCTTTATTATCCGTCGCAACTGGGTTATCCGCCTGCCGGATAGCGTACCGGCTTCCGTATCTCGTTCATTTTCCGCGTTGATTCCAGGCTTCATTATTCTCTCCATCATGGGGATTATCGCCTGGGCGCTCTCCCACTGGGGCACAAACTTCCACCAGATCATCATGGACTCTATCTCTACGCCGCTGGCGTCGATGGGTGGCGTGGTCGGTTGGGCGTATGTGATTTTCACCTCTCTGCTGTGGTTCTTTGGCGTGCATGGTTCACTGGCACTGGCCGCGCTGGACAGCGGGATTATGACCCCTTGGGCACTGGAAAACGTTGCGCTTTACCAACAGTACGGCTCC
The DNA here is from genome assembly GCF_018383635.1 of Enterobacter sp. 120016. NCBI lineage: Bacteria > Pseudomonadati > Pseudomonadota > Gammaproteobacteria > Enterobacterales > Enterobacteriaceae > Enterobacter > Enterobacter sp. 120016. The sequence continues at coordinate 213,193 of NZ_JAHAWC010000004.1, read as the reverse complement.
GTTGACGCGGCGCTGGCAGCGGGTAAAACCTTCCATGTGTGGGCGAAGCCGATGCTTGACTCCTATATCTTCCTGGGCGGTACCGGGGCGACCTTGGGTCTGATCATCGCGGTCTTTATTGTCTCTCGTCGTGCTGACTACCGTCAGGTCGCGAAGCTGGCGCTGCCATCAGGCATCTTCCAGATTAACGAACCGATTCTGTTCGGTCTGCCAATCATCATGAACCCGGTAATGTTCATTCCGTTCATCCTGATTCAGCCGCTGCTGGCCGCCATTACCCTGACGGCGTATTACCTGGGCATCATTCCACCGGTCACCAACATTGCGCCGTGGACCATGCCGGCGGGCCTGGGCGCCTTCTTCAACACCAACGGCAGCGTCGCGGCCTTCCTGCTGGCGATATTCAACCTCGGGATTGCTACCCTGCTGTACATGCCGTTTGTGGCGATTGCCAACAAAGCAGCCACCATTATTGATGAAGAAGAGAGCGAAGAGGATATCGCCCTCTCACTGAAATTCTAAGATTGACCGGCGCGGGGAAGCCCGCGCCAGCCACAAGGAGCTTAAAAATGTTAGATTTGGATAGTATTGTCGCAGACGAAGCCGTCGAGAACGATCTCGAAGAAGTGGTGATGGGGCTTATCATCAACTCCGGACAGGCCCGCAGCCTGGCCTATGCCGCACTGAAGCAGGCCAAGCAGGGGGATTTCGCCGCCGCGAAAACCATGATGGAACAGTCCCGCACGGCCCTGAACGAAGCGCACCTGGTGCAGACAAAGCTGATTGAAAGCGACCAGGGCGAAGGGAAGATGAAGGTCAGCCTGGTGCTGGTCCACGCGCAGGATCACCTGATGACCTCGATGCTGGCGCGCGAGCTGGTGGCGGAGCTCATTGAGCTTCACGAGAAAATGCACTAAGTCAGACTGAGTAGCAGGAGGTCAGCACGATGGAAATTAAAACCGCACTTGAACAGCAGCTGTTTAACGGCAAAAATTTTCACGTGGTTATCTACAACAAAACGGAGAGCGCCAGTGGTCTGCACCAGCATGACTACTACGAATTCACGATTGTTCTGACCGGCCGCTACTACCAGGAGATCAACGGTAAGCGCGTCCTGCTTGAGCGAGGGGATTTTGTCTTCCTGCCGATGGGGTCTTATCACCAGAGCTTTTACGAATTTGGTGCCACCCGTATTCTGAATGTGGGCGTCAGCAGACGCTTCTTTGAGAAGCACTATCTGCCGCTGGTGCCGTTCTGCTTCGTGGCCTCCCAGGTCTATCGGGTCAAAAACGAGTTTATGACCTGGATTGAAACGGTTATCGCCTCGCTTAACTTCCGCGACAATGAATTTGATGAGTTTATTGAAACGGTGACCTTCTACGTGATGAACCGACTGCGCCACCATCGTGAAGAGCAGCAGGTGACGGATGATATTCCTCAATGGCTGCGCGGCACCGTTGAGCTGATGCACGATAAAGGGCAGTTCAGCGAAAATGCGCTGGAAAATATGGTGTCCCTGTCGGGGAAATCCCAGGAATATCTGACCCGTGCGACGCAGCGCTATTATCGTAAAACACCCGTGCAAATTATTAATGAAATCCGCATTAATTTTGCCAAGAAACAGCTGGAAATTACCAACTACTCTGTTACCGATATTGCGTACGAGTCAGGATACAGCAGTCCCAGCCTGTTTATTAAGACCTTTAAAAAATTGACTTCATTCACACCGAACAGTTACCGGAAAAATTTAACGGTAATTAATTAACTTTCGGCGGATTACCCGCCACAAATATTGCTTTAATGGCTTGCCCAAATAGCGGGAAGAGTACGCTATACCTTGCAGGCGATTAACCTGATACGCTAAGGGAGATATTATGCAGAAGAAATTAAAAGTCGTAACCATTGGTGGCGGCAGCAGCTATACCCCGGAATTACTTGAAGGTTTCCTGAAACGTTATCATGAATTACCGGTCAGCGAATTATGGCTGGTGGACGTGGAGGAAGGTCAGGAGAAGCTGAATATTATTTTCGACCTGTGCAAGCGCATGGTGGAGAAAGCGGGCGTGCCTCTGACCGTGCATAAAACCCTGGACCGTCGTCTGGCGCTGAAAGATGCGGATTTCGTCACCACCCAGCTGCGCGTCGGCCAACTGAAAGCGCGCGAGCTGGACGAGCGTATTCCGCTGAGCCACGGCTATCTCGGGCAGGAGACCAACGGTGCGGGCGGCCTGTTCAAAGGTCTGCGTACCATCCCGGTGATTTTCGATATCGTCAAAGACGTGCAGGAGATCTGCCCGAACGCGTGGGTGATTAACTTTACCAACCCGGCCGGGATGGTGACCGAGGCGGTCTATCGTCATACCGATTTCAAACGCTTTATCGGCGTCTGTAATATTCCTATTGGCATGAAGATGTTTATCCGCGACGTGCTGGCACTGACCGACAGTGACGACCTCTCCATCGACCTGTTCGGCCTGAACCACATGGTGTTCATTAAAGACGTTATCGTGAACGGAAAATCGCGCTTTGCCGAACTGCTCGACGGCGTGGCTTCCGGTCGCCTGACGGCGGCATCGGTGAAAAACATCTTTGACCTGCCGTTCAGCGAAGGGCTGATCCGCTCGCTGAACCTGCTGCCGTGCTCGTACCTGCTTTACTACTTCAAGCAGAAAGAGATGCTGGCTATCGAAATGGGCGAGTATTATAAGGGCGGCGCGCGCGCGCAGATTGTTCAGAAAGTCGAGAAGCAGCTGTTCGATTTGTATAAAGATCCGAACCTGAACGTCAAACCGAAAGAGCTGGAGCAGCGCGGCGGGGCCTACTACTCCGATGCGGCGTGCGAGGTGATTAACGCCATCTACAACGACAAGCAGGCGGAGCACTATGTCAACGTGCCGCACCACGGCCATATCGACAATATCCCGGCGGACTGGGCGGTTGAGATGACCTGCATCCTGGGACGCGATGGCGCTAAACCGCATCCACGCATCACCCACTTCGATGATAAGGTCATGGGCCTGATCCACACCATCAAAGGCTTTGAAGTGGCGGCAAGCAATGCGGCGCTGAGCGGCGAGCTCAATGACGTGCTTCTGGCGCTGAACCTCAGCCCGCTGGTGCATTCCGACCGCGATGCGGAGCAGCTGGCCAGCGAGATGATCCTGGCGCATGAAAAATGGTTGCCGAACTTTGCCGCCACGATCGAGAAGCTGAAGTTCAAACACCACTAAGAGGACGCACAATGGAAAACCTGCTGATCGTTAATGCCGATGATTTTGGCCTCTCGAAAGGCCAGAACTACGGCATTATTGAAGCCTGTCGCCGGGGGGTTGTGACCTCTACCACGGCGCTGGTGAATGGTGAGGCGGTTGAACACGCGGCGCAGCTGAGCCGCGAGGTGCCGGAGCTGGGCGTCGGCATGCATTTTGTGCTGACGCTCGGGATGCCGCTTTCGCCAATGCCGGGCCTGACGCGCGACGGCCAACTGGGCAAATGGATTTGGGAACTGGCGGAGCAGGATGCTCTGCCGCTCGAAGAGATTGCCGGCGAGCTGGAGCGTCAGTTCAACCGCTTTGTTGATGTGTTTGGTAAGGCGCCGACGCATATCGACAGCCATCACCACGTGCACATGATTCCGGCGATTTTCCCGATTGTCGCGGAGTTTGCACAGCGCAAAGGCGTGGCGATGCGCGTGGATCGGGACGCGCGCGGCGTGCCGGACTGCGCCGTGACAACCACAGAGGGGTTCAGCAGCACATTTTACGGCGACGAGATCGACGAAGCGCTGTTCCTGAAGGTGCTGGATGATTCCGCCACGCGGGGGGAAAAGTCGCTGGAGGTCATGGCGCATCCTGCTTTTGTCGATAACACCGTGCGGAAAAGCGCCTACTGCTGGCCGCGCCTGGCGGAGCTGGACGTGCTGACGTCGGCGTCGCTGAAGTATGCGATTGCCGAGCGTGGGTATCGGTTGGGGACGTTTGGGGATCTTTAAAGACAAAGCCAGTCGAAATGTAGGCCGGGTAAGCGCAAGCGCCACCCGGCTTTTTTTACGCCGGTATCTGGTCAATCTTACTGCTGCGTGACCAGACGCGGTGCGCCGCGAGCAAATCAAACAGCTTCGTCATGAACGCATCGTCAACGTTGTCGCCCTCGACAATACCGTCCTCACCCTGATCGGCCACCTTCAGCTGCGCCTTAAACCGTCGTGCGTCGCCGGACAGCGCGATCGGTTTCAGGTGCTTATAGGCTTCCAGCAGATAATACACGGCGTCACCGTTGTTCAGCAGGCTGTCAATATCCCCGCACGGCACAATCACCGCATCGACGGTCAGCGATGGCGCCCCGGCAAAGGTTGCCGCCACCGGCAGCACGGAGCCGTCATCGGCGGTCACTTCCCCCATGCGGGAATAAAGCAGTTTCGCATGCACGCCCTGGGTTTTCAGCGCCTGCATGATCCCCAGCACGTCGCTGGCGCGGGTGTTGTCGTTCAGCAGGATGGCGACCACGCGGCCTTTAATCGAGCCACCCGGCACGGCATACAGGCTCAGGGATGGATCTTTCTTCACGCCGTTAACCTCTTTCGGCGGCGCAAGGTTGCGCTGCTCATCGGTCAGCGTAATACCCAGGTTATCCGCAACGCTCTGGGCGAGCTGAATATCAATGCGCGCCAGCTGATCGACCACCCGCTCGCGGATGTAGGTACGCACCACTTTACTCAGCTCAAAGCTGAAGCCGCCGATAATGTGCTGCTGCTCAATCGGCGTCTGGCTGTTCCAGAACAGGCGAGGGTGGGCGTAATACTCGCCGAACGACGGGCTGCGCTCGCGAATTTTGTTGCCGTCGATACGCTCCTGGTACGATTCGAATCCACCGCGTTTCGGCCCGGGAGGGGTTTCACGCGGCCAGTTATCGTTGATGGAGTTCGGCTCATAGTTAGCCGGGTTGGTATCAATATCCTGACGGTGCATCCCGTCGCGCTGGAAATTGTGGTACGGGCAGGTTGGGCGGTTAATCGGAATTTCGTGGAAGTTCGGCCCGCCGAGACGGCTGATCTGCGTATCGGTGTACGAGAACAAACGTCCCTGCAAGAGCGGATCGTTAGTGAAATCCAGCCCCGGTACGATATGCCCCGGGTGGAACGCGACCTGTTCGTTTTCGGCAAAGAAGTTATCCGGGTTGCGGTTGAGCACCATTTTACCCACCAGCTGAACCGGCACCAGCTCTTCCGGGATCAGCTTCGTCGGGTCAAGAAGATCGAAATCAAACTTAAATTCGTCCTCTTCCGGTATGAGCTGCAGGCCCAGTTCGTATTCCGGGAAGTCGCCCGCTTCAATGGATTCCCACAGTTCGCGGCGATGGAAGTCCGGATCGCGTCCGGTCAGCTTCTGCGCCTCGTCCCATACCAGCGAGGCTTTACCCGCCACCGGCTTCCAGTGGAAGCGCACAAACGTGGCTTTACCCTCGGCGTTGATCAGACGGAAGGTGTGGATGCCAAACCCTTCCATGGTGCGATAGCTGCGAGGAATGCCGCGGTCTGACATCGCCCACATCACGTTGTGTAAGGTTTCAGGCTGCAGGGAGACGTAGTCCCAAAAGGTGTCGTGCGCACTTTGTCCCTGCGGTATGGCCCAGTGGGGCTCCGGTTTTACCGCATGGACAAAGTCAGGAAATTTATGCGCGTCCTGAATGAAGAACACCGGGGTGTTATTGCCCACCAGATCGAAAATACCCTCTTCGGTATAAAACTTGGTGGCAAAGCCGCGGATATCCCGAACCGTATCTGCCGAACCGGCGCCGCCCTGTACGGTGGAGAAGCGCACAAATACCGGAGTGATTTTGTCCGGGTCGGAGAGGAAGTCCGCTTTGGTGATCGCTTTCAGGCTCTTGTATGGCTGGAAGTAGCCGTGCGCAGCGGAACCGCGCGCGTGAACGATGCGCTCCGGAATGCGCTCATGGTCGAAATGGGTGATTTTTTCCCGCAGGATAAAGTCTTCCAGCAGGGTTGGTCCGCGCGCGCCTGCGCGAAGGGAGTTCTGATCGTCTGCAATGCGCACGCCCTGATTGGTGGTGAGCGCAAAACCTTCGCCGCCTTTACGGTGTGGCTCAAGCGATTTCAGCTTCTCGTTTCCCGTGTCCGGCGATTTCATGCTTCCCGGTGCGGTAGGCTGTTCGCCTGGCGCGGAAGGGCCAGGGGAGGGGCGGTGAGAGCCGTCAGCAGGGGCGAGAGAGTCCATACCCGGTTGAGATTCCTCAGTGCCATGAATCGGTGATTGATGTGTTTTATCTTTGTTCGACATTGCACGCTTCTCCTTTATCCATTGCTAAAAACCCTATTAAGGATAGAACAATGTCGCGAGATGGCTCGCGAACTAAGAGTTTTCACATGCCGTCATTAACGAAAGGAGCCATCCCGTCCACTCGGAGCGCGACGGAAGGCAGCAGGATCGGCTATCATAGAACTTTCCTGCTTCAAGAATTTGCTTTAGTGAACCAGTCGCTTATGAAACCTCTTCGTCAACAAAACCGCCAGGTTATTAGCTATGTGCCCCGCGTTGAGCCCGCGCCGCCTGACCATGCCCTGAAAGTGGAGGGTTTTCGCGATGTCTGGCAGCTGCGGGGGAAATACGTGGCCTTTGTGCTGATCGGCGAACATTTCCGTCGCTCGCCCACGTTTACGGTGCCGGAGTCAGCGCAGCGGTGGGCGATGCAGATCCGCCAGGATGAAGAGGTTGAAGAATAGCAGCCATAAAAAAACCGCCATCAGGCGGTTTTTTTATTTCTAAAGTGATTAACGGTGCGCCAGCTCGGCGTCGTCTTCACTTTCCAGAATCGCTTTGTCGGTTTGCTTCAGCCACTGGCTGGTCAGCGTACCGGCGGTCATGGAGCCGCTCACGTTCAGCGCGGTACGGCCCATGTCGATCAGCGGCTCAACGGAGATCAGCAGCGCGACCAGCGTCACGGGCAGGCCCAGCGCAGGCAGCACAATCAGCGCGGCGAAGGTTGCGCCACCGCCAACACCCGCAACGCCTGCGGAGCTTATGGTAACAATCCCGACCAGCGTGGCAATCCAAACCGGATCCAGCGGGTTGATACCCACGGTTGGCGCAACCATCACCGCCAGCATCGCCGGGTACAGACCCGCACAGCCGTTCTGACCAATGGTGGCACCAAAGGAGGCAGAGAAGCTGGCGATGGATTCAGGCACGCCCAGACGACGGGTCTGTGCTTCAACGTTCAGCGGAATAGACGCGGCGCTGGAACGGCTGGTGAAGGCAAAGGTCAGTACCGGCCAGACTTTACGGAAGTATTTCAGCGGGCTGACGCCGTTCACGCCCAGCAGGATGCCGTGCACCACGAACATAATGCCCAGGCCCAGATAAGAGGCGACAACGAAGCTGCCCAGCTTAATGATGTCCTGCAGGTTAGAGCCGGCAACCACTTTGGTCATCAGCGCCAGCACGCCGTAAGGGGTGAGCTGCATGACCAGACGAACCAGCTTCATCACCCAGCTTTGCAGGGTGTCAATCGCGGTCAGCACGCGTTCGCCTTTTGGCGCGTCGTCCTTGAGCAGCTTCAGCGCCGCTACGCCCAGGAACGCGGCGAAAATAACTACGCTGATGATGGAGGTTGGGCTCGCACCGGTCAGGTCAGCAAACGGGTTCTTCGGAATGAAGGAGAGCACCATCTGCGGCACGGTCAGGTCAGCCACTTTGCCCACGTAGTTGGTTTGAATCGCGGTAAGACGCGCCGTTTCAGCGGTACCCTGAACCAGACCTTCTGCGGTCAGGCCAAACAGGTTGGTGACCAGAACACCCACCAGCGCGGCAATCAGCGTGGTGAACAGCAGCGTACCAATGGTCAGGAAACTGATTTTTCCCAGCTGAGTGGCGTTATGCAGGCGGGCCACGGCGCTCAGAATAGAGGCGAACACCAGCGGCATAACGATCATCTGCAGCAGCTGGACATAGCCGTTACCGACGATGTTGAACCACTGAATAGAGTCTTTCAGAACTGGATTATCGGAGCCATAAATTGCCTGTAATGCCAGACCAAATACGACACCCATGGCCAGACCAACCAGCACTTTTTTCGCCAGGCTCCACTGTTTGTGGCGCGCCTGCGCGAGAAGCAATAGCAATACAACGAACACAACGACGTTCGCGATGAGTGGAAAATTCATCCCCGTTCTCCTGATTTATTATTGGGTCGGTTTTTACCGATCCTGTTGGCGGAAGGTTAGCAGAAGTGTGATGTAGCGCTTATATCCAAATGGAATGGGTTATGACAAATGAGATAATTTTGTTGGTTTACTGTTCAATCTGGTGATGAATAAAGCGATTAAACTGAAATTGCAGCGAATTAATCATCTGGGATGACCAGCGAACTGCACTGTTTTCGGGCAAGGTTTGCGGCATCCAGACGGCGTAAGCAAACAGCGCCATGCACAATACGCGCTCAAGCTGGTTACCTTTCTGCGGGGCGAGGATGGGAAAACGGAAGCGCCAGCGGCAGGGCCAAAGCAGCGGCACGCCCGCAGGCGTCAGCATATCGGCGAGAATATGGCTTAAATAGCCAAGCACCATCCCCTGGATGGCATCGGCGGGGACTATCCAGCTTTCGGGCACCTTTAAATAGAAAAGCGTCAGCAGGCCAAACACGGCCAGCAGGCTGTGCGTAAACCCCCGGTGTCCGAACGCGCGGGCGATGGGTTTCGATACCCACTTCAGGCGTTGTCCGAGAAAGGATTTAGGATGGTCAATGTCGGGCAGCAGACAGGTCAGTACGGCGGAAGGGACAATATGCCACCAGTCCCCCTGTGCCAGCACGGGGGTGAGTTCAGCGTTTTTGGCAAATACCGCGCACGCAATTGAAAAAAGCAGGTGGCCTTCCGCCGTCATGATAAAACCCACAAAACTGTCAATTCATACAGTATAGGGTTTTTATACAGTAGGCGGAAGAGGTGACGGTGTAACTGTTTGTCACAAACCGGAGAAGGGCGTTAACCGCCCTGCAGGTGATGCGCCGTGAGTTCTGCCAGCGAATTAAGCTTCACATCGGCAAGCGCAAACCGGGGATCGTGACGGCCTTCTTCAGCGGGCACCACAATGGAGCGCATCCGCGCAGCCTTCGACGCCACCATACCGTTAACGGAATCTTCCAGCGCAACGCAGTTGAGGGGATCAAGGCCCAGCTTTGCGGCACAGTCCAGATAGACCTGCGGGTGCGGCTTGCTGTAAGGCAATTTTTCAGCGGACGCCAGCGCGTCGAAACTGTCGCGCAGTTCAAACATCGTCAGCACTTTTTCCAGCATATGCAGCGGTGAAGCCGAGGCCAGGCCAACCTTCAGCCCCTGGGCTTTACACAGCGCGACGGCCTCGCGTACGCCGGGCAGCAGCGGCCTGCTCTCTTCCACCAGAGAAATGGCGCGGCTGATAATGCGTGCGGTCACCTCATCGCGATTGGGACCTACCCACGGCTGTTGGGCAAACCACAGGTCAACCACCATATCGATGCGCAGGCCCAGCGTATCGGGAAGTTCATTACGGCGGCTGATATCCACGCCCAGGCTGGCCATCACATCCAGTTCGGCGCGATCCCACAGCGGTTCGGAATCGATCAGTAATCCATCCATGTCAAAAATTGCGGCAAGAATTTGGCGCGGTGTCGACATCACAACGTCTCCTTATCCAGGGTGTTCGACAGACGATACGTGCTAAGCACAATCTGCAATTTAGCATATTGCTTTCAAAGATCGGGCGAAATTGATGGCCAGCAGGTAGACTTAGGCACAAATAACGCGTCTTTATGAAGAGGAACTGATGACGTATCAACAAGCTGGACGCATTGCGGTCTTAAAACGTATTGCTGGCTGGGTGATTTTTATTCCTGCCGTCATTTCTACGCTGATTTCTGTACTCAAATTTATGTACGATCACAGCGAAAAACAGCCGGGTATCAATGCGGTAATGCTTGATTTCGCTCATGTCATGATTGAGATGATGCGTTTTAATACGCCATTTTTGAATGTTTTCTGGTTTAATTCACCCACCCCGGATTTTCATCAACAGCTGAACATCGGCTTTTGGGTGATATACGCCCTGATCTTTGTCGCGCTGGCACTGCAGGCCTCTGGCGCGAGAATGAGTCGCCAGACTCGCTTTTTACGCGAAGGCGTTGAGGATCAGTTGATTCTGGAGCAGGCCAAAGGCCCGGAAGGAATGAGTCGGGAGCAGATTGAATCCCGCATTGTTGTGCCGCGTCACACCATTTTCCTGCAAATCTTCCCGCTCTATATCCTTCCCGTGATCATCATTGTGGCGGGATACTTCTTCTTCTCACTGCTCGGTTTTCTGTAAGCGATTAGGGTGGCGGCAAGGCCACCCGTTTTCTACTCAGGCGGCAAGCATACGCTCGAGCGCCCGCTGCGCGTTAACAAGGTGTTCTCCGCCAAAAAGAATGGCTCGGTTCATCAGCGTATAAAGCTGATACACCGGCTGGCGGTCGAGGAAACCGGGCGGCAGGGGAGAAACAGACTGGTATCCGTCGTATATCTGCGGCGGCTGTTCCGGATGAAGCGGCAGCATGGCAAGATCGCACTCTCTGTCACCCCAGTAGCAGGCCGGGTCAAAGATATAGGGGCCGTTGGGACCCAGCGCGCAGTTATTGGACCACAAATCGCCGTGAAGCAGAGACGCCTGAGGCTGGTGGGATGCCAGACGCTGTTGAACGTGTTCGACGATGGCATCAATATTGCCAAATTCCAGCCCTTTCTCGGCGGCCAGCTCAAGCTGCCAACCAATGCGCTGCTCGGCAAAAAATGTCGACCAGCGACGCTGCCAGGCATTGGGCTGTGGCGTGGTGGAGAGATCGTTGTCAAAATCGAGACCAAACTGCGGCTGGTCGCTCCATTGATGCAGGCGCGCCAGCTGTTGGCCGAGAATGAACGCATTATGGGCATCCAGCGGCCGGGCGGGGAGATACTCCATCACCAGGAAGCTGTAGTCGCGGTCGCTCCCCACGGCCAGAACCTGCGGGACCGTCACCGTTTTACTGCGCGACAACAGCTCCAGCTGGTCGGCTTCGGCGGTAAATATCGGAAGCAGCTCTCGCTCATCGCACTTAACGAAAAGATCGCGCCCTGCGTAGCGTAAATGCCACGCGGCGTGGATTTCACCGCCTGGCAGTTCGTTACGCAGTTCAATTTCACCTTCACCCAGCTGCTCACGTAAAAGATGACTGATAGCCTGCCACATGTTGTCTCTCCCATGTTGTCTGCCAGATCATAAAGTTAGCGCATAATGGCGGTAAAAAAATACGAACTAACGCACACCTGAGCGGTTTAAATTCATACAGCGCACTTATTGTTCTTTTTTCCGCCAGCTTTCCCAGGTATCCACGTCAATTTCGGCAGGCTTGTCGGTCACGCTCTCCACCAGACTGGCGGCCAGCGCATGAACCTCTTCCTGGCTCAGGGCACCGATTAGACCAAATGCCAGGGTACCTAAATCATGAATATTGCCCTCGTCATCCGTCAGGGTGAGGAGAAAATTAGCCCGGGTGAAAGCATTGTTGAGCTCATTCAGCTCGGTCAGCGATGCTTCATGAAGGTTGATGGTCACGACGTAACGTGTGATGTCACCACTGCTCATAATTCACCTCATTGTTATCATGGAAGTTTTCTTAGCATAGTCGATAGTTTGCGTTTGGCGACTCAGCGAGGACATTCCCCTCCGTAAAGACGAAGGGGAAAAGGTGCTAATTTCGGGACAGGTAATCGACGATTTTTTGCGTATCGGCAAGTGAACAGAGACGCGTGCCCTGGTTGATGGTTGCGGCGCTACCCGCCGCCACGCCGTAGCGTGTCATTTCCAGCAGAGACGCGCCCTGCGCCAGTTTTAGCGTCATCGCACCCACCATGCTATCGCCCGCGCCAACCGTGCTCTGGCTCTTCATCGGCGGTGGGACAACCTGAACGGACGATGATTCATCGACTGCCAGCGCCCCCTGAGGGCCAAGGGAGACGACTACGCGTCGCGCTTTGCCGCTGCGTACCAGCTCCTGCGCGGCGGTGCGAACATCATCAGGCTGCGTCAGTTCGCGGTTGACCAGCGCGCTTAACTCTTTCTGGTTGGGTTTGACCAGCTCCAGATTGCCCGGCACCAGGGCCGCCTGCAGGGCCTCGCCGCTGCTGTCGACAATGCAGCGGATACCGCGCTGCTGTACCGCCTGAATCAGCGCCGTTAATTTTTCCGTGCTTACGCCGGGCGGCAGGCTGCCGCTTATCACCAGCAGCGCGCCGCTTTCTATCGTCAGCACTTTCTCTTCAAGCTGACGAAACTCGTCATCGCTCAGTTTCGCGCCCGGCATGACAAAACGGTACTGCTCGCCGCTGGATCCCACGTGGACATGCAGGTTTTGCCGCGTCCAGTCTTTGGCCTCGACGGTCTCTACGGCCACCTGTTCATCTGCCAGCAGAGAGACCAGGTGTTCGCCGGTGGCACCGCCGGTGGGGAAAATAGCCGTGGCTTTGCCGCCGAGGTGTGTAATGGCGCGCGCCACGTTGATCCCGCCGCCGCCGGGCTCAAAGACCGGGGCGCTACAGCGCAATTTACCTTCCGGGTAAATCTGCGGCGTCAGGGTGGCGGAATCCAGGGAAGGGGAGAGCGTCAGAGTATAGATAGAAACCATCATTACCTCCTTTTAGCATGGGTTCTTATTAGCCTGGCACCATTTGACAGGAAGGCAATGTAAATAACAGTATGATTTTAAATATGAATACTGACAAAAAGTGAGGCGGGGGATATATAAAATAAAACGCTTTTTGAGATCGTTCTTATTCAAAAAATGAAATAAGAAAACATTGCTATGTTATTTGCGGCTTTTTATAATTTGTTACCTTTCTCTGGACGCCTTGTCATTGATCCTCAAGAAAGATTCCGGGACCGTGTGGTCTCTTTTTTTGTTGTACGGACTCCTTAATAAAATGAAGCTTTTAAAGACAGTGCCCGCTGCACTGATGCTGGCGGGTGGCGTGTTTGCGGCTATGAACGCGACCGCTGATGATACCGTTTTTACTGTCATGGACGATCCTTCCACCGCGAAAAAACCGTTTGAAGGTAACCTGAACGCCGGGTACCTGGCACAATCCGGTAACACGAAAAGCTCTTCTCTGACGGCGGACAGTACGCTAACCTGGTACGGCAACACCACCGCCTGGTCTCTGTGGGGTAATGCCAGCAACACTTCCGCTAATGACGAACGTTCTTCCGAGAAATATGCGGTAGGCGGACGTAGCCGTTACAACATGACCGACTATGACTACCTGTTTGGACAGGCAAGCTGGTTAACTGACCGTTACAACGGTTATCGCCAGCGCGATGTGTTCACCGCCGGTTATGGTCGCCAGTTCCTGAACGGTCCGGTACACAGCCTCCGTTTTGAATTCGGTCCGGGTGTGCGTTATGACGAGTACACCAATGGCGATACCAAAACCCAACCGCTCGGTTACGCTTCCGGTACCTATGCCTGGCAGATGACTGACAACACCAAATTTACCCAGGGTGTTTCTGTATTTGGTGCCGACGACACGACGCTGAACTCTGAGACGGCGCTGAACGTGGCTATCAACGAACACTTTGGTCTGAAAGTGGCCTACAACGTGACCTGGAACTCTTCACCACCAGAATCTGCGCCGGATCATACCGACCGCAGAACCACGGTTTCACTGGGTTATAGAATGTAATGAAAGCGGGCCGACGATGATGTCGGCCCGTTTATTGTCTGTGGTTTTTTGACGTCCCTTCTGATGACCTGTCTTCGCCCCTAGCCCCAAATCATTGCCGCCCAACGGAGTAGCAGCATTGCGCCGCAGATGGCAATCAGCACCAGCACCATTTTCCAGTGTTTTACGGCAAATCGTTTTGTTGGCATAACCTAATCCTTGTTCGTTGATATCCACAGTCTACCAAACAGGGCCGAAATATGCCCCTTCTCAGGATCGATTAGGTTATGCCAGCGCAGGGGTCGGCTCAGAACCAGTGGAATCGTTCGGCGAGAATCAACAATAAACCTGTGGCGGAAAGGAGATTCAATATCACAACCGTTCTGCTGGATACGTTCATGGTATGCACCTTTGGGTTTAAAGACCTGTTCAAGAGTAGCCCAGCATCTTCGAAATGCGAGCGCAGGGGAGAAGCAACCTGCAAATTCGTACGAAAGTGCCAGCCCATCAATCTGGCCGCAGAGGGTGCAATCTCCTTTGCGTTAGTGTTAACATTACGTCGCTTGCCGTAAATCCGCATTAATCTGAATTCGGCAGGTGAATGATGACGAACCAATTTGACGATTGTTGGTCAGATGGTGTCGTAATCTATTGTCAAATCACGATTATTTTCTTTGTATATGCTCTTATGTGTGGGGCATCACTGCAAATAAGGATATAAAATGCCTGTAATTACTCTTCCTGATGGCAGTCAACGCCATTTCGACCGTGCTGTTAGCCCAATGGATGTTGCCCTGGACATTGGTCCTGGTCTCGCGAAAGCGACTATCGCTGGCCGTGTTAACGGTGAGCTGGTGGATGCTTCCGATCTTATCGAAAACGATGCGACGCTTGCAATCATCACCGCGAAAGACGAAGAAGGTCTGGAGATCATTCGTCACTCCTGCGCGCACCTGTTAGGCCATGCCATCAAACAGCTGTGGCCAAACACCAAAATGGCGATCGGTCCGGTTATCGACAACGGTTTCTACTACGACGTTGACCTCGACCACACCCTGACTCAGGAAGATATCGACGCGCTCGAAAAACGCATGCACGAGCTCGCCGAAACGAACTATGACGTCATCAAGAAGAAAGTCAGCTGGCACGAAGCGCGTGAAACCTTCGTGAAGCGCGGCGAGAGCTACAAGGTCTCTATTCTTGACGAAAACATTTCGCATGATGACAAGCCTGGCTTGTACCATCACGAAGAATACGTCGACATGTGCCGTGGACCGCACGTGCCGAACATGCGCTTCTGTCATCACTTTAAGCTGATGAAGATCGCGGGCGCCTACTGGCGTGGCGACAGCAACAACAAGATGTTGCAGCGTATTTATGGTACCGCGTGGGCCGATAAAAAAGCCCTGAACGCGTACCTGCTGCGCCTGGAAGAGGCGGCGAAGCGTGACCACCGTAAAATCGGTAAGCAGCTTGACCTGTACCACATGCAGGAAGAAGCGCCGGGTATGGTGTTCTGGCATAACGACGGCTGGACCATCTTCCGTGAACTGGAAACTTTCGTACGCTCCAAGCTGAAAGAGTACCAGTATCAGGAAGTGAAAGGCCCGTTCATGATGGACCGTGTGCTGTGGGAAAAAACCGGCCACTGGGACAACTACAAAGATGCGATGTTCACCACCTCGTCTGAGAACCGTGAATACTGCATCAAGCCAATGAACTGCCCGGGCCACGTTCAGATCTTCAACCAGGGTCTGAAATCCTACCGCGACCTGCCGCTGCGTATGGCGGAGTTCGGTAGCTGCCACCGTAACGAGCCATCAGGTGCGCTGCACGGTCTGATGCGTGTTCGTGGCTTTACTCAGGATGATGCGCATATCTTCTGTACTGAAGATCAGGTCCGTGACGAAGTTAACGCCTGTATTCGTATGGTCTACGATATGTACAGCACCTTTGGCTTCGAGAAGATCGTCGTCAAACTCTCAACGCGTCCGGAAAAACGTATCGGTAGCGATGAGACCTGGGATCGCGCAGAAGCGGATCTCGCCGTGGCGCTGGAAGAGAACGGCATTCCGTTCGAATACCAGCTGGGCGAGGGCGCATTCTACGGTCCGAAAATTGAATTTACCCTGTATGACTGCCTCGATCGCGCATGGCAGTGCGGTACTGTACAGCTGGACTTCTCCCTGCCGCAGCGTTTAAGCGCCTCTTATGTTGGCGAAGACAACGAGCGTCAGGTACCGGTAATGATTCACCGTGCAATACTCGGTTCTCTGGAGCGCTTCATCGGCATCCTGACCGAAGAGTTCGCTGGCTTCTTCCCAACCTGGCTTGCGCCAGTGCAGGTCGTGGTGATGAACATTACCGATTCTCAGGCGGATTACGTTAAAGAATTGACGCAGAAACTGCAAAATGCGGGCATTCGCGTAAAAGCAGACTTGAGAAATGAGAAGATTGGCTTTAAAATCCGCGAGCACACTTTACGTCGTGTCCCGTATATGTTGGTCTGTGGTGATAAAGAGGTGGAAGCAGGCAAAGTTGCCGTTCGCACCCGCCGTGGTAAAGACCTGGGGAGCCTGGACGTAAGTGAAGTGATTGAGAAGCTGCAACAAGAGATTCGCAGCCGCAGTCTTCAACAACTGGAGGAATAAGGTATTAAAGGCGGAAAACGAGTTCAAACGGCACGTCCGAATCGTATCAATGGCGAGATTCGCGCCCAGGAAGTTCGCTTAACAGATCTTGAAGGTGAACCACTGGGGATTGTGAGTCTGAGAGAAGCGATCGAAAAAGCTGAAGAAGCTGGAGTAGATTTAGTTGAAATCAGCCCTAACGCCGAACCGCCAGTTTGTCGTATCATGGACTACGGCAAGTTCCTTTATGAAAAGAGTAAGTCTTCTAAGGAACAGAAGAAGAAGCAAAAAGTTATCCAGGTTAAGGAAATCAAATTCCGTCCTGGTACCGACGATGGCGATTATCAGGTAAAACTCCGCAGCCTGATTCGCTTTCTGGAAGATGGCGATAAGGCCAAGATCACACTGCGTTTCCGCGGTCGTGAGATGGCCCACCAACAGATTGGTATGGAAGTGCTTAACCGCGTCCGTGACGATCTGAGTGAACTGGCAGTAGTCGAATCCTTCCCTACGAAGATCGAAGGCCGCCAGATGATCATGGTGCTCGCTCCTAAGAAGAAACAGTAAGGCCTTCAAGCAGCAAAATCTGTGGAGCCTTCGGGTTTCATAGGTTTTGTTCGCCTATGTTTCGTTTATTTAACAATGCGAAGTGGAAGTTATTAAGATGCCAAAAATTAAGACCGTACGCGGTGCTGCTAAGCGCTTCAAAAAAACCGGTGGTGGTGGATTTAAGCGTAAGCACGCAAACCTGCGTCATATTCTGACCAAAAAATCTACTAAGCGTAAACGTCACCTGCGTCCAAAAGGCCTCGTTTCTAAAGGCGATCTGGGTCTGGTTATCGCGTGCCTGCCGTACGCATAAGCCGTTAACGTTTAATTTTTTTACTAAGAATATAGATACAGGAGAGCACATATGGCTCGCGTAAAACGTGGTGTAATTGCACGTGCACGTCACAAGAAAATTTTGAAACAAGCTAAAGGCTACTACGGTGCGCGTTCACGCGTTTACCGCGTTGCCTTCCAGGCTGTTATCAAAGCAGGTCAGTACGCTTACCGTGACCGTCGTCAGCGTAAGCGTCAGTTCCGTCAACTGTGGATTGCGCGTATCAACGCAGCAGCACGTCAGAACGGTATTTCTTACAGCAAATTCATCAACGGCCTGAAAAAAGCCTCTGTTGAAATCGACCGTAAGATCCTGGCTGACATCGCAGTATTCGACAAAGTAGCGTTCACCGCTCTGGTCGAAAAAGCGAAAGCAGCACTGGCATAAGCCAGTTGAGAGAGGGAGCTTTGCTCCCTCTTTTGTTTTAACATCATCAGAACATTGACTTTTACCCGTCCAGGCTTTTCAATAAGGTCTTAACGGTTTTTACCAGACAAGGTAACGCAAGCATGAATGCTGCTATTTTCCGCTTCTTCTTTTACTTTAGCACCTGATTTCAGGAGGCTAGCGCGTGAAAGATGAAACGAAAAACAGCGCCAGATAAGCCTCCCGATGGAGGCTTTTTTTGTGCCTGAATTTGAGAGAATAACTCCACCAAATCGGTGTCTGCACCGACATAATGAGGAAAATCATGTCACATCTCGCAGAGCTGGTTGCCAGTGCAACAGCCGCCATTAATCAGGCCTCAGATGTTGCCGCGTTAGACAATGTCCGCGTCGAATATCTTGGGAAGAAAGGGCACTTGACCCTTCAGATGACAACCCTGCGCGAGCTGCCGCCAGAAGAACGCCCGGCAGCCGGTGCGGTGATTAACGAAGCCAAAGAGCAGGTACAGCAGGCGCTGAACGCGCGCAAAGCCGAGCTGGAAAGCGCGGTGCTGAATGCGCGTCTGGCCGCAGAGACGATTGACGTTTCTCTGCCAGGTCGCCGTATCGAAAACGGCGGTCTGCATCCGGTTACCCGCACCATCGATCGCATTGAAAGTTTCTTCGGTGAGCTCGGCTTTACCGTGGCGACTGGCCCGGAAATCGAAGATGATTACCATAACTTCGACGCCCTGAACATTCCTGGCCATCATCCGGCACGCGCTGACCACGACACTTTCTGGTTCGACGCTACGCGTCTGCTGCGTACTCAGACCTCCGGCGTTCAGATCCGTACCATGAAGGATCAGGAGCCGCCAATCCGTATTATCGCGCCGGGCCGCGTCTATCGTAACGACTACGATCAGACCCACACCCCGATGTTCCACCAGATGGAAGGCCTGATTGTTGATAAAAATATCAGCTTCACCAACCTGAAGGGCACGCTGCACGATTTCCTGAACAACTTCTTTGAGGAAGATCTGCAGGTTCGTTTCCGTCCGTCCTACTTCCCGTTCACCGAACCGTCTGCGGAAGTTGACGTGATGGGTAAAAACGGCAAATGGCTGGAAGTGCTGGGCTGCGGCATGGTGCATCCAAACGTGCTGCGCAACGTGGGTATCGATCCGGAAGTTTACTCTGGCTTTGCCTTCGGCATGGGCATGGAGCGTCTGACCATGCTGCGCTACGGCGTGACCGACTTACGTGCATTCTTCGAAAACGATCTGCGTTTCCTCAAACAGTTTAAATAAGGGCAGGACAGAACAATGAAATTCAGTGAACTGTGGTTACGCGAGTGGGTGAACACCACGCTGGACAGCGACGCGCTTTCTAACCAGATCACCATGGCGGGTCTGGAAGTGGACGGCGTTGAGCCGGTTTCCGGTGCCTTCAACGGCGTGGTCGTCGGCGAAGTGGTAGAGTGCGGCCAGCACCCTAACGCTGACAAACTGCGCGTGACAAAAGTGAACGTGGGCGGTGACCGTCTGCTGGATATCGTCTGCGGTGCGCCAAACTGCCGTCAGGGCCTGAAGGTGGCCGTGGCGACCGTCGGTGCAGTGCTGCCGGGCGATTTCAAAATTAAAGCGGCTAAGCTGCGCGGCGAGCCGTCTGAAGGCATGCTGTGCTCCTTCTCCGAGCTGGGTATTTCCGACGACCACAACGGCATCATTGAGCTGCCGCTGGATGCGCCAGTCGGCACCGATATCCGTGAATACCTGAAGCTTGATGACAACACCATCGAAATCAGCGTCACGCCAAACCGTGCCGACTGCTTAGGTATCATCGGCGTGGCGCGCGACGTGGCCGTGCTGAACCAGACCGAACTGAACGCGCCGGACATTGCGCCGGTTGAAGCGACCATCAGCGACGTGCTGCCTATTCAGGTTGACGCTGCGGATGCTTGCCCGCGCTACCTCGGTCGCGTGGTGAAAGGCATCAACGTGAAAGCGCCAACCCCGCTGTGGATGAAGGAGAAGCTGCGCCGCTGCGGTATCCGCTCTATCGACGCCGTGGTAGACGTGACCAACTACGTTCTGCTGGAGCTGGGCCAGCCGATGCACGCGTTCGATAAAGATCGTATCGACGGCGGCATCGTTGTGCGCATGGCGAAAGAGGGCGAAACCCTGGTTCTGCTGGACGGCAGCGAAGCGAAACTGAACGCCGACACCCTGGTGATTGCTGACCACAGCAAAGCGCTGGCAATGGGCGGTATCTTCGGGGGCGAGCACTCAGGCGTGAACGACGAGACGCAAAACGTCCTGCTGGAATGCGCGTTCTTCAGCCCGCTCTCCATCACCGGTCGCGCACGCCGTCACGGTCTGCATACCGATGCCTCCCACCGCTACGAGCGCGGCGTTGACCCGGCGCTGCAGTACAAAGCGATGGAACGCGCGACCCGCCTGCTGATCGACATCTGCGGCGGTGAAGCGGGCCCGGTTATCGACGTCACCAACGAAGCGACCCTGCCGAAGCGTGCCACCATCACCCTGCGCCGCAGCAAGCTGGATCGCCTGATTGGTCATCACGTTGCCGATGCGCAGGTGACCGACATCCTGACGCGTCTGGGCTGTGAAGTGACCGAAGGCCAGGACGAGTGGAAAGCCGTTGCGCCATCATGGCGTTTCGACATGGAAATTGAAGAAGATCTGGTGGAAGAAGTGGCCCGCGTTTACGGCTACAACAACATCCCTGACGAGCCTGTGCAGGCAGGTCTGGTGATGGGCTCCCACCGTGAAGCCGACCTGTCCCTGAAGCGTGTGAAAACCATGCTGAACGACAAAGGCTACCAGGAAGTGATCACCTACAGCTTTGTGGATCCAAAGCTGCAGCAGCTGATCCACCCGGGCCAGGAGGCGCTGATCCTGCCAAGCCCAATCTCCAGCGAAATGTCCGCGATGCGTCTGTCTCTGTGGACGGGCCTGCTGGGCACTGTCGTTTATAACCAGAATCGTCAGCAAAACCGCGTGCGAATTTTCGAAAGCGGTTTGCGCTTTGTACCGGATAATCAGGCAAATTTAGGCATCCGTCAGGATCTCATGCTGGCTGGCGCCATCAGCGGCAACCGCTATGAAGAGCACTGGGACCTGGCAAAAGGCACGGTTGATTTCTACGATATGAAGGGCGATCTGGAAGCGATTCTGGATCTGACCGGTAAATTATCTGAAATTGAATTCCGCGCAGAAGCCATCCCGGCTCTGCATCCGGGCCAAAGCGCAGCCATCTATTTAGACGGCAAACGCGTTGGTTTTATTGGGGTTGTTCACCCTGAGCTGGAGCGCAAGCTGGACCTGAATGGCCGTACCATCGTGTTCGAGCTGGAATGGAACCCGGTGGCTGACCGCGTTATTCCTCAGGCTCAGGACGTCTCCCGCTTCCCGGCAAACCGCCGTGATATCGCGGTTGTGGTCGCGGAAAATGTGCCCGCAGCAGATATTTTGGCCGAATGTAAGAAAGTTGGCGTAAATCAGGTAGTTGGCGTAAACTTATTTGACGTGTACCGCGGCAAGGGCGTAGCAGAAGGTTTCAAGAGCCTCGCTATTAGCCTTATCCTTCAGGATACCAGCCGTACACTCGAAGAAGAGGAGATTGCCGCTACCGTCGCCAAATGTGTAGAGGCATTAAAAGAGCGATTCCAGGCATCATTGAGGGATTGAACCTATGGCGCTTACAAAAGCTGAAATGTCAGAATATCTGTTTGATAAGCTTGGGCTTAGCAAACGGGATGCCAAAGAGCTGGTAGAGCTGTTTTTCGAAGAGATCCGTCGTGCTCTGGAAAATGGTGAGCAGGTAAAACTCTCCGGTTTTGGCAATTTTGATTTGCGAGACAAAAACCAACGTCCGGGCCGTAACCCGAAGACGGGGGAAGATATTCCCATTACAGCCCGCCGCGTGGTGACCTTCAGACCCGGCCAGAAGTTAAAAAGCCGTGTCGAAAACGCAACGCCCAAAGCAGAGTAATATGAACTAACTAAAAAGGCCGCCCACGCGGCCTTTTTTCTTTGCGCTCTCCGGCAAACCCGCCGTAAAATCAATTACATCTCACGCTACTAAAACCGTACCCATGCTTGATTATGCCCACCGCCAGCACCGTTCCGATAAGCGTCGCCTGCTTTTGCTGGTGCTGTTGCTCATTGTCGCCGCGGCCGTGAGCCTCTGCGCCGGAGACCGATGGATAGGGCCTGAAAGCTGGTGGGGGCCGGACGGGCAGCTCTTCGTCTGGCAAATTCGCCTGCCGCGCACCGTCGCGGTGGTTCTGGTGGGGGCCGCGCTGGCGCTGTGCGGCACCATTATGCAGGCGTTGTTTGATAACCCGCTGGCGGAGCCCGGGCTGCTCGGCGTGTCGAACGGTGCAGGCGTGGGTCTGATTGCGGCGGTGATGCTGGGCGGGGGAGAACTCTCCGGATGGAGTATTAGCCTGAGCGCTATTCTCGGCGCATTACTGATCACAGCAATCCTTCTTCGCTTCGCCAGACGGCACTTATCGACCAGCCGTCTGCTGCTTGCCGGCGTGGCGCTGGGGATCATCTGCAGCGCGTTGATGACCTGGGCGGTCTACTTCTCAACATCCTTTGACCTGCGTCAGCTGATGTACTGGATGATGGGCGGCTTTGGGGGCGTTGACTGGCACCAGGGCTGGCTGATGGCGCTGCTGGTACCGGTCATCGTGTGGGCTGCCCTGCAGGCGCAGCCGCTGAATATGCTCGCGCTGGGTGAAACCTCTGCCCGCCAGCTCGGCATGCCGATTGGGTTCTGGCGTAATGTGCTGGTGATCGTCATTGGCTGGCTGGTCGGCGTCAGCGTGGCTCTGGCGGGCGCGATCGGTTTTATCGGGCTGGTTATTCCACACATGCTGCGTCTGTGTGGCCTCACGGACCATAGGACTCTGCTTCCGGCCTCGGCGGTTGCCGGGGCCGTCACGCTGCTGGTGGCCGATATCATCGCCCGGCTTGCCCTGACGGCCGCAGAGCTGCCGATTGGCGTGGTGACCGCCACGCTGGGCGCGCCGGTATTTATCTGGCTACTATTAAAAGCTGGACGTTAAATCAACAAGTCGTAAGACAACCTGAGGGAATGCTATGCAGACTGATATCCTGAATACCGAAGTGACCACCATTGACGGCGAGAAAACCACGCTGGAAGGCTACAAAGACAACGTGTTGCTTATCGTCAACGTGGCATCCAAATGTGGCCTGACGCCGCAGTACGAGCAGCTGGAAAACATTCAAAAAGCCTGGGAGAAAGACGGCTTCACCGTGCTGGGCTTCCCGTGCAACCAGTTCCTCGGCCAGGAGCCGGGCAGCGAAGAGGAGATTAAAACCTTCTGCAGCACCACCTATGGCGTGACGTTCCCGATGTTCAGCAAAATCGATGTCAACGGTGAAGACCGCCATCCGCTGTATGCGAAGCTGATCGCTGCCGCGCCGAAGGCCGTTGCGCCGGAAGGAAGCGGTTTTTATGAACGCATGGCCAGCAAAGGCCGCGCGCCGCTTTACCCGGACGATATTCTGTGGAATTTTGAAAAATTCCTGATTGGTCGCGACGGCCAGGTGGTTCAGCGCTTTTCGCCGGATATGACCCCCGAGGATCCGATCGTCATGGAATCGATCAAGCTGGCGCTGGCGAAATAATGTCGTTGCTGATGCAGCTCACGGACGTTGCCGAGAGGGGACGTCTGGAGCCGATAACCGGTACCGTCAATGCGGGCGAAATCCTGCATCTTGTCGGGCCAAACGGTGCGGGGAAGAGCACACTGCTGGCACGGATGGCAGGCATGACCGACGGAGAAGGGCAGATAACGCTGCTGGAGCATACGCTCGCCGACTGGTCGCCGGTCTCGCTGGCGCATCGGCGCAGCTACCTTGTGCAGCAGCAGATGCCGCCCTTTGCGATGCCGGTCTGGCACTATCTGATGCTGCATTTGCACGACAAACAACAAACGTCACTGCTGACGGACGTGGCCGCGGCTCTGGGGCTGGAAGATAAACTGTCCCGGCACGCCAGCCAGCTTTCCGGCGGAGAGTGGCAGCGGGTGCGCCTGGCGGCCGTCATCCTTCAGATCCACCCGGCAGGCAATCCTCACGGGCGGATGCTGCTTCTCGATGAGCCCATGAGCGGTCTGGACGTGGCGCAGCAGGCGGCACTGGATACGCTGCTAAGCGCCCTGAGCCGAAAAGGTATCGCCGTGGTGATGAGCAGCCATGACCTCAACCACACCCTGCGTCATGCCCACCGGGTGTGGCTGCTGTCGAAGGGAAAGATGATCGCCAGCGGTGCGCGGGATAGGGTTCTTACGCCGCCTCATCTTGCCCGCGCGTACAACATGTCGTTCCGCAGGCTGGATATAGAGGGACATAAGATGCTGATTTCTACCGGGCAGGCGTAACCGTTCCTTGCCTCTTAGCACAATTGCACGCTAAATTACGAAAAGAACAAAAAAAGCAGAGGATTCGTCTGAAAATGCGATTCTGGTTTCTCCTGATGGCCACACTCTTTCTTGCAGGATGCAGTAGCCATCGTGCGCCGCCGCCTAACCCACGGCTTTCAGATTCGATCACCGTCATTGCCAGCCTTAACGATCAGCTGAGCAACTGGCGCGGCACGCCTTATCGCTACGGCGGCATGAGCCGCGGCGGCGTGGATTGCTCCGGCTTCGTGCTGATGACGTTTCGCGATAAGTTTGATTTACAGCTTCCGCGCGAAACGCGCAAACAGGCAGAAATTGGCACTGAAATTGATAAAGACGATCTTCTGCCCGGCGACCTGGTTTTCTTCAAAACCGGATCGGGTGAAAGCGGTCTTCATGTGGGAATATATGATACAGACAATCAGTTCATTCACGCCTCGACCAGCCGCGGCGTGATGCGCTCTTCTCTTGATAATGTTTACTGGCGTAAAAATTTCTGGCAGGCACGACGTATATAGTCTTTGTCGGATACTTCTCTTATGACGGCATGGTCAGTAATAAATCATGCCGTTTTTCTCAAATAAGATGCTTAAAGTTAAATTTGCCTAAAATTAGTGAATCCTGCATGTGTCTGTTTTATCTAAAACTGGCTATTATTCTGCAACCAGGATAAAATTATTTTAGATTCAGGGATAAATCTGAAAATTAATACGGAACTAATGAAGTTAATCTTATTAAAATCAAGACAGTGGAATTGTGTCGGCAATTGCTCCAGGATGTCCTCTCTCATCTTTAATGCGGGGCGAGTGCAATGATTATTACGCTAGATAATGCTTACCAGTCTGAACTGCTGCTTTTACCTGCTCGTAATAGTGCTGGTGAGCTTAAAGGTTTAGAAATTCTGGTTAACTTTACTGGCGTCGGCAGCGATGTGCGGATCCCCACTGAGCTTGTTATCCCTCGGCTTTCAGCGGCTGAAGAGTTAGCGCTGTTTAACGAAAAACTGCAATTGCTTGATACCTGTAAACTGTTTTTTATTCAGCATCAGTTAATTGCATGGATCAATATTACACCTGCAATAGTTGAGTTTTTATTAAGTAATGGAAACGCTGTTTCAATCCTTGAGCGTTATCCGTTTCTTGAGTTTACTGTTAATGAGAACTATCCAGGTTTAAATAACGGAAAGGACGATCTGCAGCTGGCGAGAATGGCAATCCATTTCCCGTTGGTCCTGGCAAACTTTGGCGCAGGCGCCGCATCGCTCAAAGCGGTCTATGATGGATTATTTAAACGGGTCATCCTTGATAAAGGCTTCATTCAGCAGCGTGCTCCGGAGCTCTCTTTTGAGCCTTTTATGCGCGCCATCCTCTGGCAAATCACGCCGCACTGCCAGTCAGTGATCGTCTCGGGCATTGACGACCACGGCCTGTTGCAACGCGTTTTATCCTTCAATTTTGGCGCAATGCAGGGGGCACTCTGGCCAGCCGTCTCTGCAGAACACGTCACTACGCTGGTTCAGCAGCGATAACCCTTGCTTTCGCCCGTGTTTAAGTCCGGGTAAACCCTCTACACTAAAAGCAGGAGGACCTATGACCCTGTCTTTTACTGCTCACTGGCATGACGAGTTGCCTGGCTTTTACACCGCACTCAAACCGACACCGTTACAAAATTCACGCCTTATCTGGCATAACGATTTGCTGGCAGAAGAGCTGGCCATTCCGCCTGAGCTCTTTCAGCGTTCAGAGGGTGCAGGCGTCTGGGGTGGTGAAACGCTTCTCGCCGGTATGCAACCTCTGGCTCAGGTCTATAGCGGACATCAGTTTGGCGTCTGGGCGGGGCAACTGGGCGACGGCAGGGGGATCCTGCTCGGTGAACAACGGCTTCCCAACGGGGAGACGGTTGACTGGCACCTGAAAGGCGCAGGCCTTACTCCCTGGTCGCGAATGGGCGACGGGCGCGCGGTGCTGCGTTCAACTATCCGCGAGAGCCTGGCGTCTGAAGCGATGCACGCCCTGGGTATTCCCACTACCCGCGCGCTGTCGATTGTCACCAGCGATACGCCGATAGTGCGCGAAACGGTAGAAAAGGGGGCAATGCTGATGCGCATCGCGCAAAGCCATCTGCGCTTCGGTCATTTTGAGCACTTTTACTATCGCCGCGAGCCGGACAAGGTTCGCCAGCTGGCTGACTTTACCATTCGTCACCACTGGTCGCATCTGCAGGACGAGGCGGATAAATACGTTCTCTGGTTCAGGGATGTGGTTGCCCGAACCGCAGCCCTGATTGCCCGCTGGCAAACGGTAGGCTTTGCCCATGGTGTGATGAATACGGACAACATGTCGATTCTTGGGCTGACCTTTGATTACGGTCCTTTTGGTTTCCTGGACGATTACCAGCCTGGCTATATCTGCAACCACTCTGACTATCAGGGACGCTACAGCTTTGACAATCAGCCGGCGGTTGGCCTGTGGAACCTGCAGCGGCTTGCGCAAACCCTGTCGCCGTTTATTGACGTTGATGCCCTCAACGATGCGCTCGACAGCTACCAGGACATTTTGCTGCGGGAATATGGCACGCTGATGCGCAACAAGCTGGGGCTGATGACGCAGGAGAAGGGCGATAACGACATCCTCAATGGCCTGTTTGCCCTGATGGCGCGCGAGGGCAGCGATTATACCCGTACCTTCCGGATGCTGGGCCAGACGGAGCAGCACAGCACGGCCTCCCCGCTGCGCGACGAGTTTATCGACAGGCAGGCGTTTGACGACTGGTTTGCGCAGTACCGCACGCGGCTGCAGCAGGAGCAGGTGGATGACGCTGTCAGACAGACGCAGATGAACGCGACGAATCCCGCAATGGTGTTGCGCAACTGGCTGGCGCAGCGGGCGATTGAGCAGGCAGAGCAGGGCGAATACGACGAGCTACACCGCTTGCATCTGGCGCTACGCGCGCCGTTTGCCGACCGGGATGATGATTACGTCAGCCGCCCGCCTGACTGGGGCAAGCGGCTGGAGGTCAGCTGCTCAAGCTAACCCTGTTTGCCGGGTGGCGGCGTCGCTTCACCCGGCCTGGAAATCACTGCGCAACCCATCCCCCATCCATATTCCACGCGGCGCCGCGAACGTTCACGGCGCTGTCGCTGCACAAAAACAGCGCCAGTTCACCCAGCTGCTCAGGGGTGACAAACTCGCCCGAAGGCTGTTTCTCTGCCAGGAGCAGATCGCGCGCCTGCTCCGGCGGCACGCCCTCAGCGATACGCTTATCAATTTGCTGTTGCACCAGCGGCGTCAGTACCCAGCCTGGGCAGATGGTATTGGCGGTAACACCGGTGCGGGCGGTTTCCAGCGCCAGCGATTTCGTAAAGCCCACTACGCCATGCTTGGCGGCCACGTAGGCTGACTTCTCTTTTGACGCGACCAGTCCGTGAACCGAGGCGATATTGATGATGCGCCCCCAGTTTTTCTCGCGCATGGCGGGCAGCGCCAGTCGGCTGGTGTGAAATACCGAGGAGAGATTAATGGCGATAATGTCGTTCCATTTCTCCACCGGAAACGCGTCAACCGGGGCGACATGCTGTATCCCGGCGTTGTTGACAAGAATGTCCACGCCGCCAAACTGCGATTCGGCGTAGCGCATCATGGCTTCAATTTGCAGCACGTCACGCAGGTCTGCATCGTGATAGCCCGGCGTTTTGCCCAGTTGCGCAATCTCAACTCTTGCTGATTCGCTGTCGCCGAAACCGTTGAGGATCAGCTGTGCCCCGGCCTTCGCCAGCACGCGGGCGATCCCAAGCCCAATGCCGCTGGTCGAGCCCGTCACCAGCGCGGTCTTACCGTTCAGATTCATCTTTCTCTCCTTACACAATGCCGGTCAGATAGAACACGGCAATGACAAAAAGCACTGCCAGACTTTTAATGATGGTGATCGCGAAAATGCCGCCGTAGGCCTGGCGATGGCTCAGGCCGGTAATCGCCAGCAGGGTAATCACCGCGCCGTTATGGGGCAGCGTATCCATCCCGCCGCTCGCCATTGAGGCCACGCGGTGCAGCACCTCAAGCGGGATATTGGCGGCGTGGGCGGCGGCGACAAACGAGTCGGACATGGCGGCGAGCGCAATACTCATCCCCCCGGACGCCGAGCCGGTGATCCCCGCAAGCACCGTCACGCTGATGGCTTCATTCAGCAGCGGATTGGGGATGGCCGCCAGCGCTTTGGATAACACCAGAAACCCGGGCAGGGCGGCGATAACCGCGCCAAAACCGTATTCCGAGGCGGTATTCATCGCCGCCAGAATGGCGCCGCTCACCGCGGTCCGGCTGCCTTCAGCCAGACGCCCCCGGATATTGCGAAAGCCAAAAATTAGCACCAGCACAATACCGGAGATCAGCGCCGCTTCCACGGCCCAGATGGCGGTGATCTTGCCCACCTCGGTCACAATCGGTTTCGCCAGGCCTGGCAGAGTAAGCTCGTGGGTCGTGCCGTACCAGCCGGGGATCCAGCGGGTAAACAGCAGGTTCAGTATGCCCACCACCAGCAGCGGGGAGATAGCAATCAGCGGATGCGGAAGGTTAATGTTATCCGGCGTTTCGGGCTCATTTTTCAGATCCGTGCCGTAACCTTCGTTGTTATTGAACGCCTTACGACGCTGGCGCTCCAGCCAGAGCAGGCCAAAGACGATAATAAACAGAGAGCCGATAAGCCCCAGCCACGGCGCGGCCCAGGCGTTCGTACCAAAGAAACTGGTGGGGATGATATTCTGGATCTGCGGCGTGCCGGGCAGGGCGTCCATGGTAAACGAGAATGCACCCAGCGCCACGGTGGCCGGGATCAGCCGCTTGGGGATGCCGCTCTGGCGGAACAGCTCCGCGGCGAAAGGGTAAACCGCAAACGCCACCACGAACAGCGACACGCCGCCGTAGGTTAACAGCGCGCACACCAGGACAATCACGGGAATGGCGTGGCGACGACCGAGGATCTGAATCGCGGCGGCGACGATGGAGCGTGAGAAACCGGAAAGCTCAATCAGCTTGCCAAAAACGGCCCCCAGCAGGAACACCGGGAAGTAGAGCTTGACGAAGCCCACCATCTTTTCCATAAACAGGCCGGTAAACGTCGGGCCGACGGCACCCGGATCGGTCAGCAGCACGGCGCCGAGCGCCGCAATCGGCGCAAACAAAATAACGCTGTATCCGCGATAGGCCGCCAGCATCAGCAGCGCCAGCGCCGCCAGGGCAATTAACACACTCATTACGACTCCTCACTTTAATTATTATTCGGGTACCAACGAGATGCTTAACGCTCGACGGTGAGAGCGATGCCTTGCCCGCCGCCTACGCACAGGGTGACGAGCCCTTTTTTAACGTCACGGCGCTGCATTTCGTACAGCAGCGTCACGAGGATGCGGCAGCCGGAGGCGCCAATCGGATGACCCAGGGCGATAGCGCCGCCGTTAACGTTCACCTTGCGTTCATCCCAGCCGAGCTGCTTGCCCACCGCCAGCGCCTGGGCGGCAAAGGCCTCATTGGCTTCAATGAGATCCACGTCATCCAGCGTCCAGCCCGCCCGCGACAGCGCCGTCCGGCAGGCGCTGACCGGTCCGATACCCATCACCGACGGGTCAACGCCCGTCACGGCGTAGCTCACGATACGACCGAGAATGGGCAAACCGCTCTCCCGCGCTTTTTCGCCGCTCATCAGCAGCACCGCAGCGGCACCGTCGTTGAGCGTTGACGCATTTCCGGCCGTGACCGTGCCTTCCTCCTGCAAAAAGGCGGGGCGCAGCTGCGCCAGCTGCTCAGCGGTGGTGCCTGGCCGGGGCTGTTCGTCACGGCTGACGATAAGCGGCGGTTTTTTACCCTGCTGCACCGTCACCGGCGCTATCTCGGCGTCAAAGCGACCCGCCTCGATGGCGGAGGCCGCTTTGTGCTGCGACCGGGCGGCAAAGGCGTCCTGCTGCGCGCGGGAAATGTCATTCTCACGGGCGACGTTTTCAGCGGTGATCCCCATGTGGTAATCGTTGAACGCGTCCCACAGACCGTCGGTAATCATGCTGTCCTGCAGGCCCGTATGGCCAAAACGCAGCCCTGAACGCGCGCCGTCCAGCAGATAGGGGGCGCTGCTCATGCTCTCCTGACCGCCAGCGAGCACCACATCCGCGTCGCCGCAGCGGATCGCCTGCGCGGCGAGCTGCACCGCTTTTAAGCCCGCGCCGCACACCAGGTTGACCGTTGTCGCCGGTGTGCTGACGGGCAATCCGGCGGTGATGGCCGTCTGGCGCGCAGGGTTTTGTCCGCACCCGGCCGTCAGCACCTGTCCGAAAATCAGTTCATCTACCTGTTCTGCGCTAAGACCGCTGTTCTCCAGCAGATGCCGCACCGCGGCGGCCCCCAGCTCAACCGCCGAAAGGGACGATAGCGATCCGCGAAAACTGCCAATGGGGGTTCGCGTTGCCCCGACAATCATGACCTCTT
Organism: Enterobacter sp. 120016; assembly: GCF_018383635.1. Classification (NCBI taxonomy): domain Bacteria; kingdom Pseudomonadati; phylum Pseudomonadota; class Gammaproteobacteria; order Enterobacterales; family Enterobacteriaceae; genus Enterobacter; species Enterobacter sp. 120016. The sequence continues at coordinate 182,662 of NZ_JAHAWC010000004.1, read as the reverse complement.
TCATCGTGAGTCCTCAGTTGAAGCGCATCTCGCGAACGTCGTCCGCCACGGTCATTTTCCCGGCCGTCTTAGCCGCAATTTCGTCGATGCTGACGCCGGGGGCGTATTCGCGCAGGATGAACGCGCCGTTCTCGATCTCAAGCAACGCGAGGTCGGTTAAGACCCGACGGATGCAGCCCGCGCCCGTGAGTGGCAGCGTGCAGCGCGGCAGCAGCTTTGACTCACCGCTTTTCGAGGCGTGGGTCATCACCACAATGATGTTCTGCGCCCCGGCGACAAGATCCATCGCGCCACCCATGCCCTTCACCATCTTTCCGGGGATCATCCACGAGGCAATATTGCCCTCGACGTCCACTTCAAACGCGCCCAGCACGGTCAGGTCGACATGACCGCCGCGGATCATGGCAAACGACTGGGCCGAGTCGAAAATGGCCGCGCCGGTGCGCGCGGTCACGGTCTGTTTACCGGCGTTGATCATGTCGGCGTCAAGGCTCTGCTCGTCAGGAAAAGCCCCCATCCCCAGCAGTCCGTTTTCCGACTGGAGCATCACGTCCATCCCGTCCGGAATGTAGTTCGCTACCAGAGTAGGGATGCCGATCCCCAGGTTGACGTAGTAACCGTCGCGCAGCTCGCGGGCGACGCGCATGGCCATCTGTTCACGGGTTAACATCGTCACACTCCTTGCGCGCGCAGCGTGCGCTGTTCAATGCGTTTTTCAAACTGGCCGACAATCAGCCTGTCGACGTAAATTCCCGGGGTATGAATGGCCGACGGGGGCAGCTCGCCCGGGGGAACGATCTCTTCCACCTCGACGACCGTTATCCGGCCCGCCGTTGCCATCAGCGGATTAAAATTTTGCGCGGTATGCCGATAGACAACGTTGCCGTACCAGTCCGCTTTCCAGCCCTTAATGAGCGCAAAATCACCGGTAATGGCCTCTTCAAGGATGTAGTGCTTCCCCGCAAACTGGCGCACGTCTTTGCCGACAGCCACGGGGGTGCCGTAGCCGGTGGCCGTGTAAAATGCCGGAATACCCGCGCCGCCCGCGCGCACCTTTTCCGCCAGCGTGCCCTGAGGCGTGAGTTCAATCTCCAGTTCGCCGCTCAGCACCTGCCGCTCGAACAGCGCGTTCTCGCCGACGTAAGAGGCCACCACTTTGCGAACCTGACGCGTTTCGAGCAGTAGCCCGAGACCGAAACCGTCCACGCCGCAGTTGTTTGATACCACCGTCAGGTCTTTCACCTGACGGCGTCTTACCTCTGCAATCAGGTTCTCCGGAATACCGCACAGGCCAAAGCCGCCCGCCAGCAAGGTCATCCCGTCCGTCAGCCCATCCAGCGCCTGCGCATAGCTGCCGACGCGCTTATCCAGTCCCGCCATAGTCATCCCTCCCGTTAACCGTGCCGGTATCATTAGGGGCGTGGACTCATTTGTTAATTTTGAATTTGTGACCCACTCATTTGGTTTTTTTATTAATTTCCTGTTAACTAATTTTTTTCAATTAGTTAACAGGATGAAAAATGAGAATGAGTGTCAAACAGTTACGCGCGTTTTTAGCGGTAGCTCACACTCTGAATTTCGCGCACGCCAGCGAACGGCTGAATCTTTCCCAGCCGGCCCTGAGCCTGACCATTAAAGCGCTGGAGGACACGCTCGGCGGACCGCTGCTGCAGCGGAGCACGCGCAAGGTCGCGCTGACGCAGGAGGGTGAGACGTTTTTGCCCATGGCGCGCCAGCTGCTTGCCGACTGGGATAACGTCGAAGAGGCGATGCACCAGTGCTTTACCCTGCAGCGCGGTAAAATCTCGGTCGCCGCCATGCCGTCGTTTGCCGCGAATGTCCTGCCCGAGGTGCTAAAGGCATTTCGCGATCGTCATGCCGGGGTCAACGTCACCGTGCATGACGTTATTAACGAGCAGGTGATCGAGATGGTGCGGGAAGGGCGGGTCGAGATGGGCATCGCCTTTGAGCCCGCGCCGACGCACAACCTGCTGTTTACCCCGCTGGGCCTCGACAGGTTTGTTGCCATTGTGCCGAAAGATTCCTCGCTGGCGGGCAAAAAGCGCCTGACCTGGGAAGAGCTGCTGACGCTGGATTTCATCACCCTGCAGCGCCCCTCTGCGGTGCGTCTGATGATGGAAGAGGAGCTGGCGCGAAGCGGCAGAAAGCTGGACGTCGCGCTGGAAAGTCATCAGCTGGTGACGGTCGGGAGAATGGTTGCGAGTGGCCTCGGCGGCAGCGCCGTCCCGGCGCTGTGCGAGACGCAGATGGCGTCGCTGGGCGCGGTCTGTATTCCGCTGGACAGCCCGCCCATTGAAAAGTGTATCGGAGCGATCCATCCAGGGCACACGCAGCTCTCTAAGGCGGCGCATGCCCTGCTGGAAACCCTGAAAGATTTTTACCAGCCCGATCAGGGGGCGAGAAACACCTGAGGCGCGGCGTGAGCCGGATGCCTGCCGACGATCACCTGCGCGCCGTACCAGCGCGCCAGCGCGTCGGCCTGTAAAACGGTTTCCGGTGCTCCCTGGGACACGATTGTGCCGCCATGCAGCAGCAGGATGCGGTCCGCCCACAGCGCCGCCAGATTAAGGTCGTGCAGTACCGCGCAAACGTGCAGATGCCCCCGACGGGTCAGGGACTTCAGCAGGCGCAGCAGATGCTGCTGGTGATAGAGATCCAGCGCAGACGTGGGTTCATCAAGGAACAGCCAGCCGCGCGGCGCGCCGTCGCACCAGAGCTGAGCCAGCGCGCGGGCGAGCTGGATGCGCTGCTGCTCGCCGCCGGAGAGTGCGGCAAACCGCCTGCCCGCCAGCGGTAAACAGCCGGTGACGGCCATGACCTCCTCAATAACCGACGCTTCAGGCGTGCGGGTCCAGGGCGCTCGCCCCATACCGACGACCGCCTCAACCGGCCAGTCAAATCCGAGCTGCGTGTTCTGGCGCATTACCGCCCGGTAGCGGGAGAGCCTGTCCGGCTGCCAGGCCGCAAGCGGTGTGCCTGCCAGGCTGCACCGTCCGCCCGCAGGTTTAAGGTAGCCGGTCAGCAGCCGCAACAGCGTTGATTTCCCGGCGCCGTTGGGGCCAATCAGCGCCACCAGCTCGCCCTGAGATAAGGTCAGCGACACGTCGTTAATCAGCGTGCGTTGTCCGGCGCGAAAGACAAGGTTTTCTGCACAGTAGCGTTCAGCCATGCGCACCTCCGCGACGAAAGATAAGCCACAGAAACCACGGCGCGCCGAGAAGGCTGGTCAGTAAGCCGACCGGCATTTCCGCCGGGGCGACCACGCTGCGCGCCAGCGTATCGGCAACCAGCAGGAGCAGCGCGCCGGCCAGCACCGAGCCGGGGAGCACGGCCCGGTGGTCGGCTCCCAGCCACATGCGCACCAGGTGCGGCACCACCAGGCCGACGAAGCCGATCACGCCGCTGACCGCAACGGCGGCGGCCACCAGCAGGGCACTGCACAGCAGCAGGATCCGCTGCACGGCGGCAACCTCCACGCCGAGGTAATGCGCCTCTTCGTCGCCCAGCTGCAGCAGGTTGAGGGCGCCTGCCAGACGCCAGATAGCCAGCGCGGTGGGGACCATCAGCGACGCGACGGCCAGCAGGGTTGACCACTGCGCCTGGCCGAGGCTGCCCATTCCCCAGAGCGAAAGCTGGCGAAGCTGGGCATCATTGCTGAGCCATGACAGCACCCCGACGGCCGCGCCGCACAGGGCGTTGATGGCAATTCCCACCAGCAGCAGGCGCGACAGGGTGGCGTCACGCTGTCGGCTGAGCAGGAAAATCACGAAGGTGGCGGCCAGCGCGCCGAGAAACGCCGCCAGCATCGGGGCGTACAGCATCACCAGGGCAGGCAGCGAGAGCGGAAGTACTACCCACAGCGCAACGGCGAGCGCCGCGCCGCTGCTGATGCCGAGCAGTCCCGGGTCCGCCAGCGGATTTCGAAACAGCCCCTGCATCACGCAGCCCGCCAGCGCCAGTGAACCGCCGATCGCCAGCGCCAGCAGCACGCGAGGCAGGCGGATCGTCAGCCAGATTTGACGCAGCGCCTCGTCGCTGCCGTTCCACAGCAGGCTGACCGGCAGGCGTAATGCCCCAACCCCGGTCGCTGCGAGCGTCATGATGGTCAGGATCGCGGTCAGCATCCATAACGATAAGGTTATCCGCCGGGACATCAGGGCAGCTGTTCCGCTTTGGCACGCAGCTGCTGGATGGCTTCCGGCGTTCGCACGCTGAAGCCCAGCAGCGCCATATCGTCAATCGCCAGCACCTGCTTATTCCGTCCCGCCGGGGTTTGCGCCAGGCCGGGCAGCGTCCACAGATTCGCTTCACCGCCCAGGGCGTTGAGACCGTCCTGAGAAATCACCACCAGATCGGGTCGGCTGGCGATCGTGCCTTCCTGCGACAGCGGCTGATAGCGGGTGAACCCCTGCATCGCGTTCTGCAGCCCCGCCGCACGAATGGCCGCATCCGCGCCGGTCTGTTGCCCGGCGGCCATGGCGGTCATCCCGCCGTGGTTGAGAATAAACAGCACCCGCTTATTGAGCGGTGACGCGGGAAGCGCCGACAGCGCCTGGCGCAGCGTGCTGCGCAGGACCTTCCCCTCGGCCTCGCGGTGCGTCGCTTCAGCGACGATCCTCACCTTTTCGTCAATGACGTTCAGGTCGTTACCGGCAGGAACAGCGATCACCCTGACGTGGCTTTGCTCAACCTGCTTTAGCGCCAGAGACGGCTGCGCCTGGGCGCTGGCCAGCACCAGCGTAGGGCGCATGGATAAGATCCCTTCCGCATTGAGCTGGCGCAGATAGCCCACGTCAGGCAGGTCTTTCGCCGCCTGCGGCCACTGGCTGGTGCTGTCGCGGGCCACCAGCGAGGACGCCGCGCCGAGAGCGTAGACAATCTCGGTGACGTCGCCGCCAAGGGTAACGATTTTCTCCTGCGGCGCAGCAAGCGCCAGCAGGGGCAGGGCGCTGAGCAGGGCAAGCCACCGTTTCATGCGGCCAACCCTTTGGCCGTTAAGGCGTCAATCTGGCTGCGCCACTGGCTCTGCTCCGGTTCGCCTTCCGTGCGCTGACCGTACAGCTGGGCGATTTGCGTCCCGTCGGCGGCAAACAGCTCCAGGCTGGTGACGTGCCCGTCAGCCGTCGGCTTGCGCGTGACCCACGTTTCCGCAATGGATCCTTCAAGCAGATGCAGGGTAAAGGTTGGGTTAAAGACGTTCAGCCAGCCTTTCATCGGCACCAGCTTTTCCACCGCCCCGGTGAAGATCTGCACGCAGCCGCGGTTGCCCACGAAGACCATGATTTCGTTACCGTCCCGGCACGCCGTCTCCAGGAGCTGCGCCAGCGCGGTGTTTTCTACCCGGCAGGCCAGATCGTCATCCACCAGGCGAAACGCCTGCTGGCGGCTGAGGTTATGGCGCTTGAGCAGGCTGAAGAACTGATGAACGTCGGTCATGGCGCGCCACTCTTTGTCCACCAGCGCGGCATCCGCGTTTTCAGCGTGAGCCGGGGCATCGGCCATCCTCAACGCCAGCGGCGGGTTGTCGGCAAAGATAAAGCGGGTCAGCACGTCGCCCCAGGCGGAAACGTCGGTGTTGTCCGTGGCGTAGACCTTCAGCAGGGCATCGCCCTGGTGGTCGAAGAACTGAATGCTCTGCCGCTCGCCGCGGGCGGTGGTTTCGCTGATGTGAAACGCGCTCGCCCACTGGTTGAGGAACAGGCGCAGATCCAGCGCGCGCGGGTTCAGCACCAGCCCTGCGTGGCCGTTCAGGTGCTGGTTGGTGAAGTTCCCCACCTGTTCGTGAACGGCGTATTCGTTGCGGCAGATACATTTGGTTTCGCCCACCGCCTCCAGCGCGCCCAGGATCTCGCGGATTTCACCGCGCAGTCGCCAGGCGTCGTGACCCACGCGGGCAAAGGTCAGCTCCGCTTCGCTGATGTTCATTAACCCTGCGACGTCGCGCGCGTACTTACCCGGATTGGCTTCTTTTAGCTCAAGCCAGCGCGTGTAGTGATTCATTGTCTCTTCCTTCTGAATAGTTGCCCCGAAGGGAATTACCACTGATAGCTTACGAAAATCTTGCCGTTACGACCGTCCTGCGGAATGCCCTGAGGTGACCAGTAGGCTTTGTCGAAGGCGTTGCCCAGCACCAGCGTGGTGGTCACGCCTTTGAGCCGTTCCTGGCCTTTGTAGCTCACGTAGAAATCGTTGACCGCATAGCCCGGCTGCTTGCTGTAGCTACTGCTGATATGCGTTGAGCGATCGACAAAAGTACCGATCCAGCCGACGGAGAACCCGCTTTGCGCCACAGGGATATCCAGCTTGCTGGTGACGGTGTCCGGGTTAATGCTGGAGATGTACTCGCCCGTATCGGTGTCTTTCCCGCGCGTGCGGTTATAGGCCAGGTCGAGGCTGAAGAGGTCGGCAGAGTATTTTGCCATCATGTCCCAACCCCAGATTTTGGCGTTCGGGACGTTGTACGACATGGTGGTCGCGGCGGCAAAATCGACGGTGGTGGAGATATAGTCTTTGGCTTTGGTATCGAAATAGCTGGCTTTAAACTCCAGCGCATCGTTGGCAAGCATCAGATCGTCAAAGCGCAGGCCAAAACCAAACTCCTGCGTTTCGTTGGTTTCCGGACGCAGGTTCGGGTTTGGCACCCAGTAGTTGGTGTAGAAGCGGCCAATGGAGAAGTGTTTGGCGTCGTTATACATTTCACCCATGGTCGGCGCGCGGAAGGCCTGCGCGTAAGAGCCAAACAGCATCAGCCAGTCGGTTGGGCTGACGGTTAACCCGGCGCGGGATGACCACTTGTCGGCATCCACATCGTTGTAGCCGTCGCTGCTGCCGCGGTAGTTGTCATAGCGCGTGCCGCCCAGCAGGGTAACAGGCAGATCGCGCAGGGTGATCTCATCCTGCAGCCAGCCGGAGCTGAAGTCGATTTTCGCGTCCGGGAAGCCGGTGGTTGCCCCGCCCGGATGCTGCTCCTGACGATAGTACTCCCCGCCGTAGGTCAGAAGGTGTGCAGCAAAGGTGTCGCTGAACAGTCGGGTGCGGTTTTCCACCTTGCCGCCTTTGGTGGTCTGCTTGCGAAACTCACCGCTGCCGTCGACGTTCTGGGCGTTAATGCGCGCTTCGGACCAGTAGACCTTCGCGTCGGCGTCCAGCCAGTCGTACCCTTCCGGTGCAATGTGGTAGCCAACCTGCGCATCACGCTGGATGGTAGAGCGGTCGGTCATCGGGTTACTGCTGTCCGCCCTGGTGGTTTGCGGGTTTTTCGGCTCCTGAGCGGCGTTGTTGTAGTAGCGCAGGGAGCCGCTCAGGGTCTGGGCCGGGTCGATTTTCCAGCTGCCTTTCGCCAGCATGTTGTTGATGGATTCGTCGTTAGGCGCGGTTGCACCGTCGCTCTGGCGGATATCACCGCGATCCCGGCTGGACCAGGAGACCAGACCGTCCAGCGTATCGGTGCGGCCGTAGGCGCTGGCCCCCATCCCGAGGCTATGATCGCCCGTCGCGCCCGTTCCAAACACGCGGTAGCCGCTGTTTTTACCCGGTTCGAGCAGATCGCTGGCATCGGCGGTGTCATAAGAGATCACGCCGCCCAGGGCGCCGCTTCCGTACAGCAGGGCCGACGGGCCGCGGACCACTTCGATACGTTTGATTAGCGCAGGGTCGAGGAAGGTGCTGTTCAGGTGGCCGGTATCGGTTCCCTGGCGCACGCCGTCAACCAGCACCAGCACGCCGCGACGGTCATAGCCGCGCAGGTTAACGTCCTGCCCGTTGGTGCGCCCGGTGCCGTCCAGCGTCAGGCCGGGGACGTTACGCAGCAGGTCGGCCGCAGAGCTGGCGGTCTGTTTCTCCGGCGCGCTGGCGTCAATCACGCTCACCATCATGGGCGCTTCAAAGGCGCTGCGGGCGTTGCCCGTGGCGGTGACGGTAATGTCGTCTGTGGCGGCGAACGCGACGCCCGACAGGATGCTGGTAATCGCCAGCGCCAGAAGTGACGGACGTAAAGATGCGGAAGGCAGGTGTGGCATAGCAACTCTCCATAAGAAGTGAAAAGCGCTGGCTGCCTGGGTATCACCTGGGTGGCTGGCGTATTTTTAGGTGTTGTTTATTTTGTGAGGATCAGTTTTCCGGCATGGGTCTGGCGCAGAAGATAGCGCTGTCCGTCATGCTCGATAATGACCCGTCCCTCATCGCCGAGGAGGGTTTTGCTGTCAATCCGACGCTCGGCGGGGGCTGGCGCTGTGTGTGTTTTTGCTGGCGTTGCCGCGCTGTTATCCGTACGTGACATAATGTTTATAAATAGCAATCAATGTAACAATGATAATCATTATCAATAAACTGCAAATTGACGGCAAGCGTTTTTGTGAAAAAAGGGTGAGGGGATCAAATTTGGGGGTGAGGTGCGGTCTGATGCCCTCACCCCGACCCTCTCCCACAGGGAGAGGGAGAAGGACACGAACCGTAGGCCGGGTAAGCGCAGCGCCACCCGGCAGAATTTTAAAAGCGCGTGTCCACGGCTGAAGCCAGCTTCTCCAGCAGCAGTTCGCTGTCTTCCCAGCTCAGGCACGGGTCGGTGATCGACTGGCCGTAGACCATCTGCTGTCCGGCAACGATTTTCTGCGTGCCTTCCTTGATAAAGCTCTCTGCCATAATCCCTGCCACGGCGGTGGAACCGCTGCGGATCTGCTGGCAGATCTCATCGCAGACGTCCAGCTGGCGGCGATGCTGCTTCTGGCAGTTGCCGTGGCTGAAATCCACCACCAGATGTTCCGGCAGGTCGAACTCGGCCAGCGTTTCACAGGCCGCCGCAATATCTTCTGCATGGTAATTGGGTTTCTTCCCGCCGCGCATAATGATATGGCCGTAAGGGTTACCGCTGGTCTGGTAGATGGTCATGTGACCGCTCTTATCCGGCGACAGGAACATGTGGCTGGCACGGGCGGCGCGGATGGCATCCACCGCGATACGGGTGTTGCCATCGGTCCCGTTTTTAAAGCCGACCGGACAGGAGAGGGCGGAGGCCATCTCACGGTGGATCTGGCTTTCGGTAGTGCGCGCGCCAATCGCGCCCCAGCTGATAAGGTCGGCGATAAACTGCCCGGTCACCATATCGAGAAACTCGGTCGCCGTCGGAACGCCCAGCTCGTTGACCTGTAAAAGCAGCTTCCGCGCCAGCTCGATACCGTGGTTAACGCGATAGCTGCCGTTGAGGTCAGGGTCGGAAATCAGTCCCTTCCAGCCCACCACGGTGCGCGGTTTTTCAAAGTAGGTACGCATCACGATCTCAAGGCGATGCTGGTACTTATCCCGCAGTCCCTGAAGCCGTTGTGCATAATCCATCGCGGCATCCAGATCGTGGATGGAGCAAGGCCCAATCACCACCAGAAGACGTTTGTCTTCACCATTCAGGATTTTTTCAATGCGGCGACGGGAAGCCGTCACGTGTTCCGCGACGGCGGCGGAAACAGGGTGCCGCTGTGCCAGTTCAGCCGGCGTGACCAGGCTGTCAATGCGCGCAGTGCGGAGTTCATCGGTTTTATTCATGGAATGTCTCAGAAAATTTTTGCTTCATCGGCAGACTACCGGGAAGTGATGGGCATCACCTTAAACCAATCCCTGCTGATTTCAAGTTCGGGGCGACACCGCCCCGTGGTTGCAGATGATGATACCTGAATCTGAGCTAATGTACTAGCATATTAGTACATGCGACGATTAAGCCCCATGATGTCGAGGATTTTGGTGGCAATTTCTTCAACCGAATAGTTGGTGCTGTTCAGCCACGGGATCTGGTTTTTGCGGTACAGCGCTTCCACTTCGGAAACCTCCATCCGGCACTGGCGCATGGAGGCGTAGCGGCTGTTCTCGCGGCGCTCTTCGCGGATGGCCGCAAGACGTTCCGGGTTGATCGTCAGGCCGAACAGCTTGTGCTGCAGCGGCTTAAGGGCGGCGGGCAGGACGAGGTTATCCATGTCATCAGCGATAAACGGGTAGTTTGCGGCGCGAATGCCAAACTGCATCGCCAGATAGAGGCTGGTGGGGGTTTTTCCGCAGCGCGACACGCCAAGCAGGATCACCTGCGCCTGGTCGAGATTACGCAGGGAGATACCGTCGTCGTGGGCAAGGGTGTAGTCAATGGCGGCGATACGTGCGTCGTACTTAATCAGGTTGCCGGGGTTAAGCCCGTGGGTACGGTGGGCGATAGGGGTCGGGTCGAGCTTAAGCTCGCTCTGGAGCGGAGCCACCAGCGCCTGCACGATATCCTGGCAGAAGCCTTCACTTTGCAGAATGATGGCGCGAATCTCGGGGATCACGATAGAGTAGAACACCAGCGGGCGGACGCCGGTCTGCTGGTAGATGGCGTCAATCTGGTCCTTCACCGCTTTGGCGCGGCTTTCGTTTTCGACAAACGGCAGCGTGATGCTGTTAATCGAAACGGGAAACTGCGACATCACCGCGTGGCCCAGGACCTCGGCGGTGATCGCCGTACCATCAGAAATATAAAAAACGTGGCGATCGACAGCACTATCCATTTTATTCACCCTGAATATCAGACCTAATTGCCTGAAAGCATAAATTAAAAAAGTAAATTACACAGCAAAGAACTTGTCTTAATTATAAATGAAACGGTGTTTTTGATTTTCCTGAAAAGCGGATTTCATTTTTCAAATAGCGACTTTATTTTTGGGGTTTCTGGCTGAATATATAGGAATCATCGGGTTAATGCCTGGTGGGAAAGTATCCGAAAAGTCGAAATTTTAAATTGCTTACACGATTCACCGTTTTTTTAGCGCTAATAAATATGCCAGTATAAATACGTAGTCAGGTGTTACTTACTCCGATCAAATATCACAAAAGGATTGTTTCGATGTCCAACAATGGCTCGTCACCGCTGGTGCTTTGGTATAACCAACTCGGCATGAATGATGTAGACAGAGTTGGGGGCAAAAATGCCTCCCTGGGTGAAATGATTACAAATCTGTCGGGTATGGGTGTTTCCGTACCGAACGGGTTTGCCACCACCGCCGATGCCTTTAACCTGTTTTTAGACCAGAGCGGTGTTAACCAGCGCATTTACGACCTGCTGGATAAAACGGATATTGATGACGTTACCGAGCTTGCCAAAGCCGGGGCGCAGATCCGCCAGTGGATCATCGACACACCTTTCCAGCCTGAACTGGAAAAAGCCATTCACGACGCGTACAACCAGCTCTCTGCTGACGATGCGCAGGCCTCCTTTGCCGTGCGTTCCTCTGCAACCGCAGAAGATATGCCGGACGCCTCGTTTGCCGGGCAGCAGGAAACCTTCCTGAACGTCCAGGGTTACGATGCGGTGCTGGTGGCGGTGAAGCACGTGTTTGCTTCCCTGTTCAACGACCGCGCCATCTCCTATCGCGTGCACCAGGGCTACGACCATCGCGGCGTGGCGCTCTCCGCTGGCGTGCAGCGCATGGTGCGCTCGGACGTGGGCTCATCCGGCGTGATGTTCTCCATTGATACCGAATCCGGCTTCGACCAGGTGGTGTTTATCACCTCCGCGTGGGGTCTGGGTGAGATGGTGGTGCAGGGCGCGGTAAACCCTGACGAATTCTACGTCCACAAGCCTACGCTGGCCGCTGGCCGTCCGTCGGTGGTGCGCCGCACCATGGGCTCGAAAAAAATCCGCATGATCTATGCCCCGACCCAGGAGCATGGCAAGCAGGTTAAAATTGAAGATGTACCGCAGGAGCAGCGCGACCGCTTCTCCCTGACCGACGCCGAAGTGCAGGAACTGGCGAAGCAGGCGGTGCAGATCGAAAAACACTACGGCCGTCCGATGGATATCGAATGGGCGAAAGACGGTAACACCGGCAAGCTGTTTATCGTTCAGGCGCGTCCGGAAACCGTCCGCTCTCGCGGTCAGGTGATGGAGCGTTATACGCTGCACGCACAGGGCAAAATCGTGGCGGAAGGCCGTGCCATCGGTCACCGTATCGGTGCCGGTCCGGTCAAAGTGATCCACGACATCAGCGAAATGAACCGTATTGAGCCAGGCGACGTGCTGGTAACCGACATGACCGACCCGGACTGGGAACCGATCATGAAGAAAGCGGCGGCTATCGTCACTAACCGCGGCGGTCGTACCTGTCACGCGGCGATCATTGCCCGCGAGCTGGGTATTCCTGCGGTTGTCGGCTGCGGCGACGCCACCGAGCGCATGAAGGACGGGCAGAACGTGACCGTCTCCTGTGCCGAAGGCGATACCGGCTACGTCTACGCCGATATTCTCGACTTCAGCGTGAAGAGCTCCAGCGTAGATACCATGCCGGACCTGCCGCTGAAGATCATGATGAACGTCGGCAACCCGGATCGCGCGTTTGACTTCGCCTGCCTGCCGAACGAAGGCGTTGGCCTGGCGCGTCTGGAATTTATCATCAACCGTATGATCGGCGTTCACCCGCGCGCGCTGCTGGAGTTTGACGATCAGGATCCGAAGCTGCAGAACGAAATCCGCGAGATGATGAAAGGCTACGACTCACCGAAAGAGTTCTACGTCGGCCGTCTGACCGAAGGGATCGCGACGCTGGGCGCCGCCTTCTATCCGAAACGCGTGATCGTGCGTCTGTCTGACTTTAAGTCTAACGAATACGCCAACCTGGTCGGCGGCGAGCGCTACGAGCCGGAAGAAGAGAACCCGATGCTGGGCTTCCGCGGGGCCGGACGCTATGTGTCCGACAGCTTCCGCGACTGCTTCGCGCTGGAGTGTGAGGCGGTGAAACGCGTGCGCAACGAGATGGGGCTGACCAACGTCGAAATCATGATCCCGTTCGTGCGTACCGTGGATCAGGCGAAAGCCGTGGTGGACGAGCTGGCGCGTCAGGGTCTGAAGCGCGGCGAGAACGGGCTGAAGATCATCATGATGTGTGAAATCCCGTCCAACGCCCTGCTGGCCGAGCAGTTCCTCGAGCACTTCGACGGCTTCTCTATCGGCTCGAACGACATGACGCAGCTGACACTGGGTCTGGACCGCGACTCCGGCGTGGTTTCCGAACTGTTCGACGAGCGCAACGAGGCGGTGAAAGCGCTGCTCTCCATGTCCATCCGCGCGGCGAAGAAGCAGGGTAAATACGTCGGGATTTGTGGTCAGGGTCCGTCCGACCATGAGGATTTTGCCGCATGGCTGATGGAAGAGGGGATTGATAGCCTGTCCCTGAACCCGGACACCGTGGTGCAAACCTGGCTGAGCCTGGCGGAACTGAATAAGTAACCGCTTAAAAACGGATAAAGGCGAGGAGATATCTCCTCGCCTTTTTTATTTCCGTCCAAATATGCTCCCCATCACAAATAAAACAAAAAACCAAATATCATAATTTGTCTGTCAATTTAGACAATTGTTAGCGCGCAAACCGTTGCTAATACTTGAGCCTTACTGCGCATTTCCCTTCAGATGATGCGCAACTGGTTGAAATACGTTTTAACCTGATAAAAAGGCAAATAACAATGACACTCTCCTCTGTATTGCGTACCAAAGATAAAATAGGCTATGGCTTAGGCGATATGGCCAGCGCGCTGGTCTGGCAAACGGCAACGTTATTTCTCGCTTATTTTTATACAGACGTGTTTGGGCTGCCCGCCGCGATTATGGGCACCATGTTTTTAGTGGTGCGCGTGGTCGATGCGTTTGTCGACCCGTGCATTGGCGCACTGGTCGACCGCACTCAGACGCGTCACGGACGTTTCCGTCCCTGGCTGCTGTGGTTCGCCATCCCGTTTGGCGTGAGCTGCCTGATTACCTTCTATGTGCCGGACGTTGGGCCGACGGCGAAAATCGTTTATGCCTGCGTAACCTACGCGATTTTAAGCCTGATTTACTCCGCGATTAACGTGCCTTACTGCGCCATGCCCGGCGCGCTGACGCTGGACCCGCGCGAGCGTCACTCTCTGCAGTCGTGGCGCTTTGGCCTGTCGTTTATCGGCGGGTTGATTGTGACGGTTATCGCCCTGCCGCTGGTCTCATTGTTAGGCCAGGGCAACGTGCAGAAAGGCTATTTCTATGCCATGAGCCTGATGGGGCTGCTGGGAATTGTGCTGTTCTTCTGCTGTTTCCTGATGACCCGCGAGCGTTATTCTCCGCGCAATGATACCTCCGGCTCCATGCTCACCGATTTAAAACTGCTGGCCGGGAACAGCCAGTGGCGTATTGTGTTCCTGTTTAATATTTTGCTGTTAACGGCAGTGGTGACGCGCGGTTCCGCTACCCTGTATTACGTAAACTATGTGCTGTTGCGCCCGGATCTGGTTTTTGCCTTTATTGTTTCCGGCATGGTGGCCTCCTTAAGCGGCGCATTATTATCTGAACGGCTGCTGGGGAAATTTGACCGCGTCCGCGCCTATCAGTGGACCATTATTTCCTTCGTGATTTTCGGCGCGCTGATTTTCTTCCTGCCGCCCTCACAGGTGTGGCTCATCTTTGGCCTTAACATCGTCTTTAGCTTTATTCAAAACCTCACCACGCCGCTGCAGTGGACCATGTTCTCCGATGTGGTCGACTACGAGGAGCATCGCAGCGGCCGCCGCCTGGACGGGCTGGTCTTTTCCACCGCGCTGTTTGCCATCAAGTTTGGCCTGGCGCTGGGCGGGGCGGTGGTCGGCTGGGTGCTTGGCATGGTGGATTACGCCCCGGGACAGGCAACCCAGGCGCCGAACGTTCTCTCGACCATCAGCGCGCTGTTCACCCTTATCCCTTGCGCGCTGTTCCTCTGCATGGTCGCGCTGCTTGCCATCTACAAGCTCAACAGCCGGCTGGTGGATTCCATCGCCCAAGAGCTGGCCAGCAAGCGTGAAGTCAGACCCGAAGCGGGGCAGCTCAGCCCGGCAACCCCTTCCGCACTACAGGAGTAAAACATGACTGCTATCTATAAGGACGTAGGACGTCCCGTGCACGAGCGCGTCGCCGATTTACTGGCGCGCATGACCCCGGAAGAGAAGTTCGCCCAGATGCACGCGTACTGGCTGATCCTCGATGAAAACGGTAATCACCGCGAGCGCAGCGACCTCAGCGACGAATTCGCCGGCGTGAGCGAGCAGGCTGCGCTTAGCGAACGGCTGAAGCTGGGCGTCGGGCAGATCACGCGTCCGCTGGGCACCCACATCGTTGACGCGAAAACCGGCGTGCGCGCCGCGAACCGCCTGCAGCGGATGATGATGGAAGAGACGCGGCTCGGCATCCCGGCGCTGTTCCATGAAGAGTGTCTGGTGGGGCTGCTCTGCAAAGACGCCACCCTGTTCCCGTCGTCATTGAACTACGGTTCGACCTGGGATCCGGAGCTTGTGCAGCGGGCGGCAGAGCAGATTGGCAAAGAGGCGCGCTCCGTCGGCTGCCAGCAGGGGCTTGCGCCGGTGCTGGACGTGTCCCGCGACGTGCGCTGGGGGCGTACCGAAGAGACCTTCGGGGAAGATCCCTGGCTGGTGGGCGTGATGGCGACCGCCTACGTGAAGGGCTTACAGGGCGATAAACGCGACCTGCTGGCAACCCTGAAACATTACGTGGGCCACTCGTTCAGCGAAGGGGCGCGCAACCATGCGCCGGTGCACCTGGGGTTCAGCGAGCTGAACGACACCTTCCTGCTGCCGTTTGAAATGGCGGTCAAGCTGGCAAACGCCGGTTCGGTGATGCCCGCCTATCACGATATCGATAACCAGCCGGGGCACAGCGACAGCTTCCTGCTGACCACCGTCCTGCGCGAACAGTGGGGATTCGACGGGATTATTGTGGCGGATTACGGCGGCGTCAGCCTGCTGCACCAGCATCATGGGATTTCCCACGACGCGGCCGAATCTGCCGCGCTGGCGTTCAACGCCGGGCTGGACGTTGAGCTGCCGAAAGACGACTGCGCGCGGCATCTGGCGGAAGCGGTAGAGCGCGGGCTGATCTCTATGGCGAAAGTGGATGAGATCGTGGCGCGCGTGCTGACCGAAAAATTCCGCCTGGGGCTGTTTGAACAGCCGTACGCGGATGAAAACGGTATCGATCTGCAAAACGATATGACCCGCCTGGCCGCGCGGGAGGTGGCGACAAAATCGGTCACGCTGCTGGAAAACAACGGCATTTTACCGCTCGGCGGCAAACCCCGCGTGGCGGTAGTGGGGCCGACAGCAGACGATCCGCTGGCGTTACTGAGCGGATACAGCTTCCCGGTGCATTTGATCATCAGCGATATGGTGGAAGAGACCTCGCAGGTCACGACCCCGCGCGCGGCGCTGGAGCAGTATCTCGGTGCATCGAACGTCCGCTATGCCAAAGGGTGCCACATTATCGAAAAACGGATGGCGGGCGCGCCGGTCTTCCCGGGCGACAGCGGCGGCAAACCGATGCAGCAGTCGCCGGTTTCACTGAGCACCGCACTCATCCCCGAGGCGGTAAACGCCGCGAGGGAGAGTGACGTGGTGGTCGCCTGCGTGGGCGATCTCGCCGGGCTGTTCCAGAGCGGCACCGTGGGGGAAGGTTCCGATACCGATTCCCTGAACCTGCCGGGCGTGCAGCAACAGCTGCTGGATGCGCTGGTGGCGACGGGCAAGCCGGTGATTGTTGTGATGACCGGCGGGCGTCCGTACAACCTCCAGGGGCTGGAGGACAAGGTCGCGGCGCTGATGATGGCGTGGGCGCCGGGCCAGGAAGGGGGCTGGGCGATTGCGGACGTACTGACGGGGCGTGCCGAGCCGCAGGGGCGTCTGGTGGTGAGCGTGCCGAAAAGCGCCGGGGCAATGCCGTATTACTACAATCACAAGCTTAAAAGCGGCGGCACGCCGTTTGCGTTCCATTTCGGTTCGCGTTACCCGTTTGGCTTCGGCCTCGGCTGGACGCAGTTTAGCTGGGGAGCGGCAAAAGTGGCGGCATCCAGCGTGCCGGCCGACGGCGAGGTGACGCTGAGTGTGGATATCACCAATACCGGAGAGCGCAGCGGCAGCGAGGTGGTGCAGGTTTACGTCAGGGATAAGGTCGCCACGCAGGTGCGGCCGCTTCAGGAGCTGAAGGCCTTCCAGCGCGTCACGCTCTCGCCGGGCGAAACCGCCACGCTCGCCTTTACGCTGCCGGTTGAGATGTTCAACTTTACCCGTCGAGACGGGAAACGCATCGTTGAGCCGGGTGAGTTTGAACTACAGGTTGGCGCATCGTCGGCGGATATCCGCGCGGCGGTGACGGTCAATGTGACGGGGGAAGCGCGGGTGCTGCCTGCGGAGTGGCGGATGCTCAGTGCCTGTGAGGTTAAGCAAGCGTAGTCAGGATAAAAAAAAGCCCATCGTGGGAGATGGGCAAAGACTACACACAGCAATTCGTTGTTTCACTCAGGGGATTTCCATGCTTATAAATCAAGGTGTTGATTTATAACCGTGTGCTAATAGTAGGCATTGTGTTATTTAGCGTCGATCGGATTCGTCTCAATAGTTTAAGAGACGTAAAGATTTCTTGAGGTTAATAGCAGGCTTAATGCTGAAAGGGCGGGTCTGACCAGTGAGTAATGAATAAATACTTTAGCAGCGTTAAAGTATTGTGAGGGGGAATGTAGGCCGGGTAAGCGCTAGCGCCACCCGGCAAAAAACTTAATGCGTGTTCTTCTCTTCCAGCTCTTCCAGTTCGCTCAAAATCACGTCCGGGTCAGTTCCCGGCGGCGGAATTTCATGCACCCAGGCGGAGAACAGACGCCAGGTGACGGCGAGCAGCACCGGGCCAATAAACAGGCCAATCATGCCAAAGGCAATCAGACCGCCAATCACCCCGGAGAGGATCAGGATTAGCGGCAGGTCTGCACCCATGCGGATGAGGATCGGGCGAATGACGTTATCCATGGTGCCGACCACGCAGCTCCAGACCAGCAGCACCGTTCCCCACGTGGTATCGCCCGTCCAGTAGAGCCAGATAATGCAGGGTACCAGCACCAGCAGCGGTCCCAGTTGCGCAAGACAGGTCATCAGCATGACAACGGTGAATACGGTGGCGTACGGTACGCCGGAAATCGCCAGACCGATACCGCCCAGCACCGCCTGCACCAGCGCGGTGACCACCACGCCCAGCGCAACTGCGCGCACGGCCTGCGCAGCCAGCAGTACCGCAGCGTCACCGCGTTTGCCCGCCAGGCGGGTGGCAAAGTGACGAACGCCTAAAGCTACCTGCTCACCGCGCCAGTAGAGCAGAGCGCTGAAGAGCAGCATCAGGGTACAGTGCATCATAAAGCGGCCGATATGCGCCGCCTGACCGACAAACCAGGTGGTGGTGGTGCCAATGTAAGGGCGGACTTTTGCCATCAGCGCGCTGCCGCCCATCTCCAGCAGGCTATGCCAGCCGCTGTAGAGTTTAGCGCCCACCACCGGAATGTTGTTCAGCCAGGCGAGATCCGGCAGCGTCAGGTCACCGCTGCTAATGGCGCGAATAACGGGGCCACTGGAGTCCACCAGGCTATTCACCAGCAGGGCAATAGGAATAATAAACAGCAGGAACAGCAGGAGCGTCATGACCAGCACGGCTAACCCGCGGCGGCCAAACAGCAGCTTCTGCAAGCGCAGCAGCAAAGGCCACGTGGCGACGACAACGGTCGCAGCCCACGCAAAGCCGAGAATAAAGGGTTGAACAATCCACAGACACGCAATAATCATGAGGGCCAGAAACAGCACCGACAACAAAATTTGCGCAACATCCCTGGGCTGGCGAAGATTGACCATAAATGAAACTTTCCTTAAAAGAACGCCAGTACCACTGGCGGGAACGGAAAACCGCGTCTCTTTAATCATTAATGATCTCAGCGGTTTTTGACAGGCGGATTTTGCCTGTAATTCAGCAGAGATTATAAGAAAAAAATGTGATAAAACTTTTAAGATACACGCAAACGATTTCATACAACTCTAATTAGGGTCGACAGTCATGATCCCACAGATTTCTCAGGCACCTGGCGTCGTTCAGCTGGTGCTTAATTTTTTGCAAGCACTGGAGCAACAGGGTTTTACAGGTGATACCGCCACGAACTATGCCGACAGGCTGACGATGGCGACCGATAACAGTATCTACCAGCTTCTTCCCGATGCCGTCGTTTTCCCGCGTTCAACGGCTGACGTCGCGCTTATCGCCCGGCTGGCCACGCAGGAGCGGTTTGCCTCGCTGGTCTTTACGCCGCGCGGCGGCGGCACCGGGACCAATGGTCAGGCGCTGAACCAGGGCATCATTGTTGATATGTCGCGCTATATGAACCGCATCATTGAGATCAACCCGGAAGAGGGGTGGGTGCGGGTTGAAGCGGGCGTCATCAAAGATCAGCTTAATCAGTATCTCAAGCCTTACGGCTACTTTTTTGCCCCCGAGCTCTCCACCAGCAACCGCGCGACCCTTGGCGGGATGATTAACACGGATGCCTCCGGGCAGGGCTCGCTGGTCTACGGTAAAACCTCCGATCACGTGCTGGGCGTGCGCGCGGTGCTGCTGGGCGGCGATATCCTCGATACCCAGCCGATGCCGGTCGAACTGGCGGAAACGCTGGGCAAAGATAACACCGCCAGCGGGCGTATCTATCGCACCGTGCTGGAACGCTGCCGCGACAACCGCCAGCTTATTCTCGATAAATTCCCCAAACTGAACCGCTTCCTGACCGGGTACGATCTGCGTCACGTCTTTAACGATGACCTGACCCAGTTTGATTTAACCCGCGTGCTGACCGGCTCCGAAGGGACGCTGGCGTTTATTACCGAAGCGCGGCTGGATATTACCCGGTTGCCGAAAGTGCGTCGTCTGGTGAACGTCAAATATGACTCCTTCGACTCCGCGCTGCGCAATGCGCCGTTTATGGTGCAAGCGCAGGCGCTGTCGGTGGAGACCGTCGACTCTAAGGTGCTCAATCTGGCCCGGGAAGATATTGTCTGGCACTCCGTGAGTGACCTCATTACCGACGTGCCGGATAAAGAGATGCTCGGTCTCAATATCGTGGAATTTGCCGGCGATGATGCGGAGCTGATAGAGCGCCAGGTCACCACGCTCTGCCTGCGGCTGGATGAGCTGATTGCGCAGGGGGAAGGCGGCGTGATCGGCTGGCAGCTCTGTAACGATCTGGCCGGGATTGAGCGCATCTATGCGATGCGTAAAAAAGCCGTGGGCCTGCTCGGCAATGCGAAAGGGGCGGCGAAGCCCATTCCCTTTGCCGAAGATACCTGCGTGCCGCCTGAGCATCTGGCGGATTATATCGTTGAGTTTCGCGCCCTGCTGGACAGCCACGGGCTGAGCTACGGCATGTTCGGCCACGTCGATGCAGGGGTACTGCACGTGCGTCCGGCGCTGGATATGTGCGACCCGCAGCAGGAGATCCTGATGAAGCAGATCTCCGACGACGTGGTGGCCTTAACCGCCAAATACGGCGGTCTGCTGTGGGGAGAGCACGGGAAAGGGTTCCGCGCGGAGTACAGCCCGGCATTCTTCGGTGAACAGCTCTACGCGGAGTTGCGCAAGGTGAAAGCGGCTTTCGACCCGCATAACCGCCTCAACCCGGGTAAAATCTGCCCGCCTGAAGGTGTTGATGCCCCGATGCTGCAGGTGGATGCCGTCAAGCGCGGCACGTACGACAGACAGATCCCGATTGCGGTGCGCGCGTCCTGGCGCGGCGCGATGGAGTGCAACGGCAACGGCCTGTGCTTTAACTTTGATGTGAAAAGCCCGATGTGCCCGTCGATGAAAATCACCAGCAACCGTATCCACTCGCCGAAAGGGCGGGCGACGCTGGTGCGCGAGTGGCTGCGTCTGCTGGCCGACCGCGGGGTGGATCCGCTCAAGCTGGAGCAGGAGCTGCCGGAAAAACGAGCCAGCCTGCGCTCGCTGATTGAGCGCACCCGCAACAGCTGGCATGCCAACAAGGGCGAGTACGATTTCTCCCATGAGGTGAAAGAGGCGATGTCCGGCTGTCTGGCCTGCAAAGCCTGCTCCACCCAGTGCCCGATTAAAATCGACGTGCCGGAATTCCGCTCGCGTTTCCTGCAGCTTTATCACACCCGATACCTCCGCCCGGTGCGCGACCATCTGGTGGCAACGGTAGAAAGCTACGCGCCGCTGATGGCGCGTGCGCCAAAGACCTTCAACTTCTTTATTAACCAGCCGCTGGTGCGCAAGCTCTCCGAAAAACACATCGGCATGGTCGATCTGCCGCTGCTGTCGGTCCCGTCTCTGCAGCGCCAGCTTGTTGGCCACCGTTCGGCGAACATGACCCTGGAACAGCTGGAGGCGCTCGCTCCGGAGCAAAAAGCCAATGTAGTGCTGGTTGTGCAGGATCCGTTCACCAGCTACTACGATGCGCAGGTCGTGGCCGATTTCGTCCGTCTGGCGGAGAAAGTGGGCTACCAGCCGGTTGTGCTGCCGTTCTCTCCGAACGGCAAGGCGCAGCACATTAAAGGTTTCCTGAACCGCTTTGCGAAGACCGCGCAGAAAACGTCTGACTTCCTGAATCGCGTGGCGCAGCTCGGGATACCGATGGTCGGGGTCGATCCGGCGCTGGTGCTTTGCTATCGCGATGAATACAAGCAGACGCTGGGCGATAAGCGCGGCGATTTCAACGTGATGCTGGTGCACGAGTGGCTGCCGACGGCGCTGGAAGATAAGGCTGTTCAGGATGTCAGCGGTGAACCGTGGTATCTGTTCGGTCACTGCACGGAAGTGACCGCGCTGCCGGGTGCCCCCGCGCAGTGGGCGTCTGTTTTTGCCCGCTTTGGTGCGAAGCTGGAGAGCGTCAACGTAGGCTGCTGCGGGATGGCCGGAACCTACGGACACGAAGTGAAAAACCACGCCAACTCGCTCGGCATCTATGAGCTGTCCTGGCATCAGGCGATGCAGCGTTTACCGCGAAACCGCTGTCTGGCGACGGGCTACTCCTGCCGCAGCCAGGTAAAACGGGTTGAAGGTAACGGCGTACGTCACCCATTGCAGGCTTTACTGGAGATAATTGGATGATCTGGAAACGTGCCGTGACGCTGCAGGCGCTGAACGCCATGGGCGAGGGGAATATGGTAGGGCTGCTGGATATCCAGTTCATCCGCATTGGCGACGATGAGATTGAGGCCACCATGCCCGTCGATAGTCGCACCCACCAGCCGTTTGGTTTATTGCACGGCGGAGCGTCCGTCGTGCTGGCCGAAACGCTGGGCTCGGTGGCGGGGTATCTCTGTACCGAAGGGGAGCAGAAGGTTGTCGGGCTCGAGGTGAATGCTAACCACATTCGCTCGGTGCGCAGCGGGCGCGTGCGCGGTGTTTGCCGCGCGCTGCACGCCGGAAGCCGCCATCAGGTGTGGCAAATAGATATTCTCGACGAGCAGGATCGCCTGTGCTGCTCGTCGCGCCTGACCACGGCGGTTGTGTAAAGTTTTCAGATGTCTTGCCTTTGGTCAAAAACTAGCCAGCGCGTTGTGATATACTGGTCAGGTTTTGTACATAAGCGAGGACATCATGGATACTGAAATAACCCCAACACGGCTGGCAATTGAATATTTACGTCGCGATAAGAGCAACCTGTCTCCGGCGCAGTACCTGAAAAAGCTGAAACAGCTTGAGCTGGAATTTACAGATTTGCTGGCGCTCTCTTCGAATGAACTGAAAGAAGAGATCTACTTTGCCTGGCGGTTGGGCGTTCACGTCCATTGAGTACATGAGAATAAAAGGGCCGCGAGTGCGGCCTTTTTTGTGTCTGAAATTCAGTATCGGGCGGGGAGTTTATTGATTTTAATGAGCCTGCCTTCTTCCATCTCGATGAATCCGCCGGTTTTTAAATCCGCCAGAATGCGCATCACGCCGCTGCGGGAGAGCTGGGTTTTCTCTCTGATATACCTTTCCGCCGTCACGCTGAGCCGATAGCTCTCATCTTCCTCCATCAGCTTGACCAGCTGCTGGCGAATCATCTCATATGCCGTCGGCGCGCCCTGCGGCATCACGTTGTTATAAAGACGGCTGTACACAAACATGAGCTGTTGAGAGAGCAGTCCCCATAGCGCCTTCTCTTTAATGATTTCATTCACCCGATCGGCGGTGAGCGTCCCTATCAGACAAGGACTGACTGTCTTAATATAATCATTGAAATAGATATCGGTGAGGTTAGCAAGGCCGAACACCGAGGGGCTGCGGGCCGTAGACAGCATCATGTCATCGCTTCTTCTGTAGATGGCGATGGTGCCTTCAAGAATTAAATAGCACATGCCCTGACCGTTGACCTGCAGGTCCAGCCGCTCGCCGCGGGCGGCGCGATGGGTTGTGCAATCAGGCATCAGGTGTGAAATAAGCTCTTGCGCGTAGGGGGAACCCCGTTGAGACTTTTCTGGAAGGGACATGGTAGCCGACAACCTTAAAAATAACCTGGCTAATTATAGCGCTTCTCCCGGGTACAGGCACGCTGGCTGTCAATATTTTCGCGGCAGATGGTGAATGTCAAGCAGCACCCCACGCTCCATGGTGATGTACTTCCCGGTCCTCAGTTCTGCCAGAATACGCATAATTCCGCTACGTGAAAGATACGTCCGGCTTTTGATGTACGCGGCCGCCGTCGTATTCTTCCGTATGGCATCGGGCTCCTGCATAAGCTCAACAAGCTGGAAGCGAATAATGTCGTAGGCAGACATTTGCGATATTTGCGCGCAATGCTCATACACCCGTGAGGCCGTATAAATAAGCAGCTTTGAAAAATGCTCCCATAAATCCTGGTGTGAAACAATCTGATTAAACGTCTCCAGCGACACGCGGGCGATTTCTGCCGTCTCCAGGGCCCTGACGTAGAGATGCTCCGAAGAAAATTGACTGCTGACGCCCAGAATAAACGGCGCTGACTCAGAGTTTAAAACAATACCGTCGCCGCGACGATGAAGCGCCACGCTTCCCTGGAGAAGTAAAAAACACTGGCGCACGTCATCTTTATAATAATGTACGGTTTCTCCCCGACAGATGATCATTCTGTTCGCAGCAGGTAGCACTGATTTAATCAGGGTATCGATATGGATAAACGGTTTTAAACCAAGAACGGTTGATTCGTGGTTATTCAATGGCGTGGTTAAACGTGTATTCATAAGATACCTCACAGCGACTACGGGTTCGATCGTTTTTTGATCTGCGCAGGGAATTATCTTAAAAATGAAGAGGTCAGGGAATGTTTCGGCAAGGTCCAAAAGTAGACCGTTGAGCGCCTGATATCTAACGTGTTGAATGAAAACAGAAAGGCGATCAAGTCTACTAATAGACCCGGGAAATAAGGTATAAGCGTATCCTGAAGAAATGTTGAATTTACGTTAAATCAGAGTCTACAGCTAGACCAGCAAAAAGTTGTGTTCACCAAAATGATTATATAAATTTTAACCGGTCAGTCAGAAAGACCTTATAGCGTTAATTAAAAAAATAAATGAACCTACAGCGATTCATTTATCAACTTTCTACTGCGTGCGTTTCAATAATAAATAAAGTTATCCCGTAAACAGGAAAATGAAGATTATGAAAAAGAATATTATTTTAGCGATGGTTGTGACAGGTTCCGCCTTAATGGTGGGCAATGCTTTCGCTGCTGCTGGAACCGTTAATTTTAACGGTCACATCCTGGATTCCGCCTGCGATGTCGCGGTTGCCTCTCAAAATCAGGTGGTGGTATTAGGCGATTACAATAAAACAGAATTTCCGGCAACGGGCTCCAGAACTGCAGCAACGAAATTCGATATTGTCCTGAAGAACTGCCCGGTCACGGTCACCAGTGCCAAAGTCCGTTTTGACGGTACGCCTGACCTGACTAACGCCGATCTGCTGGCTGTTGATACCTCCGTCGTCGGCGCGGCAACGGGTGTTGCTATTAATTTGATGACCGCGGATAAAGCGGATCTGCCGCTGCACGGCAGTAACAGCTATAGCTATATGTTAAGCAGCACTGCCGATAATACGCTGAATTTCTACGCGCAGTATATTTCAACGGCGGCATCGGTGACTGCCGGTCCTGCAAACTCCGTGGCAAATTTCTCCGTTGTTTATAACTAGTCATTAAGCAGAACCCGAGTCGGTTCCACGACGTTCTGCGGGGGGCAGCCACTGCCCCCGTGTTTCAAGAGGTGTAACATGAATTTTATTAGCAAGACCCTGCTCATCGCTGCCGCTCTGACCACATCGTTTTCGAACGCTTATGCCGGGGTCATTATCGGCGGTACCCGCGTTATTTTTGAGGGTGGGAAAAAAGAGGCATCAATTAGCATCAATAATGCCGATACCGTTCCTTACTTAATCCAGTCCTGGGTTGAAATGCCAGAGGGTAATGCTAATAAAGCGCCGTTCATTGTTACTCCGCCTTTATATCGACTGGATGGTGGCCAGCAAAACATTGAGCGTATTTTACTCTCGGGTTCGCTACCCCAGGATAAGGAAAGTCTTTTCTGGCTGAATATTAAAGCGATACCGTCTGCTTCAAAACAGGCAAACTCGCTGCAAATTGCCGTAAAAACACGCATCAAGCTTATTTATCGCCCGGCGAGTCTGAAGGCATCAACACCGGAAGAACAAGCGAATAAATTAACCTGGTCGCGTAGCGGGAATAAGCTAATGGTTACCAATCCAACGCAATATGTCATCAACTTTAATGAAATAAGCGTCGGTGATAAAAAACTGGATGAGGTCTCCTGGGTGGCGCCTGGTGCAATGGCGGCATTTACCTTACCCGCAGGTGCCAATGGCAACCATATTTCATTCAAAGTCATTAATGATTACGGCAGTCCCGGAATAATACATCAGGCCAGCTTTTAATTTATCAAAAGCGGCGATCCTCATATCAGGTCAGGTTAATGATGATGGCAACGAAAACTAAAAAAATGCAGCCTGCGCGTCTGGCGATCTGTATCGCTTTTGCGCTGGTTAATGCAATGCAGACTGTTGATGCCCGTGATTCGTTCAACGCCGAACTGGTTGAACTGGACAACCCGGGCACGGGTAAAGCTGATTTATCTGCTTTTGAATCAGGTTCGCAGGCACCAGGGAAATACCACGTTGACATCATCCTTGACGACCAACTCATCGAGACAAGCGATATTGATTTTACCTCAGTGAAAGGTGGGGAAGAGGGCGATAGCCTTCAGCCTTGTCTGAGTATTGAGCAGCTCAACAAATGGGGCGTCAAAACCGCGCTTTTTCCCGACTTAGCCATCCAGGGCGCGCCCTGCGTCAACCTGCAGGCGATTCCTCATGCCAGCACGGATTTTCAGTTTGCCGCGCAGCGGCTGGTTATCAGTATTCCTCAGGCCGCAATCGACCTGCCTGCCAGAGGGTATGTCCCGCCAGAACAGTGGGATGAGGGGATCGCCGCCGCGATGCTGAACTACAGCCTGAGTGGCGCAAACAGCCGGGCGAAACAGAACGAGAGTAAAAACACCAACAGTCAATATGCCAACCTGCGCCCGGGTCTCAACGTTGGGCCGTGGCGACTGCGAAATTACACCACCTGGTCGCGGGATGAGAGCGGTCAGGACAAATGGGATACCGTCTACACCTATGCACAGCGGGCCATTATTCCGCTCAAAGCGCAGCTCACCCTGGGGGATAGCTCCGCGCCAGCCGACGTGTTCGACAGCATGCCGTTTCGCGGCGGACAGCTGGCTTCTGATGATGACATGCTCCCGGATTCGCTGAAAGGCTATGCGCCCGTGGTGCGGGGTATCGCGCGTACCAATGCGCAGGTAATTGTTCGCCAGAATGGCTACCAGATTTATCAGACCTACGTGGCGCCGGGCGCTTTTGAGATTACCGATATGTACCCCACGGGGGGCGCCGGGGATCTGGACGTCACCGTTAAGGAAGCAGACGGCAGCGAGCAGCATTTCACCCTCCCGTACGCGTCTTTACCGGTTTTACAGCGCGAAGGACGGCTCAAGTATGCGGTAACCGGAGGGCAATACCGTTCATATAACGGCAGCGTTGATAAGACCCCGTTTGGGCAAATCACCGGGATTTATGGGTTGCCGTATGGTCTCACGCTCTATGGCGGGCTGCAGGAGTCGAGTAAATATCAGTCGATCGCCACCGGGCTCGGGAAAAATATGGGTGATTTCGGCGCGATTTCTGCGGACATGACCCAGGCCTGGTCCACCCCGCAGGGAGGTGAGAAATCCAACGGCCAGTCCTGGCGGGCGCGATACAGCAAGAACTTTGTGGGTACCGGAACCCATTTTTCGATTGCGGGCTACCGTTACTCGACCAGCGGTTACTACGGTATGCAGGAGATCCTTGATTCGTACGGCGACAGCTCCGCGCTTCAGGACCGACGCCGCAACCGGGCCGAACTTACGATGAGCCAGACGCTGGGCGGTAATCTTGGCTCGCTGACGCTGAGCGCGGCCCGCGAAGACTACTGGAATTCGGGTCAAACGATGGCGTCATACAGCCTGGGTTACAACAACTACTGGCACAACATCAGTTATGGACTCACCTGGACCTACAGTAAAAACGGCAGCGCGGGTTCATACGATGACAATAAACGGTACGACAACGATCGGTTGCTGGCCTTTAACGTCAGCATTCCTCTGGAGAAGTTTTTGCCGCAAACCTGGGCTAACTATGGCGTGAGCGCCAGCAAGAATAACGGCACCACGCACAACGTTGGCCTGAACGGCGTGGCGCTGGAAAACCACGCCCTGAACTGGAACGTGCAGCAGGGATACGGGTCGGACGGCGTTGGCTACACGGGCAATATGAATGGTGATTATAAGGGAACCTACGGCGAAGTGACGGCGGGCTACAGCTACGACAAAAACAGCGAGCGGCTTAACTACGGCTTACAGGGGGGCATTCTCGCTCACAGAGAGGGGATTACGCTTTCGCAGCCCCTGGGTGAGACCAATGTTCTGATTAGCGCGCCGGGCGCGCACGACGTCGATATTCGCAATCAGCCGGGTGTCAGAACGGATTACCGCGGATATACGGTGGTCAGCAATCTCTCCGTATACCGTAAAAATGACATCACCCTTGCCCCGGAAAGCCTGCCGGATGATGTTGAGCTGGATATTAATACCCGGACGGTGACGCCGACGCGCGGCGCGATCGTTTTGGCCGACTATAAGGCGAAGGTGGGGCGACGGGCGTTATTTAATTTACTGCATAACGGCCAGTTTGTTCCCTTTGGTGCAACGGCAAGCCTGAAGGGCGCCGACGGCAGCAGCGTTATTGTTGGCGATAGAGGTCAGGCTTATCTCACCGGTCTGGACACACAGGGAACCGTCTTCATCTCGTGGGGAGCGGAAAGCGATCGGCAATGCCGCGCACCGTACGTGCTTTCCCCGCAGCCTTCGGCAGGCGGAATTACCGAAATTAACGTCAATTGTCTTTAGGGTTTTTAAAATGCGCTTAATTAACATCATATTCCTGCTGTGTGTCGCAGCAGGCTGGAACAGTGCTCATGCAGGAACCTGCACGACGATTACGCCACAGGAATCAACCTTGTCCATCGGCACGATTACGGTTCAGCGCGACGTTGCCGTTGGAACCGTATTATTTTCGCGAAACGCGACGTTAACCGGTTCCTATTTAACGGGGTGCGCCAATCCATTAATGCTGGGTTTTAGCATGCGCTACCTTAATGCGACACCGAGTGCTTACGGTAATCATGTTTATAACACCAATGTAAACGGTATAGGCGTGCGCTTTTCATCGGGTAATTATTTTGAAAACCCGACCAATACCTTCTCCTATAACGCGCAGTCGGATTATGTCGAATGGTGGGGCGGTAAAATAGAACTTATCGTTACCGGAGCGGTTGCGTCGGGGTCGCTGACGCCTGGCGTGCTGGGCGTGGTGATGCTGCAGGGCAGTGACGGCGTTTATCGTGATGGCCTGACGACCACCCTGTTGGGCGGAACCATTAACGTACTGGCCTGCAATATCACAACACCGCAACTGACATTTCCGATAGGCGATATTTCTGCCGCAGTTTTTGGCTCAACGGTAGGCACCACACCGGCGGGCGCCCAAAATACGCAGAATCTCGGACTTAACTGCGATGCGGGGGCTAACGTCAACGTGTCACTCAGCGGCATTCAGAACCCGGACGTAGCAACAACGAGCGTGCTCGCGCTGACGGGGCAGGGTAATACCGGCACGGCGAAAGGGGTTGGCGTTCAGTTGCTCTATAACGGTACACCTCTCACTCTCAGCTCGCGTCTGCCGTTAAAACTCGCGGCGGGCGGCCAGGAAGCGTTCCCTTTAACGGCGCGTTATTACCAGACGCAAACGACGGTAGAACCCGGCACCGCAAATGCGTCAGCAACCTTAAATTTGACCTACCAGTAAAGGGGATGACGATGAATATAATGCGCACGGCAGCGTTCATCGCGGCAGTAATAAGCGGCAATGTTATTGCCGCGGATAGCGTTAACGTCAGCGTCACCGGCAATATTGTTGCCTCCCCCTGCGTATTTAATGGGGGCAATACCAGTCTGGATGTTAATCTCGGCAATATTCAGGCATCCAATATGGCGACGCCGGGATCCCTTTCCGATCCGGTTGCGTTTAATTTATTGTTCACCCTTTGTCCAGTGGGCACCCGCAGCGTAACAGCCACCTTTAGCGGAACACCCGACCCTGTTGCCGGAGTCGGCTACTACAAGAATAGCGGCACGGCAGAGAATGTTGCTATCGCTATGACGGAGATGAGCAGCGATGTGCTCATGGGGACGGGATCAAGCATCACCCAAAATATTGCTGCAGACAGAACGGCTACTTTACCCATGCAGGCGAGGGTTAAATCGGTCGCGGGTGGTGCAACGCCAGGGACGATTAGCGCGGTTGTCGTTCTTACCATGCAATATAACTGATACGCTTTTGACTGATGGAGATGACATGTATTTTATCCGCCTTTTGTTAAAGGGAACTATCGTACTGGTCCTGTTGCTGTCCATTATGTGGGCCTTTAAAGAGCCGGTTATCAAAACTGCAGATTGGGATCAAAGCGATAACGCGCTTGCAAAAGTTGAGTGCCAAGTGACGACAGACTTGTAATCAAAATAAAACGGTTACTTTACTATTTATTTTAACGACTCCCTGGCATAAAAATGGTCAATATTTTAATAAGCGAGACTGATATATTATTTCAGTGCGGCTTGCAGTATTTTTTTAAGGATTTTTCTCTCATGTCGCACAGCGGGACGTTACATTTACGTTTGATTTTACAGCGGATAGTATCAGAGCGGCTGATGTCATTGTGCTCTCGTTGTGCCAGGGGGAGTACTTTACCTGTTTTCCCGAATTGCAGGCGCGCCAGCAGGGAATCATCATCGGAATTCTGGAAGATGATGCCCCGGTAAAAGCGTTGCCATCCTGTTTTCAGGATATTATTTTCATTTCAAGAAGAGCGCCTCTGTCGCAGGTACGTCATGCGCTCTTTAGCGCCTGGCAGGTAGCCCCGTTAAATAAATATCGGCGACCTTCTATTTCTTGTTTCGAGTGCCAGCAAAAAACATTATCACCCCAACAGGTTCGCATTATGATTGGCTTGTATAAGGGGTTGTCGGTTACCGACATAGCGAATGAGCTATGCATCAGTGATAAAACGGTTTTTACGCATAAATATATGCTGATGCAGAAATTTCATTTGCGAAGCGATTATGAATTAATAAAGCTTCTTAACAGAATTGCTGAGAAAAATAACTGGGCGAATATATTTCACCAGTATCTGAATCGATAATATCCAGGATTGATATGCTGTCTCGTTTCGCTAATAACACAGTGGCGCTTGTCCTCTGCCTTTTTTGCTGTCCGGGGTTTTCTGCGGGACTGGTGGTTAACGACCGCTCCCTGCGTGACGATCTGGCATGGTTGTCCGACCGAAAATTAATACACCTTGACCTTTCAACATGGCCCCTTAGTGAGGCGGAAATACAAAATGCACTGTTAACGCTACGCTCCAGCCAGGATCCCGTTAACCTGCAGGTTATTCATCGGATTCAAAAACGGTTACAGCAACTTAAATCGTCGGTACAGGTTTCTGCTTTTGCCGCGACTGGCCGCAACGTGCTCCCGGCTGGCATGGGAGCAGAGCATACCGCGGGGCAGTCGTTTAGCACCGCTATCAATATGAATGACAGTGACTGGGATATTACCCTGAAGGGGAATGTAGAGAGAGGACAATGGATCGCTGACGCGTCCGGGGTTAACCCAAACGGCAGCTATGCGGCGTTGCGTCTGGCTAACCAGTGGTTAAGCTTCGGTGAGATCCCGCAGTGGTGGGGCTCTGGAAATGATGCCAGTCTAATCCGTTCTGATGCAGCACGTCCGGTGGTGGGGGTGATGATACAGCGTGATGAACAGTATCCCTTCGAGAGCCCCTGGTTTGCATGGTTGGGAGCATGGCAATATCAAATTTTTACGGGACAGATTCGGCAATATTCTCGCCCGGAGCAGCCGAAGCTTTCAGGAGCCAGAGTGGCCTTTGCGCCAGGTAACGCGCTGGAACTGGCCCTTTCCCGTGTGATCATGTGGGGCGGAAAGGGGCGCCCGGAAAACTACGCGTCCTTCCGGGATGCGTTAATTGGGCAGGACAATACCGGAAACCAGAAAAGCGATCCGGGAGACCAGCTTGGCGGCATTGATTTTCGCGTTCATTTAGCCAGTCTGTTAGATATTCCGGTGAGTCTGTATGGTCAGGTTGTGGGTGATGATGAAGCTGGATTTTTGCCATCTCATAATACCTGGCTGGGGGGGATCGAAGGGCATAATGTATGGGGAAATAGCCAGGTGAACTGGGCTCTCGAAGCGGCGGATACGCGTTCGCAAATGAAAGAGACCGGGGTGATCTATTATCACTACTGCTATCACGGCGGTTTTTATCAGCAGGGCTGGCCGCTGGCGGATGCGATGGGCGGTGACGGCACGCAGTACTCGGCGCGCGTTGAGTGGGTATTTGAGAACGACCAACGGCTAAGCCTGCGCGGCGTGAGGGCTCGGGTGAACCGCACGTCGCAGTCGTTTAACCAGGCTTATCCACATAATGAGACGCTGAAAGGGGTCGAGACAGCCTGGCAGACCCCGCTCAACAACGTCGTTACGGTTTCGTCAGGCGTCTGGTTAAGCCACAGCGATCGGAGAAGCAATGATGCCGGGCTTCAGGTACGCGTTTTTCTTTATGGTGAGCCCTGATTCATCACAACATCATTGCAGGGTGGCAATGACGCCACCCGGCATGTTCTTCAGACATTCACCGCGTTAATCAGCCGCGACTTCATGGACTGATACGCCGACGCCGCAAAATCCTCTGCCCAGCGCTGGTCCTCAATCGCCTCCAGCTGCACCGCGCAGTACTTCGTTTCCGGCGTTTTGGAGATGGGATCGAGATTATCCTGGGTCAGCTCGTTGCAGGCGCCAATCCACCACTGATAGGTCATGTAGACGGCCCCGGCGTTGATACGCTCGCTGATGCTGGCTCGGGTAATCACTTTGCCGCGACGCGAACGCACCCAGACCAGCTGTCCGTCAGTAATGCCCAGTTTGACCGCATCGGCAGGGTGCATTTGCACCCGACCCGGCTCATCGGCCAGACTCTGCAGCGCGGCGCAGTTCCCGGTCATCGAGCGACAGGAGTAGTGTCCCACTTCGCGAACCGTACACAGCACCAGCGGGAAATCCGCATCCGGAGTTTCCGCCGGCGCGCGCCACGGCGCGGCGAAGAGCTGCCCTTTACCGGTTGGGGTGTCGAACTGATTGTCTTTGTACAGGTACGGCGTTCCCGGGTGATCCAGCGTCGGGCACGGCCACTGCACGTGGCCCATCTCGCCCATTTTTTCATACGTCACGCCGTAAAAGAGAGGGCACAGCTCGCGCATCTCATCCCAGATCTGCTGGTTGGAGTCATAATGCATCGTGTAGCCCATCTCGGTGGCGAGCAGGCTGATAATCTCCCAGTCGCGCTTCACGTTGCCGCTGGCCTCAATGGCTTTGCCAAAACGCTGGAACCCGCGATCGGCACAGGTAAAGACGCCGCCGTGTTCACCCCAGGAGGTGGCTGGGAGCAGAACGTCCGCCACTTCTGCCGTTTTGGTCATAAAGATGTCCTGAACCACGACGAAGTCGAGGGCCTCAAAGCCGCTGCGAACGAGACCGAGATCGGCTTCGGTCTGAAGCGGATCTTCCCCCATGATGTAGTAGGCCTTGACCTTGCCTTCCAGCGCCAGATGAGGCACCTCGGTAATGCGCGTCCCGACCCGATCGTCCATGTTATTGACGTCAATCCCCCAGGCATCGGCGAACTTCTGCCTGACCGCCGGGTCGGTCACATCCTGATAGCCGGGGAACATATTCGGCAGAACGCCCATGTCGCAGGCACCCTGTACGTTATTCTGACCGCGCACGGGCCCGACGCCGACGGCGGGGCGACCCAGGTTACCGGTCAGCAGCGCCAGGCTGGAAAGCCCTTTGACCACATCCACAGCCTGACCAAACTGGGTCACGCCCATCCCCCACATCACGGTGGCGGAAGGGGCCGCCGCGAAGGTGCGCATCGCCTGACGAACGTCGCGGGCGGGAATGCCGGTAAGATGCTCGACCTTCTCCGGCGCATAGTCTTTCACCGTCTGGCGATAGGCCTCAAGCCCCTCCGTAAAGCGCGCCACGTAGCTTTTGTCGTAGAGTTCCTCTTCCAGCAGCACGTAGCCAAAGGCGTTCACCAGCGCCATGTTACTGCCGTTTTTCAATTGCAGATGCTGGTCGGCGATGCGCGCCGTTTCAATTCGCCGCGGATCGCAGACGATGATTTTCGCGCCGTTTTCACGCGCTTTCAGCACGCGCCGGGCGACGATAGGGTGGGAGTCCGCGCAGTTATAGCCAAACACCAGCAGGCATTTTGAGTTTTCAATATCATTGATTGAGTTGCTCATCGCGCCGTTGCCGAGCGTTTCCTGTAAACCGGCCACGGAAGGGCCATGACAGACGCGCGCGCAGCAGTCCACGTTGTTGGTGTTCAGCACCGCGCGGGCAAATTTTTGCATCACATAGTTTGTTTCGTTGCCGGTTCCGCGGGAGGATCCGGTGGTCATGATCGACCGGGGCCCGTGCTGCGCTTTAATGCTGCTGAGCCGGTGGGCGGTGTAGCGGATAGCCTCTTCCCAGGTAACGGGGGTGAACGCCTCGCCTTTGTGATAGCGGATCATCGGCTGGGTCAGGCGCGGGGTGAGCAGACGGGTATCGTTGAGGAAGTCCCAGCCGTAAAAGCCTTTCAGACACAGGGTGCCCTGGTTTGTGACGCCCTCTGCCGCTTCGGCACGGATGATACGGTTATTTTCAACGACAAGGTTTAATTTACAGCCTGCACCGCAGTAGGGGCAGACGCTGGCGATCTTTTTCATCAATAACAGACCTGTTAAGAAATGAAGCAAAGTTGACTGGACAACCCAGTCCCGTAAGCAGAGGTAAGCAGGAACCGTGCCAGGTTGGCTTTTCTGGTTTTACAGGGTGTTACGCGGGAAAGGCGCGTGTCATCGTCAGGCTATTCGTCAGTTTTGACGATGACACGTTAGGGGGGAGCGCAGGAGCTTACAGATCGTCCATCGTGTAACCCACCACGATTTCCAGAGTCTTACGAATCACATCCGCCTGAACCACGTCGTGGGTGGCTTCCAGCGTCTGAATGAGCCAGAGGATGATCGCTTTGTTGGACAGATGACCTTCAGAGGCCAGAACACAGCGTACTGCAGTAGAAAAAACAGCGGACTCTTCAGCAAAACGATCGCCTGCGTGACGGAAATATTCCGACAGCGCACTGTCTAAAAAAGCAGAATGGTATTCGGGTTGAAGCTGAATATTTTGTCTCATTTGTTCTCACCGTAGCTGTTAAATTGCAGTCAATGTATTTTTTTGGGGTCGGACGGTTTTCCACTTCCAAATAACGGCACTACATTGTCTCTGTTATCGTTGAGAGATCCCTCTCTGTTCGTTCGTCCTTGCGCGGTTCTGCGACGTGTAAAGGCGATGCTGTTTGAGCCGATCTCGGCAATTACCACCGCAAGTGTCTCCCGCCGCCGGGGATCCTTTTCATGTTCTTTCATTACCCGCAGACGCTGCAGCAATCCTTCGGTTGTCACTGGCCCCCGCTCTTTCAGAAGAGAGAGAACGGCTTCACCGATAAGCGTGTCGATCAGTCGGTCTGCGTCACTGCTATTCATCACGTTACCGTTCGAAGAGCAGGCCAAGCAGCATGTGGTAATGCTCTTCCTCTTCCGGACCATCGGCCCTTTCGAGGCGGCTGAGCAGTTTGGTACAGAGCGATTTGCGATTCAGGTTTCGCCCGTCGCTGAGAATTTCGACAACCACCTGGCCCAGCGTCTCCTGCTGGGTGGGAAGCGCAGCCTTTTCGAAGTACTGTGCGATCGCTGCTGCGGAATCTGTGGCGTAACCTTTCTGCTGCATGTTTCGCTCCTGTAAAATTTTGTAATCACTAACGTTACAATTAAGGTATACACAATTCTTAAATCTGTACATATAAAATGTACAGATTTTTAATATTTTTATGATATATTTTATAAAGTACTTTATTTTCATGATGTTGATGGTGTGTCATGAGCCGGTAACGTTACAGGATATATTGTACAAAATGGTCTGATACGGGTAAGTTGTACAGCACAGAAAAATGTTTCATTAACTGCCGTAAATGGTTGAGATGTAAATTATTTGTCAGGCAATTAATGTGCTATAAATGCTTCTTATCCACCTTATTTGTGGCCAAAACCCTAACCCCAGGAATCGCATGCTCACAACCATCATTTACCGCAGTCATATCTGCGAGGACGTTCCAGTGAAGGCGCTGGAAGCAATGGTCGCTGCAGCAAATAGTAAAAACCGGCAATCCAACGTCACGGGGATCCTGCTGTTTAACGGCACGCATTTTTTTCAGCTGCTTGAAGGGCCAGTGGAACACGTCACTGCTATCTATGAGCAGATCTGCAACGACCCGCGCCACCATAACGTGGTGGAGCTGATGCGCGATCACGGACCTGTCCGACGCTTTGGCAACGTGGGCATGGAGCTTTTTGATTTACGCCACTTCGACAGGGATGAGGTGCTGCAGCAGGTGCTTAACAGGGGAACGACACGCTATCAGCTGACGTATAACGACCGCCCGCTGCAGTTTTTCCGCACCTTTGTCGAGGCCACGGAAAAAGCGAACTATTTTGAACTGCCGCCTGCGGATTCCTGGGAGTTTGTTCGCGAAGAAACGCGGCTGTCCGCGCAGCCCGAGGTGGTTGCGAAAGGGGCGGATTGTAGCTTTGCGTTCCAGCCGATAGTCGATCCGTTTATGCAGCAGGTCGTCTCCTGGGAGGCGCTTCTCCGCACTCCTGACGGCGACCCGCCGGGGGTCTATTTCGCTAACCGGCCGCGTGACGAGGTATATGCGTCTGATTTGCAGAGCAAGCAGGTGGCGCTTTCCATGGCCAGCGCGCTGGGGCTACAGGACCAGACGTTATCCCTTAACCTGCTGCCCATGACGCTGGTCAACATTCCCAACGCCGTGGATTTCCTGCTCACCGCGATTGAAGCAAATGGGTTTGTGCCCGAGCAAATTGTGGTGGAGTTTACAGAAAGCGAAGCCATTTCCCGTTTTGATGAATTCACGGATTCGGTCAGGCAGTTAAAAAGCGCGGGCATCAGCGTGACGATCGATCACTTTGGCGCCGGTTTTGCCGGGCTGCAGCTGCTGGCGCAGTTCCAGCCGGACAGAATTAAGATTAATCGCGATCTGGTGGCGAACGTGCATAAAAGTGGCCCCCGGCAGGCCATTATTCAGGCGATTATCAAATGCTGCTCCTCGCTTGAGATCCAGTTCTGCGCGGTGGGGGTAGAGAAGGCGGAAGAGTGGATGTGGCTGGAGTCCGCGGGGATTTCCCAGTTCCAGGGGCATCTTTTTGCCAGCCCGCGCCACGGCGGTATTCCCGCGATTGCGTGGCCGGAGAAAAAGTTCGACTTCTGATAAAGCTGTACACATTCCGGCAGACTTAACTGTACGAATGGCAAATTTTATACAACAATGTATTTACAGGTGGATGGGAAAGAACCCCCGTTCACCCGTTCAAAATGCGGTCTTAGTTATACAAATGGTGTGTACAATCTGATAAGGTTGGTGCAGTTAGGTATGGAAGTTCTGAGCGTGAGGGAGTTAATGGCCTATTACAGTATCGGCGAAGTGGCCGAACGATGCGGTATCAACCCCGTTACGCTGCGTGCCTGGCAGCGCCGTTATGGATTGTTGAAGCCGCAGCGCAGCGAAGGGGGTCATCGTCAGTTCGACGATGAAGATATCCTGCGTATTGAAGAGATCAAGCGCCTGATGAAGAGCGGCGTCTCGGTCGGAAAAGTCAAAGCCCTGCTGGAAAACAAAGAAGTATTGACTCAGGGCAACTGGGTCTCGTTCCAGGAAGAGATGATGACCGTTCTGCGTTACGCCAGCCCGGCAAAGCTGCGCGCCAAAATCAGTGAATTCCGCCGCGATCACGCGATAGACGCGCTGATTGACAATATTATCTCTCCCGTCCGGCAGCGAATGAATCAGGATCAAAATACCGTGCGTCACATGGCGAGCCTGTTTGACGGCGTACTGATCGAATTCGCCATTGCAAGCCTGGCAGAGTCCCGAAAAAAAGCCGGTAAAGACGCGCTCCTGATAGGTTGGGAATGCGATGACCGCACCCACCTGTGGCTGGAAGCCGCGCGATTATCGCAGAAGGGCTGGCACATTGACGTCCTGGCGGAACCTATTGATTCGCCGCGTCCTGAACTCTTCCCCGGGCAAAAAATCTTCGTCTGGACGGGGAAATCCCCAACGCCTCGCCAGCAGGAACAGCTCGATCACTGGCGTGAACAGGGGTTTGCTGTTTCATTTCATCACTGATCGTGAGAGGCCTTGAGGGCCTTTTTTTGTTTTTGTCATTTTCTGAGCAAAAGCTATCTCAAAAATAGGCATTTCCGATGCATATTTTACTTTTCTCCTCTTCGTCATAAATACCGCGACGAAATGCATTATTAATCAATGCATTGAACAAATACATCCATCCTGACTGCATCCTGCCATAGGGTCTATGCTTAATAAAAGTAGGCAAAAAGGGCGGTTTAGCCGAATGCCCCTGCTGACAGAGGGTTGAAGTGATAATCGTTATCACTAACATGGTGTTATGCCCTGATGGCTTATCAGATGAGGTGGACCTATGGAACTGCATTCAGAAACCTTTAATCCTGCCGATTTTGCCTGGCGTGGTTTAACGCTCACGCCAGCGGCGGCGGCACATATTCACGAGCTGGTGGCGAAAAAGCCCGAGATCCTCGGCGTGCGTTTGGGCGTCAAACAGACCGGTTGCGCAGGTTTTGGCTACGTGCTCGATACCGTCACCGAACCCGAGAAAGATGATCTGGTGTTCGAGACGGACGGCGCGAAACTGTACGTCGCGCTGCAGGCCATGCCGTTTATTGACGGCACCGAAGTGGACTACGTCCGCGAAGGCTTAAACCAGTTATTCAAATTTCATAACCCGAAAGCCCAGAACGAATGCGGCTGCGGCGAAAGCTTTGGGGTATAGGCGGTACTATGTCTCGTAATACTGAAGCAACGAGTGAAGTAAATACCTGGGGCGGTGGGCACCTCAACTATAAAGAGGGGTTCTTCACCCAGCTGCAGACCGACGAGCTGGCGAAAGGCATCAACGAAGATGTCGTGCGGGCGATCTCGGCGAAACGTAACGAGCCGGAGTGGATGCTGGAGTTTCGCCTGAGCGCCTTTCGCGCCTGGCTGGAGATGGAAGAGCCGCACTGGCTGAAAGCGCATTATGACAAGCTGAACTATCAGGATTACAGCTACTACTCTGCGCCGTCCTGCGGCAGCTGTGACGACACCTGCGCCTCGCAGCCCGGCGCGGTGCAGCAAACCGGTGCTGAAAATAGCTTCCTCAGCAAAGAGGTGGAAGAAGCCTTTAACCAGCTGGGCGTGCCCGTGCGTGAAGGGAGAGAGGTGGCGGTAGACGCCATTTTCGACTCCGTCTCGGTGGCGACCACCTACCGCGATAAGCTGGCAGAGCAGGGGATCATTTTCTGCTCCTTCGGCGAAGCGATTCACGATCATCCGGAACTGGTGAAAAAGTACATTGGGACCGTGGTGCCCTCTAACGACAACTTCTTCGCGGCGCTCAACGCGGCGGTAGCCTCTGACGGCACCTTTATCTATGTGCCGAAAGGCGTGCGCTGTCCGATGGAGCTTTCCACCTATTTCCGCATCAATGCCGAAAAAACCGGCCAGTTCGAACGCACGATCCTGGTCGCGGATGAAGGCAGCTACGTCAGCTATATAGAAGGGTGCTCCGCCCCGGTTCGCGACAGCTACCAGCTGCACGCGGCGGTGGTAGAGGTCATCATCCACAAAGATGCCGAGGTGAAGTACTCTACGGTGCAAAACTGGTTCCCGGGCGACGGCAATACCGGCGGTATCCTTAACTTCGTCACCAAGCGCGCACTGTGCGAAGGCGAAAACAGCAAGATGTCGTGGACCCAGTCTGAAACCGGCTCGGCCATTACCTGGAAATACCCGAGCTGCATCCTGCGCGGGGATAACTCCATCGGCGAGTTTTACTCGGTGGCGCTGACCAGCGGCCATCAGCAGGCCGATACCGGCACCAAGATGATCCACATTGGTAAAAACACCAAATCCACCATCATCTCGAAAGGGATTTCCGCCGGGCATAGCCAGAACAGCTATCGCGGGCTGGTGAAAATCATGCCGACGGCCACCAACGCGCGAAACTTTACCCAGTGTGACTCGATGCTGATTGGCGCAGACTGCGGGGCGCATACCTTCCCGTACGTCGAGTGCCGTAACAACACGGCCCAGCTTGAGCACGAGGCGACGACGTCGCGGATTGGGGAAGATCAGCTCTTCTACTGCCTGCAGCGCGGGATCAGCGAAGAAGACGCCATCTCGATGATCGTTAACGGCTTCTGTAAGGATGTGTTCTCTGAACTGCCGCTGGAATTTGCCGTTGAAGCCCAGAAACTCCTCGCCATTAGTCTTGAACACAGCGTCGGTTAAGGAAAGCACATGTTAAGCATTAAAGATTTACAGGTTAGCGTAGAGGACAAAGCCATCCTGCGTGGCCTCAATTTTGACGTCAAGCCGGGTGAAGTCCACGCCATTATGGGGCCGAACGGCTCCGGAAAAAGTACGCTTTCTGCGACGCTGGCGGGGCGCGAAGATTATGAGGTAACCCAGGGCTCGGTCGAGTTTAACGGCAAAGATCTGCTGGAGATGTCGCCGGAAGACCGCGCGGGAGAGGGCATTTTTATGGCCTTCCAGTACCCGGTCGAAATTCCGGGCGTCAGCAACCAGTTCTTCCTGCAGACGGCGCTGAATGCGGTGCGCAAGTATCGCGGCCTGGAGGCGCTGGACCGCTTCGACTTCCAGGATCTGATGGAAGAGAAGATCAAGCTGCTGAAAATGCCGGAGGATCTGCTGACCCGTTCGGTGAACGTTGGCTTCTCCGGCGGCGAGAAAAAGCGTAACGACATTCTGCAGATGGCGGTGCTGGAGCCCGAGCTGTGCATTCTGGATGAGACCGACTCCGGTCTGGATATCGACGCCCTGAAGATTGTCGCTGACGGGGTGAACTCCCTGCGCGACGGCAAGCGTTCGTTCATTATCGTCACCCACTACCAGCGTATTCTGGACTACATCAAGCCGGATTACGTCCACGTGCTTTACCAGGGGCGTATTGTGAAATCCGGTGATTTCACGCTGGTTAAACAACTGGAGGAGCAGGGCTATGGCTGGCTTACCGAACAGCAGTAATGCGCTCCAGCAGTGGCACAGGCTGTTTGAAGCCCAGGGCGGCACGCGCTCTGAGCAGGCGCAGCAGCATCTGCAGCAGATGCTGCGTCTCGGCCTGCCGACGCGTAAGCATGAGAACTGGAAGTACACCCCGCTTGATGGCCTGCTGAACGCCGAGTATGTGACCCGTCTGGCGGATCTCACGTCTGCGCAGCGTGACGCGCTGGCGGTGGGCGTGG
Source organism: Enterobacter sp. 120016 (assembly GCF_018383635.1). Classification (NCBI taxonomy): domain Bacteria; kingdom Pseudomonadati; phylum Pseudomonadota; class Gammaproteobacteria; order Enterobacterales; family Enterobacteriaceae; genus Enterobacter; species Enterobacter sp. 120016. The sequence continues at coordinate 141,633 of NZ_JAHAWC010000004.1, read as the reverse complement.
ACGCCGTGCGCCTCGTGTTTGTCGATGGCGCGTTCCGTCCGGAGCTGAGCGACGCGCTTCAGGCGAGTGGATTTGAGATTGAGATAAACGACGATCGCCAGTCCCTGAGCGCCCCGGTTCAGCCTGAGGTTTTCCTGCACCTGACCGAGAGTCTGGCCCGCAGCGTGACGCACATCCGCGTGAAGCGTAACCAGCGTCCGGCAAAACCGCTGCTGCTGATGCACATCACCCAGGGGCTGGACGGCGATGAAATCAACACCGCGCACTATCGCCACCATCTGGAGCTGGCGGAAGGGGCGGAGGCCACGGTCATTGAACATTACGTCAGCCTTAATGAGACGCGTCACTTTACCGGATCCCGTCTGACGATGAACGTTGCCGCCAATGCGCAGCTTCACCACGTCAAGCTGGCGTTTGAAAATGCGCAGAGCCACCACTTTGCCCATAACGACATTGTGCTGGGTCAGGATGCCGCGGCGTACAGCCATAGCTTCCTGCTCGGCGGGGCGGTGCTGCGCCACAACACCAGCACGCAGCTTAACGGTGAAAACACCACGCTGCGCATCAACAGCCTGGCGATGCCGGTTAAATCAGAGGTGTGCGACACGCGCACCTGGCTGGAGCACAACAAGGGCTATTGCAACAGCCGCCAGCTGCATAAAACCATCGTCAGCGACAGAGGCCGCGCGGTGTTTAACGGACTGATTAACGTGGCGCAGCACGCCATTAAAACCGACGGGCAGATGACCAACAACAATCTGCTGTTAGGGCGCCTGGCGGAGGTGGACACCAAACCGCAGCTGGAGATCTACGCCGACGACGTGAAGTGCAGCCACGGTGCGACGGTCGGGCGGATCGACGACGAGCAGATGTTCTACCTGCGTTCCCGCGGCATCGACGAGCAGGCGGCGCAGAAAATGATTATCTATGCGTTTGCCGCCGAACTGACGGAAGCGCTGAACGATGGTCAGTTAAAACAGCAGGTGCTGGCGCGTATCGGCCAGCGTCTGCCTGGAGGCGAAGCATGAGTTTTCCCGTCGAGAAAGTGCGGGCAGATTTCCCGGTTCTGACCCGTGAAGTAAATGGTCTTCCTCTGGCCTATCTGGACAGCGCGGCCAGCGCGCAGAAGCCGAATCAGGTGGTGGATGCGGAAGCCGAGTTTTATCGCCACGGCTACGCCGCCGTGCATCGCGGTATCCATACCCTGAGCGCCGAGGCGACCCAGCGTATGGAAAACGTGCGTACGCAGCTGGCCGCCTTCCTCAATGCAGGTTCGCCTGAAGAGTTGGTCTTTGTGCGCGGAACCACCGAAGGGATCAACCTTGTCGCTAACAGCTGGGGCAACGCGCAGGTCCACGCGGGGGATAACATCATCATCACCCAGATGGAACACCACGCCAATATCGTGCCGTGGCAGATGCTCTGCGAGCGCGTTGGCGCGCAGCTGCGGGTGATCCCGCTGAATGCCGACGGGACGCTGCAGCTCGAGCAGCTAGACGTACTGCTTGACGATAAAACGCGGCTGGTGGCGGTCACCCAGGTCTCCAACGTGCTGGGGACGGAAAACCCGGTGGCAGAGATTGTCGAAAAGGCCCATCAGGCGGGCGCGAAGGTGCTGATTGACGGCGCTCAGGCGGTGATGCACCACGCGGTTGACGTCCAGGCGCTGGACTGCGATTTCTACGTCTTTTCAGGCCACAAGCTCTATGGGCCGACCGGGATTGGCGTGCTGTACGTGAAAGAGGCGATCCTGCAGGCGATGCCGCCGTGGGAAGGGGGCGGGTCGATGATCGCCACCGTTAGCCTGACGGAAGGCACTACCTATGCCCGCGCGCCCTGGCGTTTTGAGGCGGGTACGCCCAACACCGGCGGGATTATCGGTCTGGGGGCGGCGGTTTCATATGTCTCCGCAATCGGCCTTGATAGCATTCAGGAGTACGAACAGCTGCTGATGCACTATGCGCTTGCGGAGCTCGCCAGCGTGCCGGATCTGACCCTCTACGGGCCTGCCGACCGGCAAGGGGTGATTGCGTTCAATCTCGGGAAACATCACGCCTATGACGTGGGCAGTTTCCTCGATAACTACGGCGTGGCGGTCCGTACCGGGCACCACTGCGCGATGCCGCTGATGGCGTTTTACCAGGTACCGGCAATGTGCCGCGCGTCGCTGGTGATGTACAACACAACGGAAGAGGTCGACAGGCTGGTGGCGGGGCTTAAGCGCATTCATCAGCTGCTGGGCTAACGGAGAGGCGAAGATGGCGGAACTGCCGGACAGAGACAAATTACTGCGCAACTTCTCGCGTTGCGCAAACTGGGAAGAGAAGTACCTTTATATCATCGAACTGGGGCAGCGTCTGCCGCCGCTCGGTGAAGAGGCGCATAATCCGGAAAATATTATTCAGGGCTGTCAGAGCCAGGTGTGGATTGTGATGGCGCAGTCGGACGACGGCACTATCGAACTGCACGGCGACAGCGATGCGGCAATTGTAAAAGGGCTTATTGCCGTCGTCTTTATTCTTTATCACCGGATGTCGGCGCAGGATATTGTGGCATTCGACGTCCGCCCGTGGTTTGAAAAAATGGCCCTGACCCAACACCTCACCCCGTCCCGATCCCAGGGACTGGAAGCGATGATCCGCGCCATTCGCGCCAAAGCTGCAATCCTTAGCTAGACTTACAGAACAGCATTCATTCTGTTTCGCGAGGTGGTTCCCGCCTCGCTGGTTTTTCAGCTTTCTGGCGTTCTGTCAGTGAATAAGGAATCTCAGCATGAAGCGCGCGTCTCTAATAACTCTCTTACTCCTCAGTTCGCTCGGTGCACTTAATTCGGCCCGCGCGATGGACTATCCGTTGCCGCCCGCAGGCAGTCGTCTGATTGGGCAAAATCAAACCTACACGATACAGGAAGGGGATAATAAGCTTCAGACTATCGCCCGCCGGTTTAATACGGCGGCGCAGGTGATCCTGGAAACGAACAATACCATTGCGCCGGTAAACCCTGCGCCGGGAACCGTGATTACCATCCCGTCGCAGATGCTGCTGCCGGACACGCCGCGCGAGGGCATTGTGGTGAACCTCGCAGAGCTTCGGCTCTACTACTTCCCGCCGGGAGAAGACATCGTTCAGGTCTTCCCGCTCGGCATCGGACAGCTGGGGCTGGAAACGCCGGTCACGACCACGCGCGTGAGCCAGAAAATCCCGAATCCCACCTGGACACCTACGCCGGGCATCAGAGCACGCTCTCTGGAGCAGGGAATTAAATTACCGCCGGTGGTGCCTGCCGGGCCAAATAACCCTCTGGGACGCTTCGCACTGCGTTTAGGCGTGGGTAATGGGGAATATCTCATCCACGGCACCAGCGCGCCGGACAGCGTCGGCCTGCGGGTCAGCTCCGGCTGTATGCGGATGAATGCCCCGGACATTAAAGCCCTGTTCGAACAGGTGCGGGTTGGCACGCGGGTACAGATTATCAATGAACCCGTGAAGTTCGCCGTCGAGCCGGATGGTAAACGCTATATTGAAGTCCACCGCCCGCTGGCGCAGGCTGAGGGAGAAAACCCGCAGGTCTCGCCTATTACCCATTCCGCAGACTTTGCGACCTTTGTTTCTCAGGCGGGAAGCGATAAGGCGCTGATCGATCGCGCCCTGTCACGCCGTGCAGGGATCCCGGTTATCGTGTCGTCAGGTAGCGGTCCGTCAGCCAGCAATAGCGTGCTGTCGGTGCAGAACAGCCGGGTGTCCGCAGCGGTAGCGGAAGATGAAGGGGAGAAGGTGACGCAGTAGCCGTTTGACGCAGGCAAAAAAAATGGCGCACATTGTGCGCCATTTTATTAACAGGTACTATTACTTACGGTATTTAGTAGCCTGGTTGTCCAGACGCTGGTTAGCGCGAGCTGCGTCGTCTTTAGCAGCCTGAACGTCGGAACGGATTGCGTTCACGTCGTTGCTCAGCTGGTCAACTTTAGCGTTCAGAGTCTGAACGTCAGAAGACAGCTGATCGATTTTAGCGTTGCTGGAGCAACCAGCCAGCAGAGTAGAACCCAGGATTACCGCGCCCAGTACCAGTTTAGTACGATTCATTATTAATACCCTCTAGATTGAGTTAATCTCCATGTAGCGTTACAAGTATTACACAAAGTTTTTTGGGTTGAGAATATTTTTTTGATGGGAATACACCTATTTTTGATCGTTCGCTCAAAGAAGCATCGAATCAGCCCTTTTTGGGCAAAAATCTATGTAAAAAAAGGCATTTATCATCGGATTCATCTTAGATAATTCGCAATTAAATAGAAAAACCCGATTTGCAATTTGAATGACTTTGGCTAATGACAGGAATAAAAAAAGCGCCCGGAGGCGCTTTTTATCAAAATTAATTCGTTCGGGAATTATTACAGCACGTGAACAGATGCGGTATTGGTGGTTCCGCTTGGTACCAGCGCGCCAGAAACCATGACCACAACGTCACCTTTCTGTGCCAGACCGCGATCAACCAGCTCCAGCGCCACTTCTTTACCCAGACGGTAGAAATCATCCGTAGACGCGATCTCTTTCACCAGGTGAGGGATCACGCCTTTGCTCAGCACCAGCTGACGGGCAGTGGTTTCGTTGGTGGTCAGCGCCAGGATAGTCGCATCCGGGAAGTATTTACGCACTGCGCGAGCAGATTTACCGCCCTGGGTGGCAACCACGATCAGCGGTGCTTCCAGTTTCTCAGCCGTTTCTACAGCACCGCGGCATACTGCTTCGGTGATGCGCAGCTTGCGGCTGTCGTTGTTGTAGTCCAGACGGCTTTTCATTACGCGGTCGGTACGTTCGCAGATGGTGGCCATGATGGACACCGCTTCCAGCGGATATTTACCTTTCGCGGATTCGCCGGACAGCATAACGGCATCGGTACCGTCGAGGATGGCGTTTGCCACGTCGCCTGCTTCTGCGCGGGTTGGGCGTGGGTTTTTGATCATGGAGTCCAGCATCTGCGTTGCGGTGATAACCACTTTACGCGCGCGAACACATTTCTCGATCATCATCTTCTGCGCGAAGATCACTTCTTCAACCGGGATTTCTACGCCCAGGTCGCCACGTGCAACCATGATGCCGTCAGACGCTTCGAGGATCTCGTCGAAGTTGTTCAGGCCTTCCTGGTTTTCAATTTTGGAGATGATCTGGATCTTCTCGCCGCCGTGCGCTTTCAGGTGCTCACGAATTTCAACCACGTCAGAACGCTTACGGATGAAGGATGCCGCAACAAAGTCAACGCCTTGTTCACAGCCGAAGATCAGGTCCTGTTTGTCTTTTTCAGCCAGTGCTGGCAGTGCGATAGAGACGCCCGGCAGGTTAACGCCTTTGTTTTCGCCCAGGTCGCCGTTGTTCAGCACTTTACAGATAACCTTGTTACCTTCGATCGCGGTGACTTCCATACCGATCAGACCATCGTCTACCAGCACGGTGTTACCGACGGACAGATCGCTGGTGAAGCCTTCGTAGGTCACTGCAACGATTTCGCTGTTGCCGACAACGGATTTGTCGGTGGTGAAGGTGAAGGTCTGGCCCGCTTTCAGGGAAACGTCGTTACCGCCTTCCAGTTTGATGGTACGGATTTCTGGACCTTTGGTATCCAGCAGGATCGCCGCTTTTTTACCGGTCTTGCTCATCACGTTGCGCAAGTTCTGGATACGCTGACCGTGTTCTGCGTAGTCACCGTGGGAGAAGTTCAGACGCATCACGTTCATGCCAGCGTCCAGCATCTTGGTCAGCATCTCTTCAGATTCGGTTTTCGGGCCGATAGTACAAACAATTTTCGTCTTTTTCATGACAGTCTTAGTCTTTAAGTTGGGAAGGATATGGAAATCTCGCTCCGGGGGCGCACCGCCGCGGAGTCAAACCTGTGTTGCAAAAGAGTATATGACACGCACTAAGGATAGGAGACATCAAATGAGCGTGCAGAAGAAAGTGTGCCTGAGTGACAGCCCAACGAAGGAGAGGAGAAGTTGTACGTTGTTTTTTGTATTCCAAGCGCTGAAACCATTCACCAGGGATTAGGCGCGCATTATACGCTGATTTTAAGATAAAAGGAAAATGGAAACGGTGTTTCAGAAATAATCTATGCAGTTTCACATAATATTGTTATCAAGGCGTTAAGCCATGATGACAACTTATGGCGGCAGGTGATTGACCTGCCGCGTTTTGCTTATTTTTGCAGCGCCTGGCTGAGGTCGGCAATCAGGTCTTTGGGATCTTCAATCCCGACTGACAGACGGATCAGCTGCGGCACAATGCCGTTTGCCAGCCGTTGCTCCAGCGGAATCGAGGCGTGCGTCATGCTGTAAGGCTGGCTCACCAGACTTTCCACGCCGCCGAGGCTCTCCGCGAGGGTGAACAGCTTCAGGCTGCGAATCACCTCGGTGGCGCGTTGCGCATCGCCTTTTACCACGACGGAAATCATGCCGCCGGGCAGCGCCATCTGCGTGCGGGCAAGCTGATACTGTGGATGCGATTCCAGGCCGGGATAGAAAACCTTTTCGACCAGAGGATGCTGATCCAGCCATTGCGCAATCGCCAGCGCGTTGGTGCTGTGCTTTTCTACCCTCAACGCAAGCGTGCGTATACCGCGCAGCGTCAGGAAGCTGCTGAACGGATCCAGTACGCCGCCCACCGCGTTTTGCAGATAGCCCAGCTTATCCGCCAGTTCCTTGTTGTCCCCGACAATCGCCAGCCCGGCCACCACGTCAGAATGGCCGTTCAGGTATTTGGTGGCGGAGTGCACCACGATATCGAAACCCGACTCCAGCGGACGGTGGATCACCGGCGACGCGAAGGTGTTATCCGCCACGCTGATGACGTTATGACGACGCGCGATCGCCGCAATGGCCGCCAGATCCGCCAGCTTCAGCAGCGGGTTGGTTGGCGTTTCGACCCACACCATGCGGGTATCTGGGCGAATGGCCGCTTCAAGCCCGGCCAGGTCGTCCGGCTTAACCCAGCTGACCTGCAGGCCTGTGCTGCGCTTGCGCACGTTTTCAATCAGGCGGTACGTCCCACCGTAAACGTCATCGATGGCGACAATATGGCTGTCTTTATCCAGCAGTTCGAGCACCGTGGAGATGGCCGCCAGGCCGGAGGCGAAGGCGTAGCCGCGCGTGCCGCCTTCGAGTTCGGCGATGGCGGTTTCCAGCGCGTGGCGGGTGGGGTTGCCGCTGCGGGAATACTCATAGCCGGTATGCTCGCCGGGTGACGGTTGCGCAAACGTCGAGGTAGCGTAAATCGGCGGCATGACGGCGCCGTGTTGGTCGTTGAACTCACCGCTGTGTACGCTCAGGGTAGCCAGGTTTTTCATCATCTATTCCTTTATTGCTGAAGACGGTTGCGCCAGGCGGTCAGAACGTCGCTGCGCGTAATCAGACCGAGAAAACGGTCGTTGTCATTAATCACGGCCACCAGGCCGCGGTCGAAGATGGCGTTCAGGGCGCTTTCCGGGGCGTGTTTATCCAGGAACTCCACCTGACGCGTCATGGCTGCCGTCACCGGAAGCGAGAAGCGATCGCCGTCGCCGCCGATATGCCGCAGGAGATCCCACTCGTCGATAATGCCCACCACCTTGCCGTTCTCCAGCACCGGCAGCTGGGAGATGTCATACAGACGCATGCGCGCCAGGACGGTGGAGAGCGTGTCGTCCGGGGCGGCGGTGACGGTGGCGCCTTCATCGTGGCGCAGGGCGATGTAGTCAGAGAGATCGCCGGCCTGAGGGCGGGTGATGAGCCCTTGCTGACGCATCCAGTCATCGTTGAACATCTTCGAGAGGTACTTATTGCCGCTGTCGCAGGCGAAGGTCACCACGCGTTTCGGCGCGGTCTGCGCCTGGCAATATTTCAGCGCGGCCGCCAGCAGCGTGCCGCTGGAGGAGCCCGCCAGAATGCCTTCCGTTTTCAGCAAGTCGCGCGCGGTGGTGAAGGCCTCGCGGTCGGTAATGCGCCAGGCGCGATTCACCCCTTCAATGTGGGCCAGCGGCGGAATAAAGTCTTCGCCAATACCCTCAACCAGCCAGGAGCCCGCGTCGTGGTAGCGTCCGGTTTCCACCTGGTCGGCCAGAACGGAACCGGCCGGGTCAGCCAGTACAAACTCCGTGTGCGGAGAGTGCTCGGCGAACCACGCCTGCAGGCCGCCCAGCGTACCGCCTGAGCCGACGCCCACCACGATGGCGTCGATCCTGCCGTCAAGCTGCTCGTACAGCTCCGGTGCCGTGGTGGTGCGGTGCGCCAGCGGGTTGGCTTCGTTATTGAACTGGTCGATGTAAAACGCGCCGGGCAGCTCGTTGGCCAGGCGCTGGGCGTAATCCTGGTAGTAGGCGGGGTGGCCCTTGTTGACGTCGGAGCGGGTCAGCACCACCTGGGCACCCAGCGCGCGCAGGTGGAAAATCTTCTCGCGGCTCATTTTGTCCGGCACCACCAGGATCAGCGAGTAGCCTTTCTGGGCGGCGATCAGGGCCAGGCCGAGCCCGGTATTTCCCGCCGTTGCCTCAATAATCGTGCCGCCCGGCTGCAGCTGCCCGGTACGCTCCGCTTCGTTAATCATCGACAGCGCGACGCGATCCTTAATAGAACCGCCCGGATTCTGGTTTTCCAGCTTCAGGAACAGCGAGCAGGGACCGGTATCAAGCTTATGCAGCTGGATAAGCGGGGTACGACCAATCAGTTCAGTGACGGAGTGATAAATCGTCATGATGTTTTCCTTTCTGGATGTCATGACGGGATGATAGGGCGGTGAAATTTTCTCAATAAAGAACCATTCACTGCTCTTTAGAACAGAAAAGAATATATATGCCATTTTTGGAAGTCAGGACAGCAAGACGTAAAGTTGTCTGGATGTGAGGATGGCTATATCGGCATGAAATGCTGCAAAAATGACCGTTTTTCGCGGGCATCAACCGGCAGATATGCATCCGGCAGATAATCATTGCTGAAATTGGTCTAAATGTTCCCCACCCGCTCAATCCGCTGTTTATTTCCGAAAGTTATAACAAATTCTTTTTTGGTCATTTAAAACCTGATAACGCCTGTTTACTATCGTTTGGACATCCATACTGCTAAACAGCCATGCGCGAAACGGATAAAGAATAAGAATGATCGTACTCAGGAATATTTCGAAGGTTTTTGACAACGGAAAGGTCGCGCTGACTGCCGTTGATAACGTCAATTTGACGATAGAGCAGGGACAGATTTACGGAATTATCGGCTACAGCGGAGCCGGGAAAAGCACGCTGATTCGTCTGCTGAACGGCCTGGAAAAACCCAGCGCCGGAAGCGTCACCATTAACGGGCAGGATATCTCTGCCGCAAAGGGCGAAGCGCTGCGCCAGGCGCGTCTGAAAATCAGCATGGTGTTCCAGCACTTCAACCTGCTGTGGTCGCGCACGGTGAGCGAGAACATCGCTTTCTCGATGCAAATCGCCGGTGTGCCAAAAGCCAGCATCAAGGCGCGCGTCGCCGAGCTGGTGGAGTTGGTAGGCCTGAAGGGGCGTGAGAATGCCTACCCGTCCCAGCTGAGCGGCGGGCAAAAACAGCGCGTCGGCATTGCCCGCGCGCTGGCAAACAACCCTGACGTGCTGCTCTGCGATGAAGCCACGTCCGCGCTAGACCCGCAGACCACCGATCAGATACTCGATCTGCTGCTGGATATTAACCGCCGCTTCAGGCTGACCATCGTGCTGATCACGCACGAGATGCACGTGGTGCGCAAAATCTGCGACCGCGTGGCGGTGATGGAGAACGGTAAAGTCGTGGAAGAGGGCGACGTGCTGAGCGTCTTTACCCATCCGCAGCAGCCGATTACGCAGCAGTTTGTCCGCCAGGTGAGCCAGTACGCCGAAGAGGAAACCTTCAATACCGAACTGGCAAAGGATCTGGAAGGCACGGTCATCAGGCTGACCTTTACCGGGCACAGCACCCATAAGCCGATCGTGGGTGAACTGACCCTGCGCTACGGCCTGCCGTTTAACATCCTGCACGGGAAAATGACTCAAACCGCCCACGGCGTGTTTGGTCAGCTCTGGGTACATGTAGTGGCATCCGATGAACAACTGAACAATATCCTCGCCGACCTGCAGCACAGCGATATTGAAGGCGAGGTGATTAAACATGGCTGAGAATCTCTTTCCGCATCTCAAGTGGGATCAGCTCTGGGGGGCGACGCTGGAGACGCTGTACATGACCGCACTGTCCGGCGTGGCGACGTTTGTTCTGGGGCTCGTGCTGGGGCTGGCGCTGTTTTTAACCGCGCGCGGCGGGCTGTTCCACAACCGCACGGTCTACAGCGTCATTTCGATTGTGGTGAACGTGTTCCGCTCTATTCCGTTCATCATTCTGATTGTCCTGCTGATCCCGTTCACCAAGACCGTCGTCGGCACCATTCTTGGCGCCAACGCGGCGCTGCCGGCGCTGATTGTGGGCGCCGCACCGTTCTACGCACGCCTGGTGGAGATCGCCCTGCGTGAAGTGGATAAAGGCGTTATAGAAGCAACGCGCTCGATGGGCGCACGACTGAGCACGTTAGTGTTTCGGGTTTTACTGCCGGAATCATCACCTGCACTGGTATCAGGTATTACGGTGACGCTGATTGCGCTGGTGAGCTACAGCGCAATGGCGGGAGTGATTGGCGCAGGCGGTTTGGGAAATCTGGCTTATCTGGAAGGATTCCAGCGCAACCATGGTGACGTCACGCTGGTGGCAACGGTGACCATTCTGATCATCGTTTTCATTATCCAGTTCTGCGGCGATGTCATTACTTCACTGTTAGACAAAAGATAATCTCTAATAACACACAGGAACCACATCATGAAAAAGACACTGACACTGATCGCCGCCGCAACCCTGAGCGCCCTGAGCTTCGCTTCCTGGGCTGATACCCTGACCGTGGGCGCATCCAACACTCCGCACGCCGAAATTCTGGAGCAGGCAAAGCCGATTCTGGCGAAGCAGGGTATCGACCTGGAGATTAAACCGTTTCAGGACTACATTCTGCCGAACACCGCGCTGGCGGGTCATGACATCGACGCGAACTATTTCCAGCACATTCCTTACCTGAACAGCGTGCTGAAAGATCATGCGGGCGATAAAGACTACGATTTTGTCAGCGCGGGCGCGATCCACATTGAGCCAATCGGCATCTACTCCAAAAAATACAAGTCGCTGAAAGACCTGCCGGAAGGTGGCAAGATCATCATGCGTGACGCGGTTTCTGAAGAAGGGCGCATTCTCTCCATCTTCGAGAAAGAGGGCGTGATCAAGCTGAAGCCGGGCATCGATAAAGTGACCGCGCGCATCAGCGACATCGTCGAGAACCCGAAAAAGCTGAAGTTCACGCCTAACGTTGAAGCCTCTCTGCTGCCGCAGATGTACAACAACGACGAAGGCGCTGCGGTGGTGATCAACGCCAACTACGCGATTGACGCGGGTCTGGACCCGGTTCACGACCCAATTGCGGTAGAGAGCGGTGAAAACAACCCGTACGCAAACATCATTACCGTGCACCGCGGTGACGAGAAGAAGAAAGATATCGTCGCGCTGGTGAACGTGCTGCACTCGAAAGAGATTCAGGACTGGATCCGCACCAAGTACAAAGGCGCGGTTATTCCAGTAAACAACTAATTTACTGATTTTACAGATGAAGCCCGGCGAGTCTCTCGCCGGGCTTCTTTTTTGTATCCGGCAGGAGAATCATTTAAGCTCAACGTTTAAAAGGCAATGGAGTGATGACGATGGGTAACGTGACCAAAGATGAAGCGCTGTACCAGGAGATGTGCCGGGTGGTCGGGAAGGTGGTGCTCGAGATGCGTGATTTAGGGCAGGAGCCAAAGCATATTGTCATTGCCGGAGTCCTGCGTACCGCGCTGGCGAACCAGCGCGTTAAGCGCAGTGAATTGACAACCGAAGCGATGGAAACGGTGGTTAAAGCGCTGGCCGGGTAAAGCGCCAGCGTTTTGCAAGCTGCTCGAGCGAGCAGCAGAGCAGGTAGTAGACCACGCCCGTAAAGATAAAAATGGCCGCCGGGTAGATTTGCACCCGGTTGTTGACCTGTCCCGCCACCGTGGTCAGTTCCGGTACGTTCACGATAAACGCCAGCGACGTATCCTTCAGCAGGCTGATAAATATCCCCACCAGCGACGGCAGAATATTCCTCAGCGCCTGCGGAAGCAGCACGCGCAGGAGGGTTTGCTGCGTGCTGAATCCCTGAGACAGTGCGGCCTCGTACTGCCCGGACGGTAGCGCGTTAAGCCCGGCCAGTACCGAGTGCATTACGGTTGCCGCGGTAAACCAGGCCAGGGCCAGCGTGACGGTAAGCGCCCCCGGCAGATCGCCTCCGGTCATAAGCGGCAGGAGATACCACATCCAGAAAATCACGAAGATGAGCGGGATACCGCGAATCAGCTCTGCCCACAAAAAGAGGGCCTTTCGCACAAGCCCGGTAAAGCGCCAGGCCAGACACGCGAGCACTATCCCTCCGGGCAGAGCGATGACGGCGGCCCCAATCGCCATTATCAACGAGAGCAGTACGCCCCCCGGTTCACCCGTTGCCGCGCGGCCCCACAGCAGGTAATCGAGGTTATCGGTGATGACATTAAGTCCGGCAATCATGTTTTTCACTCCCTGAGGTGGCGACGTTTGCGCGTTTACGTTTCGCTTCAGGTCCGATGCGAACCAGCACCATCCCCATGACCAGGCCGGTCAGCAGATAGAGTGCGGTTCCGAGGGTAAATGCCTCTAGCGCGTGCGCGTTATAGCTCTCGATCTGCCTGACCTGATAGGTCAGCTCGGCAAAGCCAATTCCGCTTGCGAGCGAGGAGAGCTTCATCAGATTAAGGTACTGGCCCACGACCGGCTGCCAGGCGTTGGCCAGACCCTGCGGCAGAAGGATGTAACGAAACAGACGCCACGCGGAGAATCCCTGAGCGAGCGCCGCCTCCCGCTGTCCGGCAGGCACGGAACGTAACCCCGACTCCACCTCTTCGATTAAAAACGCCGAGGTAAAGACGCCCAACCCCCAGGCAGAACATAAAAATTCGGGCGTAAACCACCAGACGTCGCCGGGCAGAATTGACCAGCTGTGATCCGCGTTCACCGCGTCGCGGAACGCCTGCGGTAGTCCGTTCCAGGCGGCAAAATACCAGAACAGCAGCTGCACCAGCAGCGGCGTATTGCGAAACAGCGACACCCAGCTGCTGACGACCGCGTTCCCGAGGCGTCCGCCGGAAAGGCGCAGAAGCATAAAGAGCAGTGCGAGCAGGCTGGCCAGCAGCATCCCGGCAAGCGTTACCCACAGGGTGGTGAGGAATCCGGAGAGTATCCACTGCAGAGGCTGTCCGGTCAGTACCCCCTGCCAGTCCAGCGCGGGCATTACAGATGCTCCTGATGCAGCGGGTTGAGTACCTTTTGCAGGAACCGCTGCGCGCGCGGATGCGACGGCCGGCTGAAAAACTGCGCCGGCGGAGCGGTTTCCAGAATTTGCCCGCCGTCGATAAAGACAATCCGGTCGGCAATTTCCCGGGCAAACTGCATCTCGTGGGTCACCACGATCATCGTGATCCCGCTGTGGGCGAGGGCTTTCATCACGTACAGCACTTCACCAATCATCTCCGGATCCAGCGCGGAGGTGGGTTCATCGAACAGGATGATTTGCGGTGAAGAGGCTAGGGCGCGGGCAATCGCGACGCGTTGCTGCTGTCCACCGGAAAGCTCTGCCGGGAAATGGTGGGCTTTTTCCAGCATCCCGACCTTTTCCAGCAGGGCCAGCGCGCGCTCCTGGGCAGGCTGCGGCTTCCAGCCGTGAACGTGCTCCAGGGCCAGGGTAATGTTCTGGCTGGCGGTGAGATGGGCGTAAAGATTGAACTGCTGGAACACAAACCCCACGCGGCTGCGCAGCTGGCGCAGCCCGCTACCGGAGAGCTTTGCGGTAGGCTTGCTGTCGACCAGAATCTCCCCGCCGCTCAGGCTTTCAAGCTGGTTGATGAGACGAATCAGGGTGGATTTACCGGAACCCGAGGGGCCGAGGATGGCGACCACTTCACCGGGCGTGATGTTGAGATTTATGTCGTTTAAAACCTGATGGTCACCGTAGCGTTTGTCCACATGACGAAACTCGACGCTGGCCTGTTCCAGATGTGAAAAATCCGCGGCACCGGCCGCGGAGTGTGAAAATAAACCTGAGAGCATAATTACCTGGCTTCTATTTTAAAGCCGCGAGGCTGTGGAGCTGGGGTGCCTGGACCAAACCAGACGTCGTAGATTTTTGCCGCCTGGCCGTTCTTCTCAAGATTAACCAGCTCGTCGTTAACGGCCTTCAGCAGCGCCGTTTCACCTTTTTTCACCCCTACGCCAATCTCTTCTTTGCTCAGCAGATCGGGCAGGATTTTGAAGTTCGCTTTATCCGGCGCCTGCGCCAGCAGACCGGCCAGAATGGTGCTGTCCTGGGTAATGGCCTGCACGTTTCCATTGCGCAGTGCCGTCAGCGCCAGGGGAATATCGTCATAAGAGAGCACGCGTGACTGCGGGAAACGCTGGTGCAGCGCCTGCTCGCCCGTCGTTCCTTTGACCGCGCCAATGCGCGCCCGGCTGTAGTCATCAAGCTTGTCCGGTGATTTAGCCGGAACCAGGAACTGCTGGCCGGTGACGAAGTAAGGTGTTGAGAAATCAATCACCTGCGCGCGTTCCGGGGTGATAGTAATATCCGCCACGATCAGATCGGCTTTTCCGGACTGCAGCAGCGGAATACGGTTAGCCGGATTGGTGGCAACCAGTTCAAGCTTCACGCCGAGCGATTTTGCCAGCGCTTTGGCGAAGTCCACGTCATAGCCCACTATCTCGTGCGTTTTTGCATCAATAGAGCCAAACGGCGGGTTGGCGTCAAACGTGGCCACTTTCACCACCCCTGCGGCCTTAATATCCGCCAGCTGATCGGCCTGTGCCTGCGCTGAAAGCAGGCTGCCCGCCGCCAGTAATCCCAGAACCAGTGTCCGTTTGGTAAACCCTTTCATGTTTGCTGCCATAGTCATTCGCCATCCCGTTGTTTTTGTTTTACCCCGCTACGCTCCCATAAGCGAAAGCTATCGCCAAATAAGAAATCGTTCTTTGCTATGAGCAAAAAAGCATTAGTGAACAAGGTGTTAATGAAGAGTGAAAAGAGCGGGATGCTATTTGCAAATCCTGCACATCGACAGTGGATTTTGGTATTTCCCCCGCGCGGCATTTGAGTGTTTAACTGAGGTCAGACACGGCGAGAGAGGGGTAAGACGATGAAAAAGTGGATCAGCACGTTACGGCGGTTTTTTGCGACCCGACCAGTGAATGCGGAGAACAGCGCGCAACGTGTTCTTGAGTCAATACTGCCTGTCGCCAGCCTGTATGGCGTGGACGTTGCCAACATTGACCCGGAGTGGTTCCATGATAAAACGTCACGCTGAACTGCGCCGCACGCGCGAAACGTACTGGAACGAGGTGTGCGTGACGTCTGTAAAGCCTCAAAAGACGGAAAAGTACGCCGTAAATCATTCGGTTAAATAGCCCGCTTTTGTTACCAATGTGTCCTTTCAGTCATGGAGAAAATGATGAAACGGACCACGGTAACATGCGCGCTTTCTGTCCCTGCGCTACTTTTCACACTTCATTCGGCACACGCCGCACCTCAGGCGCACGTTGTTTGCAGTTACTCCCATACCCTTGGCGATGATGCCATTATGATGTACGGCATGCCCAACGAGGCCATGCTGCACGACTTCTTCGGCAACGTGCAAACGGATGCTTACGCCAGCCGTGAATCCCTGCGCAGAGATGAAAAGACTACCTGCGATAACAAAGCCGACAGATCGGCATACTGGGCACCTTCGCTGCGCCTGCCTGACGGCATGGTCGTAAAGCCGGCGTATCAAAAAACCTATTATCTGGCGTCGAACGTGGACGTCTGGCCGCTGCACCCTTTCCCGGCGGGGCTGTCGCTGCTGGCGGGCGACCACCACGGTAGCGCGCCAAATCCACATATCACCTTTTTATGCGCCAACGGCAAGGGTTACACCGCCAGAACCGGTGAGGTCTGCGGCTTGCGCAAAGCCAACGATGCCGTGCAGTTCAATATTGGCATTCAGTTTCCGAACTGCTGGGACGGGGTAAACCTGAAGCCTGCCCACGGTCTGATGAACGCCACCTACGACATCAAGGGGCAGTGCCCGTCCGCGTTCCCGGTAAAAATTCCCACCGTGAACATGAACATTGCTTACGTGCTCCCGACGATTAGCTCGCTTGATACCAGCAAAGCGCAGCTCTCACTCGACCCTGTGATGCACGGCGATGAGCGTGAAGAGCGGTGGGGTAGCCTGTACACGGCGCATGCTGACTTCATGAACGGCTGGACGGAAGACGCCGCGCGCTTTATGACGGACCTGTGCATGAACCGCGGGTTAGATTGTGGCACCACCGTCCCTTATGGTTATTCCAGAGCGAAGGCTAACGTCTGGCTCAGCAGCCTGGAGCCAGAACTCTCCCAGCCTGAACCGCAGGTTTTACTGGTGCAAGACAACTGGCAAAACGGGGGGCGCACGAAAAATGGCGAAACGCTGTCGCTGGTGAAGTTTCACATTCCTCCGCTGCCAGTCGGGCAGGATCCTTCGCAGTTTACATACCGCGTGCGGATTTATGGCGGGAAAGTGGAAACTGACGGTGCCGATCAGATCTTCTTCTATCCGGCCAGCAACGACTGGGATCCTGCTACCGTGAGATGGGCCTCGCGTCCGGCCTGTAACTATCGCTCAGACGCCGTGCTCTATCTGAACCATTCTCGTGAATACCGGATGGTGGACGTGGACAAAGCCGTGCGTAAGGCGCTGGCGGAAGGGAAAACCGAAATTTCGTGGTACATCGGCGGTGACCGCCAGGGGAATCACTACCAGTTCGAACCGGCTTCTTCATCAGAAAGCCTGGTGCTGATGCTGACGGGGTTTAAAAAGACGCCCGAGCTGTAATCCCCCCGCTGAGAAAAAAAAGCACCGGTTTCCCGGTGCTTTTTTTATTAGATCTTGCAGGCATCGCCGCAGTCGTCGTCGGCGATAATCGCCTGCGCTTTTTTGTCTGCATCGTCCAGACGTTCCGCATTACGCTCTTCGGCTTCATCCAGACCGTTAAAGACTAAGTTATCGAGATCAATTTCCATGTGGCACCTGCTCTGTTCAGTATGTGATTCTGGCACAGTATAGGGTAAAAAAAGCCAGCAATGTACCTCGCAGCACATAAGGATAATCCCTGCCATACTCAGTGCTTTATCGCTGAGGAGAGCACATGATTACCCTCTGTAAAACCTGTGGAACCGCCTACGATACGCAGCCGGACCGATGCCCGATTTGCGAGGACGAGCGCCAGTACGTGCCCGCCACGGGCCAGGCGTGGACCGATCTCGATACCGTCACCGCCACGCATACCAACAAATGGCAGCAGCTGGAGCCGCGGCTGTTTGGGATCAAAACGGTCCCTGCGTTTGCGATCAACCAGCGGGCGCTGCTCCTGCAAACGCCTCACGGGAATATTCTCTGGGACTGCATCGCCAACCTCGACCCCGCAACCAAAACGCTCATTACCGCCCTCGGCGGCATCAGCGCGATTGCGATTTCACATCCGCACTATTACACCACGATGCAGGAGTGGGCTGCGGCGTTTGATGCGCCGGTGTACCTGCACGCCAGCGACCGAGAGTGGGTTATGCGCGACAGCCCGGCCATTCATTTTTGGGAGGGGGATTCGCTGGACGTATTCCCGTCGGTCACCCTGCTGCGTCTGGGCGGGCATTTTGCCGGTGGAACGGTGCTGCACTGGCAGGAGGGGGACGGGGCATTGCTGGTGGGCGATATTCTGCAGGTCACGCCGGGTAAAGACGCCGTCTCGTTTATGTGGAGCTACCCGAATTATCTCCCACTGCCGGCCCGCACCGTGGCGTCGGTCGTGAGTCATCTGGAAGGCAGAACGTTTGCACGTCTGTACGGCGCGTTCGAAGGGCAGAACATCCAGGCCAGTGCGGACGAGATTGTGCAGCGGTCGGGCCAGAAATATATTGCTTGTCTGAAGTAAACCACGATGGGTAAACTTTACGAGTGTGATCGCGATCATACCTAAACTAAAACAGATAAAAGAGACATTGCTATGCAACATATCATTGAAGGTTTTCTCAGCTTTCAAAAAGAGATTTTCCCGCAACGTAAAGAACTCTTCCGCAGTTTAGCGTCCAGCCAGAATCCCAAAGCGCTGTTCATCTCATGCTCCGACAGCCGTCTGGTCCCGGAACTGGTCACCCAGCAAGAGCCAGGACAACTCTTTGTCATTCGTAATGCTGGCAACATTGTGCCGCCGTTCGGACCCGAGCCTGGCGGCGTGTCCGCCACCATCGAATACGCCGTGGTGGCGCTGGGCGTCACGGATATCGTGATTTGTGGTCACTCCAACTGTGGCGCGATGAAGGCGATTGCCGATAACGCGAACCTGGAGCCGATGCCTGCCGTGTCACACTGGCTGCGCTATTCTGACGCGGCGAAAGCCGTGGTTGAGAAGAAAACCTGGGATAAGCCGATCGATAAAGTCAATGCGATGGTGCAGGAGAACGTGTTTGCGCAGCTGAGCAACATTAAGACCCATCCGTCCGTCGCGGTGGGCCTGCGTAATAACTCTATCCGACTGCACGGCTGGGTGTACGACATTGAAAGCGGCAAAATCCTTGCCCTGGATAAAGAGACGAAAACCTTCGTTTCGCTGTCTGAAAACCCGGAAGTCTTCTTCGAGTAATCAGCGACAGCAGGGCATGGAAGCCCTGTCAGTTCTCAACATACGGTAATCTCCGCCGCGATCCGGACGCGGGTTTTTCCGCCGCCTTCGCCATTGCTTCCGCAATCTCTGCACACTCCGCCAGCCCCTGAACGAAGGGACGATCGTGCATCAGCCACGGTATCGCGCCGAAGGCGATGCGCCCGCGAACGGTGTCAGGCGCTTTTAAGGTGTAATCCTCGCCGATGTCGGGTATCTCTTCGCCCGTGGCTTCCAGCTGTTTGCGCAGCGTCGGGAAGGGCAGATCTTTCGTTTTGAGCGGCTTTTGCCCGCGCGCATCAATAAAAACGTCGAAGCGGTAAACGGTCTCTTTTGTGGTTATCACCGTTCGATCGCTGCCAACATCCAGCGCGTAATCGTCACCGAGCGCAGCCACGCTAATGATGCCGGCTTCGCGAAGCGCGAGCAGCCTTTGGATCGACTGCGGGGGAATGGCCGCATAGTTGTCGATAAATACCCGGGCCAGGCCTTGCTTAAAGCGCTCTCTGTCCTCTTCGTCGAGGTGGGGGACAATCTCCTGAACCACCTCATGCAGCCGAAGGACGGCATAGCGCCAGGCCACGGTGCGCTGTTCGCGTTTATTTTTCTCAACTTCTTTCAGGTTATCTTCCGCCCAGGTAAAGGGGCCGTGCCGTTTACGATCCTCAAACCAGGCCTCACGGATGCTGTCCGCATTCTGCTTATGCAGCGATATTTTCTCGCACCACGTCGGGTCAGCGAGCTGAAGCTCTTTGACCATCAGGGTAAAGATGCGGTCGAGCAGGCCATCCGATCCTTTCGCAATCTCGCTTTCAGCCGCGCGTTCGGTCAATACCGATAGCGGTTCGTAAGGGATAGGGCAGTAAAAATCGGCTTCCGGCAGAATGCCCGTCCGGGACATCAGAACAATCTTCAACGCGTCGCTACCTTTATCCAGCACGAATTTATCGTCGCGAAACGCACCGTGCTGCATCACTACCGCCATGGCCGCGTCGAGACCGCTTAACGATGTCCCCATAATACCGACGCGGCAGGGAGGAATACGGGCGTCCATCAGACCGGACCAGGGGCTTGGGAAGAACGTGCGCGTGGCTTCATCCTCTTCGGGCCAGACGTGGCCGGTGGCGATAACCGCAAGGTCGAATTGATCGGGCAAGACGCTGCCGTTTACGGAAAGCGTAACGCCGGTTGTTGTGGGAATGATGTCTGTGACCTTCGCAGATTCATGGACATCAACGTTGAATCCCAGCCTTTTTGCCTCTTTTACGATGGAAAGAAAGCTGTCGCGGAAATACTCACCCAGCAGGAGCCTGGGCAGGAACTGCCGGTCATGCAGGCGGGCTTTATCAATCTTAAAGCGCGCAAGATGGGCGTCACTCTGTTCCTTGAGCCAGTCGAGGTAGGTCATAAAAATGGGCGGGATTTCAATGCTCGCAATGTTCGCCAGCATCAGACGAGAGTTATCGTCGTCGTTATAGGGCATACCCACGCCAGCGTCTTCGGATTGTTCAAAGATGGAAACTGAGAGCGGGGTGCTGTTTTTAAGGAGATGATAAAAAGTATAAATCCCTGTGGGGCCGGAGCCGATAATCGCGATTTTCTTCATCGACGGTCTTCCTGTTTTTTTTCCATAGGAAAAGCGTAGCAGGAGAATAATGATGAAAATAAGGGATTAGGAAAATTCAGGATATCAGAATAGGATTTGCACCATTTCAGGACTGAAATGGTGCGTCCGAGTGGACTCGAACCACCGACCCCCACCATGTCAAGGTGGTGCTCTAACCAACTGAGCTACGGACGCAGAATGGTGCGTTCAATTGGACTCGAACCAACGACCCCCACCATGTCAAGGTGGTGCTCTAACCAACTGAGCTATGAACGCAACGTGTTGTCGGTGACAACGGGGACGAATATTAGCGGCAGAGCACCAAGGTGGCAAGAGGGAAAATGCATTTTTCTCTCTGATTTCACGCGATTGCTTCATTACCGCGCAAAGTGAAGAGAAAGTAGCCGCCAGGGGGCGGCTACTGCGTCGTTAACGTGCAGCGCGTTGCAAAATAACCGTTGATGGCTGGCGCTGCAGGAAGCGCATACGCATCATCATCATAATCGCCGCTGACGTCAGGCCGATGATAAAGCCCATCCAGAACCCTGCCGGACCCATGCGATCCACCACCAGATCGGTGAGCGCCAGGATATAGCCAGCCGGCAGTCCCAGCACCCAGTAGGCGATGAAGGTGATAAAGAAGATGGAGCGCGTGTCTTTATATCCGCGCAGCACGCCGCTGCCAATCACCTGGATGGAGTCAGAGATCTGGTAAATCGCGGCCAGCAGCATCAGGTGCGAGGCCAGCGTCACCACTTCCGGACTGTCGTTGTAGAGCAGGGCAATCTGCTCGCGCAGCGCTACGGTGAAGAGCGCCGTACAGACAGCCATGCAGACACCCACGCCCAGCCCGGTCCGGGCGGCCGTTTGCGCATCCAGCGTTGAGCCCTGGCCCAGGCGGAAGCCCACACGAATCGTCACCGCCGCCGCCAGCGACATCGGCAGGACGAACATCAGGGAGCTGAAGTTCAGCGCAATCTGGTGCCCGGCCACGTTCACAATGCCCAGCGGGGAGACCAGCAGGGCGACCACGGCAAACAGGGTCACCTCAAAGAACAGGGCGAGGGCAATCGGCAACCCTAACTGCACCAGACGCGTCATGATGTTCCAGTCCGGCGTGCTAAATCTGTTCTCGTTGCGAATATCGCGCATGGAACGGGCGCGTTTTACATAGGTGATCATCGCGAAAAACATCACCCAGTAAACGGCTGCCGTCGCCACGCCGCAGCCGACGCCGCCCAGCTCCGGCATCCCGAAGTGACCGTAAATAAAGACATAGTTCACCGGAATATTGACCAGCAGGCCGATAAAGCCCATCACCATCCCGGGCTTGGTTTTCGCCAGGCCCTCACACTGGTTACGCGCTACCTGGAAAAAGAGGTAGCCGGGCGCACCCCAGAGCAGGGCGCGCAGATAGCCCACGGCTTTATCAGCCAGTGCCGGGTCAATGTTATGCATAGCGCGAATGATATGGCCCGCGTTCCAGAGCACGACCATGATCAGCACGGAGACAAACCCTGCCAGCCAGAAACCCTGACGAACCTGATGGGCAATGCGCTCGCGACGACCCGAGCCATTGAGCTGAGCGATAACAGGCGTGAGCGCGAGCAGCAGACCGTGGCCGAACAGGATGGCCGGAAGCCAGATTGACGTGCCGATAGCAACGGCCGCCATATCGGTGGCGCTGTAGCCACCTGCCATTACCGTATCCACAAATCCCATTGCGGTCTGGGCCACTTGCGCGACGATCACTGGTATAGCCAGTGCCAATAACTGGCGCGCTTCATTCATGTACTTCTGCACGTGAACACCTTTATTTTGTAGTTATTTGAGAGACTAAAAAAGCCGCCGAAACGGGCAGCAAGAAGAAAATGCAGGGGGGTGCCAGCTATTGTAGCGGGCTTTAGCTATTTATCTAGTGAAAAAATCGCCAGAAAATGCGCTCCGCTGGCAACCTGTTTTTCCAACTGTTATTGTGGTGGGATTAAACGGTGTCACCACCGTCCGGAAAAAACAGGAGTTGTAAGCATGTTTACTGGTATTGTGCAGGGCACCGCCAAAGTGGTGTCCATTGATGAAAAACCTAATTTCCGTACTCATGTTGTTGAGCTGCCGGAATATATGCTTGAGGGCATTGAAACCGGCGCGTCGATTGCCCATAACGGCTGCTGCCTGACCGTTACCGAAATTAACGGCAACCAGATCAGCTTTGATTTAATGAAAGAGACGCTGCGCATCACCAACCTGGGCGAGCTGGCGGTGGGAGATACCGTCAACGTTGAGCGTGCGGCGAAGTTCAGCGATGAGATTGGCGGCCACCTGATGTCCGGGCACATCATGACCACCGCTGAAGTAGCGAAAATCGTGACCTCGGAAAATAACCGTCAAATCTGGTTTAAAATGCAGGATCCTTCATTAATGAAATACATCCTCTATAAAGGATTTATTGGCATTGATGGGATTAGCCTGACGGTGGGTGAAGTAACGCCAACGCGTTTTTGCGTGCATTTAATTCCTGAAACGCTGCAGCGCACCACGCTGGGTGCGAAAAAACTGGGGCACCGCGTGAATATCGAAATCGATCCGCAAACCCAGGCGGTGGTGGATACGGTTGAGCGCGTGCTGGCCGCAAAAGAAGCGGCAATAATAAAGACCGCCGCAGAAGAAGAATAAAAAAATAACCCCGGGCTTCCGGGGTTATTTTTTAGCGTGCGACACGGAGTCCGTGTTCAATCCCACGGCTGAATACTACCTGCCAGAGCTGAATATCCCGTGCGCGAAACGCCCCCGCGCAGGCATTCAGATAATAGCTAAACATCCGCTTGAATCGTTCAGAATAGTTGTCCGCAATCTCAGGCCAGGTCTCCTGAAAACGCGCATGCCATGCCATCAACGTGGTGTCGTAATCCGCGCCAAAGTTATGCCAGTCTTCCATCACGAAATGGGGTTCACTGGCGTTGGCAATCTGGCGAACGGACGGTAAACAGCCATTCGGAAAGATGTATTTGTTGATCCACGGGTCAACGTTATTGTCGGTCCGCTTAGAGCCGATGGTGTGCAGCAGGAAGATGCCGTCCGGTTTGAGATTACGATCCACCACCTCAAAATAGGTATCGTAGTTTTTCGGCCCGACGTGCTCAAACATGCCGACGGAAACGATCCGGTCAAACTGTTCGTTCAGGTCACGGTAATCCTGCAGCCGGATATCGACATCGAGACCCTGGCAGCGCTCTCGCGCCATTTTTTGCTGTTCCGCTGAAATCGTCACGCCGACGACGCTGACGCCATAGTGCTTCGCCATAAAATACGCCAGCCCGCCCCAGCCGCAGCCGATATCCAGCACGCGCATACCGGGCTGCAGCTGCAGCTTCTCGCTAATCAGACGCAGCTTGGCCTGCTGGGCCTCTTCAAGCGTCGACGCCTCTTTCCAGTAGGCGCAGGAGTACTGCATGAAAGGGTCCAGCATACGGCTGAACAGGTCGTTGCCAAGATCGTAGTGTTCTTTGCCAACGATCCAAGCGCGTTTTTTACTTTGCAGATTGAACAGTCGGGCAGACGCGACGCGCAGGGTGTCTTTCAGATTGCGAGGGAGTTGATTTTCAAGACCGGCACGCAGCACGCTGGCGAAAAAGGTATCCAGACGTTCGCACTCCCACCAGCCGTCCATATAGCTTTCTCCCAGGCCTAACGATCCCTCCCGCAGTACGCGTTTAAAAAAGTCGGGATGTTTAACCTGAGGATCGGATGGCGATGATCCATTGATAGTGATGCCTGCTCGACCTAACAGTTCACTGACGATCCGGGACCAGTTATCGTCCGGAACGCTGACTTCTTCTATACACGATGAACTCATAGCTTCTCCATCACCCTACTGTGATCAGAACCTTAAAACAGCGTAGACGCTTTTTTTGGTTTGTGAGAAATCTCACGGTAAATACCGCGAGGCTAATATCCGACGTAGAACAGAGGAAGGGAGATAACCCTTGCCGAAATGCCTTCCATGGTAAAACGGGAGCGCTCCGGCTCCCGTTAACACTTAATATTTATCGTATTTAATCGAACCAAATTTAGTATAGGCTTCAAAATTTGGTGATTCAATAGAAAATTCTTAGCAACCTAATCACTGAAAATTAACATGATTTCCGGCGCGATTATGCATGCGACGTTTCAACCTGAGTGCGGTTGTCCTGCTCGCGCTGCGCGGCTGCCTGCATGCGATAGCCCATCACCGCCAGCGCAACGGTGACCAGCATCACGCTGGTGGTGGTAAGGAGCGGCGTGGCAATCAGCGCCGAGACCACCAGACTTGCCAGGAAGCACAGCCCCAGCTGCAGGGTGTTCTGCAGCGCGGCGGCGCGGCCCGTCGCCTGCGGGAACGGACGCAGCGCCTGGGCTACGACAATCGGGTAAATCGCCCCGTTCGCGACGGCCATCACGCAGAATGGGATCAAAATTTCGGCCAGACCGGCACCCGGAATAAAGCCAACGGCCCAGGTCCCGATGACGCTCAGCGCATACAGCACCAGCAGCCATGGCAGCATCTGCTGACCTTCCCACTTCTGCAGCGCCGCGCGGCAGCCGTACCCGCCCACCAGGAACGCGATAGTCTGCGGAACATAGCTCAGGCCGATGGCGGCCGGGCTGTAACCCATATCGTGCAGAATGAACGGCGAACCGGTGAGCCACGCGAAGAAGCTTGCCGAGCAGGCGGCATAGATCAGGACATTACCGCGATACGCTTTGGTGCTGAGCAGGGAAGTGAAGGTAATCGGCTTCGCGTCAGCATGCGCTTCTTTTTTATGCGCGGGCTTGAGGGCGAACGCCGGCAGCATCAATACCAGGGTAATGGCAAACAGCGTGGCGAAGATGGCCTGCCAGTCGAAATGCGCGAGGATCCAGCTGCCCAGCAGGGGAGCGAGGGCAGGTGAGAGACCCACCAGCGGCATAATGGTGGCGAAAATACGGTTAGTGCGGTTAGCCGGGTAATAGTCGGTGACCAGCGCCTGCCAGGTCACGGCCGCGGCACAAACGCCCACGGCCTGAATAAAACGCAGCACCAGCAGCCAGGTGGCATCGCGCACCCATAACATCCCCAGGCAGCCCACGGCAAAAATGGCCAGGCCCAGCAGCAGTACCGGTTTACGACCAAAGCGATCCGAGAGCGGTCCCCAGAGCAGCTGTGCGAAGGCAAAACCGGCGAGGAATAAACTCAGGCTGGCGCTGATGGCGGCAGCCGGGGTTTGCAAATCTTCCTGCATGGCGGCAAACGCCGGCAGGTACATATCGGTGGCCAAAAAGCCCAGCACGCTTAAGCCGCCGAGCCAGACTAAAAAACCGTTCCTGGGTTGCATTATTTTATTCTCCTGAGGAGGCAGGTATACATTGGCGCTGAGTGTAGGGAGTGCAAAGCCGCTTGTGAAACGCTAATATTTGGCGGGTGCATTCAAATTTTTTGCAGGTAGAAAATGTGGTCAGATTATTCTCTTGAAGTGGTCGATGCTGTTGCGCGTAACGGTAGCTTTAGCGGTGCGGCGCAGGAGCTGCACCGCGTCCCTTCGGCAATCAGCTACACGGTGCGTCAGCTGGAGGAGTGGCTGGCGGTTCCGCTGTTTGAACGGCGGCATCGTGATGTGGAATTAACGCCCGCAGGCGCGTGGTTTTTGAAGGAAGGGCGTTCTGTTATCAAAAAAATGCAGATCACCCGCGAACAGTGTCAGCAGATCGCTAACGGCTGGCGGGGACATCTTTCCATCGCGGTGGATAACATCGTTAAGCCGGAACGCACCCGGCAGATGATCGTCGACTTCTATCGTCATTTTTCAGATGTCGAACTGCGGGTTTCGCAGGAGGTGTTCAACGGCGTCTGGGATGCGCTGGCGGACGGCAGGGCAGAGATGGCGATCGGGGCCACGCAGGCGATCCCGGTCGGGGGGCGTTACGCCTTTCGCGATATGGGGATGCTGAGCTGGAAGTGCGTGGTGGCAAGCGATCATCCGCTGGCGGCGATGGAAGGGCCGCTGAGCGATGATACGCTGCGCAACTGGCCGTCGCTGGTGCTGGAGGATACGTCCCGTTCATTGCCCAAGCGTATCACCTGGCTTCTGGACAACCAGCGGCGGGTGGTGGCCCCCGACTGGGAATCGTCGGCGACGTGCCTCAGTGCCGGACTGTGCGTCGCAATGGTGCCCGTTCATTTCGCGCGTCCGCGCATCGATACCGGAGAGTGGGTTGAGCTGACGCTGGAGAATCCGTTCCCGGATGCGGCCTGCTGCCTCACCTGGCAGCAAAATGATATCTCGCCTGCGATGGCCTGGCTGCTGGATTATCTGGGAGACAGCGAAACGCTAAACCGGGAATGGTTACGGGAGCCAGCATAGCTGGCCCCGTAAGGCGATTAACGACGGTAGTCGCGGAACGGACCGTCCGCAACGGAACGGCGTTCGATAAGACGCGGGTGAACTTCAATGGACTGCGACTCTTCACGCTTGTTGACGATCCTGTCCATCAGCATATTGAAGGCCGTTTCGCCCAGCGAATCTTTCGGCTGGTGAATGGTGGTCAGCGCTGGCGTGAAGAAACGCGCGTTACGCACGTTGTCATAACCGATCACAGAAATATCCTGCGGGACTCGCAGGCCCAGCTCGTCGGCAGCACAGAGCGCGCCCATCGCCATGATGTCGCCCCCGCAGAAAACGGCGGTCGGACGGTGCGGCTGGGAGACAATCTGCTGCATCGCGCGGTAGCCCGATTCCGGCTCAAAGTCACCCTGCACAATCCAGTTTTCCGGCACGTTGATCAGCGCTTCTTCCATCGCTTTCATAAAACCGGCCAGACGGCCCGCGCCGGTGTTGCGCTCCAGCGGACCGGGGATCACGCCAATCTCCCGGTGACCGCGTTCGATCAGATAACGACCGGCCATATAGCCGCCTTCAAAGGCGTTATCGATAACGGAATCTGTGAAATCCGCGCGCGCTTCGCCCCAGTCCATGACCACCATGGGAATGTGGCGATACTCTTCAAGCATCGACAGCACGGATTCCGGGTACTCGGAACACATCACCAGCAGGCCATCAACGCGCTTTTGCGCCATCATCGACAGGTAGGCGCGCTGTTTTTCAATGCTGTTCCACGCGTTGCCCAGAATCAGGGTATAGCCTTTCTGGAAGCAGTTTTTTTCAACCGCTTCAATGATCTCGGCAAAATAGGCCGCTTCACTGCTGGTCGCCAGCAATCCAATAGACTTGGTGTGATTAACCTTGAGGCTACGCGCAACCGCGCTTGGCGAATAGTGCAGCTCTTTGATCGCTGCCCAGACGGCATTGCGCGTCTCTTCCGCCACGAAGCGGGTTTTGTTAATTACATGTGATACGGTTGTAGTGGAAACGTTTGCGCGTTTTGCTACGTCTTTAATTGTTGCCATTAAATGTCACTCCAGACCATATCCTAAACTCCTGAAAAACTTGAAGGTAAACGTTTGCCTTCTCTCACCCTTATCTCGCAATGTTGAATTGCGGCACGCCGGGAAAACGACACGGGACGTCAGGAGGGGGTCAATGGCCGGTACGCTAATAAATTTAGCGTGGAATTTTGTCCTATCTTGATGAAAAGGGGAAGAGGTAAAGTGGTTATCAGTATAAATCCAGGAAGATTTTTGACGTAATCTGTGCAAAAATGAGCAAGCTCACTTTTCGTGTGGGGATTAAAAGGAGAAAAATTGATGAGTTCCGATCTTAAGTTTTCGCTGTTCACCACCGTTGTTGTGCTGGCTCTGATTGTCGCGGCCGGTCTGACGGCTGCGCTGCACTGATTTACGCGGAGGGAGAGCCTTCTCCCTCCCGACTCCCCGGATTGTTACTTCTCTGGCAAAAATCTTTTGCCATTTTGTTAACTTCTCATTTTTTGTGATTGATGTCATGCTTTCCGTTTCTTTGTTCTGTGTCACCACATGACACGGCATCCGGAGTTGACGCATGAAAATCAATTTTCCCCTGCTGGCCCTGGCGATTGGCGCTTTTGGGATTGGCACCACTGAATTCTCCCCGATGGGGTTACTGCCCGTTATTGCCCGGGGCGTAGACGTCTCGATCCCTGCGGCTGGCATGTTAATCAGCGCCTACGCCATTGGCGTGATGGTAGGGGCACCGCTGATGACGCTTCTGCTTTCGCACCGCGCGCGCCGCAATGCGCTGATTTTCCTGATGGCGATTTTCACCCTGGGGAACGTGCTTTCGGCCATTGCGCCGGACTACACCACATTGATGCTGTCCCGCATTCTGACCAGCCTTAACCACGGCGCGTTCTTTGGGCTGGGGTCGGTCGTGGCTGCCAGCGTGGTGCCAAAACATAAGCAGGCGAGCGCTGTGGCAACCATGTTTATGGGGCTAACGATTGCCAACATCGGCGGGGTGCCTGCGGCAACCTGGCTGGGGGAAGCGATCGGCTGGCGTATGTCCTTCCTGGCGACTGCCGGGCTGGGCGTGGTTGCGATGGTGGCGCTGTTCTTCTCCTTGCCGAAAGGCAGCGCGGGGGAACGTCCTGACGTGCGCAGAGAGCTGTCGGTGCTGATGCGCCCGCAGGTGCTCTCCGCGCTGCTCACCACCGTGCTGGGGGCAGGGGCGATGTTTACCCTCTACACCTATATTTCACCGGTCTTGCATGACATCACCCACGCAACGCCACTCTTCGTGACCGCGATGCTGGTGCTGATTGGCGTAGGCTTCTCGATCGGTAACTATCTCGGTGGGAAATTTGCCGACCGTTCCGTGAGCGGGACGCTGAAGGGCTTCTTAACCCTGCTGATTGTCATCATGATTGCCATTCCGTGGCTGGCGCGTAATGAGTTTGGGGCCGCGATCGCGATGGTCGTCTGGGGAGCTGCCACTTTCGCCGTGGTGCCGCCGCTGCAGATGCGCGTGATGCGCGTCGCCCATGAAGCGCCGGGCCTCTCATCTTCGGTCAACATCGGTGCCTTCAACCTGGGCAATGCGCTCGGTGCGGCGGCCGGTGGGGCCGTGATTTCGGGGGGACTGGGGTACAGCTTTGTGCCGGTGATGGGGGCGATTATTGCCGCGCTCGGCCTGCTGCTGGTGATGATGTCGGGTCGTAAACAGCCTGAAGCAGCCTGCGCTGCGGAATAAACCAAAAACGCAGAAGGGCGAACCCTTCTGCGTGTCTCTTACGCGGCGAGGTTCTTCGCGACAAAGTCCCAGTTAACCAGTGCCCAGAAGTGCTCCAGGTAGTTCGGGCGCGCGTTGCGGTAATCAATGTAGTAAGCGTGTTCCCACACGTCCACGGTCATCAGCGGCTTAGCGCTGGTGGTCAGCGGGGTGCCCGCGTTAGAGGTGGACACGATAGCCAGTTTGCCATCCGCCTCTTTCACCAGCCACGTCCAGCCAGAACCGAAGTTCTTGATGGCTGCATCGGTAAATTTCGCTTTGAAATCCGCGAAGCTGCCAAATGCGGCATTGATCGCGGTAGCCAGTTCACCGGCAGGTTCACCGCCGGCATTCGGCGCCAGGCAGTGCCAGTAGAAGGTGTGGTTCCACACCTGAGCCGCGTTGTTAAATACGCCACCCTCTGAGCTGCGGACGATCTCTTCCAGCGTTTTGCCTTCAAAATCGGTGCCCTTGATCAGATTGTTCAGGTTGGTGACGTACGTCTGGTGATGCTTGCCGTAATGGTATTCCAGGGTTTCCGCCGAAATGTGCGGTGCCAGGGCGTCTTTTGCATACGGTAGTGCAGGTAATTCGAACGACATTGCTTCTCTCCTTATTGTATTTTGCGTTGCCAATAACCACACAGACAACAAGGACAGGATAGCAAATTGAAAGGGTATGCAAAAGAGGAACTTACCCCGCCACGGATGTGGCAGGGCAGGGGTTAGCGAATGGTTTTCGGCGTCATCACGCGACGCGCGCCGACGTAGTGGCGTAGCCAGTAGTCTTCACTGAGAGAGGTGATCTGAATATCCTGGCCGCTACGCGGAGACTGGATGAATTTCCCGTTGCCGACATAGACGCCGACGTGGTCAGCCGTGCCGCGACCCTGGGTGCGGAAGAACACCAGATCGCCGTTTTCCAGCTCACCGCGGTCAACCGGAGAGGCATCGCGCAGGTGGTACATCTCATTGGCGGTACGAGGAATGCGGAATTTGACCAGATCTTTATAGGCGTAATAGACGAGGCCGCTGCAGTCAAATCCGGTACGCGGCGAGCTGCCACCCCAGTGATAAGGTTTGCCAATCTGCCCCATCAGTTTGTTCATCGCGGTTTTTTGCGCTTTCTGTACTCGCACTTTATGCACTTCCGCTATTTTCGTGACCTTCGTGCATTTCGCCTTGTGGCCTTTACGCGTGATGCATTTTTCAGTAACGAGGTTAGCGGCGGTTTGCGAAGCTTTACTTTTGGCGGAGTGGGCAGTGCGGGAAGGTTCTGTTTTCGTCTTGCTGGAAGCGGTCTGTTTCGTTTGAGCCGGTGTTTTTTTCTTGTCGTTCTTAGCGGTGGTTTTTTTCTTACGTTCTGTGGCTTTCACCAGATGGTTTTTTTGTACAGCAGAATGCCGCGCCTGCTGAGAGGCGTTTGCCACTGGCGTGAAAGTGAGTGAAGTAAACAGTAAAGCACAGAGCGTGATCGAGATTTTATTTATCCGCGCCACTGGGCAGTCCCCTGATAAATGCAGGTCATCAATAATACCCGCGTGTGATTTACAAAGCCCGTCGATTCTAATCTATAAAAACCCAGAAAGTTAATAGCATTTTTCAATCTACAATCGTGTTTCGTTAGCAAGTGCAAAAAAATTCATCGTTCTGTCGCACATTTGCCCACTCCCTAAGCAAAACCCTGACCGCCGCAGGGGTAAACACCATTTGCAATGCAACTTTTCGTGACTCGGGGTAGAATGTATAAACGTGACAAAAATGTTATTTTCCGATGCCAGTCTGACCCGCTACAATGTCAGACGAATGCCGTAACAGAAGTTAAAGGAAGCAAGACATGAGCACCACTATTGAAAAAATCCAGCGCCAGATCGCTGAAAACCCGATTCTGCTGTATATGAAAGGTTCTCCGAAGCTGCCAAGCTGCGGCTTCTCCGCACAAGCGGTTCAGGCGCTGTCAGCCTGTGGTGAGCGTTTTGCTTACGTTGATATCCTGCAGAACCCGGACATCCGCGCTGAGCTGCCAAAGTATGCTAACTGGCCGACTTTCCCACAGCTGTGGGTTGACGGTGAACTGGTTGGCGGCTGCGATATCCTGATTGAAATGTATCAGCGCGGCGAACTGCAGCAGCTGATCAAAGAGACGGCGGCGAAGTACAAAACTGAAGAGCCGGACGCAGAGTAATTTTCTGCGCAAATAAAAAAGCGACCCGCTATGTGGTCGCTTTTTTTTGTCGGGCGGCGCTGCGCTTACCCGACCTACGATTGGCGCTCGGCCTCATCACCCATCGGCAGCGGCCAGCCGCCCAGACGCTTCCAGCGGTTGACGATCTCACAGAACAGCTCTGCGGTGCGCTCCGTGTCGTATAAAGCGGAATGCGCCTGCGTGCCGTCAAACTCAATTCCTGCCGTGATGCAGGCCTTTGATAACACCGTTTGCCCCAGGGCCAGGCCGCTCAGTGCGGCGGTGTCGAAGGTCACAAAAGGATGGAAGGGGTTGCGTTTGAGCGCGGCGCGATCGGCGGCGGCCATGGTAAAGCTGTGATCGAAGGTGGCGTTATGGGCCACCATGATGGCGCGGCTGCAGTTACTCTCTTTCATACCTTTACGCACCATTTTAAAAATGGCGTGCAGCGCATCATATTCACTCACTGCACCACGCAGCGGGTTATGCGGATCGATACCGTTAAACGCCAGCGCTTCCGGCTGTAAGTTTGCCCCTTCGAAAGGTTCAACGTGGAAATGCAGCGTGGTGTCCGGGATAAGCCAGCCCTGTTCATCCATCTTCAGCGTGATGGCGGCAATTTCGAGCAGCGCATCGGTTTTAGCGTTAAATCCGGCTGTTTCTACATCAATGACAACGGGATAAAAACCACGAAAACGGTCGCACAGACCGCTAAATTGAGCGTTATCGGACATCAGGGTCTCTTACAAGGGGAAAAAGCAGAGCGCATTATGGCAAATTTTGCAGGGTGATGCAGTAAAACAACGGGCGCATGTTGCGCCCTGAGGGATCAGTTGCCCAGACCGCGACCCGCGTCTTTGGCTTCAATCAGCTCGATTTTGTAACCGTCCGGATCTTCCACGAACGCAATCACGGTGGTGCCGCCTTTTACCGGGCCCGCTTCGCGCGTAACGTTACCGCCGTTGCTGCGAATGCGCTCACACGCTTCGGCCGCGTTGTCCACTTCCAGCGCGATGTGGCCGTAGGCAGTGCCCAGCTCATAGCTGTCTACGCCCCAGTTGTAGGTCAGCTCGATCACCGCTTCATCCGTTTCCGGGCCGTAACCCACGAACGCCAGCGAGTATTTGTATTCCGGGTTTTCGCTGGTGCGCAGCAGCTTCATGCCCAGTACGTTAGTGTAGAAATCAATGGAACGTTGCAGATCGCCAACGCGCAGCATGGTGTGAAGTAGGCGCATAATTTCCTCATTAACCAATGAAATAGACTGTCTTTTTGAACAGAAACGATGTTTTAGTATAGCGGCGAAGTATCGCCGCTATCAATGAACAACGGCGAGATTACAGAGAAGGGTAGTCGGTGTAGCCTTCCGCGCCGCCGCCGTAGAAGCTTTCCGGGCGCTGCGGGTTCAGGGCCGCTTTTTTCTGCAGGCGGGCAACCAGATCCGGGTTGGCGATGTAGTCGCGGCCAAACGCGACGGCATCAATCAGCCCTTTGCCGATCAGGTCTTCGGCTTTCTCCGGGGTATAAGCCCCCGCACCGATGATCACCCCGTGGAAACGCTCGCGCACTTTCTGGCGGAATGCGTCCGTGTAAGGTTTACCGCCAGCCCAGTCCGGCTCGGACATGTGCAGATAGGCGATGCCACGTTTAGCCAGCTCTTCAATCAGATACAGCGCGTCCGCTTCTTCGTTCGGACCGTTGTCGACGTTCTGGAAAGAACCGATTGGGGAGACGCGGATCCCGATACGGTCCGGGCTCCACTCCTGGCATACGGCGTCAACCACTTCCAGCACCAGGCGAGCGCGGTTTTCGACGCTGCCGCCGTACTGGTCGGTGCGATGGTTAGACGACGGTGACAGGAACTGGTGCAGCAGGTAGCCATGGGCGGAGTGCAGCTCAATCAGGTCAAAACCGGCTTCACGGGCGTTCGCTACTGCCTGACGGAAGTCGTTCACGATACCCGGGATCTCGTCCAGCTCAAGCGCGCGCGGCATAGAGGTATCCACGCGGATCGCATTGCCGTTTTCATCACGCAGGGAAGTACGGGTATTTGCGCTCAGGGCCGAAGCGGAGACCGGTGCCTGGCCGCCAGGCTGAATGCTGCTGTGGGAGATACGACCGGTATGCCACAGCTGGACCGCAATGCGACCCTCTTCAGCGTGAACGCCCGCGGTGATTTTCTTCCATGCGGCGATCTGTTCCGGGCTGTGAAGACCCGGCGCACCCGCATAACCCTTAGCCTGAGCAGAAATCTGCGTGGCTTCGGTGATGATCAGGCCAGAGCTTGCGCGCTGACGGTAGTATTCACCCATCAGTGGGGTTGGGATGTCACCCGGCTCAATGCTGCGCAGACGGGTAAGCGGAGCCATAAACACGCGGTTTGGCGCAGTGACGGCACCCACTTTTAAGGGGGTAAATAATTTTTCAGCTGACATAAAGACTCCTGAGTAGACCAGTCGACTAGTAATAAGGTAAATAAAAACGCCTGCTATACGCCAGGCGCAGTAATACTGTTTTTCACATGTGCCAGGGCGCTTTCCAGCGGCACGGCACTGCGCGAAATTTTTGCCTGCAGGTTAGCCCCTAGCCAGAGCGCATATAACACCTGCGCCTGGGTTAGCGGCTCGCCTGAAAAGGCCAGCGTTTTTTCATCGCGGCCTTTCTCCAGCGCCTGGGCCAGCAGGGCGATAACGCCGCGGGCACCTTTATCCATCGCCGTGCGCATATCTTCAGAAAGATCGCACACTTCTGCAGACAGCTTAACGGTCAGGCAACCGCTGATGATGCCCTGCTGACAGAACTGATTCAGCGTTTCCTGATAGTAGTTCAGAACACGATCCCGGTAGTTGCCTTCACCCGATGCAAAGTGGGTCGCCAGACGCTGGTGGTAGCCAGCATAATGACGCTCCAGCATCGCCACGCCGAAGGCCTCTTTGGACCGAAAGTAGTGGTAAAACGATCCTTTCGGTACCTCAGCGGTTTTTAACAGCTCGCTCAACCCCATACCGGTGAACCCGCGATGCATGCAAAGTTGCTCGCCGGTCGCCAGTAAATGTTCGCGGGTATCGTGTTCAGTATTTCTGCTCATGGCCGCACTCTAATAGACCGTTCGGTCTAATGCAAGCGCGTTTACTGACGACATGCGCTCAGGATATCCAGCTGCTGTTGATAAACCGTTGATTTCACGTCCATCATACCCAGCACGGTCGAGAACAAATTGTCCTGAGAAACCGCATTTTTTGCTGCATGGTCACGCAAACACTGCTCGTTGACGCCAAAATTTTTCGCGTAATCCGGTGACAGCCAGAACATAAACGGAATATGCGTTTGCTGCTCCGGTGCCAGCATGTAAGGCGTACCGTGCAGATAAATACCGCTTTCACCCAGCGATTCACCGTGATCTGAAAGATAAATCAGGGCGGTGTTCATGCTCCCCTGGCGTGCTTTCAGCGCATCAATGGTTTTGCTGACCATGCTGTCGGTATAGAGGATGGTGTTGTCATAGGTATTCATCAGCGCCTGATGATCGCAATTCTGTATTTCGTTGGTGTCACAGGTTGGGGTGAATTTACGGAAGTTGTCCGGGTAACGGCGATAGTATGCCGGACCGTGGCTCCCCATCAGGTGGATAACCAGCACCGTGTCTTGCTTCACGCCATCCAGCACGTTGTCCAGACGGTAGAAATTCACGTCGTCAATACAGGATTTGTCTTTGCAGAACTGATCCAGATTCCACTGCGTCATGTCGGTATGAGGGATGCGATCGCAGGCACCTTTACAGCCGCCGTCGTTGTCGCGCCACAGCAGGTTGATACCCGCATGCTTGAGCACGTCGAGCAGTCCTTCGCGATGGTGAGCCAGGTCGGCATCGTATTTGCTGCGCGTCATGCCGGAGAACATGCAGGGAACGGAGACCGCGGTTTCAGTCCCACACGAGGAGGCCTGCGGGAAGTTAATCACATCCTGCTTTTTCAGCTCCGGGTTGGTTTCGCGCCCGTAGCCGTTCAGGGAGTAGTTTGCCGCGCGCGAGGCTTCGCCAACGACAAGCACCAGAACGGTTTTCTTTTGTTGACCGGTAATCAGTGGCCCTTTATGGGCATCTTCACCAATGCGCACCAGCGTTTGATCGCCAGCAAACCAGCGCATTTTGCTGTACTTCACCACGGCGCTGACATAGTTCGCCGGGGTGACCATTTTGACGATGCTTTTGTTATTGCGGAACAGCGACGCGTAGTCTTTATAAAACAGCGCGGCGATCAGGATAATCACCAGCAGGGCGCCGAGCATCGCGGCAACCCGCGTCAGCAGGGCATACCACCATTTCCCGGTACGAATGCGGGTCAACGCCACCACCACGGAAGGCACGAGGCCGGCAATGACAATCCACAGGATCATCTGCGGGGTCACCAGAGCGGTCGCTTCCTGAGAGTTGGTTTCGAACACGTTCACAATCATGTTCTGATCGATCACCGCGCCATAGGTGTACATAAAGTAGGTAGCCGCAGCGCATCCGATCGTCAATACAATCAGCAGCGGCTTACGGAGATACGGGATATTAAGCAGGCTAAAAACAATCACCCAGCCGCAAAACAGCACCAGCGGTACGGACGCGGCAAAGAGGATGTCGTGCAGATGGGCAGGGGCGATAATGGCCCAGCTGCGCTGGATAAACAGCCCGTTAAGCAGAGTAAAGAAGAGTGCACAGCCCAGAGTAAATTTAATGTCGTTACATTGTAACTTTTTGATTAACCACATCGATCGGTGAACCTGTCATTGTCATGATGGGCCGAGTATAGAGAGGGAAGATTAGTGAAACCTTAATGCCATAAATCTGTGATATAGGCCTTGCACGCGGCGCGTTTAGCGTCTTCACTGTAGGTGAGAGTGGCTATCGGGAGGTGAGTGTGGCAGAGCAGCTGGAGTTTTTCCCCATCCAGAGCCCGTGCCGGGGTATTTGTCAGGTCGATGAACGCGGATATTGCCGCGGGTGCATGCGTACCCGTGATGAGCGTTTTAACTGGCAAAACTTTAGCGACACGCAGAAGCAGGAGGTGCTACGCCTCTGCCGACAGCGTTTTCTGCGCAAAATACGCGCAAACAAAGCCGGTGAGACCGAAGAACCGCAGCAACCTTCACTTTTTTAACCCGGTAATTGCGTATACTCATGACATTACATCCTTGAGGAAAATGTTATGGTTCAGCGAATTACCCTTGCCCCCCAGGGGCCAGAATTCTCCCGTTTTGTTATGGGCTACTGGCGCCTGATGGACTGGAATATGTCCCCCCTCCAGCTGGCGAGCTTTATTGAAGAGCACCTCGATTTAGGCATCACCACGGTCGATCATGCGGATATTTACGGTGGCTACCAGTGCGAGGCCGCGTTCGGCGAGGCGCTCAAGCTGGTTCCGGCACTCCGCGATCGCATGGAGATCGTCACGAAGTGTGGGATTGCCACCACGGCAAAACCTGAGCACGCCCTCGGTCATTACATCACCGACAGCGCGCACATCATCAAGAGCGCCGAGCAGTCGCTGGTCAATCTGGCGACCGACCGTATCGACCTGCTGTTAATCCACCGTCCCGACCCGCTGATGGATGCCGATGAGGTGGCGGAAGCTTTCCTGAACCTGCACCAGAGTGGGAAAGTGCGTCACTTCGGCGTGTCTAACTTTACCCCGGCACAGTTTGCGCTGCTTCAGTCTCGTCTGCCGTTTACCCTGGCCACTAACCAGGTTGAGATCTCCCCGGTACACCAGCCGCTGCTGCTGGACGGTACCCTCGATCAGCTGCAGCAGCTGCGCATTCGCCCAATGGCCTGGTCGTGCCTGGGGGGAGGACGTCTGTTCAATGATGATGAATTCCAGCCGCTGCGCAACGAGCTTGAAACTATCGCCCGCGAGCTCAACGCCGAGAGCATCGAGCAGGTGGTTTACGCGTGGATCCTGCGCCTGCCGTCAAAACCGCTGCCGATTATCGGTTCCGGCAAAATTGAGCGCGTGCGGTCTGCGCTGGCGGCTGAAGAGCTGCAGATGACCCGCCAGCAGTGGTTCCGCATCCGCAAGGCCGCGCTGGGTTACGACGTACCATAAACCGCCTGAAGGTGACTTTCCGGTGAAATCTTTGCCCCTGGTATACACTTAAGGGGCAAAAAATAACCCGCGGAGGTCATTATGAAGCGTTTTGCTCTGGCACTGGTCACGCTGGTTGTTTGCGCAGGGGCGCAGGCAGCCAGCGACGAAGTGGAAATGAATCTCGTCACCTCACAGGGTGTGGGTCAGTCCATCGGAACGGTGAAAATCACTGAAACCGATAAAGGACTGGAGTTTGCCCCCAACCTCAAAGCCCTCCCTCCCGGTGAACATGGTTTCCATGTTCACGCCAAAGGCAGCTGCCAGCCCGCTTTAAAAGAGGGCAAACCGTCGGCGGCGGAAGCGGCTGGGGGGCACCTCGATCCGCAGCATTCCGGCAAGCATGAAGGCCCGGATGGCATGGGGCATTTAGGCGATCTGCCTGTGCTGGTGGTGAATAACGACGGTAAAGCCACCGATCCCGTTGTCGCGCCGCGGCTGAAAAAGCTGGATGAGGTGAAAGGCAAAGCGCTGATGATTCATGTCGGCGGCGACAATATGTCCGATCGGCCTAAACCGCTCGGCGGCGGCGGGGCACGCTATGCGTGTGGGGTGATCTGATCCCCAATCGTTCCCGGCGGCGGGGCCTGTTCCAGCTGCGACAGCGAGCAGTGCAGGCGCCAGATTATCGAGGCCAAATCACGGGCTGCGGGCAGATGATGCCGTGCCAGCGTATCGCAGATCCGCTGCAGTTCATTCAGCGTGGTTTCCAGCGGCCGCTGCTGGACGCCGCGCTCGCTCATCACATCGCGCAGCAGGGAGATGCAAACATCACGAACCTGCGACAGCGGATCGGAGCGCGTTTCCCACGCGCGAAGCTGCCAGACCACGTGCGAGCAGTTCAACAGCACCACGCCCCAGCGCAGCAGCCAGCGCCGCGACAGCGCGTCCTGGCTGTTATTCAGCTGGCTGACGTGGTGATAAACCAGCGATTCATACTCGTTTTCACCCAGATGCGGTTTACGACTGAGCTGGTCGACAAACCCTCTGCGTAACTCCCGAATATGCCTGCGGCTCTTGCGGGCATCGGAGCCGGGACGCAGCACCGCGAAAGCCAGCCACGCCAGCCCCACGCCCAGGATCTTCGCCAGGTTGTCATTGAGAAAGTCGGCGTAATCGTAAACAGGCGGATTCGTCACGGAGATAAACGAGCCCATAAAGACAATCAGCTGTCCCCAGAGGCCCGCCAGTTTTGGCATTTGCAGCTTCAGAAGCTGCATGGTGGTCAACAGGGGAAACAGAAACAGCAGGAACTGCCACAGATCGCTTATCTGCACCATCAGGCCAAACTTCACCACGAAGCTGAACAGCGACAGCAGCACCAGCGTGCGCAGCAGGAGCGTAAGCGAGTTGAACGGCGAGGCCGCGACGGAGTACAGCACGCAGCTGATGGCGGCAAGCGTCAGGGCCGCCGTGCCGGACTCCCACTGCGTGGTGATGCTCCACGCCCCCACCAGCATCAGCGCGCAGAAGGTGCGAAAACCGCTCCAGAGCGCTTCCAGGTAGTCGGTATGGCGTGCGAGTGCCGGGCTGCCGGGGACGTTGAACTCCGTTACTGGGGTCGCATTTTCGACGGACGTGATCCAGCGGCTGCTGCGCAGGTACAGCCGACAAAAGTAATTCAGGCGCTGCCAGAAGGCGCGATGGCGATAGTCGTACTCATCAACCGGGGCGAGCGGGGCGATAATCCGCGCCACGGTATAGATATCCGCATCCGGGCGCGCAAGGGCCGCGAGTAGCGCTTCAATCACGGCGCGGGTATTTTCAGGCGGCGTCGGCCAGTTGAGCAGCATCCGGCGCAGGCTGGAGATGGCACTGGTCATGCGCAGCTGCTGGTGCAGCAAATAGTTAAGCAGGGTGTTCTGACGGCGAAAGCGGTAGTGGCTCCAGAACGCCTGAATGCGCAACAGGTTCATGGTCAGGATCTGTCCGATAACCTTTTCATGCGCGAGGCGGATGTCATCGCTGGTATCCGGTTGCCACAGCAGGCTCGCGTGCTCCAGCAATCGGGTATGCATAGTTCTCAGTGCGGTGATGAGCGCGGTGCCGTCGGACGTGCTGGGAAGGATCATCATCATGAAGCCGCCGCTGAGGATCCCGACAATCACTTCGCAGACGCGCGCCTGCGCGATATCCCACAGCTCGGTGGTATCGAGCACGTTAACCACCGGAAAGGCGATGATGGCGGCGGTATACCCCGCAAGCTGGAACGCGTAGGCGACGTTATTGGTAAAATGGGCGCAGGCCCAGGTACAGCATCCCAGCCATGCCGCCATGCTCAGCAGGAACAGCCACGGATCGTTCAGCGTATGGCCCGCGATAATTAACGCCGCGGTGGCACCGAGCAGGCTGCCTGCGATACGGCCAAGGCTTTTACTGATCACCCCGCCGACCGTTGGGAAACTGACCACCGCTGCAGACGTCATCGCCCAGTAGGGTTCATCCAGGTTCAGGTAGTAGGCGACGGTCAGCGCAAGGCACATGGCAATGCCGTTACGCAGCGCGTAGCGCCACTGGGGACGCGTCGCTTTCATCCACGGCGTGTTGTGCCAGGCGAGCCCCTGCAGCTTCATTAGCGGGTTCCGATGGAGACGGTGCAGGTGGTGCCGGATACCAGGGTAATGTCCTCCGGCAAACGGTCAAATTCTACGCGAACCGGAACGCGCTGGGCCAGGCGCACCCAGGGAACGTTCGGCTTAATGTCCGGCACCAGCCCTGAATCCGTTTCAACGCTTTGATCGTAAATGGCCCGGCCTATGCTGGATACGTGACCCTGTAACTTTTGCGAACCGCTGTAAAGCGTAATCGCGGCGGGCGATCCATCGCGGATATGGCGAAGCTTGGTCTCTTCGAAATAGCCCACCACGTAGAAGGAGTGGCTGTCGACGAGGGCGAAAACCGGCTGGCCGGTAGTGGCGTAGTTACCCACGCGGGCGGAGAGGTTGGTCACCCATCCATCGACCGGTGCCGTAATCACGGTTTGGGTCAGTTGCCACTGCGCCTGCTTCAGCGTCGCCTCCGCCACGTTGACGCTCGCCTGCATGGCCTTAACGTTAATATTCGCGGTGTCTAAATCCTCCGCTGAGATGTAGTTTTGCGACAGGTGACGGCGGCGGTTGGCCTCGTTGTTGGCCTTTGCCAGGTCAGACTGGGCTTTCGCCAGCTGTGCCTGGGCGTTCAGAATCGCAATGTGGTACGGGGTGTCGTCAATTCGGAATAAAACGTCTCCCTTTTTGACGAACTGGTTATCCTTAACCAACAGCGTCGTGATGCTTCCCGACACCTGAGGGGTGATGCTGACCTGTTCAGCACGAACTTTGCCGTCACGCGTCCAGGGCGACTGCATATAAAAATTCCACATCCACCAGCCCGCAACCAGCGCGAGGGCAAGGATAAAGAGGGTGGAAAAGTATTTTAACGTTTTCAGGGACATATTCACCACGCAGTCAAAACGGCAAGGCCCAGGCTTACGGAGAGGGCAAACAGGGAAAGATCCATCAGCATGGGATGCCAGATTTCGCCGGAGTACATCCAGTCGCGAAGCAGACGATGCGCGATGAGCCAGAGTATAAAGCCCACCAGAACGGCCTTAAACAGAGGAGGAAAGTAGACTGACGCACCGAAGATCAGGTCCTGAAGGGGTAAACCCTCTGAGCGATGAAAAAACGTCACGGGCAGAAATCCTTTGCAGTGAACAGAATGCCGCGTTGGCTTGTCTTAGTATGATGAAGCATCACAATTCAGTGTAAGTCATACTTTTAAGTTCGATGAATGCAGTATTGCATTTGTTTTGGCAATACAAATGCTGCACACTATTCTAAAATCAGTATAATAACTTAGCAAGCTAATTATAAGGAGATGAAATTGGAATCGCCATTAGGTTCTGATCTGGCAAGGTTGGTACGCGTCTGGCGTGCTCTGATTGACCATCGCCTAAAACCTCTGGAACTCACACAGACGCATTGGGTCACGCTGCACAACATCCATCAGCTACCGCCCGATCAGTCGCAAATTCAACTGGCAAAAGCGATAGGAATTGAGCAACCGTCGCTGGTACGCACGCTTGACCAGCTGGAAGAGAAGGGGTTGATCTCGCGGCAAACCTGCGCCAGCGATCGTCGTGCGAAACGGATTAAACTCACCGAGAAAGCGGCGCCTATCATCACGGAAATGGAAGCCGTGATCACCAAGACGCGCGGTGAAATCCTGTCAGGCGTTTCACCGGCGGAACTGGAAATGCTCATCAGCCTCATTGGACGCCTCGAGCAAAACATCCATGAGCTGCAGTCGCGAGACTGACAAACAACAAGGCCTTGCAGCAGCAAGGCCTTTTTTTTACTTAAAGACGACCACACGGTTACGGCCTGTCTCCTTCGCTTCATACATCGCCTTGTCGGCACTTTCCACGCAAACTTCTGCGGTTATCGTCGGTGACGTCGCGGTGAATACTCCCATGCTGATGGTGATCGGCTCCGGTAGCTGACCGCCGCTGCTGCTGTGATCAAAGCTGCTCAGGTTTAACCGTATGCGTTCGGCCACCTGGTACGCCGCGTCTGATGAGGTGTTGGCCAGCATCAGAACAAACTCCTCACCGCCGATACGGGCCGCGATGTCCTGTGGGCGCACCGAATCCATCAGCAGGTTGGCGACAAACTGCAGCACTTTGTCGCCCTGAAGATGCCCGTAGGTGTCGTTGATACGCTTGAAGCGATCGAGATCGCTGACGATGACGGAAACAGGGCGGCTGGGTTTGGCGATATCCAGAGCCTGCTTTAATGATTCATAAAAATAACTGCGGTTATACAGGCGCGTGAGCGGGTCGCGAATCGAGTTCTGGTAGGACTGCTGGTATTTCACGTGCGAGTCGCGATACAGCCTGAAGACATCGTAGAGCAAAACAAAAATGAGCAGCAGCGTGGCGACAGTTTCAAATAAGCGGGCGCGATACCAGGAGATATCTTCGGCATGTCCACCCACCAACAGCATTGAGAGCGTGACGATATAGCAGACGCACAAAAAATTACCGCCTACCCAGAATAAATTGCGTACGCGCGTAATAAACATCAGCGCTGCTAATGTCACCACCCACAGGGCAATTAATGAAATATTAATGAACTGGCTCCAGAGAACCATAAACTGACGAGTTTCATTATCAACCAGGTCAATTGATAAGAGTGGTGAATGACTGGAATAGATCCAGGCCAATCCCACCGCACAGGCCGTAAAGAGAAACTCGCCGCTTACAATCGCGATATGCGCCAGTCGTGAAAGGGGGTAATTGCGCGTGGTATAAAGTATTGCCGCAACGATGATGAGTACCGCCATTAAGAGATGGCGGAACATATAGTAGATCATCGCATCGTTGTAGTTCACCACGTTGAACTGGTAGAGGTCCAACCAGGCGGGAAAGCTGGACAGCGTTCCGACCATCAGCAACGCGGAGCCCGCAAAGGCGAAGGCAAAGGCCACCAGATACAGCCGTTTTCTGTCACACCAGTATTTCATCACCATAAAACAGGCAATAAACAGGTGGAACACCAGAAGAAAAATGGTGAGCGTAGGGAATAAAAGCGGTGAAAAGGACGGTACCCATTCAACGACCTTTAAATAGAGCGTTTGTAATATCCCGATGACGGCAATGCAACCGAGGCAGAACGCGATATAACGACTCTTTAGAGAACGACGATTCGCAATCATATACGTTTTTAACGACTTTATAATGAATGAAGGTAAGAGGATTGCGATGAGTTTAATCAATTAGCGCGCTAAATACTTTGCGCGGAAACAATATATGTCATGGTAAATAATAGATGTGGTGAATATATTTTGTAAATATATTTGTGGGAGTGATATATATTGTAAATGGATGTGGCCCGATGGCCACATCCATTTTTAATTAACGTGGGGAAACGGTCACCTGACGTCCGTTGCTTGCCAGAACTACGCGCTGGCCTGCAGAGAAGCGGGTGTTGCCTTGTTTCTGTACAACCATGATAGTGCTGCCGTCGTCTTTACGGATTTCCAGCTCTACGCCCTGGGTTTTGTTCATCGCACCCTGAACGCCCTGGCCGGCTACGCCACCCGCAACGGCGCCTGCTGCTGTTGCCAGCGAGCGACCCGTGCCGCCACCGACGGTATTACCGAGGAAACCACCCAGAACGGCACCGCCGATTGCACCCATTACGTTGCTTTCATCACCACCCTGGATCTGTACAGGACGTGCGTTAACAACGGTACCGTAAGTCACGTTCTGAACCTGTTTCGC
The DNA here is from genome assembly GCF_018383635.1 of Enterobacter sp. 120016. Taxonomy (NCBI): domain Bacteria; kingdom Pseudomonadati; phylum Pseudomonadota; class Gammaproteobacteria; order Enterobacterales; family Enterobacteriaceae; genus Enterobacter; species Enterobacter sp. 120016. Next base: position 97,471 of record NZ_JAHAWC010000004.1, on the reverse strand, counting down.
TTCAGAAGCGCTGTAAACGTCGCCAGAAAGTGAACTGTCATTCACACAGCCAGCCAGAGTTAAACCAATCAGCGAAACGCCCAGTACACGTAAAATCATTTGAATCTCCTGTTCACCAAAAACGCCCGAGTGGGGCATCCGTTATGGCTAAATTATATGGCATAAGAAGCCATAGTTCATATCTTTGCATTAACAATAGGAAAATTGTACTTGAATTTGACTTAACGAGACATAAACAGGGTCCGCCTGTGTTACCCGTCTGACATTGTTAAAAAATATTATTGCCGGATGGCAAAGCTGCGCCGTTTATGGTTGAGTGGATGTCCTTAGCCCACGCAACGTAAGGAAAGCGCATGAAATCGGGTCGCTACATTGGTGTGATGTCAGGCACCAGTCTGGATGGGGTAGATGTCGTTCTGGCCGCCATTGACGAAAACATGGTGGCACAGCAGGCGAGCCTGACCTGGCCAATCCCCATTTCACTGAAAGAGGATATTCTGAGTATCTGTCAGGGGCAGCAGCTGACCCTTTCCCAGCTTGGACAGCTTGATGTCCGTCTTGGGGCGCTGTTTGCGGATGCGGTGCAGGCTTTGATGCAAAAAGAACATCTTCGCCCGCAGGATGTGGTGGCCATCGGCTGTCACGGACAAACGGTCTGGCATGAGCCCGGCGGAGATGCCCCGCATACCCTGCAAATCGGCGATAACAACCAGATTGTGGCGAAGACGGGCGTGACGGTAGTAGGCGATTTCCGTCGTCGCGATATCGCCCTTGGCGGGCAGGGCGCGCCGCTGGTACCCGCGTTCCATCAGGCGTTACTGGCACACCCAACAGAGCGGCGGATGGTGCTCAACATTGGCGGGATTGCCAACCTGTCGATGCTCATCCCGGGACAGCCCGTCCGCGGCTACGATACCGGCCCGGGCAATATGCTAATGGATGCCTGGATCTGGCGTCAGTGCGGTCAACCGTATGATAAAAACGCCGAGTGGGCGAGCGGTGGGAAAGTGATTCTTCCGCTGCTGCAGTCGATGCTAAGCGATCCTTATTTTGCCCTGCCGGCCCCTAAGAGCACGGGGCGTGAATACTTCAACCTGGGCTGGCTTGAGCGTCAGCTGGCGCCATTCCCTGCGCTCGCGCCGCAGGATGTCCAGGCGACGCTCGCCGAGCTGACGGCCGTGTCGATTTCCGAACAGGTGCTGCTCAGCGGCGGATGTGAGCGGCTGCTGGTGTGCGGCGGAGGAAGCCGCAACCCGCTGGTTATGGCGCGTCTTGCGGGGCTACTGCCGGGTACTGAAGTGAGCACGACCGATGAGGCCGGCATCAGCGGTGATGATATGGAGGCGCTGGCCTTCGCCTGGCTCGCCTGGCGCACCATTGCCGGACTGCCGGGCAACCTGCCGTCGGTAACCGGTGCACGTGAGGCGAGCGTCCTCGGGGCGATTTTCCCGGCAAATCCTCGTCATAATCAGAGTTAACTGAAATTCAGCGCGGCGTGTCGTCGTTAGAATGGAACGAAACAGGAGGGCAGCCATGCCCTCCAGGACCAGGAAAGTCTTCGGAATACGCCCATGAAAAAACTTCTTCTTATTGCCGCGCCTTTATTGCTGTCAGGATGCAGCGTCTATAACCAGCTCCTTGACCGCATGCAGACCGATACGCTGGAGTATCGCTGCGACGAAAAACCGCTGACCGTGAAGCTGAATAACCCACGCCAGGAGGCCAGCTTTATTTACGACAATAAACTGCTGACGCTGAAGCAGGGCATGTCGGCCTCCGGCGCGCGCTATACCGACGGTATCTACGTCTTCTGGTCGAAAGGCGACAGCGCCACGGTCTACAAACGCGACCGCATTGTGCTGAACAATTGCCAGCTTGAAAATCCGAAGCGTTGAGATTTTTACAGGGGCGGCGCACAATAGCGCCACCCACTCTCAATGTCAGCTAACGCCATGTCAGATAACGACGAACTGCAGCAAATTGCGCATCTGCGCCGTGAATACACCAAAGGCGGCCTGCGTCGCCAGGATCTTCCCGCTGAACCCCTCGTGCTTTTTGAACGCTGGCTGAAACAGGCCTGCGAAGCGAAACTTGCCGATCCAACGGCCATGGTTGTCGCGACGGTTGATGAAAACGGTCAACCGTATCAGCGCATCGTTTTGCTCAAGCATTATGACGAGAAAGGCCTGGTGTTCTATACCAACCTCGGTAGCCGCAAAGCGCACCATTTGGAAAACAATCCGCGTATCAGCCTGCTGTTCCCCTGGCACATGCTGGAACGTCAGGTGATGGTCACCGGCAAGGCGGAACGTCTCTCGACGCTGGAAGTGGTGAAGTATTTCCACAGCCGTCCGCGTGACAGCCAGATTGGCGCCTGGGTATCAAAACAGTCCAGCCGAATTTCTGCCCGCGGCGTGCTGGAAAGTAAATTCCTGGAGCTGAAACAGAAGTTCCAGCAGGGTGAAATTCCCCTGCCAAGCTTCTGGGGCGGTTTCCGTATCCCGATTGAGCAGATGGAATTCTGGCAGGGCGGTGAACATCGCCTGCATGACCGCTTTTTATACCAGCGCGACAATGGCGGCTGGAAAATCGACAGACTGGCACCGTAATCCCCGAAATTTGTTGATTTAAGCGCTAGCGCACGCCGCGCTTGCGCTTTATTCTATGGTCCTTTCGCATCAGGCGAAAAGTCGTGTACCGGCAAAGGTGCAGTCGTTTATACATGGAGAATTTGATGGCAAGCAGTAACTTGATTAAACAATTGCAAGAGCGGGGCCTCGTGGCCCAGGTGACGGACGAGGAAGCGTTAGCAGAGCGACTGGCGCAAGGCCCGATCGCGCTCTATTGCGGCTTCGACCCCACCGCTGACAGCTTGCATTTGGGGCATCTTGTTCCATTGTTATGCCTGAAACGCTTCCAGATGGCGGGCCATAAGCCTGTTGCCCTGGTGGGCGGCGCGACCGGTCTGATTGGTGACCCAAGCTTTAAAGCCGCTGAGCGTAAACTGAATACCGAAGATACCGTGCAGGAGTGGGTGGATAAGATCCGAAAACAGGTTGCACCGTTCCTCGACTTCAACTGTGGTGATAACGCCGCCATTGCCGCGAACAACTACGACTGGTTTGGTGGCATGAACGTGCTGACCTTCCTGCGTGATATCGGCAAGCACTTCTCTGTTAACCAGATGATTAACAAAGAGGCCGTGAAGCAGCGTCTGAACCGCGACGACCAGGGTATCTCCTTTACCGAGTTCTCCTACAACCTGCTGCAGGGTTATGACTTTGCCTGCCTGAACAAACTGCACGGCGTATCCCTGCAGATTGGCGGTTCCGATCAGTGGGGTAACATCACCTCCGGTATCGACCTGACCCGTCGTCTGCATCAGAATCAGGTCTTCGGTCTGACCGTTCCGCTGATCACCAAAGCCGACGGCACCAAATTCGGTAAAACCGAAGGCGGCGCGGTATGGCTCGATCCGAAGAAAACCAGCCCGTACAAATTCTACCAGTTCTGGATCAACACGGCGGATGCCGATGTTTACCGCTTCCTGAAGTTCTTCACCTTTATGGACATTGAAGAGATCAACGCGCTGGAAGAAGAAGACAAGAACAGCGGTAAAGCGCCGCGCGCTCAGTACGTGCTGGCGGACGAAGTGACCAAACTGGTTCACGGTGAAGAAGGTCTGGCCGCGGCAAAACGCATTACCGCAAGCCTGTTCAACGGTACCCTGAGCGATCTGAGCGAAGCGGACTTCGAACAGCTGGCGCAGGACGGCGTGCCGATGGTTGAGATGGAAAAAGGGGCTGACCTGATGCAGGCGCTGGTGGACTCTGAGCTCCAGCCTTCCCGCGGTCAGGCGCGTAAAACCATCGCGTCTAACGCTATCACCATCAACGGTGAGAAACAGGCCGACCCGGAATACACCTTCGTTGACGGCGACCGTCTGTATGGTCGCTACACGCTGCTGCGTCGCGGCAAGAAGAACTACTGCCTTGTCTGCTGGAAGTAATTAACAGTCTCCAGGGGGCGTGGGAAACCACGCCCCTTTTTGTTTTTTCAGGGTTTGGTAAGAAAAAAATGAAGAACATCCTCGCCATTCAGTCCCACGTTGTTTTTGGACACGCTGGCAATAGCGCCGCGGAATTCCCGATGCGTCGCCTCGGCGTCAACGTCTGGCCCCTTAATACCGTGCAGTTCTCTAACCACACGCAGTACGGCAAATGGACCGGCTGCGTGATGCCGCCTTCGCACCTCACCGAGGTTGTGCAGGGTATTGCCGATATCGACCAGCTCAAACGCTGTGACGCCGTGCTGAGCGGTTACCTCGGCTCAGCGGAGCAGGGGGAGCATATCCTCGGCATCGTGCGCCAGGTGAAAGCCGCAAACCCGTCGGCAAAATACTTCTGCGACCCCGTCATGGGCCATCCGGAGAAAGGCTGCATCGTGGCGCCTGGCGTCGCAGAGTTTCACGTCCGCCACGCGCTGCCCGCCAGCGATATCATTGCGCCAAACCTGGTCGAACTCGAAATTCTCTGCGAGCGTCCGGTTAACAGCGTAGAAGAGGCGGTAAGCGCGTCTCGTGAACTGATCGCTCAGGGGCCTGAGGTTGTGCTGGTAAAACACCTTGCGCGCGCAGGGCTGAGCCAGGACCGTTTTGAGATGCTTCTGGTGACGAAAGATGACGCCTGGCATATCAGCCGTCCGCTGGTGGATTTTGGCCTGCGCCAGCCGGTTGGGGTCGGAGATGTCACCAGCGGTCTGCTGTTGGTGAAATTACTGCAAGGGGCGACGATGCGCGACGCGCTGGAGCACGTTACCGCGGCGGTGTACGAAATCATGATTGCGACGAAAGAGATGCAGGAATATGAACTGCAGGTGGTAGCGGCACAGGATCGTATCGCGAAGCCGGAGCACTATTTCAGCGCCACCCGGCTTTAAACGATGCCGGGTGGCGCTGCGCTTACCCGGCCTACAAAACCCGTAGGCCCGTGCAAGCGAAGCGCCGCCGGGCGATATTAGCTAAGGCCTTCCGCTTTCAGCGCCGCAGCCACGGCAGGGCGCTCTGCCACGCGTTTCATATACGATGCAATATGGTCTAACCCTTCCAGGTTCAGCTTAACCGCGCGCGCCCAGCGCAGCACGGTGAACAGGTACGCATCGGCAATCGTGAAGCGCGAACCCGCGATCCACTGATCGTCCTTCAAAGATGCGTTAACGTACTGCAGCTTTTTCTCAAGAAGCGCGCGCAGGATCGGTTTGAACTCCTCTGGCGTATCCGGGCGGAACAGCGGCGTAAACCCTTTGTGCAGCTCGGTCGCAATGTAGTTCAGCCATTCCAGCGTTTTATAGCGAGAAATGGTACTGACCGGCGCCAGCAGATGGCGATCGGGTACGCTATCGGCCAGGAACTGCATAATCGCCACGCCTTCGGTCAGCAGAGTACCGTCATCCAGCAGGAGAGCCGGAACTTGTCCTTTCGGGTTGATGGCAAGAAAATCATCACCGTTTTCCAGACGTTTTTTCATCAGATCAACGCCATCCAGCGTAAAATCTTTGCCGCTCTCGCGCAGGGTGATATGGGAAGCAAGAGAGCACGCGCCCGGTTTGTAGAACAGTTTCATCGGTAACTCCTTTTTGCTGAGGTTTCAGCTATGTTAGTGCGCAAACGGATAAAAAAAAAGCCGCTAATGCATTAGCGGCTTCTGGTCAGTCGTTTCTCACGGAAATCACGCGGTAGCGGTGTTGGTCGCTTTAGCGGTCTTGTCGTCGTCCTGAGTCATACGGTTCAGCTTCGGTGCGGTCAGCAGCATCAGAACGGCAATAACCGCAGTCGCGATACCAATCTGCATGAACACGGTGCCGTACACGTTCAGGGAAAGCAGTGGGTCAGTCACGTTTTCCGGAACCGCCATCAGGTTCGCAATCTTACCTGCAATGATTGCCGCACCGGCAGTGGTCAGGAACCAGCTACCCATAATGAAGCCCATCAGACGCTGCGGCACCAGCTGTGCAACCATCGCCAGGCCCAGGCCGGAGATCATCAGTTCGCCGATAGACTGCAGCGCGTAGCTCAGGATCAGCCAGTTAACGGACACGATACCTGCGTCGGTGGCAAATTTGGTACCCAGCGGCAGCACCAGGAAGGCGCAAGAACACAGCACCATGCCCACGGCGAACTTGTGCGGCATTGGCAGACGGTCGCCCATCTTGTTATAGATAGCGGCCAGAATCGGGGAACCAATCATGATCCAGAACGGGTTCAGAGCCTGGAACTGCTCAGGTTCGAACGCGATACCGAGGATTGAATGTTCAACGTTACGGATAGCGAAGAAGTTCAGGGAAGTTGGCATCTGGCTGTACAGCACGAAGAAGATAATCGCTTCCAGCATCAGGATGAACGCAACAATCATCTTACGACGTGCAGCGCCCTGCATAGCGAAGGCTTCTTTCGCAAAGATGACCACGATACCCAGCGCAACCACGCCCAGAACGGCACGTGCGATACCCTGGTTGTGCAGCAGCCAGGTGGCGATTGCCGCGAGGACAACAACGCCCACGATGGTCGCCAGCAGTTTGCCCATATGCACAGGCTCGAAGTCAGGTTTTGAACCGTAGTCTTTAACCCAGCTGCGGCAGAACAGGAAGTTCACCACGGTAATCAGCATACCCACGAAGCTCAGCGCAAACGCCACGCTCCAGCCGAATTTCGCCGCGAGCCATGGGGTTGCCAGCATCGAGAAGAACGAACCGATGTTGATGGACATGTAGTACATGGTAAATGCACCGTCCAGGCGCGGATCGTCTTTGTTGTAGCAGGTAGAAAGCAGGGAGGACGGGTTCGCTTTGAACAGACCGTTACCGACGGCAATCGTCGCCATACCCATATACACGACAGCGGCATCATGCCCTGACCATGCAACCAGACCATAGCCAACCGCCAGGACAATGGCGCCCAGCATGATGACACGCTTAGTCCCGAGGACTTTATCGCCCAGCCAGCCGCCAATAGCGACCAGACCGTACACCAGAGCACTGAAGGAGGAGAACAGCGTGATGGAATCGGCTTCGGACATACCCAGCTGTTTTACCAGGTAAACCGCCATGATCCCTTGCAGGCCGTAATAACCAAAACGCTCCCATAACTCGATAGAGAAGATGAGATAGAACGCTTTAGGCTGTTTAAAAGCGTTAAGACTCACGCTTTCATCTGTTGGTTTATTGTTTGCAGTAGACACATATACCTCTTTTTTTACATCCCATATTAACGGGGGTGTTCATAGCGTGATGGCCGTAGCCCATACGCCTTATAGTTATATTGGGAGGAGAAACGGCGGGTAATGTTCACTATCCTGCCCCATCTGGCAATACGTTTGTAATAATCTGTTACATATATCTGGAGTGGTATAATCGTCGGTTCATATAAATGTTATTCAGCGTTAAATTTCATACCATGAGCAAAGGTAGTTTTTTCGACTGGCAATAACCCTCCCCGACCGGCTTTTGGCGATATGTTCTGCTATTTGCCGCTTCATGCAGTGATATAGCCCATATTCTGAAAAATAGCTGGTCTTATCTTCGGTAAGGAGAGGTGAGTATCTTGTCAGACAAAGGGTTTAGGCCGATTTTGACAACAAAAATTCAACATGAAGTTATCAGGGTGATCGCGATCACAGATATATAGAAATTTTTGGCTATGAAAAAAGTATTAACCTGTTTGAGCGTTAAACAGCCGAACAAGTGACAGGTTGGAGGAAGCGAAAGACGGACAAATAACGGCCAAAAGAAGAACGTTCGATAGCCCTTCTTTTGGTGTGGGTTAGGGCGATCAGGAATACACTTTATCTTTGTATTCGCAGAGATCTTCAATAATGCAGGAGCCGCAGCGAGGCTTACGGGCAATACAGGTATAACGGCCGTGCAGAATCAGCCAGTGGTGGCAATCAACCTTAAATTCTGCCGGAACCACTTTCAGCAGCTTCTCTTCGACCTGCTCGACGTTTTTCCCCGGCGCAAAGTTAGTCCGGTTAGACACGCGAAAGATATGCGTATCCACGGCGATAGTGGGCCAGCCAAACGCGGTATTAAGCACCACGTTCGCGGTCTTACGCCCCACGCCCGGTAAGGCCTCCAGCGCGGCGCGGTCCTCCGGCACTTCGCCTCCGTGCTGTTCCAGCAGGATCCGGCAGGTCTTAATGACGTTCTCTGCTTTACTGTTAAACAGGCCGATGGTTTTGATATAGGACTTCACGCCTTCCACGCCCAGCTCCAGCATGGCTTTCGGCGTATTGGCGACCGGATAGAGCAGGGCAGTGGCTTTATTGACGCTCACATCGGTAGCCTGCGCGGAGAGCAACACGGCGATCAGCAGCTCAAACGGAGAGGTAAAATTCAGCTCCGTCGTCGGGTGCGGGTTCTCGTCCCGTAGACGGGTCAGGATCGCAATGCGCTTTTCTTTATTCATGAAGCCTTCTCGGGTGTCCCTTCCAGAACGCTACGCTCAGCCGCGCGGCGCTTACGTTTTTCATCAATCAGGTATTTTATCGCCAGCATCATGCCAAGGCCAATAAACGCGCCAGGCGGCAGCATCGCCAGCAGGAATGGCGTATCGGTGTGGAACACTTCAACGCGCAGCGCTTTGGCCCAGCCGCCGAGCAGCGCATCGGCGCCGTCAAACAGCGTACCGTTACCGAGGATCTCGCGCAGCGAGCCCAGCACGAACATGGCGCACGTGGCGCCCATGCCAATGGAAAACCCATCCAGCGCCGACATGGCTGGGCTGTTTTTCACCGCGAAGGCTTCCGCCCGCCCGACGACGATACAGTTGGTGACGATAAGGGGAATAAAGATCCCGAGCGACTGGTACAGGCCGAACGCGTAGGCGTTAATCACCATCTGGACGATACTGACCACTGACGCAATGATCATGACGTAAATCGGAATACGAATTTCCGACGGCGTCCAGCGGCGCAGGGCGGAGATGGAGAGGTTGGTCAGGGTCAGCACCAGCGTGGTTGCCAGACCCAGACCGAGCGCGTTGGTGGCGGTGGACGTTACCGCCAGCAGTGGGCACATCCCCAGAAGCTGTACCAGCGCGGAGTTGTTCTTCCACAACCCCTGGACAATAACCTCTTTAACCTGGCTCATGATTACTCTCCACAGGCCGGAAGATTGTTGATTTGCGCGGGCAGCGTTTCAGCATACAGCCCGGCTCGTTTTACGGCGTTCACCACGGCGCGCGGCGTGATGGTCGCGCCGGTGAACTGGTCGAACTCGCCGCCGTCTTTCTTCACCGCAAACGCGGTGTCACCTTCGCCATGGATAACTTTACCGGCGAAGTGCAAAATCCAGTCGCTCAGCCGGGTTTCAATTTTATCGCCAAGACCCGGCGTCTCATGGTGTTCCGTCACGCGGGTGCCCAGTATCGTGCCGGTGAAATCGCTGCCGACAAGCAGTTGAATGGCGCCGGAATAGCCGTCGGGCGCCGTCGCTTCCATCACTGCGCCTACCGGTTTATCCCCTTTGCGGGCGATAAAGACGCGGTGCGCGCCTTTCCCAAGCTGCGGCGCGTCTACCACAAAGCAGCTTTTTTGCAGGTCATTATCGTAGAAATCTGACGGGATCACCTGATCGAAGAGCGCCTTTTGCTGCTTAGAGGCCTGTTCTTCGATGGTCGTTTTGGTCAACGCATTCACCAGTGCCGTCAGCCCCGTCAGGACCGCAGCGAAGACGGCCAGCGTGACGCCGTGTTTTTGCATCGTTTTTAACATGGCGAAACCCTTAGCGATGGCCGTACACGCGCGGACGCGTGTAGTAGTCGATGAGCGGAACGGTAATGTTGGCGAGCAGGACGGCAAATGCCACGCCGTCCGGGTAACCGCCAAAGCTGCGGATGAGCCATACCAGCAGGCCCGCCAGCGCGCCGAAGATCAGGCGGCCGCGGTTAGTCGTTGACGCCGTAACCGGATCCGTCAGGATAAAGAAGGCACCTAGCATGGTCGCACCGGAGAGCAAATGCATCTGCGGGCTGGCCAGGGATTCAGGAGAGAAGACCCATCCCAGCGTCGCGCAAACCGCCAGCGTCACGAGGAAGCTGACCGGAATATGCCACCGAATGGCTTTCTGCTGCAGCAGGAACAGGCCGCCCAGCAGATACGCCAGGTTGACCCACTGCCAGCCTGCACCCGCCAGCATGCCGCTGTAGATCGCGGATTTCATGATCTGCTCAACGCTGTGCCCGGCGTGCAGGGACGTTTTAAAGGTATCGAGAGGGGTCGCCTGGCTAATGCCGTCAACGCCCATGCGCAGCGCGTTCATGTCAGCGCCGAGCGCCGTATGGCCGGTAAAGATAACGTGCAGGGCATCCATAAAGCCCGGAACCGTGGCGGCAATCTCGTGCGGAGGCAGCCAGCTGGTCATCTGTACCGGGAAGGAGATCAGCAGCACCACGTAGCCAATCATCGCCGGGTTAAACGGGTTATGACCGAGCCCGCCATACAGCTGTTTGGCAATAATCACGGCGAAAACGGTTCCGAGAACCACCATCCACCATGGGGCGAACGGCGGGATACTGATGGCCAGCAGCAGGCCGGTCAGCAGCGCGGAGTTGTCGGCAAGAATGCGGGAGACAGCCGCCTTGCGCAGCTTAAGCACAAGGGCTTCCGCCGCTAAGGCGCTGGCACAGCCCAGGATTATCTGGAACAGGGTTCCCCAGCCGAAAAACCAGCACTGAACGGCAATGCCCGGCAGCGCCGCCAGGCAGACCAGCATCATGATGCGCGATGTCTGGCGCTGATTGTGGGTGTAAGGGGAGCTTGCGATTCTGAAAACCATTTAATCCTCGTTAACTGCTTGCTGTGCGGCTTTCTTCGCCTGAACGCGCGCAATGGCGGCGGCGACGGCGGCCTTGCGCGGGTCATCGTTGGCGGCCTGCGGTTGCTCTTCCTGCTGCGCCGCCTTACGGGCTTTGGCGCGAGCAATGGCCGCTTCGACGGCGGCTTTGCGCGGGTCGACCGGTGCTTCGGGTTCTGCCGCAGGGGCCTGCTGAGCTGCTTTGCGCGCTTTGGCGCGGGCAATCGCCGCTTCAACGGCCGCTTTACGCGGGTCTACCGCATCCTGCTCGACGACCACGCTTTGCTCACCGGCTTTGCGGGCTTTGGCCCGGGCTATTGCCGCTTCAACGGCGGCTTTACGCGGGTCGACTTCAGCCTCTGCCTGGACCATTTGCGCTTTTTCAGCCTGACGGGCGCGCGCTGCGGCCTTACGTGCCTCACGCGCGGCGATGGCTTCGCTGTTATCAGGTTTCTCACCTGCCGGGATCACCACAGGCTGAGCCGCGGTCGCTTTTTTCTCACGAACGCGCGCCAGCGCGGCGTTAATGGCATCCTGATCTTTTTCGGCAGGCTGAACGGCGGCCTGCTTATGGCGTTCCTGACGGGCGATTTTTTCGCGTTCCAGTCGCGCCTGGCGCGCTTCGAAGCGCGCTTTGGCTTCCGCAGCGCGTTTTTCTTCCATGGAGATGGCATAAATCTCAGCCTTCTCCTGGCGGAAATACTGCACCAGCGGGATGTTGCTTGGGCAGACCCAGGCGCAGGCACCGCATTCGATGCAGTCGGCCAGGTTGTGGGCTTTTGCCTTGTCGTGCAGCTGGCCTTTGCTGTACCAGTACAGCTGCTGCGGGAGCAGATCCGCCGGGCAGGCATCGGCGCAGGCGCTGCAGCGGATGCAGCCTTTCTCTTCCTGCTCTTCGCCCATCTCGGTCGGGGAAGGCGCGAGCAGACAGTTGGTGATTTTCACTACCGGAACGTCCAGCCACGGCAGGGTAAAGCCCATCAGCGGGCCGCCCATGATCACCATCTGGTCGCTGCCCGGGCAAAACTCAGCCTGTTCCAGCAGATGTCGCACCGGCGTACCCAGACGCGCCCAGACGTTGCCCGGACGAGAAATCGATTCCCCGGTCAGCGTCACCACGCGCTCGGTCAACGGTTCGCCGTCAATCACCGCGCGCTTCACGGCATACGCGGTGCCGACGTTTTGCATCAGCACGCCGATATCCGAAGAGCGTCCGCCGTGCGGAACCTGCTTGCCGGTGAGAATTTGCGTCAGCTGTTTTGCGCCGCCAGAAGGGTACTTGGTCGGGATAACGCGCAGGCTAATATCGTGACTGCCCGCCAGCACGGCGCGCAGCATGGAAATAGCCTGCGGTTTATTGTCTTCGATACCAATTAGCACTTCCCGCGGCTGCAGAATGTGCGCAAGAATGCGGATGCCTTCCACCACCTGGGCGGCACAGTCCTGCATCAGACGATCGTCGGCGGTGATATACGGCTCGCACTCGGCGGCGTTGATAATCAACGTCTGAATGTTATCGCCACCGCCGCGCAGCTTGACGCCGGTCGGGAAGCCCGCGCCACCCAGCCCGGCGACGCCGAACTGATGAATTCGCTCGATAAGCGCTTCGCGGCTGTGGGCGCGGTAATCGCTCCAGCCGTCACGGTCAATCCAGCGGTCTTCGCCGTCGGCTTCAATAATAACGCTCAATTCTGAGAGCGCGGACGGATGCGCCACCGTATGCGGGGCGATGGCGACCACCTTACCCGAGGTTGGCGCGTGGACCGGCAGCATGCGTCCGCGACCAAAGGTCAGCGGCTGGCCGCGAAGAACCGCATCGCCTTCTTTCACGCACAGCTCACCCTCAGCGCCAATATGCTGCTTGAGCGGCATAACGTAACGCGTCGCCAGCGGAATTTGACGCAGCGGCGTGCCGTTGGACTGGGTTTTCATTTCCGGTGGATGAATACCGCCGTCAAAGTCCCAGATCTTCTCTTTTCTGAAAGCAGAAAATAACTTAAGCATGTTGTTCCACAGGAATATTGCGAACCGGAATGGTTTGAAGATCCCACTTCCAGCTTTCGGTAGTCGTTTCAACCGGGCGCAGCTCGATACATTGCGTCGGGCAGGGGGCCACGCAGAGGTTACAGCCGGTGCAGAGGTCCGCCACGACGGTGTGCATAGCGCGGGTGGCGCCAACAATGGCGTCAACCGGGCAAGCCTGAATACATTTGGTGCAGCCGATGCAGTTGGCTTCGTCGATCACGGCCAGGGCACGGACCGGCTCCTGCACGTCCGCATCGCCGTCAACGGGCTGCGGATCAACGTTAAGCAGGGTCGCGATTTTCAGCATCACCGCTTCGCCGCCGGGGGCGCAGCGGTTAATTTTTTCACCCTGAATCCCTACCGCTTCGGCATAGGGGCGGCAGCCGGGGTAGCCACACTGCCCGCACTGGCTTTGCGGCAGAAGCTCATCAATTTTCTCAACAACAGGATCGTCCTCTACCGCGAAACGGCGGGAGGCGTAACCCAGGATAAGGCCAAACACCAACCCCAGAACGCTGATAGAGGCGATGGCAATCCAGATAGCATTCATTACAACTTCACCAGACCACTAAAGCCCATAAAGGCCAGAGACATTAAACCTGCGGTCACCAGCGCAATCGCGTTACCGCGGAAGGGCGCAGGAATATCCGCTGCTGCCAGGCGCTCGCGAATGGAGGCGAACAGCACCATTACCAGGGAGAAACCGACTGCCGCAGAGAAACCATACAGCGCCGACTGCATAAAGTTATGGCCAAGGTTGATGTTCAGCAGCGCTACGCCGAGTACGGCGCAGTTGGTGGTGATCAGCGGCAGGAAGATACCCAGCAGGCGATAAAGCGCCGGGCTGGTTTTGCGCACCACCATTTCGGTAAATTGCACCACCACCGCGATAACCAGAATAAAGGCCAGCGTACGAAGATAGGTCAACCCCAGCGGGATGAGGATCCAGGTATCGATCCACCACGCGCAGATGGACGCCAGCGTCATCACGAAGGTCGTCGCCAGCCCCATACCCATTGCCGTTTCCAGCTTTTTGGAAACGCCCATAAACGGACACAGGCCAAGGAACTTCACCAGAACGAAGTTGTTAACCAGCACGGTGCCGACAAAGAGTAGTAAGTAATCGGTCATTATTTAGCCTGAAATAAAAAAGCCGCCTATTATCGGACAAACCAACGCAGGCGACAACAGGTTATCTGTAGGGTTATTACGGGTTCACGAAGGTGTTTTTCACCCGCGTCGAACGCTTGAAATAGGGCACCAGCAGCGCCGCGGCCAGCAGTGGGAAAAGCAGCTGACGAACGGCCAGAGCGTCTGAAACGGGCGAAAAAGCAAAGGCCTTCACCGCCAGCAGGACCGAAATCAGCAGCCAGATGATGTAGTGCTTCGGCACACTCTTGCGGCGCTTAAAGAAGGCAATGGTCAGCCACAGCGTGTAGTACCACATTCCAATCGCGAAAACGAACGACACAAACCACATCGCAATATTCAGCACGCTTTGCGACATCAGGGTCTGGATGGCGTGAGGGGTAACTAATGCGGTGGTATACAGCAGCAGCGCAAGTGATGCGCTTAATAAGGCAACCAGCAGCCATGCCAGTGGGGCGATTAACCAGCCTCCAATGCGTTCTCCAGGCGTTGCGGTCATGAACTCTCCCATAATCTGCGCGAAATGTTGTACAGCCAGTTTGCAGGGCGGAGAGTATATAACATTTCGCGCGGATGGCTACTTTCTTATAAAACGTAACGCCATACGGACTTAGGCACTTCACCGACGTTGAACAAACGACCACCGGAAACCAGCTCCGCACGGCGATGGTCAGCGGCGCGATACATATTAATGATGTCCTGATTATCCGACAGGGTGTAGTTCAGATGGTCAAACAGTTTTTCCAGGCTCTCAAGCGAATTGATCTTGCGAAATTTTAATAAATAGTCCTGAACTGTCATATTAATAAGTTTCCATATAAAAGTGAGTAATACCAGTTAAGGTAATTCGTTCGAATAATAAACGGATTAATAAAGACGTAAACAGCCCACTCAGGTAACGCGACGAAATTAGGAGTTTTCTTTGCTGAAATTCAGGCATCAGACGATGCCTGGAAGAGAAGGTTAACCGTGTTCACCAGGGCTGGCAATAAGTAACTGACATATTATGTCACTCTTTATTGCAGTAACCGGTTACTTAGGTTGGGCGACTGTGACAGGCTCCGGCGGCTGGTAGTTATCGATATGGCTGGCAACGCCCAGCAAAATGACCGAAACCCCAAGGACAATCCATCCCGCTAATTCAATGATTCGATTAATAATTGACGTCATGATTCGTAATTGTACTTTATCCATAAATACAGGGCGCAAATGTTACAGCGACGTTTCCCCGACGGCAAGGGCTTTGGGAACGGTTCCCTTAAACAAAATCAGTAGGTTAATACTATGTAACAAAAACAACCCGTACAACCTGCTATTTTAAGTCATATGGCACATTATTAATCTGTGGTCATGCCAGGTTAGCCAGTGTGAAATAAGAACGTCATAAAAGAGGATGGCACTATGAGTGATAATATCCGCGTCGGGCTTATCGGCTACGGGTACGCGAGCAAAACGTTTCATGCGCCTCTGATAGCCGGTACGCCGGGGATGGCGCTGGCGGCGGTATCCAGCAGCGATGCCGCTAAAGTCCACGCCGACTGGCCCTCCGTGCCGGTTGTCTCTGAACCTAAACACCTTTTCAACGATCCTAATATTGATTTAATCGTCATCCCCACGCCGAATGACACCCACTTTCCGCTGGCAAAAGCCGCGCTGGAAGCCGGTAAGCACGTGGTTGTCGATAAGCCCTTTACCGTCACGCTGTCTCAGGCTCGCGAGCTGGATGCGCTGGCAAAGAGCCTGGGCAGGCTGCTGTCGGTATTCCATAACCGCCGCTGGGACAGCGACTTTCTGACGGTAAAAAGGCTTCTCAGCGAGGGCACGCTAGGGGAGATCCTCTTTTTTGAATCGCACTTTGACCGTTTCCGTCCGCAGGTAAGAAACCGCTGGCGCGAGCAGGCCGGTCCGGGCAGCGGTATCTGGTACGATTTAGCCCCGCATCTGCTGGATCAGGCCGTCAATCTTTTTGGTCTGCCGGTGAGCATGACGGTCGATCTGGCCCAGCTCAGGCCCGGAGCGCAGACAACCGATTACTTCCACGCGGTGCTCAGCTACCCGCAGCGGCGGATTGTGCTGCACGGCACGATGGTCGCGGCCGCAGAATCGGCCCGCTATATCATTCACGGTACGCGCGGGAGCTACGTGAAGTTTGGTCTCGATCCGCAGGAGGACCGACTGAAAAGCGGTGAACGTTTGCCGCAGGAAGACTGGGGCTATGACATGCGCGACGGCGTGGTAACGCGGGTGGAAGGTGAGGAGCTGGTTGAGGAGACCCTGCTGACGATCCCGGGGAACTATCCGGCCTACTATGCGGCCATCCGCGATGCGCTGAACGGCACGGGAGAGAATCCGGTTCCGGCCAGCCAGGCGATTCAGATTATGGAGCTGATTGAGCTGGGCATCGAATCTGCCAAACATCGCGCCACGCTCTGTCTGGCATAAGTTTAAACGTTTTGTAGGCCGGGTAAGCGTCAGCGCCACCCGGCAACGGTGTTAACCGCGAGCCACTTTATCTTTCAGCGCCTGTTTCTCTTCAGGCGTCAGGAAGGCAATTTCCAGCCCGTTGATCTGCGCCTGACGGATCTGCTCGCGGCTCAGACCCGCCTGCGGTGCGGCGATGTTGTACTCGTGGATGATATCCACGCCCTGAACCGCAGGGTCGTCGGTGTTCAGCGAGGCCAGCACGCCGTGCTCGAGGAACGTTTTCAGCGGATGATGCGCCAGCGTTGCCACGGTGCTGGTCTGAATGTTAGACGTCAGGCACGACTCAATCCCGATACGCTGCTCCGCCAGGAAATCCATCAGGGCGCGATCTTCTACCGCCTTCACGCCGTGACCGATACGTTCGGCACCCAGCTCGCGGATGGCCTGCCAGATGCTTTCCGGGCCAGCCGCTTCACCCGCATGCACGGTAATGTGCCAGCCGGCATCGCGCGCGCGGTTGAAGTGGGAGAGGAACAGACTGCCCGGGAAGCCCAGCTCGTCGCCGGCGAGGTCGACGGCGGTGATGGCATCGCGATGGGCCAGCAGCGCTTCCAGCTCCTGCAGGCAGGCGGCTTCGCCGAACGTACGGCTCATAATGCCAATCAGACGGGCCTGAACGTCGAAGGTTTTACACCCTTCGCGGACGCCTTCAATGACGGCTTCCACCACGCCTGCAACGGGCAGGCTGTGGGTCATCGCCATGTAGCCCGGCGAGAAGCGCAGCTCGACGTAATGCAGGCCGTTACGGGCCGCATCTTCAATGTTCTCAAACGCCACGCGGCGGCAGGCATCCAGCGAGGCCAGCATCTTCACGCCCCAGTCGAGTTTGCTCAGGAAGCTGACCAGGTCCGGTTCATTGGAGGTCACCTGTACGTGCGGGATCAGCGACTCAAGCGTCTGCGCTGGGAGCGTTAAATTGAACTGGCGGCCAAGATCGAGGATGGTTTGGGCACGAATGTTACCGTCAAGGTGACGATGAATATCAGTTAAAGGCAGGCGTGTATCAATCATGGTCGCACTCTTTTCTGGTTAAAGTGCGCCATATTATAAAAACAAAACGGGGTAAAAAGCTATTTGCGCAAGGGAATATTCCGTTGCGCAAATTGATTACAGGAGTGCGTTAATCCCGGCAATGAGGCGTTGAACGCCTTGTTCCAGCTTGCTGCGCGGGCAGCCCGCATTCAGGCGAACAAAGCCATTTCCCTCTTTGCCGTAGGTATATCCCGGCATGATGGCGACCTTTTGCTGCTCGATCAGCACTTTTTGCAGCGTCCGGTCGTCAATATTCAGCGGGCGCAGGTCAATCCAGGCCAGATAGGTCGCTTCCGGCGGCTGCCAGTTCAGTTTCGGAAAAGCGCTGTTTACTTCCTGCGCGATATACAACAAATTCTCTTCCAGATAACCCCGCAGGGCATCCAGCCACGGCGCTCCCTGCTGATAGGCGGCGATATGCGCCGTCAGCGCCAGCACGGAAGGGGAAGAGAGGCCGTCCCGGCCTTTTAGCGCGCTGAGATAACCGTTACGGCTCTCCTCATCGCCAATCAGGCCGTAAGCGCCCGTCAGCGCCGGAATATTAAAACTTTTCGACCCAGAGGTGAGAAGCGCCCATTTGCCGCGCGCCACCGCGTTCCACGGCGTGTGACGATGCTCTCCCCACACCATATCCATGTGTATTTCATCGCTGATAACCGCCACGTCATAGCGTGCGCACAGTTCAGCCATCTGCGTCAGCTCCTCCCGCGTCCAGACCTTGCCGGTCGGGTTTTGCGGGCTGCACAGCAGCAAAATTTTGTTTTCAGGTTTCGCGAGGGCCGCTTCCAGCGCAGCCATATTTCCCTGCCAGCCAGCGGCATGCTTTTCCATCTCGACGGGCACCACATGACGCGCATTGCCTTCAATGGCTTTGTAAAACGCATCGTATGCCGGGGTGTGTACCACCACGCCGTCGCCGGGGTTTGACCAGAGACGAATCAACTCAGAGACCATATATATGACGGAAGGGCCATAAACGATCGATTCGGTCTCAATCTGGCTGTTAAAGCGCTGCTGGAACCAGTGCGCGACGGCGGCGAGAAACTCATCGTTCTTCCAGCGGCTGTAGCCCAACACGCCGTGATTGATGCGCTGATGCAGCGCGTCGGTAATGCAGGGTGCGGTGGCGAAATCCATATCCGAGATGGTGAAGGGCAGCAGGTCGGCCGCGCCAAAGCGGTCGGCGACGTAGTCCCACTGCGTACACCAGGTGCCGTGTCGATCCACGACGGTAGAAAAATCAAACATGACGTTAATCCTTAAAGTAAAACCCCCTCATGAGAGGGGGCTGAGGCATCAGGCTTCTACTGTTCGCATCAGGGTAGCCAGCTCATCCTTCACCGACTGCACCTGCGGGCCGATAACCACCTGCAAATTGTGCTGATTTAACTGTACCACGCCGATGGCCCGGTTGGCTTTCAGGGCGTTGGTATCCACTTTTGACATATCCGCCACCGACAGACGCAGGCGGGTAATACAGTTGTCCAGAGAGGTGATGTTATCCGCACCGCCCAGCGCCGCCAGAATGGCCGGGGTGTTATAGCCGGATTTGCCCACGGTCCCGGCAACCGCCTGTTCAACGCTGCTCGCCGTATCAACATCGCGGCCAGGCGTTTTCAGGTTAAAGCGGGTGATGGCGAAGCGGAAGATGCCGTAATACACCGCAAACCAGATAGCCGCCACGACCGGCACCAGATACCACTTGGTGGACAGGCCGTGCAGGATCCCGAACACAACGAAGTCGATCACGTTGCCGTCGGTGTTGCCGATGGTCACGCCCAGCACCGCCATCACGGTAAAGCCCAGACCGGTCAGCACCGCGTGGATGAGGTACAGCACCGGTGCGACGAACAGGAACAGGAATTCGATTGGCTCGGTGGTACCGCCCACGACGCAGGCAATGACGCCGGAAATCAGCAGGCCTTTAATTTTATGACGGTTTTCCGGGCGCGCGCAGTGGTACATCGCCAGCGCGGCACCCGGCAGGCCGCCGAGGAAGGCAGGCATTTTACCCTGAGACAGGAAGCGGGTGGCGCTTTCGGAGAAGCCGTGGGTGGTCGGGCAGCTCAGCTGCGCCTGGAAGATGGTCAGCGCACCGCTCACGTCGTGACCGCACACCTCCATCGTACCGCCCGCTTCGGTGAAGCGAATCAGGGCCACCAGGATATGCTGCAGGCCAAACGGCAGGAGCAGACGCTCGCCGGTGCCGAAGATCATCGGACCAAAATCTCCCGCGCCGTTGATGATGCGGCCAATGCCGTTGATCCCCATCGCAAAGACCGGCCAGATCAGCGGAATGATCAAACCAAACAGGCCCATCACCACCAGGGTGATAATCGGCACGAAGCGGGTACCGCCGAAGAAGGCCAGGGCATCCGGCAGGCGGATATTGTGGAAGCGCTCGTGCAGCATCCAGATAATCACACCCGCGATCACTGCACCGAGGATCCCGGTATCAATAGACTGGATGCCAATCACGCTCTGAATGTTGTTGGCTTTCAGCACGGCAGCGTCGGTGGTTGGCAGAATGCCTTTCGCTGTCAGCCAGAAGTTAACCGCCAGGTTCATCACCGCGTAACCCACAAAACCGGCAAACGCCGCGACGCCTTTGTTTTCACGGGCCAGACCCAGCGGGATAGCAATACAGAACATGACGGGCAGGAAGCTAAACGCAAAGGAGCCGACTTTACTCATCCAGATGAAGATCGCCTGCAGCACCGGGGTACCGAGGAACGGGATCAGCGTGATGACGTCTTTACTGCTTAGCGAGCTGCCGATCCCGAGCATGATCCCGCAGAACGAGAGGAGTGCCACGGGCAGCATAAAGGTTTTACCCAGTTGCTGGAAAAATTCCCACAGCGATATTTTTTGTGCTGCTTTCGCCGTCATAAAACGACTCCTTTATTGTTAAAATCAGTTTGTCTGCTTCAATGCTGCGAGAAGATAAAACGTTTTATCAAAGTTTAGTGCGCGCTAAATCACATTCTCAGGCTTTGACTGGTAGTATAAAGATAACGTATTGATAAAACGTTTTACCGATCTCATTTTAGGGAGTCACGCTGACACATGGCTGTAGCGAAAAAAATCACCATCAACGATGTCGCGCTGGCGGCGGGCGTTTCCGTCAGCACCGTTTCTCTGGTGCTAAGCGGGAAAGGGCGCATCTCTCCTGCAACAGGTCAGCGGGTGAACGAGGCGGTTGAACAGCTGGGCTTTGTGCGTAACCGCCAGGCGTCGGCGCTGCGCGGCGGGCAAAGCGGGGTGATTGGCCTCATTGTTCGCGACCTGACGTCACCCTTCTATGCGGAGCTGACCGCCGGGTTAACCGAAGCGCTTGAAGCGCAGGGACGAATGGTCTTTCTGCTGCACGGCGGTCGCGAGGCCGATCAGCTTCTCTCCCGACTCGATATGCTGCTGAACCAGGGGGTTGACGGGGTGATCGTCGCCGGAGCGTCGGGCGTGGGCAGCGAACTGTGCGAGCGTGCCGCCGCGAAAGGCGTGCCGCTGGTGTTTGCTTCGCGCGCCAGCTACCTGGACGAGGCCGATACGCTGCGCCCGGATAACATGCAGGCCGCGCAAATGTTGACCGAGCATCTTATTCGTCGCGGGCATCAGCGCATTGCCTGGCTGGGCGGTAAAAGCTCGTCCCTGACACGGGCCGAGCGGGTAGGCGGCTACTGCGCGACGCTGATTAAATACGGCCTGCCGTTCCACAGCGAATGGGTGGTGGAGTGTGAATCCAGCCAGAAGAAAGCGGCGGAAGCGATAGGCGCGCTGCTGCGAAGCAGTCCGACGATCAGCGCCGTGATTTGCTACAACGATGTGATTGCCATGGGCGCCTGGTTTGGTCTGATCCGCGCCGGGCGTCAAGGCGGCGAGGGCGGGGTGGAAACCTTCTTCGGCCACCAGGTGGCGCTCGGGGCGTTCGCCGACGTCGGTGAAAACGCGCTCGACGACCTGCCGATCGTCTGGGCTACAACTCCTGCCCGGGAGATGGGCTACACCCTGGCGGACAGGATCATGCAGCGCATCGACAATACGGATGTGCAGGCCGGGCACCAGATTGTGGCGGCGCGGCTGGTGACGGTGAAGTAATCTCCGCTGCACATCGCCCGGCGGCGCTTCGCTTGCACGGGCCTACAAAGGCTCGGGATCGTAGGCCGGGTAAGGCGTAGCCGTCACCCGGCTAGAAATTATGTGTAATAGTACTATCTGCTATTTATTATATCTTATATGCATGATTCTTATGTGCTGCGCTTAAGTGGAATAAATGATATATTCATAAGTCATTACTTTTATATAATGATGCTAACTCTTATGGAGGGATTCTATGCCCAGCCCAGATCTTTTTTCTATTGTTATAGCTATCAATCATCTATCCGATTCCGTGAAGGAAACTAAAGAAATAGTAAAGCAGGTTAATAATATCGATTGGGCTAAAGATTATATTATGCCATTTTTAACGCTTTTGCTCTCAGCCGCTGTTGCTTACTTGAGTGCTAAGTCTGGTTATAGATGGCAGGATAAATTTCTTACAAATAAGCTTAAGATAGATACTGTCAACAAGACAATATTGGGCTTTCAGAATATGCAGGGGACATTATTAAGTCTCAAGGGAAATTATGCAAATAATTTATCTGAACATCCATTGCAACGCACTATTGCAGTACCGCAAATGATCTATTCATTCTCACCGTTAAATCTTAATTATGAGCATCTTCTTCAAGTTATAATGACAGATGATATAAGCATTAAAAATAAATCGTGGTTAAGTATCTCATCATACGTGTCAGTGCAAGATCAATTTAATCAGTTAGATAAGGTTATTCAGGAACGGAATTCTTATGATTATAAAATAAAAGATAGCTTGGCTCGTGAATACGAACGTAAATCCTTTAGCGTGGACGAGATACTCTCTAATGTCAATTCTGTAGATTTGCATAAATACATAGAGTTAACTGAAATTATCATTAACATGATTGATAACTTAACGATCTCGGTAAATGACTTCTTAAGGAATTTTCCTGAAACTGCAAGTCAGCTAATCGGGAAGGATAAATCTAAATATTATAAAATGGTTCAAGGATACAAAAATGAGTCAGAGTTAGTGAAGAACTTGCAAAAAAGAACTGTGCCACTTGACTTTGAATTGGCTGAGGAAATATTAAATATACCAAGTGCTGATATAAAGAGAATACTATGTGATCAAAGTTACACAATACAAACCCCAAAATGATGGGTGAGTGTATAAAAGTTTGAATTTGGGTTTTTTAATTATAGGGTGTATTGCAATTTATAATATATTTTGGATGGAAGTGTTATCGAATGCACGACTTCCTTTTTTGGAATCATGCTCGCATAAATTTGATAAATCCTGTGCAGATACATAAAATTAGTTCCTTAAATTTTCCATTCAGTATAAGTTGCCCCCACTGCGGCAAATTCCGCAGTCAGGCGTGGAAACCTGATCTATCATACGACGACACAGTTTTAGTGTCGGGGCAGCGCATATCCTTGTAAAATCAACGGTGGCGCTGATAGGGCAGTCGAAAGGCTGGCTGAAGACCGTGTGATTCAGTTTCCACCCCTGTCAGCGCCGCCACCCTCTGAGCGTGGAAACTTAGACGGTGGCCTTAAAACATCACACGGAGGCTGCCATATGGCTACAATCCCAACCCTTGCTAACCCTCATTCCACTGACAGTATTGCCTGCCAACTTCTTGACCTGCCGATACCCTCAACGCTGGATCTCTTCGAACTGACGGATTGCTGCTGCGCTTTTGTTAACGTGCTGCTGGAAACCCACGACAAAGCAGAGCGCTTAGCGCTGTGTGGCCGTCTGGCTTTTACTCTCGATGAGCTAAAAAACCGATGCGATGCAGATCTACCGCCTCATCTGGTTGAGCGACTGAGCACCGGGTTACCTGCGCAATCCTGTATTCCGGATTGCTGGCAAGATACTGCGATGCTGGTGGGATATGCTCAGGCACTTAATCAGGCATTGTTGAGCCAGACTCTGGCAAGTGCTGTCTCGCAAGAACTTGCTGGCTTATTGCATGACCTGGTTTATCTCCTGGCTGACTTTATCAGAGAACCTTATCTGCAGCACTGAGGTCACGCCCGGCGGCGCTGCGCTTGCACGGGCCTACAAAGGCTCGGGATCGTAGGCCGGGTAAGCGTCAGCGCCACCCGGCAATAAAAAACCCCTCATACGAGGGGTTTTGACGTTTACTGCTGCGGTGCCGCCGGTGCCGCCGGTGCCGCCGGTGCTGCCGGTGCTGCCGGTTCCGGCATCCCCAGCGTTGGCATACCAAACATGCCGACAAAGTCTTCCAGCGGCATCTTGTCGCCGTTGAGCGTTACCTGGCCGTTGGCGTACTGCAGGCTGGTGGAAATGGTGTTGTTTTCCACTTTGGTGATGCGGAACATCTGGCCCATTGCCGCCAGACCTTTCACCTGCTGGTTTGCCAGCTTGCCTGCATCCTCATCGCCGTAGCCTTCCAGCTTCGCAATCTGGGTCATAAACTCGGTCGCCATATCCATCGGGATGGTCAGCTTGCTGTCGAGCGACTTCACGCTGCGATCCACTTCCTGCGCCAGCGTCTGCGGTTCACCCGTTGCGGCTGCCGGATCTTTCAGGAACAGAGACAGGTTGAAGCTGGTTTCGCCTTTGCTGTTTTTCCAGCTCAGCGGCGCGACGGTTACCACCGGCTCGCCTTTCAGCAGGATAGGCAGGTTGTTGAACAGTACCGCCATCGCCTGCTGCTGGTACACCTCAGGGTTCTGCTGCAGCGCGGCATCGGTCAGCAGCGCCTGGCTCTCTTTGCTGTATTTCTGGCTAAACTCGTGCCACGCCTGGCCGTCGATATTGCCGATCTTCAGCGACAGTTTGCCGGTGCCCAGATCCTGATTCTGCACTTTCAGGCTTTTCAGCGTGTAGTCCAACTGGGTGTTGATGCTCTTACCGTCTTTGGAAACGTCGGATTTGCCGTTGACGTCCATGCCTTCCAGCACGGCCATCTCTTTTCCTTCAACCGCAATGGCAACCTTGTCGAGAGACAGTTTTTGATCGCCGATACGCTCCTGGAAATCGGTCATTCGGCTGTTGCCGTCGGCTTTCAGGTTGCTGAAGGTGAGCTGAACCTTTTGGTTATATTCGTTCACGGCATTGACCAGGCCACTTTCCGCTTCACCCGTCAGGGAGAACACGTTTCCGTCGCGGTCAGCATCGAGTTTAAAGTGGCCGCCGCTGAAGGCGACTTTCTCATTCTCTTTCTCGTAGTTCAGCGCTTTCAGGGCAATGTCGGAACTTGTGTCACCGGCATAGCTAATTCGGGTATTAATGTCGAAAGGCGATTCATTCTTCGCCAGGTCAAACAGCGGTTTGGTGACGTCGTTATTCACCAGTACGGTATGAACGGACGCCATCGACGGGATCAGGTTAAAGGACTTCAGCTGCGCCAGCGGCAGCGGACCGTGGCTCACCACCTCGTCCAGCACCACGCTCTGGCCCGGTTTCAGCCAGCCGTTTTCAGCACCGGCAACCGGCTTCACCACCAGCTGCATACGGCTGGTAAACACGCCGCGATGATAGTTCTGGTAGCTCAGCTCAAGGCCCGCCTCCGGCGCGCTGCGCGTAATCTCTCCGTTAGCCTGCGCCACCATCTCAGCCAGACGGCCTTCCAGCTGTTTCCCGGTAAACCAGGAGGCACCCGTCCAGACCACGCCTAACGCTACAATCACTCCAACCGCTACGACCGATTTTTTCATTGCGACTATCCCTAAAATGAAACCAGGCGGTAAAAACCGCCTGGAGATATTAAGCCTGCAACTAGCTTAGCAAGAGTTGTTAAAAAATTCAGTAAGTGCTTAAAGCTTATTGAAAACGCGCGCCAGACGACCAGTGCCGCTTACGCTAACCGGAGACTCATTGGCTGCAACGAATGCTGACTCACCGGGCTTAAGCACCAGACGCTGTTCGCCTTTGCGCAGCGTCGCTTCGCCCTCCACGCAGAACAGGATTGCCGCGCTCTCCTGCGCGATGGCGGTTTCGGCCGGGTTCAGGTCGTGCAGGGAGAAGGCAAAATCTTCAACCGGAATCGGGAAGTCCAGCTCTGCGCCGTTTTTCACCGGCTGAGTCAGCAGCTCCGCGGCAGGTTTCGCCACGAACTTCACGTTGGCAACCAGCTCAGGGATGTCGATGTATTTCGGCGTCAGGCCCGCGCGCAGCACGTTATCGGAATTGGCCATCACCTCCAGCGCCACGCCCTGAAGGTAGGCGTGCGGGGTTTCAGCGAACAGGAACATCGCTTCGCCCGGGTTCAGCTTCACCACGTTCAGCAGCAGAGGAGAGAACAGGCCGCTGTCGTCCGGGTAGAATTCGGAAATCAGGCGGATGGTCTCCCACGGTTCACCCTGCTGGCTGCCCAGGGCTGCTTTCAGCACCGCCAGCGCGTGAGATTTCTCTTCACCCTGCATATTCAGCAGGCTGGCAAACAGCTGGCTCAGCGCGTCTGCGTTCGGGTTTTCGAGGAAGTGGGCGATAGCCTTGTTGGCGCCCGCGACCGGTTGCAGCAGAGAAACGATCTCTGAAAACTCGCGGAACGCGTTCATCGCCAGGAACGGGGTCAGCGCAAAGACCAGCTCCGGCTTGTGGTTAGGATCTTTGTAGTTACGCTCGGCGGCGTCTAACGGGATACCCGCCGCGTTCTCTTTCGCAAAGCCGATTTCAGAGGCTTTCTTGTTCGGGTGAACCTGGATGGAGAGCGGCTGGTCGGCGCACAGCACCTTGAACAGGAACGGCAGTTCGCCAAAGCGCTGAGCGACCTTGTCACCTAGCAGCGCGGCTTTATCGGCATCAATTACGTCACGCAGGCTGCGTACCTGGCCGCTGGCGTCTTCAATTTTTGAGCTGCTCTTCGGGTGTGCCCCCATCCACAGTTCTGCCATCGGCAGGTTGTTCGGGTTCGCGATACCGTAGAGATCCGTTAACGCAGTTTTACTTCCCCAGGCGTAGTTTTGCACTGAGTTAATGAGTTTTTGCATTATCAAGCCCTGATTCAATTGTGGAATTAACTCCGGGTATTAAAGCAATAAACCTCATGGAAGTAACCTGTGGATGTAAAAAGTCGTACTAGTCTCAGTTTTTGTTAAAAAATTGTGTAGGATAAGCTGACTCGCTTTTAAGCCGGGCAGCGGAACATCTGCCCTGAATAAACAGACCGAAGCAGTAAGTGAGAGACCAATGTCGAATAAACCCTTCCATTATCAGGATCCTTTCCCCCTCAGTAAGGATCACACCGAGTATTACCTGTTAACCCGCGATCACGTCTCCGTCTCTGAGTTTGAAGGACAAGAGATCCTCAAGGTAGAACCGCAGGCGCTGACGCTGCTGGCGCAGCACGCTTTCCACGACGCCTCGTTTATGCTCCGCCCAGCGCACCAGCAGCAGGTTGCCGATATCCTGAGCGACCCGCAGGCCAGCGAAAACGATAAATACGTTGCCCTGCAGTTCCTGCGTAACTCAGACATCGCGGCGAAAGGTGTTCTGCCAACCTGTCAGGACACCGGCACGGCGATCATCGTCGGCAAAAAAGGCCAGCGCGTCTGGACCGGCGGCGGTGACGAAGCGGCCCTGGCGCACGGCGTCTACAACACCTACACCGAAGATAACCTGCGCTACTCGCAAAACGCGGCGCTGGATATGTACAAAGAGGTCAACACCGGCACCAACCTGCCTGCACAGATCGATCTCTACAGCGTCGACGGTGACGAGTACAAATTCCTCTGCATCGCCAAGGGCGGCGGTTCAGCCAACAAAACCTATCTCTATCAGGAAACCAAAGCGCTGCTCACCCCGGGTAAGCTGAAGAACTACCTGGTTGAGAAGATGCGCACCCTCGGCACCGCGGCGTGCCCGCCGTACCATATCGCGTTTGTGATTGGCGGTACGTCGGCTGAAAGCACGCTGAAAACCGTCAAGCTGGCCTCAACCAAATACTATGACGGTCTGCCTACCGAAGGTAACGAGCACGGCCAGGCGTTCCGCGACGTGCAGCTCGAACAGGAACTGCTGGAAGAGGCGCGTAACCTGGGCCTCGGGGCGCAGTTTGGCGGCAAATACTTTGCCCACGACGTGCGCGTGATCCGTCTGCCGCGTCACGGAGCCTCCTGTCCGGTCGGGATGGGCGTGTCCTGCTCTGCGGATCGTAACATCAAGGCGAAGATCAACCGCGAAGGCGTGTGGATCGAAAAGCTGGAAAACAACCCGGGTAAATACATTCCGGAAGAGCTGCGTAAAGCGGGTGAGGGTGAAGCGGTTCACGTCGACCTGAACCGTCCGATGAAAGAGATTCTGGCGCAGCTTTCGCAGTATCCGGTTTCGACCCGTCTCTCCCTGAACGGCACGATTATCGTGGGCCGCGACATCGCGCACGCGAAGCTGAAAGAGCGTCTGGACAACGGCGAAGGGCTGCCGCAGTACATTAAAGATCACCCGATCTACTACGCCGGCCCGGCGAAAACGCCTGAGGGCTACGCGTCCGGTTCGTTAGGCCCGACCACGGCAGGCCGCATGGACTCGTACGTTGACCAGCTGCAGGCCAACGGCGGCAGCATGATCATGCTGGCGAAAGGTAACCGTAGCCAGCAGGTGACGGACGCCTGCCACAAGCACGGCGGCTTCTACCTCGGCAGCATCGGCGGCCCGGCAGCGGTGCTGGCGCAGGGCAGCATCAAGAGCCTGGAGTGCGTGGAATACCCGGAACTGGGTATGGAAGCGATCTGGAAAATTGAAGTGGAAGATTTCCCGGCGTTCATCCTCGTGGATGACAAAGGTAACGACTTCTTCAAACAGATCCAGTCGTCCCAGTGTTCGGCGTGCGTGAAGTAATTCTGTAAATTGTCGGGTGGCGCCAGCGCCACCCGACACCAATAAGAGCGCACAAAGCGCCATATCGTTTCTCAGAAGTCATCAATACTTATCCCTTAAGCATGTGAGCAATCCCTCTTTTGTTATCAAGGAGAAAGTAATGACCACGGTACGCCATGAGAAAGACTCGATGGGCGCCATCGACGTCCCGGCCGACAAGCTTTGGGGCGCGCAAACCCAGCGTTCGCTTGAGCATTTCCGTATCTCGACCGAAAAAATGCCCGTCTCGCTGATTCAGGCGCTGGCGCTCACCAAACGCGCAGCCGCTAAAGTGAACCAGGATTTAGGCCTGCTGACGGCAGACAAAGCGAGCGCCATCATCAACGCCGCCGACGAAGTGCTGGCGGGTAAGCATCCCGATGAGTTCCCCCTCGCCATCTGGCAGACCGGTTCCGGCACCCAAAGCAACATGAACATGAATGAAGTGCTGGCGAACCGGGCGAGCGAACTGCTGGGCGGCGTGCGCGGCATGGAGCGTAAGGTCCATCCGAACGATGACGTCAACAAAAGCCAGAGTTCCAACGACGTCTTCCCGACGGCGATGCACGTGGCAGCGGTGATTGCTATCCGCGAGCAGCTTATCCCGCAGCTTAACGTGCTCAAAACCACGCTCAACGAGAAAGCGCAGGCCTTCCGCGACATCGTTAAAATTGGCCGTACGCACCTGCAGGACGCCACGCCGCTGACGCTCGGCCAGGAGATTTCCGGCTGG
Source organism: Enterobacter sp. 120016 (assembly GCF_018383635.1). NCBI lineage: Bacteria > Pseudomonadati > Pseudomonadota > Gammaproteobacteria > Enterobacterales > Enterobacteriaceae > Enterobacter > Enterobacter sp. 120016. Next base: position 68,291 of record NZ_JAHAWC010000004.1, on the reverse strand, counting down.
GTGGCGATGCTGGAGCATAACCTGAAGCACATTGATTACAGCCTGCCGCATCTGGCGGAGCTGGCGCTCGGCGGGACGGCGGTCGGGACCGGGTTAAACACCCATCCAGAATACGCGGTGCGCGTGGCGGAGGAGCTGGCAAACATCACCGGACAGCCGTTCGTTACGGCGCCCAATAAGTTTGAAGCGCTGGCGACCTGCGATGCGCTGGTCCACACCCACGGCGCGCTGAAAGGGCTGGCGGCCTCGCTGATGAAAATCGCCAACGACGTGCGCTGGCTGGCCTCGGGCCCGCGCTGCGGCATCGGTGAAATCAGTATTCCGGAAAACGAGCCGGGCAGCTCTATCATGCCGGGTAAAGTCAACCCGACCCAGTGCGAAGCCATGACCATGCTCTGCTGCCAGGTGTTGGGCAACGACGTGGCCGTCAACCTGGGCGGTGCGTCCGGCAACTTCGAGCTGAACGTCTATCGCCCGATGGTGATCCACAACGTTCTGCAATCGATTCGTCTGCTGGCGGACGGGATGGAGAGCTTTAACGAGCACTGTGCGGTAGGCATTGAGCCGAATCGCGAGCGTATCAGCCAGTTGCTCAATGAATCCCTGATGCTGGTGACGGCGCTGAATACCCATATCGGCTACGACAAGGCCGCCGAGATCGCTAAAAAAGCGCATAAAGAGGGGCTGACGCTGAAAGCCTCCGCCCTGGCGCTGGGCTATCTCACGGAGGCAGAGTTCGACGCCTGGGTTCGCCCGGAGGCGATGGTCGGCAGCCTGAAATAATCAACCCGCCACATACAGGTGCAGCCGCGGAATAATCAGCTGCAGCGGCTGCGCCTGAGGCCGGTAACGGTGCTGGACATTGTCCGCATCGTAATTCAAAAGCTCACCAATATCCGGCACGATGGCCCCCCGATCGGCATCATACAGCGCAATCAGCGGCGTCGGACAGGCATACTGAACCTGTTTTTGCTGTCCGGAATACCAGACGCGGGCGATAGGCTGGACCTTCACCGGGCGCTTTATCTTGAGGCGCGTGTCCGCCGGCAGCGAGGCGATACTGTGGTACTCCTGCTCCAGGCGCTCAATCCACTGTTCACGCGACCACGGTGCGACGGTGCGCGGCGTCTTAAGGCTTTTTTCCAGCTGCGCCAGAATCTCATCCCGGGTGAAGTTTTTAATGATGTGCTTATTCGCCCAGCCGAAGCGCAGCGTGGCGGGGTGACGCAGTACCGTCAGCGTGCGATAGGCGTTCAGGGTAATCAGCCCCGGAAGCTGGCGGTGCACCCATTCAAACCGGGCGGCAGGGGCGAGACCGGACTCTTCGGTGATGATCTTTTCAAAAGCCGCTTTCAGGGTGTTGATATGGGTAATCTGGCTTTCCAGCGCGTCGCGCGTTGTCGCATCGGTTTGCAGGCAGATCACGCCGGGCAGACGCACGGCCGCCTTACTGCTGCGGTTTTCTGACTGCTGCTGGATAAACAGGCGGCGATAGTGCTTCAGCGCCAGCTCAAGGGCGGCGCTGCCGATGTGCTGTTCAACCTCGATGGCGTCCAGCGGGTCGTGCTCGGCCCCTTTAGCCACCTCGGGCAGGGTAAAGACGCGCGCGGCCAACAGGCGGCAGGTCTGTAAACGTTCGGTCAGGGTCAGGAGCTCGTGTTCTATTTCCCGAAACGTGCTGTTCAGCCTTTCGAGGAGATCGTAGGTCGCCATAAGCGCTCTCATTAGTTACAACATACTTATCATATAGCACAGCACGCCGGGTCAGGCCAGCGTGCGGTTGAGGTCAGGCAGGGACGGGAAGGGCGATGTTATGGTACACCGGCCAGCTAAAGCAGAAGCGCGCGCCGCCGAGCTCGCTCTCTTCACAATGCACCGTGCCGCCCATCGCCTGCGCGATAGAGTAGACAATCGCCAGCCCCAGGCCGCATCCGCCGGTGGCGCGATCGCGGCTGGGGTCGAGGCGGACAAACGGTTCAAACACGGTTTCTCGCGCTTCCGGGGCGATCCCCGGCCCGTCATCCTCCACCGTCAGGCTGGCCTGATTGCCCTGCAAATCCAGCCCGATCTGTAGCGTACTTTCGCTGTAGCGCATGGCGTTGTTCATCAGATTGTCCAGCACGCGCTCCATCAGGCGCATATCGAGCGCGCCGTAATCACCCGGCGTGACGCGCGTTAACAGCGTGCGCTGCGGGTTCACGCTCTGAACGTCATCGATGTGGGTTTGCAGCCAGGCGGGCAGGTCCGGCGTGCTGAGGTTCAGTTCGTTTTGCGGACGATCGAGGCGCGCGTAGGTCAGCAGCTCCTCAATCAGCCCTTCAAGCTGGCCAATATCGCGGTTAAGCGCCTGAGACTCCGCTTCCGTCAGATTCTCGCTCATCTCCAGACGATAGCGCAGGCGGACCAGCGGCGTGCGCAGCTCGTGCGCAATCCCGTCGATCAGCTGCTTCTTACTGGCGATCAGGGCATTGATGTTATCGGCCATCTGGTTAAAGGCCACGCCCAGACGTTCAAAACTGGAACCGCTGTCGAAGTGGATGCGTTCGGTAAAATGACCCTCGCCAAAACGCTGCGCGGCGGATTCCAGCTTCAGCATGTCCTGCCAGTGGGGGCGCATCCAGATAAAGACCGGAAACGCGAGCGAAATGGCGATGAAGGCCATCAGCGCCATGTCCAGCAGACGCATCTGGTGCAGATAATAGAGATAGGGCACCGGCCCGACGGCCAGCACGTAATGGCTGCGCGGAATACGCTGGATAAAGGTGTATTTCTCATCCAGCGCGACGATGTCCCCGTCGCGCAGGCGCTGCATGGCGGGCGGATCCAGCTCAAAATCTTTTAACGGCTCGATGCGTAAATCGAACGACAGGTTCAGATCCAGCTCTTTGAGGGTTTTCGCCCAGTCGTGCGGCGGGATCTCTCTCAGCTCGCTGCGCATCAGATAGAGCGAGCTTTTCATCAGATCGTCCAGCGACTGCCTGCCCGCACGTTCGGCGGTGAATTTATAGACCAGCCCGACCAGCATGGTCATGACCAGGAAGCAGACAAACAGCAAAAGATAAAACTGCACAAACAGCTTTTTCATTGGATCTCACCGAAGAAACGCTTTGTGCAGAATATACATGAAAACCCGTCGATATTTTCATGTCTGTGAAGCGTATTACATGGCTTTCGCGCTGTTTTTTACCTTGGCGATGAGTGTTTCCGTTACGGCCAGTCCTTCCGCAATGTGCATATCAATCACATCGGTCCCGAATTCGTTAATTAAATCCAGAAGAATTTCGTAAGACTGGATGAGTTCAAGGAGATCAAAGAGCGCTTTCCGATCGGCGCGTGAGGGGGAGGAATGACTAAGCGCTGCCTGATTAACAATCCATTCAAGATTGGTTTTGATGGCTTCTACCTGACTGTAGCTATACATATTTCATGGGCTTAAATCCTCATATCAAGATTTTATGGGAGAGGTATCGTGAGAGCTTCACGGTAAAAATGGGTAAAACGTTCGCAAGAGCGGGGCGAGCTGAAAAAAGGAGAGTCGAGAGTTAATTATGGAATAGTTCGCGTGCTTAGCAAGTCAATTGTTGCGCAAACGTAAAAATAAACGCGCGAAAGAAGGGCATCGTCGCGCAATGCCTTCATTTCGAACGGGTTGTCTTATCGGGAGACGCGATCAGGTTTCCCACGCATGTGGGGCAAACAGGTAACCCTTATTACGCACGGTTTTAATGCGGTAGGGCTCGGTAGCGTTATCCTGCAGCTTTTTGCGCAGGCGCGAAATCGCCACGTCAACGCTGCGGTCCATTCCGTCATAGCTCACGCCACGCAGGTTTTTCAGCAGCGCGTCGCGGTCCATGATTTGCCCGGCGTGCGTTGCCAGCTCCCACAGCAGGTCAAAATCTGCGGTGGAGAGGGCGATAAGCTCGCCAGAGAGCAGCACCTGGCGGTTAATGGGGTCAATAGACAGCGTACCGAAGCGCATCGCTTTGTGCGGCGTCAGCGACGGCGCGGGCGCTTCGCGTTCGATGCTGGCGTGCTGGCGCAAATGCAGGCGCAGGCGTGCAAGCAGGACGGCAGGCGGTGTGGTTTTCAGAATGTAGTCATTGGCACCCATCTCCAGCGACAAAATGTGGTTCATATCGCTGTCCAGTGAGGTGAGCAGGACGATAGGTCCCTCCCACTGGGCGCGCAGGTCACGGCAGAGCGTCATGCCGTCTTTGCCTGGCAACATGATATCCAGCAGCACCAGATCCGGGTTTTCACGGACGACCACCTCTTCGGCACGATCGCCGCGAGGTTCAACAATGACGTCCATATCATGTTTACCCAGATAGGCGGCGATCAGTTGCCCGACTTCGGGTTCGTCTTCAACATAAACAATCTTATTCATACAGCGTCTGTTTTCGTGAAAAAAGCCAACATACACCGCGAAACCTTAACCTTCCATTAATCTTTCAAAATTAACGCGGGTTCCGTTATTCTGGCTCATATTGTGAGTTGATTATTCCAGGGAAAAATATGGGGCTGGTGATCAAAGCCGCGCTGGGCGCGCTGGTGGTGTTACTGATTGGCATTCTGGCAAAAACGAAAAACTACTATATTGCCGGGCTAATCCCGCTGTTTCCGACCTTTGCGCTGATTGCTCACTATATTGTGGCTTCTGAACGGGGCACTGAAGCGTTACGCACGACCATCGTGTTTGGCATGTGGTCTATCATTCCGTACTTTCTCTACCTGCTTTCGCTGTGGTATTTCACCGGCTTTCTGCGTCTTCCCCTGGCGCTGAGCGGGGCGGTGGCCTGCTGGGGGCTCAGCGCCTGGGTGTTAATTTTCTTCTGGAGCCGCTTTCACTAGCGCAGCGGTCGGCCGCCGTCCACGGCAAAGGTTCTGCCGGTGACGTAGCAGCTGGTGAGCAGGTAATCCACAAGGTCGATGACCTCTTTCTCGCCCGGGGCGATTTTCATGAGCGACTTATTCAGCGCCTGCTGGCGATACTCCGCATCATCGTTTTCGTTAAACAAAATCATCGCCGGAGCGATGGCATTCACCTTCACCTCGGGCGCTAGCTTGCGGGCAAACGAGCGCGTCATGTTATCCAGCGCGGCTTTGCTGGCCGCGTAGGCGATGTGCTTGTCGCTTCCGCGCTCCACCACATAATCGGTAAAGTGAATAATATCGCCCGCAGCGTGCCCGTGACCGCGCAGCAGATCCTGCAGGGCGTGGTTGAGCAGATAAGGGGCATTTACGTGGATCTGCAGCATGGCGGAGAGCGTTTCGCTGAGTGACGTCCCGGTTTTTTCGGCACGCCATGCGCTGGCGTTATGGATCACGGCGCGCAGCCCCGTCGTGGTGGATTTCACCTCTTCCGCGAAAGCAAGAATGCCTTCATCGGTTGATAAATCAGCCTGAATGCAGACAGCACCGGCTTTGCGTAACCCTTCGATCGAAGGGTATTCCGTACGGTAGCTGACAATGACCGGATGGCGAAGGTTGAGAAAGTGATGGGCGAGGGCGAGGCCGATACGGCGGCCTCCGCCGGTAATCAGTATTGGACGAAGCGGTGCATTTCCCATCGTATTCTCCTTAACAGTTCAACAATGGGAAAGGCGATGCTATCCCATTAACATCCAGGTTGCCGGTAGGGCAGCAACCAGTAGCAGTCCAATTAATGCCATCTCACGGCGTTTCAGCGCGTTCTCCAGCTGATGCGTGCGGCGGGCGTAGATAAACACCAGCAGACCCGGTGCGTACAGCACTACCGACAGCAGCAGATGCATAGGTCCGGAAGCATACAACAACCACAGGCCGTAAATACAGGCTCCGACACCCACGACATAATGCGCCGGGCGTGTGGCAATTTTTAACAGATACGCACCCACTAAGAAATAGGGTACCAGAATCATCTCCGAGGCGATGGTCAGCAGGGTGTTATAGTCTGAACCTGTGAGCCAGATCAGCACCAGACAGACCTGAACGCTGATGTTGGTCAGCCAGAGTGATGCCGACGGCGCGCTGTTTTGGTTTTGACGGGCAAACAGGCGTGGAAACGCCTTGTGCGTCGCGGCCAGGAACGGCACTTCAGCCGCCATGATGGTCCAGCTCAGGTAAGCGCCGCAGACGGAGACGATCAGCCCTGCGGCAATCACCACATCGCCCCAGGGGCCGAGCATTTTCACCATCAGGCCTGCCATTGACGGGTTACGCATTTCAGCCAGCTCAGGACGCGCCACCACGCCCAGCGACAGCAGCGTCACCAGCAGATAGACCCCGAGCGCAGCCAGTACGGCCAGCAGCGTAGCGCGGCCCACATCGCGTTTATTCCGGGCCCGGGCAGAAACCACGACCGCGCCTTCAACGCCGATGAATACCCACAGGGTAATCAGCATCGTGTTTTTCACCTGCTCCCAGACGGGAACGCCCAGCGCAACGCCGCTGAAATCAAGTTTGAATACGTCCAGACGGAACGCAATAAAGGCCAGAACGATAAACAGGCCGAGCGGAACCAGTTTCGCCAGCGTCGCCACCAGGTTGATGCTGGCGGCCGTTTGTACGCCACGCAACACCAGCCAGTGGACGAACCACAGTAACACCGAGGCGCCCACAATAGACTGCCAGGTGTTCCCGTCGCCAAAGAAGCGCAGCTCAGGCGTATCGGTAAAGAAACTGAGCGCCGAGAAGACAATAACCAGATAGGAGACGTTGGCGATAACCGCACACAGCCAGTATCCCCACGCGGAACAGAAGCCAATCAGCTCGCCGAAACCTTCACGCGCATAGGTGAAAATGCCGCCGTCCAGGTCCGGGCGAATGCGGGTGAGCAGCAGCATGGCGAAGGCCAGCAGCAGTATTCCGACACCCGTAATGCCCCAGCCAATCATGAGCGCGGAAGGGCTGGCGACGGCCGCCATATTCTGCGGCAAACTGAATACGCCTGCACCCAGCATTGAGCTTAAAACGAGTGCAGTCAGAGCACTCAGGCCAAGTTTCTTTTCCATTGGCTTCCTGTTATGAAAGGTCAAAATCCAGAATAATTATTTCGCTCAGGCGCATAAAAATGGTGGATCACACTAAGGCGCGGGATTTTACGGAGTGTAACGAATGCATGCAATGACGTGAGGCAGAAATTCAAAAAAAGTAACAAAAAAGGCGGCATTGCGCCGCCTTTCGTAAACGATTTTGTTACTTGTACAGATCGGCGCTGATGGTCACGTTGTTACCACGTTCCTGCCACTGGCGGGTGATGTGGTAGTACTTCGCCCCTTTCTTCGCCGCACGCTTAGCGACCTGGTAAGAGACTTCCGTCATGTTGCCGTAGTTGCCGGTAAACTTGATGCTGTCGAACGGCACCATCTGCGCTGCAGTGGCGTTGTTCAGCTCTTCAATTTTGGTACCGTCCGGCAGCGTAACGGAGTAACGGCCACCTTTCGTGGACTGCGTTTCGAAGAAACGGCCCACTTCAGCGCTTGGGGCAGCCGTCGTTGCTACGCCTGGAATTTCAACTTTCTTCGCTTCTTCGCCGCCTTTTGCTATTGCCGCGCGACCTGCTTCTGAATTCGCCGGGATAGCATCCGGGCTCTGCAGAACACGTTTTTTCGCATCTTTTTTATAGATGAACGCGGTAATACGCTGGTTGCCACCCTGGTTAGCATCGACCTGACGCACGATGAAGAAAGAGTAGGCCCCTTTCTCTTTCGCGGCTTTGGTGATGGCATCGTTCACTTCAGGCTGGCTGCGGTAGAAGCCCTGAACGGTAACGGTGTCGTAAGGTTCCAGCTCAATCGCCTGATCTTTCGGCAGTTCAACAACACCGTTGATCACGCGGTTTTTCGGTGCGTCAGCTTTTGGCGCATTGTCTTTGAACAGCGCAATGGTCACGCGCTGGTTACCGCTGTTGCCGTAATCGGACTGGTCAACGACATAAAACGAGGCAGCCCCGTTTTTATCAGCAGCTTTTGATGCCGCGGCGACGGCGTCGCCAATAGAATTATAACGACCCACAATGACCGTATGGTCAAAAGGTTTTAACGCTGCCGCTTGCTCCGGCGTTAACTCTGTTGCGGCATTCGCAGACAGGGCGGTCGCGGAAAGAAGTGCGGACGCCAGGAGTGTGTTCTTAAGCTTCATAAAAATGATCCTTCGCCTTGCGCAAACCATGTACTGGTATTGTTGTTAATTTGAGACGGTCCCGATTATTGCATTTAAAACCCGTCGCTGTCTGCGCCATTTTTCACTGCCTGTGCTGACTGAATCACCGAATTCGATAACATTTAGTGATATGTTGAAAAAACACGCGTTTGACAAGTAAAACTGATAAAGCATATGACTTTTACAAGTTAATTTAATGTTAATAAGTTGTTCTCTTACGGCGCTATATCATGTTTTTACCGCTCCGCTTGCGCGATTTATCGGTTCTGGCAATGAATTTAAGGTAAATATCACTGTCAGTGACGCCGATCGCTTATTTTTCACAGATAAAGTAAGAAATAGTGTTTTCTGGCGGTAGATCGCGGGCGCTATTTTCAGTAGGTTATAGACAGTTTGTTACTGTTTTATTTTCCGGGGTTAATCATATCTCGTCGCTCGCGCGATGGCGAAAATTGATACAAACCGCGGGCATTTATCGATAAACCATCATCAAAAACCGATGGAAGGGAAAACTATGCGTATTGGGGTACCAAAAGAACGGTTAGCCAATGAAACCCGCGTAGCGGCAACACCGAAAACGGTGGAGCAACTGCTTAAACTGGGTTTTACGGTCGCGGTTGAAAGCGGCGCAGGCAAACTGGCGAGTTTCGATGACGAGGCCTTTATCCAGGCTGGCGCGGAAGTGGTCGACGGTGCTGACGTCTGGCAGTCGCCGGTGATTCTGAAGGTCAACGCACCGGAAGAGAGTGAGATTGCGCTGCTGAATCCGGGGACGACCCTGGTGAGCTTCATCTGGCCTGCGCAAAACCCGGAGCTGATGGAGAAGCTGGCGGCCCGTGGCGTGACCGTGATGGCGATGGACTCCGTGCCGCGCATTTCGCGCGCGCAGTCGCTGGATGCCTTAAGCTCCATGGCAAACATTGCCGGCTACCGCGCCATTGTTGAAGCGGCCCACGAATTTGGTCGCTTCTTTACCGGTCAAATCACCGCCGCGGGTAAAGTCCCTCCGGCGAAAGTGATGGTGATTGGCGCGGGCGTGGCGGGCCTTGCCGCAATCGGTGCGGCAAACAGCCTGGGCGCTATCGTACGTGCCTTTGACTCCCGTCCTGAAGTAAAGGAACAGGTCCAGAGTATGGGTGCCGAATTCCTTGAGCTGGACTTCAAGGAAGAAGCAGGCAGCGGCGACGGTTACGCGAAGGTGATGTCCGAAGCGTTTATCAAAGCCGAAATGGAACTCTTCGCCGCTCAGGCGAAAGATGTCGACATTATTGTCACCACCGCGCTTATCCCGGGTAAACCGGCACCGAAGCTGATTACCCGTGAGATGGTTGACTCCATGAAATCGGGCAGCGTGATTGTCGACCTGGCCGCCCAAAACGGCGGTAACTGTGAATATACCGTACCGAATCAGGTGACCACGACCGCTAACGGCGTGAAGGTGATCGGTTATACCGATCTGCCGGGCCGTCTGCCAACGCAGTCTTCTCAGCTCTACGGCACTAACCTGGTCAACCTGCTGAAGCTGCTCTGCAAAGAGAAAGACGGCAACGTCACCGTTGATTTCGACGATGTGGTGGTGCGCGGCGTCACCGTCGTCCGTGAAGGTGAAATTACCTGGCCTGCGCCGCCTATTCAGGTTTCTGCTCAGCCTCAGGCGGCACCGAAAGCGGCACCCGCGCCGAAAGAACCCGCCAAACCGGCGTCTCCGTGGCGTAAATACGCGATCATGGCGCTGGTAATTATTCTGTTCGGCTGGCTGGCTGACGTTGCGCCGAAAGAGTTCCTCGGCCACTTTACCGTCTTCGCGCTCTCCTGCGTCGTAGGCTACTACGTGGTGTGGAACGTCTCCCATGCGCTGCATACGCCGCTGATGTCGGTAACCAACGCCATCTCCGGGATCATCGTGGTGGGGGCGTTACTGCAGATTGGTCACGGCGGCTGGATCAGCTTCCTGAGCTTTATCGCGGTGCTGATCGCCAGTATCAATATTTTCGGTGGTTTCACCGTGACTCAGCGCATGCTGAAAATGTTTCGTAAAGGCTAAGGGGTAGCATATGTCTGGAGGATTAGTGACAGCCGCATACATTGTTGCTGCAATCCTGTTTATTTTCAGTCTGGCGGGGCTTTCCAAACACGAAACGTCTCAGCAGGGGAATAACTTTGGTATCGCCGGGATGGCGATTGCGCTGATTGCCACCATCTTCGGGCCGGATACCGGCAACGTGGCGTGGATCCTGGTGGCGATGATCATCGGCGGCGCGATTGGTATTCGCCTGGCAAAACGCGTTGAAATGACCGAGATGCCGGAGCTGGTTGCCATTCTGCACAGCTTCGTGGGTCTGGCGGCGGTGCTGGTGGGCTTCAACAGCTACCTGTATCACGAACCGGGCCTGGAGCCGATTCTGGTGAACATCCACCTGACGGAAGTGTTCCTCGGTATCTTCATCGGTGCGGTGACCTTCACCGGCTCTATTGTGGCGTTCGGCAAGCTGCGCGGGAAGATCTCCTCTAAACCGCTGATGCTGCCAAACCGTCATAAGCTGAACCTGGCGGCGCTGGTGGTCTCATTTGTACTGCTGGTGGTCTTCGTGCGTACCGAAAGCGTAGGCCTGCAGGTGCTGGCGTTGCTGGTAATGACCATCATCGCGCTGGCGTTCGGTTGGCACCTGGTGGCGTCCATCGGCGGTGCGGATATGCCGGTGGTTGTCTCGATGCTGAACTCCTACTCCGGTTGGGCAGCAGCGGCGGCAGGCTTTATGCTGAGCAACGACCTGCTGATCGTCACCGGTGCGCTGGTGGGTTCTTCCGGTGCGATCCTGTCTTACATCATGTGTAAGGCGATGAACCGCTCGTTCATCAGCGTTATCGCCGGTGGTTTCGGGACCGATGGGTCTTCTTCCAGTGCGGATGAAGAAGTGGGTGAGCACCGTGAAATTTCTGCGGAAGATACCGCAGACATGCTGAAAAACTCGCATTCCGTGATCATCACCCCGGGCTACGGCATGGCGGTGGCGCAGGCGCAGTATCCGGTTGCGGAAATCACCGAGAAGCTGCGCGCACGGGGCATCAAGGTTCGCTTTGGTATTCACCCGGTGGCAGGGCGTCTGCCGGGCCACATGAACGTGCTGCTGGCGGAAGCGAAAGTGCCTTACGACATCGTGCTGGAAATGGATGAGATCAACGATGATTTCGCCGACACCGACACCGTGCTGGTCATTGGTGCCAACGATACCGTTAACCCTGCTGCACAGGACGATCCGGGTAGCCCAATCGCCGGTATGCCGGTTCTGGAAGTGTGGAAGGCGCAGAACGTGATTGTGTTTAAACGCTCCATGAATACCGGCTATGCCGGGGTTCAGAACCCGCTGTTCTTCAAAGAGAACACCCACATGCTGTTTGGCGATGCCAAAGCCAGCGTGGATGCGATTCTGAAATCACTCTGACAGGGTAAAGCCCGGTGGCGCAAGCTTACCGGGCCTACCAAACCCGTAGGCCGGGTAAGGCGAAGCCGCCACCCGGCAAAAAAAAACCGCCGGTTCCCCGACGGTTTTTTTTCATCTTACTGGTTAATCGTCTTCCGGATCGTCCAGCTCAACCGGCGTCTGGTACTCATCCGGCTTAATGACCAGCAGGTCGCAGCGCAGATGGTCGATCACCTGTTCGGCGGTATTGCCGAGGAATGCGGCAGAAATACCGGTTCGGCCAATGGTGCCCAGCACCACAATCCCCGCCTGCAGGTGTTCCGCCAGGTCCGGGATCACCTCTTCAGGCAGCCCTTTTTCCACGTGGGTCATTTTCTCATCGATACTGAATTTCTGACGCAGCGCTTTCATGGCCAGCAGGTGCTGACCGCGGATCGCGTCGTTGTACACGCTCGGGTCAAATTCAGGCAGCTCAATGGCAATGTTAATCGGGGTGACCGGATAGGCGCCAACCAGATGCACTTCGGTATGATTCACCTGTTCGGCAAGCTGGATGGTCTCCTTCACCAGCTTCTCGTTCAGCGAATTGTGGTAATCCTCTTCGCTCGCGAGGTTTACCGCCACAACGGCTTTCCCGCCTTCAGGCCACGGCTGGTCTTTCACCATCCAGACCGGGCAAGGGCATTTACGCAGCAGGTGCCAGTCGGTCGGGGTGAAAATCACGGACTCCAGCTTGTCGTGCTGGTGCGCCATCTTCAGCAGCAGGTCGTGCCCACCGGCGACAATCTCCTGGATGATGGCTTCGAAAGGTCGGTTATGCCAGACCACTTTAATATCAATGGGCACGCCCGCTTCCAGGTAATACTTCGCCTGTTCACGGATCCACGCGGTACGCTGGCTGATGACGCCCTGACGCATAGCGGTGCGCTCGTCAGGCGACAGAAGGGTGGTCATCTCATACGAGAAGTCATAGATCGGCAAAAACGCTTTGATTTTGCCACCAATCCGTTGATGCAAATACACAGCACGTCGTAATGCTGGCTGATCGTCCTGATTCGGATCGATAGCTACCAGCATGTTTTGATACTTGGCCATACAGGTCTCCTTACTACTGTCACCACAGTCTGTAATTAAAAGAGTAACCTATATATCCTGAATGAAACAGAGGGGAGGTTTTACCAGATCAATAATTCATGAAAAATTATCAGAGGAAAAGTACCGTGGTCGTCACCGCGATAAACGCAATAAACAGCAGCACCATCACCGCTATCGCAAAGGTCGTGGAGTCCTGAACGTAGGTTTTTTCCTCCCCCTTCATCGGGCCGACAAGCATGATCCAGATGAAGATAAAGGTCACTGAGGCAATCACGACTGAAACGAAAAACAAACTTTCTCTCAATTCATAACCTCAACGAGAACCTTTTGGGCGCTGTGTGGGGACGTACTGCGATGAAAATATCTTGAAACGGAAGTGATTATACCAGACCAATAAATCACAGGAATTTATCAGTCTGGTCATCAACAGGCGGAAAGTTACGCCACGTTGCGGGCGTGCCCGGCAAGAACGGCCAGCGCTTCACCGTTTTCGATAGTGATGTATTTACCCTTAACGGCCAGCATCCCGCTTTTCTGGAAACGGCCCAGCAGACGGCTGATGGTTTCCACGGTCAGACCCAGGTAGTTACCGATATCGCCACGCGTCATCGTCAGACGGAATTCACGCGGCGAGAAGCCACGCTCGGCGAAGCGGCGGGAGAGGTTGTAGATAAACGCGGCCAGGCGCTCTTCTGCATTCTTTTTGGAAAGCAGCAGGATCATGTCCTGATCGCCTTTGATCTCACCGCTCATCAGACGCATCATCTGCTGACGCAGGTTAGGCATCTTGCCGGACAGATCGTCCAGGGTTTCAAACGGGATTTCGCAAACCATCGAGGTTTCGAGTGCCTGAGCAAAGCTCGGATGATGGCCCGTGCCGATGGCATCAAAGCCCACCAGGTCGCCTGCCAGATGGAAGCCGGTGATCTGCTCATCACCCTGTTCGGTGATGGTGTAGCTCTTGATGGTGCCAGAACGGATAGCATAGAGCGATTTCAGTTCGTCTCCCGCTTTAAACAGCGTCTGCCCTTTCTGAATAGGCTTTTTGCGCTCGATGATATTATCAAGCTGATCGAGTTCATGCTCATTCAGGGTAAACGGGATACAGAGCTGGCTGATGCTGCAATCCTGGCAATGGATAGCACAACCGCCAGACTGAATGCGTCGTATAATTCGCTTTTCCGGGATCATAGGTTTGCTCAAGCCTTAATTGATATTGGTCAATTTTAACATCTTTTTGGTAAGTACGTAAGCCTGACAAACCCTCAATAAGGACAAGAGGCGACAACGTGTCGCCATCTTCTTGAAATTCCACAGCTTGATTATGGATTTTTAGCCTAACCGGTAGAAAATTAAGCACAAAAAGCCTGGGAACTAGAGCAGGAGATACCCTTCGTGACGCAGCAACCACTCTTTGCGCTGCACGCCGCCAGCATAGCCCGTCATGGTGCCGTTGCGGCCAATGACGCGATGGCAGGGCACCACAATGCTGACCGGGTTCGAGCCGTTCGCGGCACCCACCGCGCGTGCGGCCCCTGCGCGGCCTAGCTGCTCCGCGAGCTGGCCGTAATGCATGACCTGCCCGCACGGTATCGAACGCAGGGCCTGCCACACTTCGCGCTGAAAAGGGGTGCCTGCCGTGGCGGTCGGCAGAGTATCGATGATGCTGAGATCGCCTTCGAAGTAGGCCGCAAGCTTGTCGCTCAGTCCGCCCGGGTTGGTGGCACGAATACGTTCATACCCCTGCGCGCGGTAGTGAACATGGAGCAGTTCTTCCATGCGGTCGCTGTGCTCTTCCCATTCGACGGCGCGCAGGCAGCACTGCTCGTCCGCGATCACCCACAGCGGCCCTAGCGGCGTCGCAATCTTATCTTCGAGTAATCTCAGCATCCTCATTCCTTTAGTTCAGCCTCGGGTTAATCCCCGGCCCAATCGGCAGGCCGACAAGATACCATGCCACCAGCATCACCAGCCATACCCCTAAAAAGATAAGCGGATAGGGTAAAACCAGCGAATAGTAGGTACCCAGTTTGGCTTCCGGTTTATAGCGCTGCAGGAAGCCTAAAAACAGCGGAACAAACGGCGAAACCGGCGCCAGCGGAATCACCGAGGAGTCCGCGATGCGGAACAGGATCTGGGCAAACGCCGGATGGAACCCCAGCATCATAAACATCGGCACGAAGATCGGGGCCAGAATCGACCAGATGGCGGAGCCGCTGGCGATAAACATGCACAGCAGGGATGACAGCAGCGCCAGGCCGACAAACGCCGGCACGCCGCTTAATCCGGCCGCCTCCAGCGCGTCGGTCAGGCCCACGGCCATAAACTTGCCCATGTTGCTCCAGTTAAACATCGCCACAAACTGCGCCAGCGGGAACACCATCACGATAAAGCCCGCCATCTCTTTCATCGGTTCGATCATCAGCTGCGGCAGATCGCCCTGACGGCGGATTTTGCCGGTCGCGATACCGTAGGCGAGCGAAACGACAAAGAAGAAGAGGATAATCAGCGGCACGATGCCCTGAATAAACGGCGACGGCAGGACGGTATGTTTAACCGGATCGCGCAGTATGCCGTTTTCCGGCACCACCATCAGCGCCACCAGCGCGATAAAGGCCAGCGAGACCACGCCAGCCACGCGCAGGCCGAAGCGCTGCTCTTTGCTCAGGGTGTCCAGCTTTTCATCGCTACGGCCTTCCCATTTACCCAGGCGCGGCTCGACGATCTTATCGGTAATCAGTCCGCCGACAATCGTCAGGACAATGACCGAGCAGGCCATAAAGTACCAGTTGTCGATCACGCTGACGTGCATTGCCGCATCGATGGTCTTCGCTGCCTCCGTGCTGATGCCCGAAAGCAGCACGTCGGTGGTGACGATCAGCAGGTTGGCGGTGAATCCACAGCCCACGCCCGCTATCGCCGACAGCAGGCCCGCCACGGGATGACGCCCGACGGCGAGGAAAATCAGCGCCCCCATCGGCGGCATGATCACCAGCGCGGCGTCGGAGGAAATATGGCTGAAGAAGGCGATAAACAGCACCATATAGCTGGCGTAGCGCGCGCTGACGTGCGAAGCCATCTTCACCATTAATGCGGGCAGCAAGCCAACGCGTTCCGCCAGCCCGGCGCCCAGCACCAGTGCCAGAATGGCGCCCAGCGGGGCGAAACCGCTGAAGTTTTTGATAACGTTCGGCAAAAACCAGTGCAGCCCGTCAACGCTGAGCAGGTTCTTTACCGCCACCAGGCTGCCGTCAGCCGGGCTACGCACGCTCACGTCAAAGGCGGAGAGCACGGCGGTGGCGACCATTAAAATCACAATCAGATAGATAAACAGCAGGAAAGGGTGCGGCACTTTATTGCCGATCCTTTCAACCCAGCCATAGAGCTTACCGGATGGGGAATGCGAAGGTATGGATGACATACTCATGGGCGTTCCTCGGGAGTGTTGTGTTGTTGTGTTGTGTTTTTTTATTTTAAAGGTGACGGTGTCACGCCCTGTGGGATCGGACACACGTACGGTTTTTCTTGTAATTGTTGTTCGAACTCTTCACGGCATTTTTTCAGCAGCGCTGCGTCCTGCAGCAGATTGAGCGCGGTCGCGCCCATTACTTTTCCGGCCAGCAGCATGCCTTTGTGGGCAATGGAGGTACGTCCCTGCGCCACCAGTTGCCAGGTGTGCAGCGGCGTGCCAACGGTAAAGCAGGGGCTGAAGCACTGGGCGACCGGCATTTTCCAGCTGACGTCGCCCACGTCGGTTGAACCCGCCAGCACGTTGTCGGTGATGGCATAGGGCGCGACTTCATCCACCAGCAGCGTCTCCTGATGACGACGGGCAAAGGCTTTACCCGCGTCGCCCCCCGTTGCGGCAATATTTTTCAGGCTGTTTTGCAGATCGTTGGGCGTCAGGGTGGCGCGGATCTCGCGGGCGAAGGCGAGTTCTTCCTCCGTCCAGAGCGGCGTGCCATAGTGCTGCAGGGCGCGATACATCGTCGCCTCGAGCGTGCGGTTCGGCAGGTAGCTGGAGCAGGCTTTATCAAAGCGACACTCGACGGTGGTTTCGGTCATCATCGCCGCGCCCTGGGCGATTTTCTCGATGCGTTCGTAGATCTGCTGCGCATCGGCCATCTCCGGGGCGCGGATCAGGTACAGTACCTCAGCCTGCGCCTGCACCACGTTGGGCGAAATCCCGCCGGTATCGGTAATGGCATAATGGACGCGCGCTTTCTCAATGATGTGTTCGTTGAGGAAGTTGGTGCCGGTGGTCATCAGCGTCACGGCGTCCAGCGCGCTACGTCCCAGATGAGGGGAGTTGGCTGCATGCGCCGCCACGCCGTGAAAACGCCAGGCTGCCTGAATATTCGCCAGCGTGCTGACGTTAAACATCCCGGCGAAGGCTTCCGGGTGCCAGGTGACGGCGGCATCGACGTCATCAAACAGACCTTCGCGCACCATAAAGGTTTTCCCGGAGCCACCTTCTTCACCGGGACAGCCGTAAAAACGCACCGTTCCGCTGCCGCCGTGCTGCTCCAGCCAGCTTTTCACCGCCACCGCGCCCGCCAGCGCCGCGGTGCCTAAGAGGTTATGTCCGCAGCCGTGGCCGTTAGCTCCCGGCGTGGCGGATTGCGCCGTTGCGCAGTGCGCCTGCTGGCTTAACCCGGCCAGCGCGTCGTATTCACCCAGCAGGGCGATGACCGGTTTCCCGCTGCCGAAGCTGGCGATAAAGGCGTTGGGAATACCGCCGGCCTCGCGCGTCAGCGTGAAGCCTTCCGCCTCAAGCTCGCTGGCGAGCCGTTCGGCGGACCAGAACTCTTCAAAGCGGGTTTCAGGACGATCCCAGATCGCATCGGCAATATCGGTTAACGTCCGACATCGCGTGTCGATAGCATCGGCAATAAAAGCGTAGTTCTCCTGCATTACACACCTCGCGTCCACGGGAAATTGAGCGCAGTTCGCGCCAGCGTTTCAATGGCGATGGTCATGACCTGCTCATCGAAGTCGAATTTTTCGTTGTGATGTCCGGCGCTCAAATCCGTACCGAACACCATATAGGACGCCATGCCGCCGTTCTGCTGCACGCGGGCCATCATCAGCGTGGCGTCTTCGGAGCCTGCTGGCGCCTTCACCTTATCGATGGCGTGGACAACCCCGGAAACCTGGCTTGCCTGTTCGCGCAGATAATCCACCCACGCCGGCGTCGGCGCGCTGGACGTTGCGGCACCCATCAGGCGCATCTCGGCGCGCACGCCGTAGAGCGCCGCTGCGCCGGTAATGACCGCCTGCGCGCGTTCAAAGACGTACTGATTAATCGCTTCGCTTTCACCGCGGGTTTCAACCTTTATCAGCGCATTCGCGGGCACCACGTTGCGTCCGCTGCCCGCCTGCATCACCCCGACGTTCACCCGGGAGGCGCCTTCGCTGTGCGGGGCGATGCTGTGCAGGGCGAGGGCGGCCTGCGCGGCGGCGAGCAGGGCGTTACGTCCGTCCTCCGGTTTACCGCCCGCGTGTGCGGCAACGCCGGTAAAGTTCACGTCGAACTTGGTGGTGGCCATAAAGTTATCGCTGCCGCAAATCACCGTTCCGGCAGGGACGCCGGTACCAATATGGATGGCCGTGAAATAGTCCACGTCGTCCAGCGCCCCGGCGGCAACCATGGCGCGCGCGCCGCGGGTGCCTTCTTCGGCAGGCTGGAAGATAAGCTTGAGGGTGCCGTTGAGCTGCGCTTCATTCTGCTTAAGCACCCGCGCCAGCCCCAGACCAATCGTGGTGTGGCCGTCGTGCGCGCAGGCGTGCATCATTCCCGGATTGCAGGAGGCAAAACCGTCGCGGAACGGGCGATGGCTTTCATCCAGCGCTTCGCTTAAATCAAGGGCATCCATGTCGACGCGAAACGCCAGGGTCGGTCCAGGACGCCCGGTATTGAGGGTCGCCACAATGCCGGTAAACCCGCCTTCAAACGGCGCCAGCCATTTCTCAGGCGCGCCCTGCGCCCGCGCGCGGGCAAACTCTTGTGCCAGGGTAGCGGCATCGGGCAACCCCATTCGGCTTTCGGCATCCACCACGTCGCGTCCCATCGCCAGCTCGTAACCCAGCGCGTCGAGGATTTCCGCGACTTTCGCGGCTGTACGAAACTCTACCCAGCCGGATTCCGCAAAATGGTGAAAATCACGACGCCATGCGCTCAGCTGCGGGGATAATGCCTGGATGTACTGCGCCAGTGTGTCCATATCTGTTCCTGTCATCATTAAAATATGTGAACTGCTTCACGCTGTGATAGTTTTTACTTATCACTAACCGATTTTTCACAGTTTTAACCGTTCAGGAATTACCCTCGCACATCCCTTTCCATTAAAGTAGATGACAGTTTCTTTACTCTGATAAACAACAGTTATCGGTCGGGCTATGACATTCCAGATTAAATTTCATCAAATCCGGGCGTTTGTTGAGGTTGCGCGTCAGGGCAGCATCCGCGGTGCCAGCAGGACGCTGAATCTTTCCCAGCCGGCGCTGACCAAATCCATCAAAGAGCTGGAGGAGGGCATGGCGGCGCAGCTTTTCGTGCGCAGGAGTAAGGGCGTCGCGTTGACCGAATGCGGCGAGGGCTTTTACCAGCGCGCCAGGTTGATTCTGGAAGAGCTGCGTGCGGCGCAGGATGACATCCGTCAGCGTCAAGGGGAGCTGGCCGGGCAGATCAACATCGGAATGGGGGCCAGCGTTTCACGCACGCTTATGCCCGCCGTCATTACCCGCTTTCATGCGCAGCATCCGCAGGTCAAGGTGCGGATTATGGAAGGGCAGCTGGTGTCGATGATCAATGAATTACGCCAGGGCGAACTGGACTTCACCATCAACACCTATTATCAGGGGCCTTACGACCAGGAATTTACGTTTGAAAAGCTCTTCGAAAAACCGTTTGCGGTATTTTGTCGGGAAGGACATCCGGCCATGGGGGCGACGTCCATTAATGAACTTCTGCATTATAACTGGACAATGCCGACGCCGCGGGGAAGCTATTACAAGCAATTAGAAGAGGTATTTAGCGATCGCTCACAAATACCGCGAATTGGTGTGGTTTGCGAAACCTTTTCTTCCTGTATTAGCCTGGTCGCGCAAAGTGATTTTTTAAGCATATTGCCGCAGGAGCTAGGCTGTGACCCGCTGCTGGCACACCGTCTGGTTATGCTGCCGGTTGTCGAATCGCTTCCTAAAGCGGCCTATTATTTAATTCAGCGCCGTGATTCACGTCAGACGCCCCTGGCTGAATCATTAATTACGCAATTCAGAAGGGAAGCGAGAAAATTAATCGGAGCGTGAAGTGCTTATTAAAAAAACAGGATCTGCCCGACATCAGACAGACCCTATAGTACACACAGCAGTGCGTCCTTTCGCCAATCCTGGGTATTATTTCCATGGGGCAGGTATATTTAGGTATAACACTTTTCCCGAAAAATGAAAGGCAGGTGAGTGATTGATTTAATGAAATTTTAACATAAATCACGTATTTTACCTTTGCTGAAATTTTAGTTAAGTCTGATTTAAGTTTATTTTATAATTACTATATATATTCATCAGGTTAATATTATTGCCACGCATCGTCCTGTAACGGTGATTGAGGCCGGTCTCTGGCGCAGGTATAGTACAGTCCTCAGATGTAGCCGGAGGATGTCCATGAACCCTGACGACAAATCATTTTTTCTTGACGCCATGGAAGATGTCCAGCCCCTGAAGCGCTGCGCGGATATTCACTGGCAGCCCAGCCGCAATACGCGGGCGCGCGAGGAGGTGGATAGCGAACAGCTGGATAACTTCCTGACGCTGGATTTTCTTGACATGCTTCCCCTGGAAGAACCGCTGGCGTTCCAGCGCGAAGGGGTACAGCAGGGCGTTATCGATAAGCTGCGCACGGGTAAATACGCCCGCCAGGCCAGCTTAAACCTCCTGCGTCAGCCCGCCGAACGCTGCCGTCAGATGCTCTATTCCTTTATTCGCCAGGCCGGACGCGACGGGTTACGCAATCTGATTATCATTCACGGGAAAGGGCGCGAGCAGAACTCGCATCCCAATGTGGTGCGCAGCTATCTGGCGCGCTGGTTAACCGAGTTTGAGGAAGTGCAGGCCTTCTGCGTGGCGCTGCCGCATCACGGCGGCAGCGGGGCATGCTATGTTTCACTGCGAAAATCCGATGAAGCAAAACAGGAAAACTGGGAGCGTCACGCCAAGCGCAGCCGCTAGCGGGCGATATCCTCGCCCGCCTGAGACTCAGAACGTTTCCCAGTTGCTGTCGGTGGAGGCGGTTGTCGTGGCCGGGCGCAGCAGCTGTGGCGTTTTCAGATTGGCCGGGCGTGGGGCGACCGCTTTTTCTTTGCCGTTCAGACGAAACGCGGCCACCGCCTGGCGCAGCTGCTCGGACTGATCTTCCAGTGCCGCAGCCGCCGTGGCGGACTCCTGCACCAGCGCGGCGTTTTGCTGCGTCACGCTGTCCATCTGCGAAACGGCCAGGCTCACCTGCTCAATACCGCGGCTCTGCTCGTCAGAGGCAGATGAGATCTCACCCATGATATCGGTCACGCGGGTGACGGCGGCGACAATTTCCTTCATGGTGGTGCCAGCCTCGCTGACCTGCTCAGAACCGGTATTCACCCGGCTGACGGAGTTCTCAATAAGCCCTTTGATCTCTTTTGCCGCCTGCGCGCTGCGGCTCGCCAGCGTACGGACTTCGCCTGCAACAACCGCAAAGCCACGACCCTGTTCCCCGGCGCGTGCCGCTTCCACCGCTGCGTTAAGCGCCAGAATGTTGGTCTGGAACGCGATGCTGTCAATCACGCCGGTAATATGCGCAATTTGCTGCGAACTGTCGGCGATTTCGTTCATGGTGCGAACCACGTTATCCACGACGTGACCGCCGCGCGCGGCCGTTTCAGAGGCGTTTTTCGCCAGCAGCGTGGCCTGACGGGCGTTATCGGAGTTCTGCTTCACGGTCGCGGTCAGCTCTTCCATGCTGGCGGCGGTCTCTTCCAGCGAGGCGGCCTGCTGCTCGGTGCGGGCGGAAAGATCGTTGCTTCCTGCGGCAATTTCGCCTGCGCCGGTGTAGATGGAGTCGGTACTTCCACGTACGGCGCTGACGGTGGTCACCAGCGACTGCTGCATCTCATGCAGGCCGGCGGCCAGCTGCCCCATCTCGTTGCGACCAGAGATGGCGATATCCTGCGTCAGGTCGCCCCCTGCAATGGCGCGAATATGGTTCATAATGGAGTGGAGTGGTTTTAACAGCAGGTGCTGTAAACCCTGCCAGATGACCACCAGAACCGCGATAACGGCCAGCAGAATCGCCGCCAGGGTCCACTGCATCTGCGTGAAGCTGCTCTGGTTCTCTTCGGTTGCGGCCTTCAGCAGGGTGTTGTTTTCGGCGCGCCAGCGGTTATAGACCGCTTCCATCTCGTCCTGCGCCTGCTGCGCGTCCAGATCGCCATAGGCCTGATAGTTGTCGGCACGTAGATACTCAATCGATAAGCGCATCACTTCGTGCATCTGGTTCCAGGATTTTTGCATCTCGTCGGTTAATGCCGCCTCCTGGCCGTTAACCTGCGGCAGTTTCTGCCACTCTTTGTTATAGGCTTCGGCTTTTGCCAGCGAGTCGCCTGCGGTGCCAAGCAGCTTATTGATCGCCGCAAGGGAAGCCGGGTCGCGCTGGTTTTTCAGGTAGCGGATCGCCACGCGGGTGACGGTGACGCGCGTTTTCACCAGCGTGTTCACGCTGTCGCTCAGGCTTTCCTGCTGGGCATTGAGCACGCCGGAATTCTGGAAGTTATGGCGATCGTTGCTGACGGCAGAGTAGAACAACCCTCCCGTGACAACTTGCAGCAGACAGAATATGGTGAGGGCAAAGATAATACCGGTAATCACGTGCAGGTTTTTCAGCATAGCGGTCGTCCGTTAGAGAAGATGCAGGGTTACTTCATTACTATCGTCGTAGAGAATTTAAACTTTAATTAACTCGCGCTTAACTAAAGGTTCTTTGAGGGAACCTGTTGTAAATCCGGATCATTTTTATGAGGAAGGTTAACATGAGCAGCATTGATAAAAGCGGGACGTACGCGCTCGGGACGCGGACGGTTAAACGACTGGGCTACGGTGCGATGCAGCTCGCCGGGCCGGGCGTCTTTGGTCCACCGAAGGACAAGCAGGCCGCGCTGGACGTGCTGCGCGAAGCGGTGGCGGCGGGGGTGAACCACATTGATACCAGTGATTTTTATGGTCCTCACGTCACTAACCAGCTGATCCGCGAGGCGCTTCACCCGTACCGGGACGATCTGACGCTCGTCACCAAGATTGGCGCCCGTCGCGACGACAAAGGCGCCTGGCTGCCGGCCTTTTCCGCGCAGGAACTGACTCAGGCGGTGCATGACAACCTGCGTAATCTGCAGCTGGACGTGCTGGACGTGGTGAATCTGCGGATCATGTTTAGCGCACACGGGCCGGCGGAAGGATCGATTGCTGAACCGCTCTCCACCCTGGCCGAATTACAGCAGCAGGGGCTGGTGCGTCATATTGGCCTGAGCAACGTCACGGCCACCCAGGTTGCGGAAGCTCAGAAGATGGTGCCGGTGGTGTGCGTGCAGAACATGTACAACATTGTGAACCGGGGTGACGATGCGCTGGTGGATCTGCTTGCGCAGCAGGGGATTGCGTATGTGCCGTTCTTCCCGCTGGGCGGCTTTACGCCACTGCAATCTTCCGGGCTGAAGGCCGTCGCGGATTCACTGGGCGCAACGCCAATGCAGGTAGCGCTGGCATGGCTGCTGCAGCGTTCCCCGAATATTCTGCTGATCCCGGGCACATCTTCCGTGGCGCATCTGCGGCAAAACCTCGCGGCGGCGGATCTGAAGTTACCGCCTGAAGCACTGGAAACGCTGAATTCGCTGTTAGATTAAACGTGATATGCGCAAAGCCTTAAGGGGACTTCCGGCTTTGCGCGCTTAGGCTCCTGTCTGACTTTTCTGCCTGTGGAGCGCTAACGCTTCCGCCACAATCTCTTGCTTACTCTTACGCGTCTCAAAGGCGGTGGTTCTGATGTAATCCATCAGGTCGGGATCGATGCGGGCGCTCAGCATCCTGAGATCGGCCTCCTTTGCCAGACCGCGTGCAACACGCTTGTCTGGATAGTCACGGGCTGGCATGGAAAATATTCTCCAGTAAGTCTTGTTAATTCGTGCCGTAAAATATGCTTTTATCTGACTTTAAAGTCAATATGTAGTTATTGCATAGTGATGTTATTTTTTATAAGTCATAAAGTAGATGACTTTTATATGACTTATATTGTCTGGCCTGTTAACGGCGGGCGATGTTGCTCAATTAAAACCGCTCAAACTTCAACGCGTTTGGGTTCACCTCCGGAAATGACCTTGATCCTTGTCCATAATCCGTAATACTGTATTTATATACAGCATCTGGCGAGAAAGGCATTATGGACACTCTCTTTTCTTATCAACCAAAACAAATCATTGAATTACCTTTATTTTTAGAACGTGTTGCCTGTGGGTTTCCCAGCCCGGCGCAGGATTATGTGGAGGATCGTCTCGATCTTAACCGGCTGGCAGTAAGGCATCCCAGTGCGACCTATTTTATCAAGGTGAGTGGAGACTCCATGATTGGGGCGGGGATCGGCGACGGCGATCTGCTGGTGGTCGATCGTTCGTTAAATGCCGAACATGGGGATATCGTCGTGGCGTCGGTCGCCGGTGAGTTTACTGTGAAAGAGCTACAGACCCGTCCGGTTCTGAGACTTCTGCCGCATAATGCCCGCTATCAGCCGATTACCTTTCAGTCCGAAGAGGAGCTGCAGATCTTCGGCGTCGTCACCCACACGCTCAAAACGCATAAACATGTTCGCGCTGGTTGATGTGAATAGCTTCTATGCCTCCTGCGAGCGGGTATTCCGCCCCGATTTGGAGGGGAAACCCATCGTGGTGGTGTCCAATAACGACGGCTGCATTATTTCACTGTCGCGGGAGGCAAAGCAGTTCGGCATAAAAATGGGTGAGCCGTATTTTAAATTCAAAGAAAAGCTATACCCGTCGCGGGTTTACGTCTTTAGCTCGAACTATGCGCTGTATGCCGATCTCAGCAGTCGGGTCATGCAGACGCTGACCGATCTCGCCCCGGCAATAGAGATTTACTCCATTGATGAGGCGTTCGTGAACGTTTCTGGGGTCAGTCACTGCCTGTCACTGGAAGCGTTCGGTCACCAGATGCGCACGCAGGTCTTTAAAAACACGGGCTTAACCGTCGGCGTCGGTATTGCCCCGACAAAAACGCTGGCGAAGCTGGCCAACTATGCGGCGAAACGCTGGGCCAGCACGGGCGGCGTGGTCGATCTCTCAGACCGCGAGCGGCAGCGTAAGCTGCTGGCAAAGGTTCCGGTAGAGGAGGTGTGGGGGGTAGGGCGGCGCATCACGAAAAAACTGAACGCGATGGGCATTACCACGGCGCTGGAGCTGGCGGAAGCGTCGTCCTGGGTCATTCGCAAACATTTCAACGTGGTACTGGAACGGACGGCCCGCGAGCTTCGTGGTGAGCCCTGCCTTGATCTTGAAGAGTTCACCCCCACGAAGCAGCAAATTATCTGTAGCCGTTCGTTTGGGCACCGTATTACGCAGTACGAGGAGATGCACCAGGCCATTTGCGCCTACGCGGAACGCGCTGCGGAAAAACTGCGCGGCGAGCATCAATACTGTCGTTTTATCAGCGTGTTTGTGCGCACCAGCCCGCACGCGGACAACGAAATTTATTACGGCAATCAGGCTTCTGTCACCCTGATGACGCCCACCAATGACTCGCGCGATATCATCCGCGCCGCCACGGAGGCGCTGGGGCGTATATGGCTCGACGGATATCGCTATATGAAAGCCGGGGTCATGCTGGCGGACTTTTTCAGCAGCGGCGTCGCCCAGCTGAATTTGTTTGACGATAATCGTCTGCGCGCCAACAGCGCGGCGCTGATGGCGATGATGGACAGCGTAAATCATTCCGGTAAAGGGAAGATATGGTTCGCCGGGCAGGGTATTGAGAAATCCTGGGCGATGAAGCGTGAGATGCTGTCACCGGCCTATACGACGCGGTACGCCGATTTGCCGGTGGCGAAGTAGAAGATGGTTGCGTTATTTCTTTTGCACCAACCAGGTTGCCGCAGCCGCCAACGCGCCGATCAGCGGCATTTCGCCCGCTCCGGCCAGGAAGTTATGGCGATCGATCTCATTATTTTTACGGATATCCGCAAGGCGGGTAAGCGCCTCTTTTTCATCCGCAGCGCCGATCTCCTCAAACTGTTTTTCAAACCCCTGAGCGATGAGCTGAGCGGCCGCATCGGTGTTTGCACTCTCGATCGCAATGAGGTTCGGGCCTTTTTGGAAAAAACGGTAATCCGGCATACGTGCTCCAGAAAGAGGGGATACGGTAAAAACACTCTATTCCTTGCGGGTAAAAAATGCACGTCATTTACGGCGGAAACAATCAGTTTTTCTTTATTATTTCAGTCAGTAACTTCTCAATCACGCTGACGACCTTTCTGACGCGCTGCGGAATAAAGCGGGCGTCAGGATAGACGGCATAGAGGAAGCGATCGGGTAACCGCCAGCCGGGCAGCACCGGTACCAGCGTGCCCGCCTGCAGCGCCCTGGCCACGAGCGGTCGCTGCATGCCGCCGATGCCGATGCCTGACTCCAGCGCCTGCAGCAGCGCGTCGCTGGTGTTGGCACGGAAAACGGTATTCACGTTGACCTCGACCGTCTCCTCGTCAGAAATCAGGCGCAGGGGGGCATCCAGCGGAATACCGCTGAAACGTACGTGTGGCAGCGTCGTCAGTTCCCTGACGGCGTGTACCGTCTGAAAACCGGGAGCGGCAAAAAGCGCGGCTTCAATACACGCCAGCACGCGAGCCGCGTGCGCCTGCGGAGGCTCACTGCCCAGCCGTATCGCGACATCCACGCCTTCCGTCACCAGATCGGCAAGGCGGTCATCCAGGGAAATCATCAGCTGCAGTTCGGGATGCAGGTGCTGTAGCGCCAGCAGATGCGGCAAAACGATCTGTCCCAGGCCGCTCGGTAGCTGGATGTGGACGCGTCCCAGAACGCTATGGTCGACAGGATGTAAACGTCTCTCCGCTTCCCCCATGGCGTCCAGCACGAGCTGCATATCACGCCGGTAACGCTCACCCTGTTCGGTCAGCTTCATCTTACGCGTCGTACGGTGCAGCAGTACCACACCCAGTGCTTCCTCAAGTGCCGCGATCTGTTGACTGACGGCGGACTGCTTAATACCGGTCTGACGGGCGGCCGCCGAAAATGAGCCCGCTTCAGCGACGCGTAGAAAGGTGTAAATGGCAGTGAGCTTATTATTCATTTAATGATTCTGCTTATAAGTGCCATCGGTTTCAGGGGATATCTCCAGAAAAAATAATATATCACACTGCGTCTGTCACCCTTTCCGGAGAAACACCATGAATAAGATGCAGCAACACAACGTCGCCCTGGTCGCGGGCGCCAGCGGCATTGTCGGCAGACAGCTGGTCAACACGCTTCTGCACCATCAGTGGGAGGTGATCGGCCTCAGTCGCCACGCGGTAGCCCACCCGGACGGCATTCCCGTGGTGAACGTCGATTTACTGGATGCGCAGGACACCGCGCGGGCGCTGCACGCCCTGAACGGTGTCACCCATATCTTTTACAGCGCCTGGGCGAACGCGGCGAACTGGACGGACATGGTTGAGCCGAACGTCACCATGCTGCGTAATCTGGTCAGCACCCTCGAAAAAACGGCGCCTTTGCAGACGGTAAGCCTGATGCAGGGGTATAAAGTCTATGGTGCGCATCTGGGGCCGTTTAAAACCCCGGCGCGGGAAAGCGATCCTGGCGTACCGGGTGGCGAATTTAACGCCGCGCAGCTCACGTGGCTCAGCCAGTTTCAGCGGGGGAAAGGCTGGCACTGGAATGCCATCAGGCCGGGCGTGGTGGGGAGTGCGGTACCGGGTAATGCCATGAACCTTGCGCTGAGCATCGCCCTGTACGCCTCCCTGTGCAAGGCGCTGGGGCTACCGCTGCGTTTTCCCGGTTCGGAACAGGCCTGGCACAGCATCGTTGACCATACCGACGCCGGGCTGCTGGCCGAGGCCACGCTGTGGGCCGCCACGTCACCTGCGGCACACAATCAGGCCTTCAACGTAAACAATGGCGATGTCTGGCGCTGGAGCGAGATGTGGCCGCGCATCGCACGCTGGTTTGAACTGGACTCTGCGCCGCCGGTGAGGTTGTCATTTCATCAGCTGTTTAACGACTATCGCGGAGTATGGCGCGAGCTTGCCGAAGAGCGGCTGGTGGAAGCGGATATTCTGCAGCTGAGCGACGGGCGGTTTGCCGATTTTGTCTTTAGCTGGAACTACGACATGTTTGGTGACGGGAGCAAGCTGCGCAGGGCGGGCTTTACGCAAATGCAGGCCACCGATGAGATGTTTTTCCGCCTGTTCGCGCAGCTAAGAGCCGCGCGGATTATTCCCTGATGAACCTGGGCGTCCTGGTGCAGGCCAGGACGCCGGGGCACTTACTCAACCGTTAACGCATTAACAACCTCGGCCACGCTTTTCACGCTGCGGATGTTCCCAATCCCCGTGCCGAGTGCGATATAGCCCTCATCGGTATTATCTTCCAGCATGCCCAGGCGCAGGCCCCGTAATCCTCCCATCGCCTTGCCCAGCGCTTCGTTGCTTGCGCCTGCTTTATCCATCGCCGCCAGTTTGTCCGCCAGCTTGCCGGGAAGCGCGCGGTAGTAGTGGGGAACGGTGCGGAAAAGCAGTAAATCGAGACCGTTGGCGGCAACAATTTTCTCTTTGACCCCCTGCGGCACGCGGCTTTCTTCCGTGCTGATAAAGACCGACCCGGCAAACACGCCTTCCGCACCCAATGCATGCGCCGCTCTGGCGGTGCGATTATCGGTAATGCCGCCCGCGGCCATCACCGGGACGTGCTTCACGGCATCGGCAATCAGCGGCACGATGGAAAAGGTGCCAAGCACCGTTGCGGGTAACGTTCCGCCCTCATCAAAACCGGTGGCGACGATAATGTCAGCCCCCATTTCTTCCGCGAGGCGGGTGTTCTCCGGCGTTGGGTTGATGTCGCGGTAGATAATGGCGATACCCGCCTCTTTTAACTCGCTGAACAGCGCGGGAATAATGCTGCCTTCCCCATAGCCCGTATACACAACGACCCTGACGCCTTCTTCTTTCACCACCTGAAGGATCGGCCCTGTCCAGACGTCATTAACGGCCGTGGGGATCAGGTTCACGCCAAACGGTTTCTCGGTCAGCCGTTTGGTTTTACGAATCTCCTCGCGCATTTTTTCGGCGGTCTCTTCCGGCGTGGACACCGCGGTGTCGGCGGTTAAACCAGCATTGGGCCCCAGCACGCCGAGCCCTCCGGCATTGCTGACCGCAGCGACCAGGCGGGCATCCGTGAGCCAGGATAACGGCCCCTGAATAACAGGTTTTTCGATACCCAGGATCTGACAAATACGGTTATTTTTCATAGCAGACTCTTCCTTACGTTTGAATGGGGAAGAGTGTAGGGCGCAGGATTGTTAGGAAAAATAGCCAAAAAGATTCATCACTGTTATAAAATTAATAATAATCATTTTATCCTGCTCGCGGCAAGAGCGTCTCTTATGCAAATGAACCTCTTTGAATCTATTCGAATTTTTATTGAAATTGTCGAGTCAGGCAGTCTTACCCAGGCGGCGGAGAATCTGCAGATCCATCGTCCGGCGGTCACCAAAGCGTTACAGCTTCTGGAGCAGCACAGCGGCACGCGGCTACTGCAGCGCACAACGCGTCGGATTAGCCTGACGCCGGATGGGGAAGCATTTTACCGCCGGAGTAAACCCCTGCTGGCGCAGGCGGACGAATTACTGGAGTCGTTTGGTACGGACCGGACAATACACGGCCAGCTGCGTGTGGATATGCCGGTCTCTTTTGCCACGCTGCGGGTGATCCCCAATCTGCCTGATTTTTATCGTCAGCATCCTGAGATCGACATCATTCTGAGCAGCTCTGACCGCCGTCGGGATATGCTGCGGGATGGCCTGGACTGCGTGCTGCGGGATGGCCTGGACTGCGTGCTGCGGGTGGGAGAGCTGGAGGACGGCGAGTATATCGCGCGTAAAATCGGGAACATCAAAATCACGACCTGCGCCAGCCCGGCCTGGCTGGCCCAACACGGTACGCCAGAAACGCCGGATGATTTACGCAAACATCAGGCCATCAACTGGATTAATAACCGCAGCAGACAAATTCATCCGTGGACGTTTACCACGCCAGAAGGCGTCGCGGAGATTACTCTGCCCGGTAAGCTTGTCGTGGATAACTCCGAGGCCTACATCGCGGCAGGCCTTGCCGGGCTGGGGTTAATGCAGGGGATGAATCTCTTTCTCCAGCCTTACATTGACCGCGGCCTTCTGGTTGAAGTCTTGCCAGACTATCGATCGCCGGACCGCAAGCTGTCACTGCTCTATCCACACCGTCATCTCTCCCGCAAGGTGCGGGTCTTTACCGAATGGCTGGAGAGTCTGGTGTGAAAGCAGCCAGCTCGTGACACAGCGCGCCAATCTGGTCCACGGCGTTCAGCAGGCGGGGCGTGGGTTCGTTTGCACAGTTCAGCCGCAGAAAGTGCGTTAACTCGGCGGCCGGGGAAAACAGGGGGCCAGGGCTGACGCCAATGCCCAGCGCCAGCGCGCGGCGATGCACCTCCAGCGCGTTGATCTGCTGAGGCAGCTCTACCCACAGCAGGAAACCGGCTGCGGGTACGCTAACGCGCGTACCGGGTGGGAAACTGGCCTCAACCCGCCCCACAACGGCGCGGATCCCCTCTGCGACCCGGCGCTTTAGCCGCCGCAGGTGACGATCGTAGTCGCCGCTTGCCAGCATCTCGCACGACGCGGCTTCCAGCAGCGGCGTGCCGGCCCAGTCTCCGGCCATGCGGGCCTGTAAGACCTGCGGGTGGTAGCGTCCGGCGGCAATCCAGCCGATTCGCCAGCCCGGCGCAAGCGTTTTTGACAGGGAGCTGCAGTAGATCACATTCCCGCTCTGGTCGAACGCCTTGCAGGCCGGAGGACGTTGCCCCTCGCCGACCAGGTCACCGTAAACATCGTCCTCAATCAAAGGAATTCCCGCCTCTTCAAGCAGGGCAACCAGTTCCTGCTTGCGCGCGACGGGCATGCTGGCACCCAATGGGTTTTGCACGGTGGGCGAGGCCAGAACGGCAGCAGGGCGGTGGCGGCGAATGGCGTCCGCCAGCGGTTCCAGCAGCAGGCCTTCGACAGGATCGGTGGGGATCGCTAAGGCCTTCAGGCCTAAATCCTCCAGCAGCAGGAGCGTGCCAAAGTAGGCGGGCTGCTCAATCGCCACGACATCGCCCGGCTGGCACACGGCCCGAAGGGCCAGGCGCAGCGCCTGCGTCGCGCCTGCGGTAATAATGAGATCGTCCGCGCCGAACCGGGCTCCCCACTGTGCAGAACGCGCGGCAATCTTACTTCGCAAATCCCCCCTTCCCGGAGGCAGGCTGTAGCTCTGTCCATGCGCGTCCAGACGACGGCCCGCAGAGTGCAACGCCCGCTGCAGCGCGTCTCCCGGCAGCCACGCGGGATCGGGCAGGGCGGCGCCCAGCGGGATCAGCCTGGCTTCTGCACTGCTGAACAGCGACCGGGCCACGGCGGACAGGGTGACGGGGACCGGGCCTGGCGAGGAACGCGCGGGCTCTACGCGCGGTGGCAGGCTGGTCTGGCGGATGTAATATCCTGAACGCGGGCGCGCAACGATCAGCCCTTCAGCCTCCAGGCAGCGAAGGGCCTCCAGCGCCGTCGGAAGGCTAACGTGCTCGCGCTCGGCCAGTTTGCGTGCGGAGATCATCCTGTCACCGGCGCGCAGCGCGCCAGACGTGAGCGTGAGGCGCAGCATCTCGGCAATTCGGCGATAGTGTGGGGACGACGGGGACGGGGCAGACATGGGTATCTGTTCAGGCTAATTTTCGATAAAACTGACTATACAGCCAATGATGCGCGCCATCTATAGTGTCCGGCATGTTCAGGACAAGGAGGCAATATGCACAGCGATAATTTCAACATTTCCACCTATTTCAAACGCATAAACTACACCGGACCGGCGGGTGCCGATACGGCCACCCTGCATGCGCTGATGCGTCATCAGCTCTTTTCCGTTCCCTTTGAGAATCTGGACGTGCAGGCGGGTAAAATTGTCTCTCTGGCGCCAGACGACATTGCCGATAAGGTCTTAACGCAGGGGCGCGGCGGCTACTGCTACGAGGTGAACGGACTTTTTGCCATGGCGCTGAAGACGTTAGGGATACCTTACCGCTTCGTGGCGGCGCGCCCGATGTTCTACCCCGTACGGCGGCCGAAAACCCATATGGCGCTCGTCGCTGAGGTAGATAGCCGACAGTGGCTTTGCGACCTCGGGTTCGGCAGCTACGGCATTCGCGCGCCGATGGCGCTGGACACGCTTGATGTGGATATCACGCAGGATTTCGACACGTTTCGGCTAAGCCGCAGCACGGAAGGCGAATATCTGCTTGAGGCGAAGATGGAGGGAGAATGGGCCCGGCAATACGGCTTTGATCTCACGCCTCAGGAATGGATTGATTTCGTCCCGGCCAACTACCTTAACTCCACGCACCCGGATGCCATCTTTGTGCAGAAGCGGGTGGTGGTGCAGCACAGCCCGGAGGGACGCCAGATTTTACTGGGCGATATGCTGAAAACCATCACGGCGAACGGCACTGAAACGCGGCAGCTGGCGGAGGAGGAAATCCGCCATGTCCTGAAAAACCGTTTTGCGCTGACCGAGGCGTAATCTGCCGGGAAACGGTAGGGCCTCAGCGCAGTCCGTCTTCTGTGGCGTTGCGCTGAGCGCCCCACTGTAGCAGCAGGCTAAACGACGCGGGTAACACGGTCAGCGTCACCAGCGTCGCAGCCAGCAGCCCGCCGATGATGGCATAGGCCATTGGGCCCCAGAAGACCTGGTGAGAAATGGGGATCATGCCCAGAATGGCGGCGCAGGCGGTCAGACAGATGGGTCTGGCCCGGTGTTCCGCAGCCGCCATAATCGCGGCATCGTTTGCCATCCCCTGAGCAAGATTGCTGTCAACCTCGCTAATCAATATCACCGCATTTCGCACGATCATCCCCGCCAGGGCGATGACGCCCAGCAGCGCGACAAACCCCATCGGCGTTCCGCCGGGCAGCATAGCCAGCACGATCCCCGGTAAACCAAACGGGGCCATCAGGAGTGCCAGCAGCATCCGGGAATATCGCCGTAGCTGAAGCATCAGCAGCAACAGCATGATGACCAGCGTCACCGGAAGGACGGTAAAGACGGAGCTGTTCCCCTTATCCGATTCGGCAACCGCGCCGCCTTCTTCAATGCTGTAACCTGCCGGCAGGCTCGCGCGCAGTTTATCGACCGCCGGACGCAGCGCCGCGGATACCGCTTCAGCCTTCAGCCCCGCGGCAAGATCCGTTTGCACCGTGATAAAGGGCACGCGCTGGCGACGCCAGATGACCGGATCGTCCACGCCCCAGACCGGCGTCGCGACGGCGCTGAGCGGAATTTTTTTACCGTCATTCCCCTGAATCGTAAGCGAGGAGAGGGTGGCGGTGCTGTGACGTGCATCGTCCGTGGCCCGGAGCACTACGTCGACAAGGCGGTCGTTATCCCTGATGGACGTGACAACGCTGCCGGACCAGACGGTGTTCAGCGTGCGGGCGAGGCTTT
Organism: Enterobacter sp. 120016; assembly: GCF_018383635.1. NCBI lineage: Bacteria > Pseudomonadati > Pseudomonadota > Gammaproteobacteria > Enterobacterales > Enterobacteriaceae > Enterobacter > Enterobacter sp. 120016. The sequence continues at coordinate 34,808 of NZ_JAHAWC010000004.1, read as the reverse complement.
CTGACGATATTCCCGCCGCCCTGGCCGCCGTCTGATTCACCTCAAGGGTTATGATCCTCTCCGGCTCTCCGGCCGTCTGGTTAACGTCGCGTGAGAACGGGGACTGGCCAATCGCGTCCGTGAGACGGTTCGCAAACGCCCGGACCTGCAGATAGTCAGGCCCGCTCACCCGGTATTTGATTGGCCAGCCGACGGGCGGCCCCAGCTCAAGGGGCGACACGCGCGTGATGATGTCGCTAAACTGCGTCGCCAGGATCCTGTTGAGCTGCGCATGCAGACGATCCCGCGCCTCAAGATCCTTAGCCACCACAACCATCTGGGCGATATTTTCATTTTCCAGCAGCACGTCCATCGGCAGGTAAAAACGGATGGCGCCCGACCCGACGTAGGTTGAGTAGCGATCGATGTTGCCGTTGCCGACCAGCGCCTTTTCCAGCTTTTCCACCTCTCTTAACGTTTCCGGCTGCGACGCGTTGGCCGGAAGCGTCAGGCTGACCAGCAGCTCAGGCCGGTCCGAAGCGGGGAAAAACTCGCCCTGCATAAACGTCGTGCCGTACACGGACAGCCCCAGCGCGGAAAGAGCGAGCAGCACGGTAGCGGCCCGGTGACGCAGTGCCAGGCGTAAAAGCCGTCCGTAACCGCGCGCGATCCTTCCGGGTCCCGCCGCGTGATGTCTGACTTTTTCCGGCAACAGCCACGTGCCCGTCAGCGGCGAAAACAGTATCGCCACAGCCCAGGAGCAGAGCAGGGCAATGAGCACCACCGCAAACAGGGAAAAACAGTATTCACCGGCGCTGGAGGCCGCAAAACCAACGGGAATAAAACCGGCAATCATCACCAGGGTACCGGTGAGCATCGGAAACGCCGTCGTTTTGAATGCATGGGTGGCCGCATGCCGACGGGAATCCCCCGCTTCCAGCCGGGAGACCATCGTTTCAACGGCGATCATGGCGTCATCCACCAGCAGGCCCAGGGCAATGATCAGCGCCCCGAGCGAGATGCGCTGAAGGCCGATGCCTGCGAGCATCATGCCGGCAAACGTCATGGCGAGCACCAGCGGGATGGCCGTCGCCACCACCAGTCCGGCCCGTAAGCCCAGTGAGACAAATGAAACCGCCAGCACGATAATAACGGCTTCGATAAGCACCCGGATAAACCCGCTTACCGCGTCACTGACCACCGCTGACTGATCGGCGACTTTCACCATCTCGATACCGTGCGGCAGCCCGGCGCTGAGGGCCGCCATTCTGGCGTTCAGCGCAGCACCGAAACGCAGCATGTTGCCCGTTGACGCCATCGACACCGCCAGCCCGATAGCCGGTTTGCCGTTTACCCGGTAAGCGGGGGCAGGCGGCTCGGCGATTTCCCGGGTGACGGTGGCAATGTCGGTCAGCGGAATGTAGCGATTGTTCACGTGCAGCGTGACGGCCCGTAAATTCTCTTCGGTCGTGAGCGCCCCGCTGACCTTTATCGCCATGTTCTCCTGCCCGGTACGCATAGTGCCTGCCGGAACAACCGCGTTCTGCGCCCGCAGGGCGTCGGCGACCGCCTGAATATCGAGCCCCATCCCGGCCAGGCGTGCCGGAGAAAAGGCGAGAACCCACTGCTCCTGCTGTTCGCCCAGCAGGGTGGTTTTGCCCATATCCGGCAGGGACATAAGCTCGCGACGCAGGGTCTCTACGCGATCCCGCACCTCACGCAGGGTGAAACCTTCGGGAATAAAGGCATAAATTGTGCCGAACGTGTCGTCAAATTCGTCGTCCACGGCAGGACCCTGCACCCCTTCAGGCAGGGACGGCGCGATGTCCTGCATTTTTTTGCGAACCTGATACCAGATGTCCGGCACGCTTTGCGGGGGCGTATCGTCACGGAGGTTGACGTGGATAACGGTACGTCCGGCCCGGGTTTCACTTTCGAGATAGTCCAGCCAGGGCGTTTCCTCCAGCTTTTTTTCAAGCGTATCGGTCAGCAGGCGGGTGGTATCCGCCACGGATGCGCCCGGCCACTGCGCGGAGACGACGGCCGTTTTGATGGTAAAAGCCGGATCTTCATTACGCGGCAGCTTCTCATAGCAGAATACGCCCATCGCAATCACCAGCAGCATGAAAAAGCTGACCATCTGCTGGTTCTTCAGCGCCCAGGCGGAGAGGTTAAATTTGTCTTCCGATCCTGAGTTCATGGCTGAACCTCTCCGGCCATCACCGGTTCGCCGGACCGCAATGTGCTCACGCCCGCCGTAATCACCCGATCGCCCGGCTCAAGGCCGGAGGCAATCATGACGGAGGAGGCCGTATAGCTCGCGGGCACCACCGCGCGCAGCTGCGCCCGCGACTGCGGGGTAATTACAAAAACGGCCGGTTTGTCGCCAGCACGGGTCAGCGCGGACGCGGGAAGGGTGTACCCGTGCGGGGCTGACGATGGCAACGTGACGGTCACGCTGGCACCCAGCGCCATGGCCGCCGGCGGGTTTTGCAGGGTGGCTCTGACGCGCCAGGTGCGGGTCTGAGGATCGGCCTGCGGGGTGATATCACGAAGCACGGCAGACGCCTGCACCGACGGGTCGCTGAGGAGGGAAACCTGCAATTCCGCCTTATCCAGAGGCGGGATCGCATCAGGGGTGGCAATATCAAACGCCACGTCGCGATCTTCCCCGGTCGCCAGCGTCAGCACGGACTGACCGTCGCTGACAACCTGTCCCGCAGAGGCGTTCATGGCCGTAATGACGCCCGCCTGCGGCGCGATCAGGCGCGTCCAGCCGAGGCTTTCGCGGGCATTTCGCCGCGCGGCCTCGCTGCTTTTTAAGCGCGCGCTGGCGACAAGCCAGTCCGCACGGGCGCTGTCGAGCTGCGTGCGGGCTATCGCACCCGTTGGCATGAGCTTTTGCATTCGGCTGACGTTAAGCGCGGCGACCTGCGCAGAGGCTTTGGCGCCTTCATAGTCGGCCTCAGCGCCGTCGAGCTGGTTTTGCCCGGTCGTGTTGTCAAGCGTGGCCAGCAGCTGTCCGGAGGTGACACTGTCACCAATATCGACGCTACGCGTCAGTATCCGGCCACCGGTGCGAAAGCTCAGGGTCGTTTCATCGTGGGCATGGATCTCACCGGTTCTTTCCAGCGCGGGAAGGGTTTGGGCGGTGCCAACCACGACGTAGCGTACCGTTCGTACCGGGTTGGGCTTATTTTCGTGTTTATCACCGCAGCCGGTCAGCGGAAAAATCGCCAGCGCAAGCAGGGCCAGGGGAAGAAAATGCAGCCAGGAAAGGGTGCGCGCCACGCCGTACATATGATGCAGGCAGTGGCGGAGGGAGAGAAAAAATTCGTCTGACATAACGCCGCTCCATAAAGGGAATGGCGTTATTAAATGCGCGCTACGTCGAGAAAGATTCGATGTTCTGTCAAGGCTTTATCAAGAGTGGAGATTTTCATTATCGGACGGATGCCAGGGCAATAAAATGCGCACGGCAAGGCCGCCGGTTTCCGGTAACGACGCGCTAATCTCACCCCCATGCGCCTGACAAATCGCCCGGGCGATGGACAAACCGAGGCCGCTGCCGCCGGAATGCCGCGCGCGGGACTGCTCCTCGCGGCTAAAGCGTTTAAACATTTCCGGTAGGAACTGGGGCGATACGCCCGGCCCGTCATCGGTAAATTCGAGGGTGTAATGCCCGCTGGCGTAGTGCAGCGCCACCTCAAGATGGCCGCCATCGCGTCCGTAACGTAGCGCATTTTCCATGAGGATGGTAACAACCTGGCCCAGACGGAACGCATCGCCTCTGAAGGGGCAGGTGCGCGGGTTACGAAGCGTTATCCGGAAATGATGCGCATCAGCCTGGGGCATGATCCAGGCAGCCCGCTCCTGAATCAGCTCATCAAGACAGAACGGCTGGTCCTCCAGCACAAGGTTACCCGCGTCGGCCAACGAGAGAAGGTGGAGCTCATCGGTGAGGCGGTTGAGGTGCTGGAGCTGTTTCATCACCATGCCCAGCTGCGCCGGGCTGGCATCAAACACGCCGTCTAACATGCCCTGCAGACGCCCAATGGCGGCCGTCAGGGGCGAGCGCAGCTCGTGCGCCATCGCGACGTGCGAGGCGCGGAGCTCTTTTTCATAGCGGGCGAGTTGCCCCGTCATGGAGTTAAAGTCGGCCGCAAAGCTGACCATTTCCGCCGGCGCATCCTTGATAAGTTCCGCCTGACGGCCAAACTGCCCGTCGGCGACATCCTTTGCCGCATCGCGAAGGCGGCTGAACTGCAGCGCCAGCGGCCGGGCGTGTTTTAGCCCCATCACCACGATAAACGGGATCATTACCAGCACCAGCAGGGCCACCGTGACCCAGTCGGCTGAGGCGATAGACGGCGTGGAATAGCTCAGGCCCCACCAGGTGTCCACAATCGTGTGGAAGCGGGCCGGATTGGCCTGCGGGTTCTGGCTGAGCGTAAGAAACTCCTGCCGGACCGCCGACGGCATCCTGCCCATTATCCAGTAGTTCTGCACCGCATAGCGTAGCCACATGCAGGTGGCAATGACGATCACGCTGCCGATGGCCAGCGCTAAGATGCGCGCGCAAATCCAGCGCCACAGAGAGGAGTGCCGGTTTTTTATCATGGCTGTCTGAACCTGTAACCCACGCCGCGAACGTTGATCAGCACGCCGGAAATACCCGCCGCTTCGAGTTTTTTACGCAGGTTATAAATATGGGTGTCCACCACGCGCTCCAGCGCCTCGCTTTCCGGCAAGCAGTGTTCCAGTAAATACTGACGGGAAAACGGGTGCGCAGGAGAACGCAGCAGCGTTGCCAGAAGCGAGAATTCCGTTGGCGTAAGATCGAGCATCACGGGCGCGTCGCCGCCGTTATCCACGCTCGCCACAATGGCGGCGACATCCACCTCCAGCGTTTGCCAGCGAAGGATCGCTTCGTCTGTCTCTTTTTTACTGCTGCGCCGCAGCACCGCCTGCACCCGAGCCACCACTTCTCCCGGATGATAAGGCTTCACAACGTAATCATCGGCACCGTACCGCAGGGCGCCAATACGGTCGGGGGTATCCCCCATGGCCGTGACCATGATAACCGGCACATCGCTTTTACGACGCAGTCCCGCCAGCACCTCGGTGCCGTTAAGCCCCGGCAGCATCACGTCCAGCAGGATGAGGTCTGGCTTCCACCGCTGCGCCATATCCAGCCCGGAAAGACCGTCCCCGGTAATGGTCACGTCGTAATTTTCACGCCGTAAATAGGCTTCGAGCACGCCAGCCGCATCGGCGTCATCTTCAATAATCAGCACTCTTCTGGACAACATCCGTTCACCTTGACCATTTCTTAACACTTTCCCGACGATTCATTGATTCAGCCAAATCATACTGCGCCAACATTGTATGGCCGCCCCTGAATCAGGAGACGCCAGCGTCTGTATGGAGAGCAGTATGATAGCGATAAAAAAAGTCCTGTATATGTCCGTCCCGCTTCTGATGGTCGTGACGTCCGGCGTGCAGGCGGATGATGGCTCCGCTTCCGATTCCTTAACCGTCGGGCTGGGAGGGCAGTATGCCCCGCGTTACTCAGGCTCAGACAAGCAGGTGTGGCAGGTGGTTCCGGTGCTGCAGGGTCGTAAAGGCGCTTTCTTTATTGATGCGCAAAAAGGGGTGGGATATGACCTGCAAAACGACAGCGGTTGGTATTTCGAACACACGCTGGGCTACGACTTCGGAAGGGCTGAGAAAAATTCTGGCTGGCGTGAGGGCGCAAACAATCTGAAAGGGATGGGGGACATTGATGCCACCCTGAATACCGGCCTTGCCGTGGGCTGGCAGGCCGCGCCCTGGCTGAATGTGGAAGGCAAAGCGACGCTGCCGTTAACGGACAGCCAGGGGGCCAGCTATCAGGCTTCCGTGACGCTAATCCCCGTACAAAATAACCAGGACACGATCGCCTTTCAGTCCGCGGCCCTGTTTGGCGACGGTCGTTATCTGAATACCTGGTATGGGGTCAGCGAGCAGCAGAGCCGCCGCACCGGATATCGGCGCTATTCAGCGCCGGGTGGATTTTACGGCGTCGACACCAGTCTGACCTGGAGCCATCAGTTCGATGCCCACTGGGGGACGGTCCTGAGCGCGGACTATACCTGGCTTGGCGATCGTGCGAATGACAGCCCGATCGTGATGCGACGTAATGAAGGGTCAGCAACCGCCGCTATCACCTGGACATTTTAACCAGAGACAGGGTCAGGCAAAGAGTCCCTTAATAAGCATCCAGAAAAGTGATAGCAGGCAGAGGATTTGTACGGTTCGCAATGACCACAGCTGAAAACGCCATTGATACCGCTCCCGGGCATCGGCTTCTGCGATCGGGCCAGCGGCATCAGCAGCGTTTTTCCCTGGGCGGCGCAGCAAATCATGGCACAGCCAGACCAGAAGTATGAGGCTAAGTATTCTCGTGAAAAGTAAACCGTAGGCGGTATAAAACATATCCCAGTAGCAGCGGAGAGTGTCCATGGCCTTTATCCTTTCCTGAACCGCCCATACGGCAGGTATGGGCGGTGAACGATTATTTCTTCTTATCCATCATCGCTTTTAAATCGGCAAACGGGTTAAACGTGGCGACGCCCACGTCTTTTTGCGCGTCTTCCCCTGCGACCACGGTGGTGCCGTACTGATCCGCTTCGGTGTATTTCGAATGCTCGTGATCGTGGCAAAACAGGCACAACAGCTCCCAGTTGCTGCCATCTTCCGGGTTGTTGGTATGGTCGTGATCGATATGGTGAACCGTCAATTCACGCAGATTGGAATAGACAAACTCCCGCGAGCAGCGTCCGCAGACCCAGGGATAGATTTTTAATGCTTTCTCGCGATAGCCGCTTTCCAGCCGCGCGTAGTTTTTAGGGATCAGAGCCATTGCCGGTTTTACCTGCCATGAAAAAAGTGGGGGATATTATATCCCATTATGGCGCGTAATGACGCCTCGCTCAATTCTGTCAATTTATTTGAATCACTCCGTTAAATAAACGCCATTTATTCTCACCCGGTAATGCGTAAAGTAAGTACAACGCAATGCATTATCAGGACACAGGGTTATGAAAAAGATCGGTTTTTTATCCTTTGGCCACTGGACGCCTTCACCGCAGTCCGGCACTCGCTCGGCGGCAGACACGCTGCTGCAGTCCATCGATTTAGCCGTGGCGGCTGAAGAGCTGGGGGCAGACGGGGCGTATTTCCGCGTGCACCACTTTGCCCGACAGCTTAGCTCGCCGTTCCCGCTGCTGGCGGCAATAGGCGCAAAAACGAAAACCATCGAAATCGGTACCGGCGTGATTGATATGCGCTATGAAAATCCGATGTACATGGCCGAGGATGCGGGCGCGGCGGATCTGATTTCCGGCGGTCGTTTGCAGCTTGGCATCAGCCGTGGCTCGCCGGAGCAGGTCATTGATGGCTGGCGTCATTTCGGCTATGTCCCGCAGGAAGTGGAAGACGAATCGGATATGGCGCGCCGTCATACCGAGGTGCTGCTTGAGGTGCTGCGCGGTGAAGGGTTTGCAAAACCTAACCCACAGCCTATGTTCCCGAATCCGCCGGGGCTACTGCGCCTGGAGCCGTATTCTGAAGGGCTGCACGAGCGTATCTGGTGGGGAGCCGGTTCAAATGCGACGGCCGTATGGGCCGCAAAGCTGGGAATGAACCTGCAAAGCTCAACCTTGAAGGACGATGAAACCGGTGAGCCGTTCCATATTCAGCAGGCAAAACAGATCCGCGCGTACCGTCAGGCCTGGAAAGAGGCAGGGCATACGCGCGAGCCGCGGGTGTCGGTCAGCCGCAGTATTTTTGCGCTAATGGACGACCGTGACCGGATGTATTTCGGTGCCAGCCGTAACGACAGCGATAGCGTGGGCTACCTTGATGAGAAAACGCGCGCCATCTTTGGACGCAGCTATGCGGCGGAGCCGGACAAGCTGATCGAACAGCTGAAAAAGGACGACGCGATTGCCGAAGCCGATACGTTATTACTGACCGTGCCGAACCAGCTGGGTGTGGATTATAATGCGCACGTGATTGAGTCTATTCTCAAACATGTCGCACCGGCAATGGGCTGGCGCGAGTAGTCGTTCCGCTATCAGCCGTGAGATCGTAATGGAAAACCTGGCCCTCTGGTATCGCCGTTTTGGCGAGCCAGAAACCGTTCTGCAACCTGAAACCGCGCCGCTGGGGGCGCTTGCGCCGGGTCAGCTTCGCGTGCAAATGCTGTTTTCTCCGGTGAACGCGTCCGATCTCATTCCCATTACCGGCGCCTACCGCCACCGAACCCCTCTACCGGCGGTAGCGGGGTATGAAGGTGTCGGCGTTGTCACCGACGCGCCCGCGTCGTTTGCGCATCTGCTGGGTAAACGCGTCCTGCCGCTGCGCGGTCAAGGCACCTGGCAGCGCTATGTTGATTGCCCGGCAGAGTATGCCATCCCCGTTCCGGACGCTGTTGACGCACGTCTGGCCGCGCGGGCCTATATCAACCCGCTGGCGGCGCAGATGATGCTTACCCGCTATCCGCCTCAGGGAAAGCGGGTGCTGCTCACGGCTGCCGGGTCGGATTGCGCCATCCTGCTGGGGCAGTGGGCGCGTCAGGCGGGGGCGAAAGCGGTGTACGGAATTCACCGTTCAGCCGTTCACGATGAACGGCTGGAGGCGATGGGGATCATACCCGTCGCGCAGCATGACGCCCAGCGGATTGGCTCCGTCGCCGCGCGTACCGACGTCGTCTACGATGCCACCGGCGGGCCGCTTGCGGAAGCGATCCTCAGCGTGATGCCCGAGCAGGGCATATTTGTCTGCTACGGGCTGCTCTCCGGGCAAACCTTCAGACAGCAACGGCCAGCGCCGCGCGTGGCGTGGTTCCATATTCGAAACGGTCTGGATGCGCTCAGCGCTGAGGCGTGGCGCGCGGAGTTTGACCGCATCTGGCTTAATTTGCCCAACAGCGGGTACAGCGACGTAACGGTGTATCCACTGGCGGAATGGCAGAGGGCGATCGCTACGTATCGCGAAGGAGGAAGGACCCGCAAGCCCCTCCTGTCGATGGCGGACTGACCGCTATTGATGGCTCATATCGCTCAGCAGCACGGCGATGCTTTGCCCGCCCGCCGTCTGTTCCAGGCCAATCTTAACGATGATGGTCAGCGGGACGGAGAGCAGCATCCCAACGGGCCCGAGCAGCCAGCCCCAAAAAATCAGGGACAAAAAGACCACCAGCGTTGAGAGTCCCAGCCCTCGCCCCATCATGCGCGGCTCAAGAATGTTACCGAACACCAGATTGATGACCAGGTATCCGGCCAGCAGGATCAGCGCGTCATAAAGCCCGCTGAAAACCAGCACCTGAAGGATAGGGGGGATCGCCGCCAGCACGGAGCCGATGTTGGGAATGTAGTTAAGTGCAAACGCCAGCAGCCCCCAGACAAACGCAAAGCGAACGTCCAGCGCCAGAAGCATCACCCAGACGACGCCGCCCGTAACCAGGCTAATGGCGGTTTTTAGCACCAGATAGCGGGAGACGCTGTCCAGCGCGCGCTGAATCGCCCCCATTCCTTCAACAGGGCGGACCATTATCTGCTGCAGCTTTGCCGGCAGCTGCGGCACCTCCAGAAGCATGAACACCACCGTTAAAAACAGCAGGAAAATGGAGGTCATAGCATTGGAAAGCTGCGCCAGCAGGCTGGTGACGATCGTCATGGCCGCATTGGGGTCGATATATTTCAGGAGCTCCTCAACCGAGACTTCGATACCCGCGCGCTGCAGCCAGGGTTCCAGCTGCAGCAGCGGTATCGCCAGCGAAGAGCGGTACTTCGGCAGCGTTCGCGCCAGCTCATTTAGCGAGGTCCCCAGATACGCCATCAGCAAGACCATCGCCACAATAATGATGCTGATAAGCAGCGTGATGGCCAACACGCGCGGAATGCGTAGCCGCGTCATGCGCTGTACCAGCGGGTTAAGGATCACCGCAACAAACAGGGCCAGAATAAAAGGCACAATAATGTCGGCGGCAAAACGAACGCCTGTCAGTATGATCACCAGCATGCCCAGCATGATGACAATTTTTAACCCGTTCAGGGTAATGATGGGTTTAGCCATGGTGACTCCGGAATAATCTTTTTATTTATAATAAAGGTGAAAGGCGTTGCAATAAACTAACCAAAATCAAACGGGATGGGTAAAGAATTGCAAAGACTTTGAGTAAAATCCTAGCTTATGGTACAAATTTGGTGTGTTTAACTACTGAGGACAATTTTCATCCGCAAAGACGAGAAGCAACAACGCGGATAATTGTAATTTTATGGACAATATGTTCAGGACGTACTCTTCAAACAATACTGCTGTATACTCCACCTCCTTCTGCCTGCTTTCTGGTGAGCAACACTGGCGCACCGCACTATAGTCATTTCTTCTGCCTGAGCTGGCGCTAAGCGCTTAGCTGTCTGATTTCAATTCGTATTTTTTGGTTTGCTGCACGCAGCGGGCCACGATGGATTATATTCTCAAGCAGGAGAAAAACATGTTTTACTGGATCCTATTAGCGCTGGCAATTATCGCTGAAATTACCGGCACGCTGTCTATGAAGTGGGCAAGCGTCAGCGATGGCAACACCGGTTTTATTTTGATGCTGGTGATGATTTCGCTTTCTTATATTTTCCTCTCGTTTGCGGTGAAAAAAATTGCGCTGGGCGTCGCGTATGCACTCTGGGAAGGGATCGGTATTTTGTTGATTACGCTGTTCAGCGTGCTGATATTTGACGAAACGTTAACAACAATGAAGGTCGCCGGATTAACGACGCTGGTCGCGGGTATTGTGCTGATTAAATCCGGTACCCGAAAGCCTGGCAAAACGCAGAAGGAGCAGAACCATGCAACAGTTTGAATGGGTTCATGCGGCCTGGCTGGGGCTCGCCATCGTGCTGGAAATCCTGGCGAACGTTCTGCTGAAATTCTCGGATGGTTTTCGCCGTAAACTCTACGGCCTGATGTCGATTGCCGCGGTGCTGGGGGCGTTCAGCGCCCTGTCCCAGGCGGTAAAAGGGATCGATCTTTCGGTGGCCTATGCGCTGTGGGGTGGTTTTGGTATCGCCGCCACGCTGGCCGCAGGCTGGGTACTCTTCGGCCAGCGCTTAAATAACAAGGGCTGGATGGGGCTTATACTGCTCCTTGCCGGCATGATCATGATAAAACTCGCCTGACAGACCTCGAACCATGATTTACAGGCAGCGAAATTCGCTGCCTGTATTACGCTTAGAAAAGCAAAACATGAAGAGGATGGCTGATGTATCGCACATTAAGCTGGCGCAATATTCCCAATGCGAGAACGTTGTTTGCCATGGTCTTCATGGCGGGGATCGGCTTAATCATCTCCATCGTCGCACTGCTCTACCTTTCCCTGCATCTTATCAGCACCAAAACCAACGAAATTGATGAACACCGCACGGCGCTTTCCGTGCAGGGGGCCATTCAGACCTCGGTTAACCGCGTCTCCTCTCTGGTGCTTGATAACGCCGTCTGGGACGATGCGGTGCGGGAGGCCTACCGTCCCACGCTCGATCCCGACTGGCTGTACAACACCTGGGGTGCCGGCTTTAAAATCAATAACCTCTACGACGGGACCTTCGTGCTGGATGAGCATTTCAACGTCCTCTGGGGATCGTTTCAAAGCCGACCCTTTGACGAAAAAAACCTCGACTTCTTTGGCAAAGGCCTCAAAGCGCTTATCGACCAGCACGGGCGAGCGCTCGCGGGTGAAAAAAATATCTATGCGGGGATCAGCCAGACGCGCACCGGCGTGGCCTTTGTCGGCATTGGGCTGATTCGCCCGATGGTCGGCAGGTTACAGATCCACGACGGAACGCGTCGCTATCTGGTGATCACCCGCCATCTTAACGCCAGAATCTTATCCGACCTGGGCGGCACCTTTCAGATCGATAACCTCCACTTTACCCCTGACAAAATTAACGAGCGCAGCATGCCGCTGCACAGTGCAGCAGGGGAGTTAGTCGGATTTCTGAACTGGCAGGCGCGGCTTCCGGGCGCGCAGGCTGCCCGGGCGGCATCTTCTGACATCAGGCAGATTGTGGTGCTGGCGTCGGCGCTGATCCTGCTTTTCATTCTGGTGAGCAGCGTGGGGCTGTACAAACTCGCGCGCGGCGAAAGCCAGGCGCGGCTGGTTGCAAGAACGGACTGGCTAAGCCATTTACCTAACCGGCGCGCGCTCATCGAGGCGCTGGATCGGGTGCGTTTACGCGGCGATACCGACGTCAAAAGCGTGGTGTTTATCGATCTCGATGGCTTTAAGGATGTGAATGACATCTACGGCCACAGTGTGGGTGACGATCTCATCGTGGCGATAGCGAAAACGCTGAATGAACGCGTGCCGCCCGGCGGGATGCTGGCGCGCATGGGCGGGGATGAGTTCGCCATGACCATCGGCGGTGATGATGCAGAGGCGCAGGCTACCGCCTTTGCCGTTTCCGTGCTGGATTATCTCACCACCCCGGTTCTGCTGGGGGAACGCACAATCCATATCGGTGCCAGCATCGGTATCGCCAGCGGAACCCTGACTGAATGCAACAGCTCAGAACTGTTTCGCCGCGCCGATATTGCCATGTATCACGCCAAAATGAGCGGGAAAGGGCGTATCACCCACTACGACGCGGAGCTGAACAGCGTCCGGGAACGCAAGCTGGCGATTGAGAATCAGATTCGTGACGGCCTAGAGCGCGATGAGTTTGAGGTCTGGTATCAGCCGATTATTGACGCCCGCAGCCAGACAATGAGCAGCGTCGAAGCGCTGGTCCGCTGGCCGCGTCGCCCGGAGGGGCCGCTTGGTCCGGATACCTTTATCGCCATTGCGGAGACCAGCGGTCTGATTTACAAACTGAAACTGGGTCAGTTTGTGCTGCAGCGGGCCTGTGAGGATCTGCAACCGTACGGTGAACTAAAGCTTTCCGTTAATATCTCGCCCGCGCAGTTTCGCGATCCTGCCTTTGAAGAAAAAGTGGCCAGCGTGCTGGAGAGCACCCGTTTCCCGGCCCACCGGCTGCAGCTTGAGGTCACGGAGAGCTATGTGCTAGAAAATCCGGAGCGTGCCCGCATGGCGATAGCCAATCTTAAAGCGCTGGGCACCGCGGTGGCGCTGGATGATTTTGGTACCGGCTATTCCAGCATTGGCTATTTGCGGCGTTTTAACTTCGACACCATCAAGATTGATAAATCCCTGGCCGGGCTGGTGGACCACGATGAACAGGCGGCAGCGCTGGTGAGCGGCACGGTGCGGATCGCCAATGCGCTGGGCATGGCGGTGGTGGCAGAAGGGGTGGAAACCGAGAAGCAAATGAAACTGCTGCGGCTGGCTGGCTGCGATCAACTGCAGGGTTTTTGGTTCAGCCAGCCTATGCCGATTGAGTCAATCAGAGCGTTACGTAAGGTCAGACGCTGCTGATTTACTGCTGCGCCAGCGCTTCCAGCTGGTCGCGGAAACCGGTAACGGACAGGGCCCGGTTGTCGGCGCGCCATCGGTCTTTTGCCGCAGGGGCAGAGCTCTGGACTCCGATCAGCTGCCAGCCGTTTTCCGTCTTCAGCATCAGCGGCGAACCGCTGTCACCCGGCAACGTATCACACTGATGCGAAAGCACGCTGTTTTGCGCCCAGCCCGTCACAATACAGTCGGTATGCGTATAAAGCGTATCCAGATGATCGACAGGATAGCCTGACTGCGTCACCTTTCGGTCGGCGGCTTTCAGCGCGGCGGTGAGTGCGGCTTTGTCGCCGTCAAATAACGGCAGCGGCGTAATGCCAGAAGGCGGGTAGCGCAAAACGATCAGGCCAAAATCCCATGAGGCGGCCGCCGGTGGCACTATCCAGCCGTCACCATCCGGTTTCAGACGTTTGCCGAGAGACGGATCAACCCGGCCTTCAATGCCGTGGATTTCATAGCGCCAGGTCCCTTTTTGCGACACAAACCGCAAGGCAACCGCTTTATCCGGCTTGCCGTTTGGCGGAGTTAACAGACAGTGGCCTGCCGTCAGGGCTAGCTGTGGGGTGATCAACGTCGCGGTACATAAGTTACCGCTGGCGGTTTCCAGTTGACCTATTGCATCCCAGGGGGCCTGGGTGGGATCGGCGACGCGCGTACGATCGTCATGACCGAAAAAAAGCGTCTTTAGCTCTTTCGCGCTAATGGTGTCATCACCGCCATCATCCGCATGTGAGAACCCAGAAAAAAGACCAAACGTTCCCAGTAACAACACAACAGATTTACGCATATCACACTCTGGTGGGGGTAATTATGATTATTAAAAGTGAACCCTATGAAAATACTATAGACGGGACAGCGCTAAAGTGGGAGTAAAATCAGCGTGCTACAATCAGGAAAGATAAAAATGGCTTGCGATGAGCGCGCATAAAATAAGCAGGATCAGAATCAGCTCAAACCGATAGCGTCGCAGCATACGCCCTCCGGATAAAAAAAAACGGCGCGGAACCTGTTCCGGTTCAGCGCCGGTTTACCAACGTGCCCCGAAGGGCACGGTTAAGCTTGTACTCTTACGCAGCTGGCTGTGCAGCTGGTTTAGCAGCTTCGTGTTTTACTGCTTTTTTGTGATGCTTTTTAGCAGCCTGAGCTTTCTGTTCTACAGCTGGTTTAGCAGCTTTTTTGTGGTGATGTTTTTTAGCGGCCTGAGCTTTCTGCTCTACAGCCGGTTTAGCGGCTTTCTTGTGGTGGTGCTTTTTAGCCGCCTGTGCTTTCTGTTCTACAGCGGGTTTAGCGGCTTTTTTGTGGTGCTTTTTGGCAGCCTGAGCTTTCTGCTCGGTTGGTGCTGCGGTTGCTGGTGCAGCGGCTTCTTTTTTCGCTGCAGCTTTATGATGTTTCTTATGGTGAACCGCTTTTGCTGGCGCAGCGGTGGTGGTTGCAGCAGGTGCGGCAGCCGGTGCAGCAGTTGCGGTAGTGTCAGCAGCAAACGCAGCAGAAGACAGACCCATAGCAGCGGCAACAACCAGAGCTAATACTTTATTCATTCTCATACCCTCGAATTTGGTTTTTCATTTAACCCCACTGCGGGGCCGTTGAAATAACTATATCCCTGTAAATTCGAGGTTTCCGTGAGTGATTGGTATCGGCGTGTAACCATATGTACATTGCCAGGGTTCTGCACGGACGATTGAGGGAGAGGGCTGGGGTGAGGGGGAACATTGAGGTCCCTCACCCCCGGCCAAACAGATTACAAATAGCGCGAGGTCAGATGTTCGCGGAAGTAACGGATATTCAGATCCTCGCCCGTCGCCTGGGTGATTAACTGCGACGTGCTGAAGCGGCTGCCGTGCTGCCAGACGTTCTGACGCAGCCACTCAAAGAGTGCGGAAAAATCGCCCTCAGCGATGGAGGCCTGCAGACCCGGAAGCGCCGTTTTGGCCGCATGGAACAGCTGGGCGGCGTACATGGCGCCAAGCGTATAGGACGGGAAGTAGCCAAAACCGCCGTCGGTCCAGTGGATATCCTGCATACAGCCGTTGCGGTAGTTGTCTTTGGTAGATAACCCGAGCCAGGCCTGCATTTTCTCATCCCACAGTGCAGGAATATCGTCCACCTCGATCTCACCGTTGATCAGCGCGCGCTCAATCTCATAGCGCAGCACCACGTGTGCCGGGTAGCTCACTTCGTCCGCATCGACGCGGATATAGCCAGGCTTCACGCGCTGGTTCCAGGCAATAAAGTTCTCTTCGCTGAACGCCGCCTGGCTGCCAAAGCGGGCGTGCACCGCAGGGAGAAGATGCTTGAGGAAGGCCTCGCTACGCCCGAGCTGCATTTCAAAGAACAGGCTCTGTGACTCATGGATCGCGGTTGAGCGCGCCAGGGCAATCGGCTGTCCTGCCCACGCGCGCGGCAGGTTTTGTTCGTAGCGGGCGTGTCCGGTTTCGTGGATCACGCCAAACAGCGCGCTGAGCAGTTCATCCTCGTCATAGCGCGTGGTGATGCGCACGTCCTCCGGGACGCCGCCGCAGAACGGGTGCGCACTGACGTCCAGGCGACCGCCGTTAAAATCGAAGCCGAGCACCTTCATGGCTTCCAGGCCCAGCTCGCGCTGGGTTGCCGTCGGGAAGGGACCCTGCGGGGGGATAAACGACCGTTGGGCCTGCTTTTCCACCACATTTGCCAGCAGGTCCGGCAGCCAGGACTTCATATCGCCGAACAGAACGTCCAGACGCGCGCTGGTCATGTCGGGCTCAAAAATATCCAGCAGCGCGTCGTACGGCGTACAGCCTTTGGCTTCAGCCCGCAGGCGAGCCTCTTCGCGGCTGAGTTTGACCACCTCTTTCAGGTTAGCGGAGAAACCCTGCCAGTCGTTGGCGGGGCGCTGCGTGCGCCAGGCGTGCTCACACCTGCTGCCCGCGAGGGATTTGGCTTCCACCAGCGATTCCGGCAGCAGGGTGGCCTGCTGATAGTGGCGCGTCATTTCGCGCAGGTTGGCCTGCTCGACGTCATTCAAATCTTCACCTGCCGCTGCGGTCAGCCATTCGCCCACCTTTTTATCGGTCAGGAGTTGGTGCTGCAGGACGCTCATCTCCGCGAGTGCTTCACCGCGCGCGGCGCTGCCGCCTGGCGGCATCATGGTGAACATGTCCCAGCTGGCGATGGAGGAGAGGTGAGAGAAGCGGGAGAGACGCTGGAAGGTTTTCGCAAGTGACTGATAGGCTGATGTTTTTTGCAATTCTTATTTCCTCTTGCCAGGGATGTGTTTCAGGGAGCATACAATGAAACAGACCAAATTCCCCAACATTTCCCACACGGAGGAAATCAATGCCGATCTCCTCCGTTGAAACCGTCGCCGCAATTCCGGGAGACGGTTTTCGGTGGGCACTTAGGCCTTATCACGCATAACCTGCTGCAGGATCGCCAGCGCCTGGCTGAACTGGGCATCCGGAATGGTCAGCGGATAAAGGAAGCGGATCACGTTGCCGTACTGGCCGCAGATCAACAGCAGCAGGCCCCGGGCGAGCGCCTTTTGCTGGATCGCCTGCGCGATGGCGGCCGAAGGTTCGCGGCTCTCGGGATCAAAAAACTCCGCCGCAATCATCGATCCTCTTCCCCTAATCGCCACGAGCGCAGGAAAGCTGCCCTGAATTTCCTCCAGCGTGGCTGTCAGTCGTTCGCCCAGATGACGGGCGCGCGCGCACAGTGACTCGCTGTCGATAATATTCAGCACCGCATGCGCGGCGGCCACCGCAAGCGGGTTGCCTGCATAGGTTCCCCCCAGACCGCCGGGAGCCGGCGCGTCCATGATCCCGGCGCGGCCCACCACGCCTGACAGCGGCATTCCGCCTGCCAGGCTTTTAGCCATCGTCATCAGGTCGGGCTTGTCCGCGTAGTGTTCCATGGCAAACAGTTTACCCGTACGGGCGAAGCCGCTCTGCACTTCGTCTGCAATCATCACGATCCCGTGCTCATCGCAGATACGGCGGATGGCGGCCACCAGCTCAGGCGGGGCGACGTTGAATCCGCCTTCACCCTGAATGGGTTCAAAAATAATCGCCGCCACCTGTTTCGCCTCAATATCCGCTTTGAACAGGCGCTCAATCGCCGTGATGGCATCCTGCGTCGTGATGCCGTGCAGCTCGGAGGGATACGGCACGTGATAAACCGACCCCGGGAAGGGGCCAAATCCCAGCTTATAGGGCGCGACCTTGCCGGTTAACGCCATGGTCATATAGGTTCGTCCGTGAAAGCCTCCCCCGAAGGCAATCACACCCGGTCTGCCGGTGTGGGCCCGGGCGATTTTAATGGCATTTTCCACCGCTTCCGCGCCCGTTGTGAAGAACGCCGTCTTGGCCGGGCTCTGCACCGGGGCCAGCTCGTTAAGCTTTTCGGCTAATGAAACGTAGCTTTCATACGGCACAATCTGATAGGCCGTATGGGTGAACTGGTGAAGCTGTTTTTCCACTGCGGCCACCAGTTCAGGGTGACGATGGCCGGTATTCAGTACCGCGATCCCGGCGGCGAAATCAATATAGTCGTTGCCTTCCATGTCGGTAAGCGTGGCATTCTCCGCCGTGCGGGCAAAGAAATCACACATTACGCCTACGCCGCGCGGGGTGGCAGAAAGTCTGCGCTGATGAAATTCCTGGTTACTCATGTCAGATACCTTTTTGTCGAAACGATCATACGCCAAGACGATCGCGCAGGCTGTAATACGCCGCGCCCATCGCCGTGAATGGGATCCGCAGGCTGCGACCGCCCGGGAAGGGGTAGTGCGGGAGTTTGGCAAACGCATCAAAGCGTTCAGCGTCACCGCGCAACAGTTCAGAGATCAGCCGTCCGGCCAGGTGGGTGCAGGTCACGCCGTGGCCGCTGTAGCCCTGCATGTAATAGATATTTTTATCCAGACGACCAAACTGCGGCATACGCGACAGGGTCAGCAGGAAGTTGCCCGTCCAGCGGTAGTCGATTTTGACGCCTGCCAGCTGAGGGAAGGTTTGCAGCAGCTTTGGCATCACGAGGCGCTCGACATCGTCCGGATCGCGCGCGCCATAGACTACGCCACCGCCGTACAGCAGGCGGTTGTCGGCGGTGAGGCGGTAGTAATCCAGCAGGTAGTTGCAATCTTCCACGCAGTAGTTGTTGGGGATCAGCGTGCGGGCTACCTCCTCCGGCAGCGGGGCGGTGGTCACCACCTGGGTGCCGCAGGGCATGCTGCGTTTTGCCAGTTCCGGTTCTATCTTATCGCCCAGATAGGCATTCCCGGCGACGATCACGTATCGGGCAGTCACCTGGCCATGCTGCGTGCTCACCACTGCCGGGCTGGTGTGCTGAATGGCGGTCACCGGGGACTGTTCATACACCCGCCCGCCGTTCAGGCGAATGGCGTCCGCTTCGCCGATCGCCAGGTTAAGCGGATGAATGTGCCCTCCGCTGCGGTCCAGCAGCGCGCCGGTATAGCGGTCGCTGTCGACTTCCCGGCGGATGGCGCTGGCGTCCAGCAGCTCCAGCTGCGTGTTGCCGTAGCGTTCCCAGTTGGCTTTTTGCTCCTCCAGCGTCTCCATCTGCTTATGGTTTAACGCCACAAACAGCCCGCCGGGACGATAGTCGCACTGGATCTGATAGCGCTGGATACGCTCCCGGATGATTTCCCCGCCTTCAAACATCATGCTCCCGAGGACTCTGGCGGCGTCGGGTCCGTAGTTTTTCTCAATCACGTCGATATCGCGGCTGTAGGAGTTAACCAGCTGGCCGCCGTTGCGCCCGCTGGCGCCGAAGCCGATGCGCGCCCCTTCAAGGAGCACCACGTCGTAGCCCATTTCGGCGAGATGCAGCGCGGAGGAGAGGCCGGTATAGCCGCCGCCCACCACGCACACGTCACAGCTGATCGACTCGTTAAGCGTCGGGAAAGGTTCGTAAGCGTTCGCGCTGGCCGCGTAGTAGCTGGTGGTATGTTCGGTCATGATTGAGGCTCCAGGGCAATCCAGATGGTTTTCAGTTCGGTGAATTTTTCCAGCGCGTGCAGGGACTTATCGCGGCCGTTGCCGCTCTGCTTATAGCCGCCAAAGGGTACGGTCATATCACCGTCGTTATAGTTATTGACGAAGACCGAGCCTGCTTTCAGGCGGCGGCTCATGCGGTGCGCGCGGGAGAGATCGCGGGTCCATACCGCCGCGCCAAGCCCATATTCACTGTCGTTGGCCAGCGTTAAGGCTTCCTCTTCGGTTTTAAAACGGGTGACGACCAGCACCGGCCCGAAAATCTCTTCCCGGCACAGCGGGGAGGCAGGATCGATGTCGACAAAAATGGTTGGACCTACTGCGGAAGGCCATGATTGTTCCCGCCCGTCCAGCAGCAGCGTGCCTTTTTGGGTTCCCTCGCGAATAAACGTGTGGACGGTATCGGCGTGCGCAGCGTCGATGAGCATTCCCATCGTGCTGTCGGGATCGAGCGGATCGCCCGGCTGCCAGTGACGGGCCTGCGCTTTCAGCTTCGCCAGGAAGTCATCGGCGATGTTGTCCTCGAGCAGCAGGCGGGTACCGGCGATACAGACTTGCCCCTGGTTATAAAAAATCCCGGCGGCGGTCGCGCTCACGGCCTTGTCCAGGTCCGGACAGTCGGCAAAGATAATGTTGGCGCTCTTGCCGCCTGCCTCCAGCCAGACGCGCTTCATGTTGCTTTCACCCGCGTCCTTCAGCAGCTGCTTGCCGGTACGGGTTGAACCGGTAAACGTCAGCACCTCGACCTCCGGATGCAGTGCCAGCGCCTGGCCCGCTTCGTGGCCGTAACCGCTTATTACATTTAGCACGCCGTCCGGCAGGCCCGCCTCTTTCGCCAGCCCGGCCAGCCGCAGGGCGGTGAGCGGCGATTTCTCCGACGGTTTCAGTACCACGCTGTTGCCCGCGATCAGTGCCGGGCCCAGCTTCCAGCAGGCCAGCAGCAGCGGGAAGTTCCAGGGGACGATGGCCGCGACAACCCCGATCGGCTCGCGCACGATCATCGCCAGCTCGCCCGGACCCGTAGGTGCCACTTCGCCGTAGACTTTATCCGCCGCTTCGGCGTACCAGCGAATGGCGCGCGCCGCGCCGGGAATATCGTCGCGCAGGCTGTGGCGAATGGGTTTACCGGTGTCCAGCGTTTCCAGTAAGGCCAGCTCTTCGCCGTGGCGCTCCATCAAATCGGCGAGCTTATGCAGCACGGCCTTTCGCTGCGCCGGAGACGCCTGCGACCAGTCACCGCGCTCAAATACCTCACGCGCGGCCTGAACCGCGAGGTCCACGTCCGCCTGCTTGCCCCGCGCCACGTTAGCCAGCGTCTGCCGGGTAGCGGGATTGACGGTTTCAAACGTGGCATTATCGGCGGCGTTACAATAGGCACCGTTAATAAATAGCCGGGTCTCAATGGCGCTGTTTTTTGCTTTATCCTGCCAGTAAGTCAGGTGCTGAAAATGCATATTCACTCCTTTCTTTCGCAATCAGATAAATAAAGGCATGGCCGTTTCAGGCAATACGAAGCCGTGGGGCATCCCGGGAATTAACCCGTTGAATGCCGACATCGATCGTTTTTTATTTGTCCCGGCGTAAGCGCGCTTACGCCGGGACTGAGTGGTAATTAGAACGTGGTGGGGGTGTGGGCACTGATAATGCGGCAGATGCCTGCCGAGGTGTTGCTGAAGCTGTGCGGTATGCCGGTATTGATGGCATAGCTCTGCCCCGCAACCAGGTGATAAGGCTGGCCATTAATAGTCAGCACTATTTCACCTTCCAGTATCGTACCGATCTCCTCACCCTGATGTTTGATCCTCTCTCCGGTCGTGGTTCCAGGCTGGTAAGTTTCAAAAATCATCGCCAGCGTACGGTTCGGATTTCCGTTATGAACCAGCTTCATCGAAACACCCTGACTGCCTATTTCGATAAGGTCTTCCTGATTAATAACCACCTGCGGTTCATCAGGTTTTTCCGGTTCCGAAAAGAATTCCGAGAGCGACAGCCCATAAACTTTCAGCAGCTTTTGCAGCGTACTGATGGCAGGACTGACTTTATCCTGCTCAATGGTGCTGATGGCACTGTGTGTTAACCCAGACAGTTCGGCGGCACGCCGCTGCGAGAGACCCAGCTGCTGGCGGATCTCTGACAGACGTTTCCCTGGCGCCAGTCCGTCATCGCTCATAGTTGCATTTCCTTTACGATAGTGGTCAAAGCCGTTGCTTCTCGGCAACGTGGCTTTGACAGGCGGTGATAAAACCTTCAAACAACATGCGTGACAGGGCGTACTCGCTGCTGTTCCATTCGGGGTGCCATTGCACGCCGAGGGCAAAAGGGTGGTCATGAACGCTAACCGCTTCGACCAGCCCGTCCGTCGAGCGGGCCTCCACGCGAAGCCGTGGTCCTAACGTTCGTGCGCCTTGCCCGTGTAACGAGTTTACCCAAAATTTGTTGCAGCCTGGTATTAATTGAGACAGCAGTCCTCCCTCCTGAACCTGAACTTCATGAGACGGGGCGTATTGTAGCTCAACCGGCAGTTCAGCATCCTCCCGGTGTTCAAGCAGGTCGTTCTGCTCGAACAGGCGGCGATACAGCGTCCCTCCCGTCGCAACAACCAGTTCCTGCAGCCCCCGGCAGATGGCGAAAATGGGGATGCGCCTTTCGAGCGCGGCGGCAATCAGCGCCATACTCAGAAGATCTCGCCCGGGATCGGCGTTAGGCTCATCGCCGTTTTCACCATAAAGGTGCGGCTGCACGTTACTTGGGCTGCCCGGCAGGTAAATTCCGTCCAGGGTTGGCAGCAGGGCGGCCATTAGCTCTGGCTCTGCCAGCGCATGCGGTAAGGCAATAGGTAAGCCCCCCGCGTTAATAACGGCATTCAGGTACTTTTCTTGCAGGGTCTGGGTCTCATGACCCTTAAGCCTGTTTCTACACATCACCACGCCAATAACTGGCTTGTTCATTATATTTTCCATGATCGCCCTCACAAAGTGGACTAAATTTAGGCCATTCTCACCTCTGGAACGGCCTTTTCGTTCAATATTTTCTCAATCTAGCAACGGGATCTGCCTTTTGCAAACTTAATTTAACATTTGACAAACAATTTGTTTGCATACAAATTCGATAGGGTGGACATTATATTTGACAGTCCAGAGCAGCGAACGCAAATCCCAAAAACGGTGGTAAATCATGGAAACCAATATCGTAGAAGTTGAGAACTTTGTGCAGCACACGGATGAGAGGCGGGGCAGCGCCTTTACGCAGGAAGTGAAGCGCTATTTAGAAAAGTATCCTGACACCCAGTTTATTGATGTCCTCCTGACCGACCTGAACGGCTGTTTTCGCGGCAAACGCATCCCCGTTGCCGGACTGAGCAAACTTGAAAAAGGCTGCTATTTCCCGGCATCGGTTTTCGCCATGGACATTTTGGGTAACGTCGTGGAAGAGGCGGGCCTGGGGCAGGAGCTCGGCGAGCCGGACTGTATCTGCGTGCCGGTACCGGGCACCCTGACGCCGTCCGCCGCCGACCCGGAATACATTGGTCAGGTGCAGCTCACCATGGTCGATGAAGATGGCGCTCCCTTTGACGTTGAGCCGCGGAACGTACTCAACCGACTCTGGCAGCAGCTGCGCCAGCGCGGTCTGTTCCCCGTGGTAGCGGTAGAGCTGGAGTTCTATTTGCTTGACCGTAAACGCGATGCCGAAGGCTATCTGCAGCCCCCCTGCGCGCCGGGCACCGACGTGCGTAACACGCAGAGTCAGGTCTACTCGGTTGACAACCTGAACCACTTTGCTGACGTGCTGAATGACATTGACGAGCTGGCGCAGCTGCAGCTGATCCCCGCCGACGGGGCAGTGGCCGAGGCCTCTCCGGGCCAGTTTGAGATTAACCTGCACCATACGGAAAACGTGCTTGATGCCTGCGATGATGCGCTGGCGCTAAAACGTCTCGTCAGGCAGATGGCGGAAAAACATAAGATGCACGCCACGTTTATGGCAAAGCCGTATGAAGAGCATGCGGGCAGCGGGATGCATATCCACATCAGCATGCAAAACAACAGAGGCGAAAACGTGCTCGCAGACGCCAGCGGCGAGGATTCCGCGCTGCTGAAACGCGCGCTGGCCGGGATGATCGACCTGATGCCAGCGTCCATGGCGCTGCTGGCGCCGAACGTCAACTCCTACCGCCGTTTCCAGCCGGGAATGTACGTGCCGACGCAGGCCTCATGGGGACACAACAATCGCACGGTTGCCCTGCGTATCCCCTGCGGCGATCGCCATAACCATCGGGTCGAGTACCGGGTGGCGGGAGCAGACGCGAATCCGTATCTGGTGATGGCGGCAATTTTTGCCGGCATTCTACATGGGCTGGATAACGATTTACCCCTGCAGGAAGAAGTGGAAGGCAATGGTCTGGAGCAGGACGGGCTGCCGTTCCCGATCCGTCAGAGCGATGCGCTGTGGGAATTTATGCAAAACGATCGTCTTCGCGAGCGGCTGGGCGAGCGTTTCTGCCACGTCTATCACGCCTGCAAAAATGATGAATTACTGCAGTTTGAACGCCTGATTACCGAAACTGAAATTGAGTGGATGCTGAAAAACGCCTGATAACGTGCCCCGGTAAGGGGCCGCTTTGTTTCATCGCATACGTATCATCCAACGGCCTGCGCGGAGCCTGGCCTAACTGTTCGCTGGCACGCCAGCTATCTCCCGGGAGTCGCGTTATGGAGCGCAGGCGGCACAGGGATTTTCTTAACGACACTGTGTGACGAGGTAAGAAATGATGCAGATGTTCAACTATCCGCAGGGCGAAGGGGGCCAGTCAGGCGCCTGCTGTGAGTGCGAACCAGAGACGGCGCGCTGGTACGATCGCGTTTGTTCTTTACAACTTCCCCCTTTGCTAAGCAGGTTTGCGTTAAGGTCAACGCGATTGCAAACCACGGTAAGCATGGGGGGGACGGTTTATGGCGACTAACACCTCTCTTGACTCGCCGGGCATGGCCGGAAGAACCCGGCTGCGCAGTTCCCTCAAGCTCTGGCAGGTGGTCATGATGGGGCTGGCTTACCTCACCCCCATGACCGTGTTTGATACCTTCGGCATTGTGTCCGGTATCAGCAATGGCCATGTGCCCGCCTCGTATCTCCTGGCGCTGGCTGGCGTCATGTTTACCGCCATCAGCTACGGCAAGCTGGTACGACAGTTCCCGGAAGCGGGCTCTGCGTACACCTACACGCAGAAATCGATCGGACCCCACCTCGGTTTTATGGTCGGCTGGTCATCGCTGCTGGACTATCTCTTTCTGCCGATGATCAACGTGCTGCTGGCGAAGATCTACCTTTCCGCGCTGTTCCCTGAAGTTCCGCCGTGGGTCTGGGTGGTGGGGTTTGTGACGATCCTGACGCTGGCGAACCTGAAGAGCGTTAATTTGGTCGCTAACTTTAACACTCTGTTCGTGCTGGTGCAGGTCGCCATCATGGTGGTGTTTGTCATACTCGTGGTGCATGGCCTGCACAAGGGTGAGGGCGTCGGCACCGTCTGGTCGCTCCAGCCGTTTATCAGCGAGAACGCACACCTGATCCCTATTATTACCGGCGCGACGATCGTCTGCTTCTCTTTCCTCGGCTTTGACGCGGTCACCACGCTGTCGGAGGAGACGCCAAACGCGGCGCGGGTGATTCCCAAAGCCATTTTCCTGACCGCGCTGTATGGCGGGCTGATATTCATTGTTGCCTCGTTTTTCATGCAGCTCTTTTTCCCGACGATCGCGCGCTTCAAGAACCCGGACGCCGCGCTGCCGGAAATTGCGCTGTACGTGGGCGGCAAGCTCTTCCAGTCGGTGTTTCTGTGTACCACGTTTGTGAATACGCTCGCTTCAGGCCTGGCCTCGCACGCCAGCGTCTCACGCTTGTTGTATGTGATGGGGCGTGACAACGTCTTTCCGGAGCGGGTGTTTGGTTACGTGCACCCGAAATGGCGGACCCCGGCTCTGAACGTCATTATGGTAGGGATAGTGGCGCTGTCGGCCCTGTACTTTGACCTCGTGACCGCGACGGCGCTGATCAACTTTGGCGCGCTGGTGGCGTTTACGTTTGTTAATCTCTCGGTGTACAACCATTTCTGGCGGCGTAAGGGGATGAACAAAACGTGGAAAGATCGGTTCCACTATCTTCTGCTGCCGCTCATTGGTGCCGTAACGGTCGGGGTGCTGTGGATAAACCTCGAAGCGACGTCCCTGACGCTTGGCCTCATCTGGGCGGCACTGGGGATCCTTTACCTGACATGGCTAACGCGCCGTTTCCGCAAACCGCCTCCGCAGTTTGAAGCCGCTAAGATAGAGCAGGCCTGGGATTCCTGAACGATAAACGGCACCAGTACGCTGGTGCCGTTTATCGGGGTCGGACATCAGCCCGTAGGCTTGCTATCTTAGACGTTTATGAAGACTTGCCCCCACCAGCAGCGCCGCGCACAGCATCAGCGCGATAAACCCGCCCACACCGTTCCAGCCGTAGTTATGCCAGAACACGCCGCCGAGGGTCCCGGCGATGCTGGAACCCAGGTAATAGCTAAACAGATACAGCGACGATGCCTGACCTTTGGCGCGACGCGCGCGCGGGCCAATCCAGCTGCTGGCGACCGAGTGAGCGGCGAAGAACCCCGCGGAGAAGAGCAGCATTCCGGCAAAAATCAGCCACAGGGAGGAAAAGAGCGTCAGCAGCAGGCCGACCAGCATCACCGCCGTGAAGAACAACATCACCGGGCCGCGCCCATAGCGTGCGGTCATTGCTCCGGCTTTTGGCGAACTCCAGGTACCGGTGAGGTACGCCACGGAAAGCAGGCCAACCACCGCCTGGCTGAGATGCCACGGGGAAAGCATCAGGCGATAGCCAATATAGTTAAACAGCGTGACAAACGACCCCATCAGCAGAAAGCCGACCAGGAACAGGCGCGGCAGCCCTTTGTCACGCCAGTGCAGGCGGAAGTTGATAAACAGCGTTTTTGGGCGCAGAGAGGTCGGGCGGAAATGGCGCGATTCCGGCAGGATTTTCCAGAACATCAGGGCTGATGCCAGCGCAAAACACCCGATTACCGCCAGGGCAATACGCCAGCTAAAGAAGTCCGTAAAGACCCCGCTCAGCAGGCGTCCGCTCATTCCGCCAATCGAGTTCCCGCTGATGTAAAGCCCCATCGAGAAGGCAACAAAGCTCGGGTGGATCTCCTCGCTGAGGTACGTCATCCCAACCGCCGCCACGCCGCTGAGCGAGAGCCCAATCAGCGCGCGCATCACCAGAATACCGTGCCAGCTGGTCATCATGGTCGAGAGTAACGTACAGACCGACGCCAGCATCAGCGCGGTCACCATCACCTGTTTACGGCCAATGGCGTCGGACAGCGGCCCGGTAAAGAGCAGGCCAATCGCCAGCATCCCGGTTGAAATAGAGAGTGAAATACTGCTGCTGGCAGGCGATACGCCAAACTCATGAGAGAGAACGGGCAGGATCGGCTGAACGCAATAGAGCAGGGCGAAGGTCGCCAGACCGGCGGAAAAGAGCGCCAGCGTGACGCGCATAAATTGGGGGGTACCACGTTTAATGAACTGGACCGGCTGCGGTGCTGTGGGTAAATCATTGATATCTCTTGCCGGATCGATATCAATAGTAGTTGTACGACTCACACAGTTTCCTTGCTTAAACATCCCCGTGATTTCTGGTGACGGGTATGACCACATGTTCAGGGTAGGAAAATGTAAATATTCTGTCTAATATATTAATAATCTCAAATGATACTTTAAAAATATGAATATCGAGCTGCGTCATCTTCGCTACTTTGTCGCCGTCGCCGAGGAGCTGCATTTTGGCCGCGCGGCGGCACGGCTGAATATCTCTCAGCCACCGTTAAGCCAGCAAATACAAATCCTGGAACAGCAGGTCGGAGCGCGCCTTCTGGCCCGCACCAACCGCAGCGTGAGCCTGACGGCGGCGGGGAAGCAGTTCCTTACCGACAGCCGACAAATTCTGAGCATGGTCGATGACGCCGCCGCTCGGGCAGAACGGCTCTATCTCGGGGAAGCCGGAGAACTGCGAATCGGGTTTACCTCGTCCGCGCCGTTTATCAGCGCCGTTTCGGAGACCCTTTCGTCATTCCGTCGTCACTTTCCGGATGTTCATATTCAGACGCGCGAAATCAACACCCGCGAGCAGATTGCGCCGCTGAATGAAGGTTCGCTGGATCTGGGGCTGATGCGTAACACCCAACTGCCGGACACGCTGGCGTGGGAGGTGATCCTGCGCGAGCCGCTGATGGCGATGATCCCACACGATCACCCGCTGGCGTCGCGTCCGGCGGTCTCGCTGGCAGAGCTGGCAAAAGAGCCGTTTGTCTTTTTTGACCCGCAGGTCGGGACAGGTCTGTATGACGATATCCTGGGACTGATGCGCCGCTACGATCTCGCCCCGGTCATCACCCAGGAGGTGGGGGAAGCGATGACCATTATTGGCCTGGTGGCGGCCGGGCTGGGCGTGTCTATTCTTCCGGCCTCCTTTAAGCGGGTACAATTGCGCGAAATGCGCTGGGTGACCATCGCCGAAGAGGATGCCGTTTCAGAGATGTGGCTGGTCTGGTCGAAGCACCGCGAGCAGAGCCACGCCGCGCAGCGCTTCAAACAGCAGTTAATTAGCGCCTCTGCCGGGCGGCATTTCCAGGGAAAAGGGGGTAAAAATGTGCGGTAAATCACATGGCTAAGTAAATATTTGACGACGGACATGGAAGTGCTTCACCATAGCAAACAGTTTATTTCGAAGCTCGAAAATAAGGGAGTACGAGGTGGTTGCTGATAGTCAGCCAGGGCATATCGATCAGATTAAGCAGACCAACGCTGGCGCGGTGTATCGCCTGATTGATCAGCTTGGTCCGGTTTCGCGTATCGATCTTTCGCGCCTGGCACAACTGGCACCTGCCAGTATCACCAAGATTGTCCGCGAGATGCTGGAAGCGCACCTGGTTCAGGAGACGGAAATTCAGGAGCCGGGCAGCCGTGGCCGTCCGGCAGTCGGGCTGGTGGTTGAAACGGAAGCTTGGCACTACCTGTCACTGCGCATCAGCCGGGGGGAGATCTTCCTTGCGCTGCGCGACCTGAGCAGCAAGCTGGTGGTGGAAGACCGCCTTGAACTGCCGCTCAACGCGGAGGAACCGCTCCTCGACGCGATTGTCTCGCACATCGATCACTTCTTTATCCGCCATCAGCAGCGGCTTGAACGCTTAACGGCGATTGCCATCACCATGCCGGGGATTATTGATACCGAAAACGGTATTGTTCACCGCATGCCGTTTTACGACGACGTCAAAGAGATGCCGCTGGGCGAGGTGCTGAAAAACCATACCGGCGTGCCGGTCTATATTCAGCATGACATTAGCGCCTGGACGATGGCGGAGGCGCTGTTTGGCGCGTCGCGCGGCGCGCGGGATGTGATTCAGGTGGTCATCGACCATAACGTCGGGGCGGGCGTGATCACCGACGGACGTCTTCTCCACGCCGGAAGCAGCAGCCTGGTGGAAATTGGCCACACCCAGGTCGACCCGTACGGCAAGCGCTGCTACTGCGGGAACCACGGCTGTCTGGAGACCATTGCCAGCGTGGAAAGCGTGCTGGAACTGGCGCAGGTCCGGCTCGGCCAGTCCATGAGCTCCTCGCTGCACGGACAACCCCTAACGGTGGACTCCCTCTGCGCCGCCGCGCGCCAGGGCGATCTGCTGGCGAAGGACATTATTACCGGGGTGGGAAATAACGTTGGCCGCATCCTGGCCATTATGGTGAACCTCTTCAACCCGCAAAAAATCCTCATTGGCTCACCGCTGAGCCAGGCGGCGGAGATCCTCTTCCCGGCGATCTCGGCCTGTATCCATCAGCAGTCGCTTCCCGCCTACAGCAAAAATATTGCGGTAGAAAGCACCCAGTTTTCCAACAAGGGTACGATGGCAGGCGCGGCGCTGGTCAAAGACGCCATGTATAACGGCTCGCTGCTGATCCGCCTGCTACAGGGTTAACTCTTTTCCGCAGATGTAAGAAAAATTGCGCTATCTCAAGCCGGGTAGCGCACGCATCCCGTAGACTTCCTCCACTGAATTATTTACCTGGTTTATATTTTCGAAGCATACCCAAGAGGTGGAGTGAGTCATGCTTAAGCGTTTCTTTGTTACTGGTACAGATACCTCTGTCGGCAAGACCGTCGTATCCCGCGCATTGCTGCAGGCGCTGGCAGCAAGCGGTAAACGCGTGGCAGGGTACAAACCGGTCGCAAAAGGCAGTAAAGAGACGCCAGAGGGATTGCGTAATAAAGACGCCCTGGTGCTGCAAAGCGTCTCGTCACTGGAACTGCCTTATCACGCGGTCAATCCCATTGCGTTAAGCGAAGAGGAGAGCAGCGTAGCGCACAGCGGCCTGATTAATTATCCCCTGTTGTCCGACGGCCTGGCGAACTTGAGCGAGAAGGTTGACCACGTGGTGGTTGAAGGAACGGGCGGCTGGCGCAGCCTGATGAATGACCTGCGCCCGCTGTCTGAATGGGTCGTGCAGGAGCAGCTTCCGGTGGTGATGGTGGTGGGTATCCAGGAAGGGTGCATCAACCACGCGCTGCTGACGGCGCAGGCGATCGCCAATGACGGCCTGCCGCTGATTGGCTGGGTAGCAAACCGCATCAACCCGGGCCTGGCGCACTACGCGGAGATCATCGACGTGCTGAGCACCAAGCTGCCCGGACCGCTGGTGGGCGAGCTGCCTTATCTGCCACGCGCCGAGCAGCGCGAGCTAGCGCAGTACATCGATCTCTCTGCCCTCGGTGGCGTGCTGACCGTAGATCGAGTCGTGGCGTAACGTCCGCGACAATACGGACGCCACCACGCAGGCGACCAGCAGGCCGGGCAGTAAAAAATACTGCCCGGTCATTTCACAGACCATCAGCGCCGACATAATGGGCGCATGCGTGGTCGCGGCAAGTAGCGTTGCCATCCCTGCCAGCCCCAGCAGAATCGCCGTCTCAGAACCCGGTAGCCAGAGCGCGAACAGCTGCGCAAACAGCATCCCCGTTGCCATACCGACAAACAGCGTGGGCGTAAATACCCCGCCCGGCGCGCCCGAACCGCTGCTCGCCAGTACCGCCAGCAGTTTACAGATGAACACCCCGGCAATTACCGACAGCAGCGGCGGCGCGAGCAGAAAAGCCTGAACCACGCTGTAGCCATTCCCCCATACCTTCGGCGTCAGGAGAGACAGCAGCCCGACGATCGCACCGCCCAGCGCTAATTGACACGGCGGCGAAAGCTTGAGGCGCAGGAAAAGACCGTGGCTGAACGCCATCAGCCACATCAGCAGCGGTCCGCAGAGACCCGCCACCGGCCCCATCGCGACCAGCAGGGCATAATCGGCCGCGGTGAGAATGCCGCTCAGATGGACCGCGTAGAGCGTACCGGCGCCCGGAGCCAGAAGCTGCGTGGTGAGAAGCGCCACCACCGCCGCGATAACCACGGGGCCGAGCGAGGCCAGCATCAGCGTGCCAAACAGAATCTCAGCGATGAACAGGCTTCCGGCTAACGGAGCATGGTAGGCGCTGGCCATCCCGGCGGCGGCGCCACAGGCTATCCATAATTTCCATTCGGATTGGGGCGTAAAGCGACGGGCGAAAAGGGAGGCGGCGAGGGCGGCAAGCAGGATCATCGCCCCTTCACGCCCGATGGCGCTTCCGCTGGCCACGACCAGCAGCGACGCAAGGGATTTCACAAGGCTTGCGCCGTAGTCAAACTGACCGTCACCGGTCTCCAGGGCTTCCATATAATCGGTAGGGGCATGAGGCCGCTGCGCCGTCAGACGCTGCCATCCCCAGAGCAGCAGCCCGGCAGCCAGCCCACCCAGCGCCGGCGTCAGCGCGCGCCGCCAGGGCGAGAGCGACGCGGCGGCATTCACCAGGCTGCCGCTGTCGTTGCTGAGAAGCAGCCACTCCAGCAGGTACATGCTGTGGCGGAACACCGCCACGGCCAGCGCGGCCAGCACGCCGGTGACGCTGGCAATCAGGAGACGACGAAACATCGCGCGGATGTCGGGGTACGTATGAAGACGTTGCATGAGTTGTAATTTTACGTGGTCGATACGGTATCAGGCACAATTCTGAATTTACATGCAATATCTTTTTTTGACGATATTCCCTCAATATCATCGATATATGCAGGATTTATATCCACAGCCTGCGGTAGCTATCCCAATATCAAGCACAAATTCACGGATGAAATATATGGGCACGGAAATCCTGCTTGCCGGCTATGTCGCTGGTATTGAGACCGAGCTTTCTCTTTTTAAAAACAATGAACTTATCACTCAGGAGTACCGGCAGTTCGTGCGCGAGTGGGCGCGCGCCAGCCATGTTTCCGGCATGCTGGGTGGCCCCACGCTGGAGATGGAACGCATTATTGCCCTGAATGGCAGGGAAACCGTTGTCGATGACGATGACGGCAGGGCGCTCAGCGCGGCGATTGTCTGCCCGAAAAACCGCACCCTTACCGTGGTCCTCAGGCACCAGTCGATAACCGACCTGCCTGTCCCGGACGCCAGTATTGAGCTGTATGAAACCCCCTCGTTTGCCCCTGACAAACGGGTTGACGTAAAAATAACGGATGAAAGCGGCAGGGCCGTTTTTACTGACCTGAAGGCAGGTAAAAGCTATTACGCCCGGGCCGTCGATCCGGCGCTGGAAGCGCACAACGATGCCCTGCTGGCGGCCTATGACGAACTTTCCCGACAGCAATACGGCGTCCTGGCAGCCCGGTGGGATGAATACCGTCCGCACTGGACGCGTAATGCCATTACGGACGGCCTGTCCGCTGCTTTCAGTGAAGGGTTATTCAGTTCGCTGACCGACCTCTGGAGCGACATCAAGCTGGCCTGGAATATCATCTCCAGCCCGGCGCCGTATCTGAGAGATATCGCAGATGCCCTCACGCAGGCCGGCGAATGGGTGTCCGGCCTCACGCTTCCGGATTTTTCAGGGGCCCTTGAGGCCAACAAGGCGCGCGCCCGTGAGCTGATGGCGCTGTTTAACGATGAAGCTGCCCTGTATCTGCTCACCCGCGCCACCCTGCTGCGCCTGCGAATGTATCCCTGGGGACAACTGCTCACCCCCCTGGCCGAATTTGCGGGGGAAATCCTTTCCGGTCTGGTATTCGGGGCGCTGCTGACCCTGGTTACCGGTCCAGGAGGCCCGGCTTTTCTGGCGTATAAAGTGGTGCGAATGCTGACGCGCTACGGCCCCCGCTTCGGACGAACGATCCGGACCTTATGGCAGGCGCTGACTGACATCATGAAGGACATGGTCAGCGTCATGTCCGGTTTTCTGGACAACCATGGCGCCATTAACCATCAGCGCCAGAGCAATGCCCGGCTGGGGATCAATCATGAAACCGAACTGGGTACCAGCCGTCACACCGAAATCGGCCTGAAAACCCGCGAGGAAAGTTCTCCAGCCACGGACCCCGGCGGCAACCCGACGAAAAATACCTACGCCTGCGATACGGACGGCTGCCCGGTATCCTTGATCAACGGGGAAGAGCTGCTGGCGCTGACGGATTTCACGCTGCCCGGCACCGTCCCGTTCAGTATTGGCCGGCAGTACCGCACCACGGCGGTTGAGGAGGCGTCAACGCTCGGATATGGCTGGCGGCATACGCTCGATCATCGCCTCACCTTCACCGACAGCCATATTCTGTGGCGGGACCATGAGAACGTCACCCTGCGCCTGCCGCTACCGGACCCCACGATCCCCGTCTCCCGTAACCCGCTGGCCGGTGCCAGGGCCTGGTGTGATAACGCAGAGAATACTTTCGTACTGAACGCGCCATCGCTGAATGGCTGGCTGATGCATGTGGTACGGTCTGCGGACAGCCCTCAGGGACGCGTGAGCGGATTTTCCCGCCAGCGTCAGCGCTGGCAGGTGGAATACGAAGGGGAATTACCCGTCAGGCTGGTCAGCACGGCGGGGATGCTGCTGCATCTGAACTACCGCGAACACGCCAGGGGACCGCGGCTGAGTTCACTGGTGTTCGAAAACACGCGCCTGGACATGGCGCGTGGTGCCGTGACGGTGATGCGCTACGACCACGATGACGAGGGACGCCTCTGCCTGGCCAGGGCACCGGGACAGGAGGCCGAACGCTACCACTACCGGGACGATCATCTTTTTACCTGCCGCGAGCTGCCCGGCGGGGCGAAATTTTACTGGGCGTGGTCCGGTTCGGGTAAACAGGCCCGGGCCGTACGCCACTGGAGCAGCCTTCCGGGCCTGTCCCGGGAGTATATCTGGCAGGCCGGCGGGCGCGTCACGGTTCGCCACGAAGACGGCGCGGAAGAGCACTGGCGGCACGATCCGGAGACCGCCCGGCTGCTCGAACAGACCGGTGCGGACGGTGCCACCACCCGATATGAATATGATACCCGGGGCAACCTTGTCTCGCTGACCGATCCGTCGGGCGCGGTAACCCGCTGGCGTCATAACCGTGACGGCCAGGTCACGGAGGAAAGCCTGCCGGACGGGCAAATTATTCGTCGCCATTACAGCGCGGGCCGCTGTACTGAGCAGATTATCTACAGCGCTGACGGGCTGGCAAAACAGCGGGAGCGCTGGCGTTACGACGCTGACGGATGCCTGCTGGCATCGACCGACGCCGAAGGAAACACCCTGCGCTATCGCTGGTCGGAAGAAGGCGCGCGGGTCGCAACGGAATGGGCGGACGGAAGTAATGAAACCCGTCAGGTTAACGCCGCGGGCCTGGTGATACGTCAGAAAGACCGCACGGGAAAAGTGACCGCCTTTCGCTACGACCTGCTGTGCCGGCCCGTCTGGCAGGGCAACCCTGAGACCGGAAAAGGGGAGCAGATCCTCCGGGACGACGCGGGCAATCCGGAGTGCATTATCCATGAGGACGGCAGCGAGCGCAGATGGACGTGGAACGGTGACGGCCAGCTGCTGACGGAGCAGGATGAAGCGGGGCATATCACCCGCTACAGCTATCTCCCCGGCACCGCGCTGCTGAGCGAAATCATTTACCCTGATAATACCCGGGAGACGTACCGGTACGACCTTCGTACGGGACAGGTCACTGAGATCGCTGACGGCAGCGGCCAGCGCTGGCTGCTGCGTTACACCCGCACCGGTCTCCTGGCGGAGGAGATCCGGGTCGACGGTATCCGTCTGTGCCGGGACTATGATGCCTGTGGCAGGCTCATCACCCTGCGGGAATATGACCTCAGCGGCAGAGAGGAGCAGGTGCGTGTCACCCGCCTGACGCGGGATGTGTCCGGGCG